>VXMJ01000015.1 GCA_009841145.1 Caldilineaceae bacterium SB0661_bin_34 | reverse complement strand
GGATGAGATCCGGAGCTTGGCGTTCAGTCCGGACGGGCGAACCCTGGCCAGTGCCAGTGTGGACGACACCGTGCATCTGTGGGAAGCGGCTTCGGGCACCCTGCGGCATACCTTGGAGGGCCACACGGATTGGGTCTTCAGCGTGGCATTCAGTCCTGACGGGCAAATCCTGGCCAGTGCCGGTTGGGACAACACCGTGCGTCTGTGGAATGTGACCGCCGGCACTCTCCTGTACACCTTGGAGGGCCATAGCGCATCAGTCCGCAGCGTGGCATTCAGTCCTGACGGGCAAATCTTGGCCAGTGCCGGCTGGGACGAAACAGTGCGCCTGTGGGATGTGCCCACGGGGTCCCTGCGGCGCACCTTGCGGGACCACACGGATGGGGTCCGCATCGTGGTATTTAGCCCGGACGGGCAAATCCTGGCCAGTGCCGGCAAGGATCGCACTGTGCACCTGTGGGCAATGGTTGCGGCAATGGTTGCAAATGATGCTCCCGGGACCTGGGAGGATTAGGCAGTAAAGCCAACCTCGTTCCGCCGATGAAGCCGCGGCCGGGGTGGACAGTCCTGTGTTCCGCCCCGGTCACAATGCCAGGATCCAGAATCCCGATCAGGCCGACCGGGACGATGGCCTCTAGTCCCTCTATCCGGACTTGGTGCGCGCAGTCCCGTCCAGGTGCCAACCTCATCCGGTTGGAGCAAATCGGCTGGGCTGTTAGATTTACAGAGTTGGCCCGGTATTCCGGCGTGGACCCTGCCGGCCAATGACCCTTCGAGCACTGGCATCGGGACTTCCACTTTCCATGGCAAACATCAACCTTGCAATCGTCGGCTGTGGCGGGATGGGCACCCGTCATCTGCGAGGTCTGGCAGAGTTGCAGAAGCATGGTCTGTCGGAGTTCAACCTGGTCGCGCTGTGCGATCCGGTGCTGGACAATGCCAATCTCTTGGCAGACGAGGCGGCGGAACGGTTCGGGACACGTCCAGCCGTGGTTCCTGCCCTGGCGGAATTGGCGGTCCACGGGGTGCAGGCCGTGGACATCACCACCACGCCCCGATACCACCACACGCTGGCGGTGGAGGCCCTGGAGCTGGGCTGGCACGTCATGTGCGAAAAGCCCGTGGGCCTGACGGTTGAGTGCTGCCGCCGGATCAGGGAGGCCCAGAGTCGTACCGGCCGCGTCCTGTCCGTGGCGGAGAACTACCGCCGCGATCCCATGAACCGACTGGCCCGGGCAGTGTTGGCATCCGGAGCCATTGGGGAACCGCGCCTCATGATCCACAACACGCTGGGTGGCGCTGACCGGATGACAATTTCCGTTTGGCGCCACATGAAGGATCAGAGCGGCGTATTGCTGGACGTCGGGGTCCACTTCACCGACATCCTCGAGTACTACCTCGGGCCCGCGGTCACGGCCTACGGCCAGGTGCGGCTGCACGAACCCGTACGGCGCAACCCCGCCGCGGGCAAGGACAACGACATGAGTTCCAACCCGGCGGGAATCTACGGCCGGTGGCAAAAGGTGATGCCGGCCACCTTCGAGCCCACGGCCGAGGACGCAGCCTACGGAACCATCACGCACGCCAACGGCGCGGTGACCCAGTTCGTCGAGGACCACGCCGGCCACGGCCGGGGCATGTTCCAGCGGTTGCTGTTCGGGGCGCGGGGCTCCATGGACCTGCCCAATGATCGGAGCGGCCAGCCGGTCACCGTGCATCTGGCCGACGGCAAGTCCCTGACCGGTGACGAAGTGCTGGACCTGGTGCCGGATTTCCGGCTCGAGGAGGCGACCGCTACCCTCTTTGGCGGGGAACGCCTGGGGGGATATGATCTGCCCTTCACCGAGGTCGATCCCAGGATCATCGCCATCGAATACGCGGAGCTGGGCCAGGTCCTGACCGGCCGCAAGCCTGCCGTGGAAGTGGACATTGAACAGGGCATGCGCTCGGTGGCCCTGGTCTATGCCCTGATGGAGTCCAGCCTGCTCAACCGCGCAGTGACGATGGATGAAGTCCTGGTCGGTTCCGTCAACGGCTATCAGGCCGAAATCGATGAAGCCCTGTTTCCTTGATCCCGCCCGTCGGGACGAATGAATGTATCCGACCCCAGCCAAAGAGGTTCCCATGAGTGGTTTGCTGTCACCCGACGTCTCTCGATCCAAGTCCCTGCTCGCGCGTTCGGACGAACTCCTGGTGCGCGGGTGCCAGGGCCACAAGCGCAGCCACGACATGATTGCCCGCGGCTACCCGGTCTTTACCCGCGAGGCCCAAGGTGCCCGGTTTACGGATGCGGACGGCAACGAGTACATCGACTACCTGCTGGCCTACGGCCCGATTCTGTTGGGGCATAACGATCCGGCCGTGCAGACGGCCATCTCGGCCCAGATGGCACAGGGTACGATTTACACCACCGCCTGGGAACGGGAGGTGGAGGTCGCGGAGAAGCTGATCGAGGCGATTCCGTTCGCGGAGATGCTGGGTTTCGTGATTGGCGGCAGTGCCGCCACCGCGGGCGCGGTCCTGATTGCCCGGTCCTATACGGGCAAGGATCGGGTGATTCGCAGCGGCTACCACGGTTGGCACGACTGGGCCCGCCCGGGCAGCGTGGGTGTGCCGGAACAGGTTGGTGAACTGACCACGGAAGTTCCGTATGCCGATCTGAACGCCTTGGACGATGCGTTTCGGCAGCATCCCGGCGAATACGCCTGCGTCATTATGGAAACGGTGCGCGGAGAAGGTCCGCCGGAAGGCTTCCTGCAAGGCTGTGTGGAAATTGCACACAGCCACGATGCACTGTGCATCTTTGATGAGATCAAGGTTGGGTTCCGGGTTGCCTACGGAGGTGCTGGCCACCGTTGGGGTGCGACACCGGACATGTCCACGTTTGGCAAGGCCTGCTGCAACGGATATCCCGGCAGCTTCATTGCGGGCCGCAAGGAGGTTCTGGGACACCCCAATGCCCAGGAGGCGTGGCTGGCGGCCACCTTCCACTGCGACACCCTGAGCCTGACCGCGATGGCCACGGTCCTGGACGAGATGGAGAAGCGGGACGGCATTGCCTACCAGTGGGAGATCGGACAGCGTCTGATCGACGGCCTGAATGCGGTAACCCGCGAACATGAAATCGGATACCGGCTGGAGGGACCCGGCCCCATGCCGTCGCCCGTGTCGGATCCCGAGGACGGGGACAGGGTTGCGGCCATGCTCCGCGGCTGTCTGGCCCGGGGCATCTACCTGCCACCCAGCCATCCGCTGTTTTTCTCCCTGGCCCACAGCCGGGAAGACATCGACCACACCATTGCCATGGTGGCGGAATCGGCCGAGGATGTGACCCGCAACATGTGATTCACATGACGCGGACTCAATGAAACGGGCAACCGGTCGGTAGTCAGACTTTCGAGTGGTCGCCTTCGGCTCCGGGTTGGCGGTGTTGCGCTCAGAAACCCGAAGACCTGTTCGCAACATCTGCACGGAACCGCAAACCAGGGTCAAACCCGGAGGCTTCACCCGTCCATTCCACGCCCATCAGGCCTCTCGATGCCTACTCCAAGACAAGTCACCCATCGGATATGGAGGGGCCTTGCCGAGAGGCATTCAATGAGATCTTCCGACGGATGGTGCCTCTTCGTGAGGGGAAGTCTTCTGCCCGCAGCAACGCCGATTGGGATTGGGCAGTGCAACCCTGAGTTTGAAAGTGGCTGGACACGGAGGTCCGGATGAGAACCCGTCCGAACCTCCGCCAGGTAAACGGGTCCGCTGTATTGGAGGAGATGTAGAAGCAGTCCTCCAGAATCTGTCCCAGAGTCCCCCCATCCAAATGCCGCAACAGGGCATGAGCGGCACGGTTTCAATCTCGTTGATATGGGTTCCGGGGCGTCGGTTCAGGCCAAGACCACGGCCATCAGGGGCTGGGTGCCGCCGATGGATCGTCGGGTCTCGTCCACCTCGATCCATGGTGGCAAAGCGGTCTGTGGGCCGGGTTCCAGGCCGAGGGCCACCGCCTACACGGCGCGCCACAGGGTGGCGGCACCCACCCCGCAGCCAAACAGGGCCAGGATGCGGGACAGGCCCCGGCAACCGACGCGGGCGGTGCACAGATGGATTGGCTTGACCGCCCGTTCCCGGAAGGTCACGTTGGACAGCAGGGGCCAGTCGTTGCTGCTGCAGGCTTGGCATGGTCAGCGTTGTGCCCACAGCCGTCCCGGCACGACCGGATGGCGGGGACCGGTGCGATTTGCGCCGTCAGGCACAGGTCTTGCCCAGGAGGCGTTGTGCGGGGCACCGGCAACTCGTCGCTGTGTTGGGAAAGCACACTTTAACCACGCGCAAACCGGTTCGGACGGGAGGGAACCCAATCTACGTACGCAAGGGTCTGTCCCAACACCTGGAACACTGTTTTCGTTGTGTTGATCCTCCCCGGCCGCCATGGAAGTCGCGGATCAAACAGGGCAGGCGCGCCCGGCCAGGGTGGACCTGCGTGGGGTGTGGCGATCCGAGGACGGTGTCGGACTTGTGCTACTCCGGCTCCGCGTCCTCTTCCGGGATGTGCGGCAGCAGGGCCCAAATTTGCTCGTCGGGTACCCGTGTCGGGCCGCCGCCGTCCCGGATCGCGGTTATGAGCCGTGCGGCATCCGGGATGTCGTCCAGGTCGAAGCGGACGCCGCGCCGGGCCGCTTCGACGATGCGGTCGGCATGGGTCTCCACCTCTGCCGCAAGCCGGGGGTCCAGACCGCTGTCGGCCAGGGCGCGCCGGAAGCTGACCAGTACTCCCACAATCTCCCCCTCGGCCCGTCCCGTGGTCAGGCCTGCGGTGTGCCGTTCGTCCATCAGACGATTGAAGCGTTCCTGAATGGTCTCCATTTCCCTCTCCACTTCCTTGAGCGAACGGCGGTCGTCCAGGCGGCCGTCATCCACCAAACGCCGTCCCCGGGCATCCCTGAGATTGATCCACTGCCGCATTTTATCCGACAGGAACCGCGTCATGAGCGCGTACGCCTCCTCGTCCGGCAGGGCCCGGACGGCCTCCGCCACCGATACGGTCTCGCCCGGGTCCCCGGCCCGCTCGATGGCGAAAACCAGGCGCAACAGCGGCTGTTCGGGGTCCTCGCGGCGGTCCATGTGGTGGATGTCGTAGTACCGCAGCGGGAACTCGAACCGCATGAGGGCCTGGGCCACGGGGCTGAACAGGTCCGACAGCGAGGGCATCCGCCACCGGTCCGGCCCGGTGTAGAGGACGGCCACGACCACCGGCGGCAGGCCCCCGGCCGGGTCGTGCCGCTCCCGGTCCTCGCACAGCTCGAGGAGCCGGTCGACGACATAGCGCAGCAGGCGGACGGCCAGATGTCGCTGGCGCGCGGACTGGGCCTCGACGATCATCATGACGGTGCGCTGGCGCTCGGTGTCGAAGGTCTAGGCGGCGTCGGCGATGCGTTCGCGCTCGGACTCCCGGACCGAACTGGTGGGACC
>VXMJ01000064.1 GCA_009841145.1 Caldilineaceae bacterium SB0661_bin_34 | reverse complement strand
AGCCACGGGCCGGCCGGCCCGGTCAGCCGCCCCCAATTTAGATGCAATCGCCCTGCCCCCCGGCCGGTTGAGTTGGACCTCGCCGCAGCAGGCATCCCCGGCATCAATTGCGCGCCGCCGAAGCCCTCGGAGACGTGGACGGTTTGGGGTGTTCAGTGCGCGCCAGAATCTGACATCGCGCGGGAAGTTGCGTACAATCTTCCGCCCTTTTGCCTGGAACGCTCCTTGATCATCGCCCTCACCCTGCCCCAATGACTTTGCCCGCCGCAGCTGTTCCGCGCCGCGAGTTCAGCATCAGCAACGAATACAACTACAACCGGGCTTCACCGATTCGATGGATCGCGTCCCACGTCATGCGGCACGCCGGCGTATTGGTCCTGGCTCTGGGGGCGGCCGTGGTGGCGAGTTTCCTCTATGCCTGGGGATCGCGTTTGGGCGGTACGGCGGTCGACACGATTTCCCTGGGCGACGAAGCGCCGGCGGCCCTGTTGCGCGTGGTGATCACCATCAGCGTTGCGGTCGCGGTCAGGACCGTCTTCGATCTTGTTAGCGGTTTCATGAAGGAGGTGCTGGGGTCTCGGTTGCAGCGCGATGTGCGGGAGGAACTCGAAATCTCGTTGCTGGGCAAGAGCCAAACCTTCCACAACCGGCAGCGCACCGGCGACATCATGGCCCGGTCCACGGACGACGTCAGGCAACTGGGCATGATGATCACTCCCGGTATTGCCCTGATCTACGACTCGGTGCTGTTCATCATCTTCCCGATTGCCATGATCGGAACCATCCACCTCCAACTCCTGGTGGTGCCGTTGGTCTACATCGCGGTGTTCCTGATCGCCCTGCGTCGGTTCAACCGCAAGCTGTCGCCGGTGTCGGGCGCAATGCAGATGAACTTCGGGCGCATGAACACCACGCTCAACGAGTCCATCACAGGCATTGAACTGGTCAAGTCGGCAGCACGCGAAGCCTTTGAGTTGCGCAAGTTCCTTCGGACCGCCGCGGCTCATCGCCGATACTTCATGGAACAAGGTCGCATTCAAGCCACCTACTGGCCCATGCTGTACCTGGGTATTGCGTTGTCTTTGATGTTCGGCCACGGCCTGTGGCTGGTCACGCAGGACCTCATCACCATCGGCGACCTGGTGGCCTTCATGAGCCTGGCCTACCTGCTGGGCTTTCCCACCTTCATCTCCATTTTCTCGTTCACGCTCGTCCAAATGGGGATGGCAGGGGCCAAGCGCATTCTGGACATCATCAATCAGGATACGGAACTGGATGAGAACCGAGCCGGAAACCGCGGCCTGCTGCGCGGCCATGTGGTCTTCGACCGCGTCACCTACAGCTACGATGTCGTTCCGACCCTTGAGGACGTTTCCTTTGAGGTGTCGCCCGGCGAATGCATCGCCATCGTCGGCCAGACTGGCTCAGGCAAGTCCACCTTGACCAAGATGGTCAACCGCATTTTCGACTGCGATAGTGGGGCCGTGGTCGTAGACGGCGTGGACGTGCGTGACTGGAACCTTGAGTCCCTGCGCAGCCAAATCTCAATGATCGAGCAGGACATATTCCTGTACTCCCGGACCCTGAGGGAGAACATCGGATTTGGCCTTGGCGGTGGCCGACTCGACGACGAGCGGATCCAACAGGCCGCCCGGGCAGCCCAGGCCCACGAGTTCATCATGGGCTTTCAGGACGGATACGACACGGTGATCGGGGAACGGGGCGTGACGTTGTCCGGTGGCCAGCGCCAGCGCATCGCCATCGCCCGGGCCCTATTGACAAACCCGCGCATTCTGATCATCGATGACTCGACCAGCGCCGTGGACAGTGCCACCGAAGACGAAATCCAACGAGCCATCAACAACGTGATGAAGGATCGCACCACGTTCCTGATCACCCACCGCATTGCCCAAATCCGGAAAGCCGACAAGATCCTGGTGCTGACGCGGGGCCGGGTCGTCGACTTGGGCAGCCACGACGAACTCCTGGCCCGGTGCGATTTGTATCGCCGGATTTTCATCCGGACCGAAACCTCCGCCAACGCGATGACAGGGAACTGATCCCATGGGCTTCTTCATGGATGGCCTCGACGCCGAGGCCTACGACCGCACCTACTCCGACCGGCAGCTGGTAAGCCGGATCATTGCCCAGTTCAAGCCCCAATCGCTGTTGATGGGAATTGTCTCAGTCACGATCCTGATGCAGTCCCTGATGGATACGGCCCTGCCCCTGTTGACCGCCCGGGGTGTGGATGCAATGGTCGGCGAGGCGAACCTGCAGCAGGGCCTGGTACTGATGGTGATGATCCTGATCGCCGGCGCAATGGGTTGGGTCTACAACTATGTACGCCAACGCCAAACCAGCCGCGTGGTGGCCAATGTGGTCTTCCGCATGCGCCAACAGGCGTTTGCCGCGATCATGCAGCGGGACATGTCCTTCTACGACGAGTTCCCCAGTGGCAGCATCGTGAGCCGGGTGACATCCGACACTCAGGAGTTCTCCAACACAGTCACCCTGACCCTGAACCTCGCCAGCCAGCTGCTGCTGGTGCTGATCCTTCTGGGAGTCATGTTTTTCATCCATGTGCGGCTGGCGCTGATCTCCGTGGCCCTGCTGCCTCTGGTGACGGTCGCGGCGCTGTCGTTCCGCCACATCGCCCGCAACGTCACGACCCAGGTTCGGCGCATCCTGGCCCAGGTCAACACTACGGTGCAGGAAACCGTCACCGGCATCGCGGTAGCCAAGAACTTCCGTCAGGAACAGGCCATTTTCGACACGTTCACGGATGTGAACGAGCGCTCTTATGGCCTCAACCTGCGACAAGGGTTTGTATTTGCGGCCATTTTTCCGATCCTGTTCCTGCTGACGGGCGTGGCCACGGCCTTGCTGCTGTACTTCGGGGGCCACCTGGCATTTGCCGGCGAACTGACCACAGGGGAGTGGTTCCTCTTCATTACGACTGTCGAGAGGCTCATGTTCCCGATGACGAGCATCGCGTCCTTCTGGAGCCAGTTCCAGCTCGGCATGGCGGCGGCGGAGCGGGTCTTCGCGCTGATCGATACCGAACCCCTGGTGGTGCAGCACGACAACCGACCGGTTCCCCTGCTGGAGGGGCACATCCAGTTCCGGAACGTTCACTTCCGCTATTCCGAACAGGAGCAGGTGCTGGAGGACTTCAATCTGGACATCGCCCCCGGCGAAACCGTGGCCCTGGTCGGACACACCGGCGCCGGCAAGTCGTCCCTGGGCAAGCTGGTGGCCCGCTTCTACGAGTTCCAAAAGGGGCTGCTGCTGGTGGACGGCATCGACATCCGCAGCTTCGACCTCGACGCCTACCATCGCCAACTGGGCATGGTCGCGCAGTCGCCCTTCCTGTTCTCGGGCACCGTCCGCGATAATATCCGCTACGGGCGGGAGGACGCCACGGACGACGTGGCCGAGAAGGCGGCCCATGCCGTAGGCGGCGGTTTTTGGCTGCGCAGCCTGCCACAGGACTTGGATACCGAGACCGGCGAAATGGGCAGTTCGCTTTCACTAGGCCAGCGACAGTTGGTGGCACTGGCCCGCCTGCTGGTCCAGGACCCGAGGATGATCATCCTGGATGAGGCCACGGCCAGCGTGGACCCTTTGACCGAAGCGCAAATCCAGGAGGGGTTGGATTTGGTGCTGCGGGATCGGACCGCGATTGTGATAGCCCATCGCCTGTCGACGATTCAGGCCGCCGACCGGATCATCGTCATGCGGCACGGTCGGATCATCGAGGAAGGCAGCCACGACAGCCTGATGCTACAGGGCGGCCACTACGCGGAGCTCTATGCCACCTACTTCCGCCACCATGCCATGGACTATGAGCTTGCCTGACGCGAACCGCCACCGGCATCTCACGGTCCGAAACGGTGCCACAGTGTCCTGTGCAGGCCTGCACGGCTGACCGGAGCTTTGCCAGAAACCTGTTCGACTGCCGATGCACTCGACCATTCAACTGGGTTCGGTCGCATTGCCGGCCGGCCCCCTGACTTCGCTGTTGGCGGTTTGGCTGGCAACCGAAGTCGCCGCGCGCATGGGCCGCCGGTACGGCCTTACATACGACCGGCTGTTTGGACTGTGCACGTCGGCGTTGCTGGCGGGCCTAGTGATAGCGCGACTGGCCCACGTGGTCGCCTTTTGGGAGGTGTACAGCCAGTCGCTTCCGGATATCCTGGCTTTCCGGCCGGGCGGACTGACCCCCTGGCCGGGCATCATCGGCGCGTTTGTGGCCGCCTGGCTCTACCTGATGCGTTTTCGCCTGGACCCGGAGCCGGCCGGGGCCGCAGTCCTGACCGGCCTCGTGGCGGGAGGGGTGGTTTGGACGATTGGCGGATACCTGACCGGCCGCGTGGTGGGCACCGAGACCGACATGGTTTGGGCCGCCATGTACGGCGAACAGGCACGCCACCCCACGGGCCTGTACCAGTCGCTGGGTTGTGCCGCGATTTGGGCGCTCCTGTGGTACCGGACACTGGAACCGCGCAAGGTTCTGCTGACCGGTCTGTTCCTGGTAGCCGTGCTGTTTCTGTTGACGGAAGGTTTTCGGATCGGCCGGTCGGACGAGCTTTGGCTCGACGCAGCCCAGATCGGCTGGTTGGCACTTGCCCTATTGACCGGCTACGGCATGTGGCGGACCAACCTGTCGCCACACACCAACCCGCCTGACCCCGAGTCGGTCGGGCCGTAGCCGGCCTGCACAATTCAATCCCGGGAAGGTCCCTTTCGCCCCGATTGATACCAATCCGGTAAGTCAAAGGCACTTATGCCAAGGGGCTGGTGGGTGCCGCCGACGGGTCGTTGGACAGGTTCTTGAGGGCCTTCCGAATCCACTTCCAGCTGCACAGCCGCTTGACCCGCTCCGGGTCCGCCTGCCAGGCCTTCAGCACCGGTTCCAGGGCCTCCTGCTTGGCCCGCAGGGTCGGGTACACGCGGCCCTCGACGGCCCGGCGCAGCTCCCGAAAAAAGCGCTCGACCGGGTTCAGTTCGGGCGCATAGGGCGGCTGCACCACCCGGGGTGCGTCCACCGCCTGCATGTCTTCGCCCTGGTGGCCCCCGGCCCCGTCCCAGACCCAGCCGTCGATGGCCGGATCCTCCGCCCAGGCTCCCCAGATGCGGGCCATCTCCGCCCCCTTCATGTTCTCCTGCCAGGCCCACCAGAGCCGGCCCGTCAACGGATCGATGGCGACCGCCACGTACGTGTACACCCGGCTGTACTGCACCGCCTGGCGTACTGCGACCTTGGGCGGCACCCATACCCGGCGCACCTGTCCGATGAGTCCCAGGCGCATCTCGTCGCCCCACACGATGCCCTGCCCCGCCTTCAGGCCGACCGCCTTCAGGCGTTCGCCGAGCCCCCCTTTTTCCAGGCCTCCTGGGCCTGGGGGTCCGCCTGCGGGTGTTGGGGCCGGGGTACCTTGAGCCGGAGCTCCAGCCGTTCCAGCAACGTGTAGATGCCGGCCACCGTGTAGAGCACCCCGAACTGCGCCTCAATCCAGTCCCGCACCGCCTGCGCTGTCCCAAACACCCCCTTGGCCGCCTCCGCCACCAGCCGCTCCTGCTGCGCCGGCGTCAGGAAGCAGGGCTTGCCCGCCCCGCCCCGCCGCCGCGACCGCACCCGGGCCAGGCCGCCTTCCCGGTACCAGCGTAGCCACCGTTGCACGGAACGCCGGCCCACGCCCACCACGGCCGCCGCGACCGTCGGGCCCTCTCCCAGGCGCAGCCGCCACAGGGCATGCAGCCGCGTGCGCACCTCCGGCTCCGGCTCGGCCCGGTACTGCGCATGCAGCGACGCGGCCGTGTCCTCGGCGGCCCAGACGACCGCGGTCTTGCGGGCCATGGCCCACTCCCTGCTGAAAACCCCAAGGATAAGTGTTCTAATTATACCAATCCATCACGATTGGATTACTTCATCTTCGTCGGGCAGGTCCTTGA
>VXMJ01000031.1 GCA_009841145.1 Caldilineaceae bacterium SB0661_bin_34 | reverse complement strand
GCGAGGGCGGCCGCACCGTCGGCGCCGGCTCCATCACCGAAATCCTCGACTAGTCTTGGCCGGGGCCCCCAGGGGCTCCGGCTTTTTCGCCACGCGCCAGAGGACACGCCAGGATGCCTCCAAAATCAACCATTCGCATCAAGCTCAAGGCCTACGATCACCGACTGTTGGACGCGTCCACCCGCGAGATCGTGGAGGCGGCGGAACGCTCCGGAGCCCAGGTGGTTGGCCCCGTGCCACTGCCCACGCGCATCGAGAAGTTCACGGTGATCCGATCCCCCTTCAAGGACAAGGACAGCCGCGAGCAGTTCGAGATCCGCACCCACAAGCGGTTGATTGACGTGGTCGATCCGGTTCCGCGCACCAGCGAGAGCCTGACCAAGTTGAACCTGCCGGCCGGCGTCGATGTCGAGATCAAGCTGTAGTTCCTGCCGGGAACCGTGCGAGGCTGAATACACATGAAGCAGATTCTTGGTCGCAAGGTGGGCATGACCCAGCTCTTCGACGCGGAGAGCGGCAGCGCCGTGCCAGTGACCGTCATCCAGGCCGGTCCGTGCCGGATCACGGCTGTCAAGAATCATGCCGAACACGGCTACCACGCCGTCCAGATTGGCTACGAGGAAGTTCCGGCGCGCAGGCTTTCGGGCGGCGAGCGCGGCCATCTGACCAAAGCTGGACTGCCGGCTTTGCGCCACCTGCGGGAAGTTCGGCTCGGTGGCCCGGCCGAGGTGGCCCCGGGCGACGAAATTACGGTTGCGGCCTTTGCTGAAGGCGACAAGGTGGACGTGATCGGCGTTAGCAAAGGCAAGGGGTTCGCCGGTGCGGTGAAACGCTACGGTTTCGCGGGCGGTCCCAAGACCCACGGCCAGAGCGATCGGCACCGCGCTCCCGGTTCCCGGGGCGCAGGCACTACGCCGGGCCGCACCTTCAAGGGTTCTCGCGGCCCCGGTCGCATGGGCAACGACCGTACCACTCTGCACAACCTGCGCGTGGTATTGGTCGATGCGGAGAAGCATCTGCTGGCCGTCAAGGGTGCGGTGCCCGGTCCCGCCGACGGCTTGGTCACCATCCGGGGGGCGATAAAGGTCTGAACCGCTTGCCTTCCCGGTTCCGGGGGGCGGCACGGGCAGTCCGTACGCAACGCAACATGAAAGCCGAAGTTTGGAATACAGCCGGCGAAGTCGTCGGCACCGCCGATCTGGATGCCTCCGTGTTTCAGGCGCCGGTCAACGCCAGTTTGATGCAGCAGGCTCTGGTGCGCCAGTTGGCCAATGCCCGTCAGGGCACCCACAAAACTCGCACACGGGGCGAGGTTCGGGGCGGTGGACGCAAGCCATGGCGCCAAAAGGGCACCGGCCGTGCCCGGCAGGGCACGATTCGGGCCCCGCAGTGGGTGGGCGGCGGTACCGTGTTCGGGCCGACTCCGCGCAGCTACCGCAAGCAAATGCCCAAGGCCATGCGCCGCGCTGCCGTGCGCAGTGCCCTGACTGTCAAGGCCGAGGCCGAGGCCATTCGCATCGTGGAGAGTGGATTCGGCCGGGATCTCAAGACCAGGGACATGGACGCCCTGCTCCGCGCCATGCAGATCCGGGATCGGCGCACGTTGATCGTGCACGGCCCCGGCAGTGATTCGATGCTGAGGGCGATCCGCAACCTGACCGGAGTCGGGACCCTGCACTACATGTATGCCAACGTCCGGGACCTGTTGCAGGCGGACGTGGTGCTGGTCACACAGGATGCCCAGGCCGGACTTGAAGACTGGCTGGGAGGCGCAGCGACATGAACCTGCATCAGGTAATTCTGAATCCTGTCGTCTCGGAAAAGACGATGTACGCGGAGGCCGACGGCAAGTACACATTCAAGGTGGACATGGGTGCCAATCGGCTGCAGGTGCGGGAGGCCGTGCAGGCACTTTACGATGTCGAAGTCGCGTCGGTGCGCATCCTGGTGATGCCGGCCAAAACCCGCCGGCGCGGCAATCGCGTGTTCATTCGTAGCCCGAAGTGGAAGAAGGCGGTGGTCACACTCGCCGAGGGCGAGACCATCAACGTGTACGAAGGGGACTGAGGCAACCGAGCCATGCCCGTCAAGATATTCAACCCCACCTCGCCGGGCCGCCGCAACATGAGCGGCCCGACATTCGAGGAGATCACCCGGGAAAAGCCCGAGCGGTCCTTGGTCGCGCCCCTGCGCCGCCGCGGCGGCCGCAACAACCGCGGCGTGATCACGGTTCGGCACCGGGGCGGAGGCCACAAGCGCCGCTACCGGATTGTGGATTTCCGGCGCGACCGCATCGGTATGCCGGCACGGGTCCTGTCGGTCGAGTACGATCCCAACCGCAGTGCGCGCATCGCCCTGGTCCAGTACCGGGATGGCGAGCGGCGCTACATCCTCGCTCCTGAAGGCCTGTACATCGGCCGCGAAGTGATGTCGGGACCCGATGCGGAAATCTTGCCGGGCAACACGCTGCCCATTCGCAACATTCCCCTGGGTGCTCTCCTGCACAATCTGGAGATTTACCCGGGGCGCGGCGGACAACTGGTGCGGAGCGCCGGCACCGCGGCCCGTTTGACGGCCAAGGAGGGTGCCATGGCACAGGTGCGCCTGCCGTCCGGCGAGGTTCGGTTCTTCAGCATGGACTGCATGGCCACGATCGGCCAGTTGGGCAACACCGACCATGCCAACCTCGATCAGGGCAAGGCCGGTCGTCGCCGCTGGATGGGGCGTCGTCCAACCGTGCGCGGTGTGGCCATGGATCCCGCCTCGCATCCGCATGGTGGTGGCGAAGGTCGATCTCCGATTGGCATGCCGTCTCCCAAGACCCCCTGGGGTCGGCCGGCACTGGGAGCCAGGACCCGCCGCAACCCCAGAACCGATCGCAACATCGTGCGCCGCCGATCCAAGCGGCGTTGATTTTGAGGAGCACCCAATGTCCAGATCCCTCAAGAAGGGGCCCTATGTCGATGTCAAGCTGCTCAGGCGCATCGAGGCCATGAACGAAGGCAACGAACGGCGGGTCATCCGCACCTATGCCCGGGCCTCCACCATCTTTCCGCAGTTCGTCGGCCACACGATCGCGGTCCATGACGGCCGTCGCCACGTGCCGGTCCTAATCACGGAAAACATGGTTGGCCACAAACTGGGCGAGTTTGCCCCCACGCGCTACTTCCGCGGCCATCTGCGGTCCGAGCGCGGCACTTCGGCACGGTAGCACCGGGGCGATTTGGCGGCGAAGGAGGCGGATCCGCATTATGGAAGTGACAGCCAAGATGCGCTTTACGGGCATCAGTGCCCGCAAGGCTAGGCTGGTGGTCAACGAGGTGCGCGGCATGCATGCCCTGGAGGCTGTGGACATGCTGCGCCACATGCCGCAACGGGCTGCGGGGGTGCTTGCGGGCACCATCACCAGCGCACTGCACAACGCCAGCGAGAACCTGGGTCTGGACCAGGACGACATGTACATCAAGGCCGTCTACGCCGATCAGGCCCCGATGCGCCGATGGCGCCGGTTTGCCGGTCGGGGACGGTTCAAGCCCTGGCGGCGGCGCTCATCGCACATCACCGTGGTGCTCGACGAAGTGGATGCCGCTGACGACTGGCTCGAAGAAGCAATTTGAGGTAACGAATGGGTCGCAAAGTTCACCCGATGGGGTTCCGGCTGGGGTTGATCAAGGAACACCACAGCCGCTGGTACTCCTCCGGCAGGGAATATGTCGCACTGCTGAACGAGGACCGGGCAATCCGGGACACGATCAGGAATCGGCTGCCGGATGCCAACATCAGCCATATTGACATCGAACGCCAATCCAACCAGGTGGAAGTGATTGTCGAGACGGCACGTCCCGGCATGATCATCGGCCGCAAAGGAGCCACCGTCAACGAGCTGCGGGAGCAGCTGCTCCGGATCACGGGCCGCAGCATTCGCATCGACGTCAAGGAACTGAACCGGCCCGAGCTGAGCGCACCGCTGGTGGCGCGCAGCGTGGGCGAGCAGTTGGAGCGCCGCGTCAGCTGGCGCCGGGCGATGCGCTCGGCGGGCCAACGGGCGATGCGTCAGGGCGCCAAGGGATTCATGATCACCGTGTCCGGGCGCCTGGGCGGCAGCGATATGGGCCGCGTCGATTCCTTCCGCCGCGGCCAGGTGCCGCGCCACACGCTGCGGGCCGACATCGACTACGGAACCGATGTGGGCCGGACCACCTATGGCGTCATTGGCGTCAAGGTCTGGATCTACCGCGGCGAGGTCCTGCCCGGCCAGGAATACCACAACCGCTATCGGGACATCGCCTAATCCGTCCCCTGAGGGACGGTACCCGGCGCACGGCGAGGAAGGAGAACGGCCAATGTTGATGCCCAGACGGGAAAAGCACCGCAAGCGCCATCGCGGCCGCATGCGCGGCATGGCCGGGCGCGGCAACACCGTGGACTTCGGCACGTACGCCCTGCAAGCGGTCGAGCCCCACTGGATCACGAGTCGCCAGATAGAGGCGGCCCGGCGTGCCATCGTGCGCTATGTGCGCAGGGGCGGTAAGCTGTGGATTCGGGTGTTCCCGGACAAGCCTGTCACGCAGCGCGCGGCGGAGACCCGCATGGGTTCCGGCAAGGGCAACGTCGAATACTACGTGGCCGTGGTGAAGCCGGGACGCGTGCTGTTCGAGATGACCGGTGTGCCGGAGGACCAGGCCCGGGAGGCGCTGCGCCTAGCGCAGCACAAGCTGCCCATGCGCACCCAGTTCATCCAGCGACAGGATGCCTGAACGGGAGACCAAGCCCCATGCCGCAGTTGAAGGCCAGGGAACTGGCGGAAAAGAACGACGCCGAACTGGAAGAGATGGCCGGGAACTGCCATGTTGAGTTGCGGAACATTCGGTTCCAGATGATCACGGGCCAGCAGAAAAACACGTCGCGGGCAGGCCAGGTGCGCAAGGAACTGGCCCGCATCCGCACTGTGCAGAGACAAAGGGAACTCATGGCGGAGATGGAGGGCGAGCACGATGCGTGAGCGGCGCAAGGTCCTGTCCGGCACTGTGGTGCAGGACTCCATGGACAAGACCGTGTCCGTACGGGTGGAGCGCACCAAGCGCCATCCCCTGTACGGCAAGATTATCCGTACCTACAAGCGCTACCAGGTGCACGACGAGGACAATCAGGCCCGCATGGGTGACTCCGTCCGCATTCGTCAGTGCCGACCCATCTCGCGGCGCAAGCACTTCTTCGTGGAAGAGGTGACGGCCCGCGCCCCCGCCCCCGACGAGGTGGAGGTGTAGTTCGCACTTTCACCGCAACAGGATGCCAAGTTGATGATTCAGCAGGAAAGCCGCCTCAAGGTGGCGGACAATTCCGGTGCCAAGGAGCTGCTCACCATCCGGGTGATGGGGGGAAGTGTACGCCGGCACGGCAAGGTCGGCGACATCGTGACCGCGTCCGTCCGGTCCGCGGCCCCGGCCAGCACCGTGCGCAAGGGCGAAGTGGTCAAGGCCGTGATTGTCCGCACGCGCAATCCGGTGCGCAGGGCTGACGGCAGCTACATTCGTTTCAACGAAAACGCCGCAGTGATTGTGGACGATTCCCGCTTTCCGCGGGGAACGCGCATCTTCGGTCCGGTGGCCAGGGAACTGCGGGAGCGGGGCTTTATGCGCATCATCTCCCTGGCCCCCGAAGTGCTTTGAAACAGCGGCCGGCCAGACAGGAGAAGGAATCAGTGAAGCAGAAGGTAAGGGTCGGCGACCAGATCGAGGTGATTGCCGGCGCCAGCAAGGGCGAGCGCGGCAGTGTGCGCGAGATACGGCACAAGCGCAGGCGCGACGGCAAGCCGGATCCCAACCGGGTGTACGTGGTGGTGGAGGGAATCAATCTCAGGACCCGCCACCAGCGCGCCACCGGCCGGACCCAAACGCAACGGGGCATCGTGGAGTTCGAGGCCCCCATTCACATCAGCAATGTGATGGTGCTAGGCACCAACGACCGGCCCACGCGTGTGGGGTATCGCCTCGATGCAGGCGACAAGATTCGTTTCGACCGCCGTTCCGGCGAGCCGATCGCCGCGGCCGAGTAGGCGCGGACGGACACCCGTTTTTCTTGCCTGGATGCCATTGCCATGAGCGAACAAGCCACCGTTGAACAACCTGCCATGCGGTCGAGCCGACCGGTGCCGCGGTTGCTGGCCCAATATCGGACGCAGGTTGTGCCCGCCATGATGAAGGAGTTCGGCTATACGAGTCCGCTGCAGTCTCCCACCGTAACCAAGATCGCCGTCAACATCGGCTTGGGCGAAGCGCTGACCAACGGGCGCGCGGTCGAGGCCGCGGTGCAGGACCTGACGCGCATCACCGGCCAGAAGCCGGTCGTGACGCGGGCGCGCCGCTCGATTGCCACGTTCAAACTGCGCGAAGGCATGCCGGTGGGGGTCAAGGTGACCCTGCGCGGCCATCGCATGTGGCATTTCCTGGATCGGCTGATCAACATCGCCATTCCCCACCAGCGGGATTTCCGGGGACTCTCGCCGGACGCCTTCGACGGTCGCGGCAACTACACCGTGGGCTTGACCGAGCAGTTGATCTTCCCCGAAATCAGCTATGACGACATCGACGCCGTCAGGGGCCTCGAGGTGACCATTGTCACGTCGGCCAGCAGGGACGAGGAGGGACGCTTCCTGCTGGATCAGTTCAACATGCCCTTTGTTCGGCCGGGTTCACACTGAACCGGCCGCCATCCTGATTCACACCTGCAATTGAGGAAGCGAGCGCCTGTGGCCAAGACATCGATGATTTGCCGGGAGACCAAGCGGAAGTACCCAAACCGAGTACGCAACCGCTGTGCCAAATGCGGCCGCCCCCGCGCGTACATGCGCCGGTTCGGCCTGTGCCGGATATGCTTCCGGGGTGAAGCCCTGGAAGGGCGCATACCCGGCGTTGTCAAGTCCAGCTGGTAGGGATGGCGTCCAAGGAGCATCACAGTCATGAATGTTGATCCGATCGCGGATTTCCTGACTCGCATCCGCAACGCGCAGCAGATGCAGCATCCGCAGGTCACCATGCCGTCGTCGTCGGTCAAGGTGGACTTGGCACGCATTCTCAAGCGGGAAGGTTTCATCTCCGATCTGCATGTGCGCAAGGCGGGCAGTCACACCAACCTCGAGTTGGACCTCAAGTACGACCGTCACGGCGCCCCCGTGATTTCGCACTTGCGCCGAGTCAGCAAGCGAGGCCGGCGCGTCTACGCTGGCTGGCGCGACGTCCGCTGGGTACGCAGTGGTCTTGGCATCTGGATTTTGACCACGCCGCAGGGCATCATGACCGGCCAGCAGGCCCGGCGCGCCCGGGTGGGGGGCGAAGTCCTCTGCGAAGTCTGGTAGTTGTAAAGCTCCCGCTAGGAAGGCAACACAGGATCCAGTTTCATGTCACGCATTGGCAACCAGCCCGTCGCACTGCCCAGCGGCGTGAGCGTTAAGGTTACCCCGGGCCAGTATGTGGAGGTGTCCGGTCCGCGCGGCGCCCTGACCGAACGCATTTCGCAGCGGCTTGACGTAACTGTGGCAGACGGTGTGCTGACCATCGCCCGGCGCGGCAATTCCCAGGATCTGAAGGCCCTGCACGGGCTGGCCAGGGCTCTGATTCAGAATATGGTCACCGGCGTGACTCAGGGCTTTACCCGCATCCTGGAGGTCCACGGCGACTTCTACCGGGCCTCGATGAAGGGCAGCAACCTGGTTCTGCAAGTCGGGAAGAGTCATCCGGTTGAATACGCTTCCACCAAGGAAATCAAGCTCGATGTGGATCAGTCGGGTCGGGTCATCACGGTGGAAGGCATCTGCAAACACGACGTCGGCCACTTGGCGTCCCTGATTCGGGGCGAACGTCCGCCAACCCCGTACGGAGGAGCCGGCATCCGCTATCGGGACGAATGGGTTCGCACCAAGGCCGGCAAGGCCGGCAGGGCCGCCATCTAGGTTGTTCGCCACCACAGGACTAGACATGCAGCGACAACACAATCGACACCACGCGCGGCTGAAGCGCCATCGCCGGTTACGCAACCGGCTCGCCGGCACGCCTGCGCGGCCCCGGCTGAACGTGTTCCGCAGTGCCGCGCACATTTCGGCCCAGTTGATCGACGATGAGGCCGGCCGCACCCTGGTGGCGGCCAGTTCCAACGAACGCGAGCTGCGCGAGCAGCTGTCCGGGGAACAGCCGACGGCTGCGGCGCGCAAGGTGGGCGAGGTGCTTGCCAAACGGGCCGTGGCTGCCGGGTACAACGCGGCCGTGTTCGACCGCGGCGGCTACCGCTTCCATGGCCGGGTCAAGGCTCTGGCCGACGGGAGTCGGTCCGGCGGACTGGACTTTTAGTACTTCACCCAACCTTTCGGGAGCAAGCCACGGTGCAATCCAGACAGAACGAGCGCGGACGCGACCGGGATTCCGGCGACGAACTTGAGGACCGCGTAATCCAAATCACCCGTACGGCGAAGGTGGTCAAGGGAGGCCGGACCTTTGCCTTCCGGGCAGTGTTGGCCGTGGGTGACCGCAAGGGCAAGGTCGGCATCGGAATTGGCAAGGCGCGCGAGGTGCCGGAAGCCATCCGCAAGGCGCGGGAGCAGGCCAAGGCCGGCATGGTGCCGGTGCCGATTGTCGGCACCACCATTCCCCATCCCATCGAAATGCGCATGGGGGCGGCGCGGGTCCTGCTGCGTCCGGCCAGCCCCGGCACCGGTGTGATCGCCGGCGGCGGGGTGCGTCCGGTCATCGAGGTGGCCGGGATTTCGGACATCCTGACCAAGTCGCTGGGCTCCAATAACCGGCTGAACGTTACCCAGGCCACATTCCAGGCCCTGCAGTCACTGCAGGACCACCGCTCCGAGGCCCAAGCCCGCGGCGTGCCGGCCGAGAGTCTGGCCCCCTTTTGGACGCGGGAGCAGAATTAGACATGAGCCAGGCCAAAGTGTTGAAGGTCACACAGGTCAAGAGCGCCATCGGGTACCGGCAACGGCAGAAGGACACCCTCCGGGCCCTGGGACTGCGGCGGCTGCACCAGACTGTGGAAGTGGTCGACACTCCTGCCGCCCGCGGCATGATCGCCGCGGTGTCGCATCTGGTGGAGTTTGAAGAAGCGGATCGGACCGCGGCGGGCGCCGCGCAGGAGGAGAACGCGTGAAACTGCATGAGTTGGGCGAAAGCCTGCCGTCCGGACCCAATCGCAAGCGTGTGGGCCGGGGAACCGGATCCGGCCGCGGCAAGACCTGCGGCCGCGGCACCAAGGGCCAAGGCAGCCGTTCCGGCCGCAAGTTCCATCCAACCTTCGAGGGCGGCCAGCTTCCCTTGGTCAAGCGCTTGCCGAAGCTGCGAGGTTTCAAGCGCTACGGCAAGGTGACGTACACACCGATCAACCTCGACGAACTGGGTGCCGTGTTCCCGGAAGGAACGGAGGTTACGCTTCAGGTTCTGGCGGATGTCGGCTTTACCTCGAACACCAGCGAGCCCGTGGTGGTGCTTGGTCGCGGCGAGTTGCCACACCGGCTTTCGCTGCACGCGCACCGATGCAGTCGTGCCGCCCGCGAGGCGGTGTTGGCCCAAGGCGGCACGGTGACCATCGAAGCTCTCGACAGGCCCTGACACCATGTTGACGGCTGTCCGCAGCGCGTTCACGCTGCCGGATCTGCGCACCAAGCTGCTGATTACGATCGGCATCCTGGTGATCTACAGGCTCTGTGCCCACATTCCGTTGCCGGGCGTCAATGCAGCCGCGCTGGACCAGCTGTTTACGCAGGATCCGAACATCCTGCTCAACATGCTCAACTTTTTCAGCGGCGGCGCCCTGGCCCAGATGGGCGTGATGGCACTCGGGGTCTATCCGTACATCACGTCGTCCATCATTATGCAGCTGCTGGTGCCGATGGTACCGCAGCTGCAGGAACTGAGCCGGGAAGGCGAACGCGGCCGGGCACAAATCAACAAGTTCACCTACTACCTGACCATCCCGCTTGCCATTGTGTATGCCGTGGGCCAGGCGACGCTGCTGAACTCGTCGTTCGGCGGAGGGGTTCCGATATTCACCAACTGGGGCTTCTCCGGTTCCAGCCTGCTGTCGTCCCTGACCATTGTGGTGGGCATGGCCGCCGGCACGATGTTTGCCGTCTGGCTGGGCCAACTGCTGACGCAGCAGGGCATCGGCAACGGCGTGTCCCTGATCATCTTTGCTGGCATCGTGGCCAGCCTGCCCCAGCAGGTCAGGCAGATTGTGGTGTCCGGGCGCTGGGACCTGCTGGTGATTTTCACCATCATCACCATTCTCACGATTGCCCTGATCGTTTGGGTCAACGAGGGGCAGCGACGCATTCCGGTGCAGTATGGAAGGCGGGTGCGCGCCATGCGCGGCAACCGGCAGATGGTGGTGGGCGGACAGTCGTCCTACATCCCTATGAAAATCAACAGTACGGGCATGATTCCCCTGATTTTTGCCCAGAGCCTGCTGATCTTCCCCAGTACGCTGGCCTCTTTCATGACCACCTCGAGCGGGTGGCTGGGACAGGCTGCGGCAGTGGTGGCCAACATCATGTCCCCGTCCAACTGGGCCTACTGGCTGGCCTATTTCCTGCTGGTGGTGGCGTTCACCTATTTCTACGCCGATGTAATGTTCCGCCAGCAAGACCTGCCCAACACGCTACGCCAGCAGGGCGGGTTTATCTCCGGCCTGCGTCCCGGCCCCCGCACTGCCGAGTACCTCCAGGGGGTGCTTTCACGCATCACCTTTTTTGGTGCAGTGTTCCTGGGTTTCATTGCCATCCTGCCCTATCTGGTGGGCCTGGTGTTCGGTGGTGGTGCGGTGAGCGGCGGCCAGAGCACGCTCTTGATTTCGAGTGCCGGCCTGCTGATTGTGGTCGGTGTTGTGCTTGACATGATGCGGCAGATCGAGTCGCAGCTCATGATGCGCAACTACGAGGGGTTCATCCGCTAGCGGACGAATCCGGGACGGTTCGCGCCCCATCCCGGCGGTCCGGGCACGGAAGTGAGTTCAGTTGTGCTGTACCTGATTTTTCTGGGTGCGCCCGGGGCCGGCAAGGGGACCCAGGTGGAAAAGCTGGCTGCTGTCAGTGGCCTGCCGCACGTGTCGACCGGCAACCTGTTCCGGGAAAATCTGCAACAGCGCACGGAACTGGGGCTGCTGGCCGAGAGCATCATGAACGCCGGCGATCTGGTGCCAGACACGGTTACGATCGACATGGTCCGGGACCGACTGTCGCAGCCCGACTGTGCGGGTGGCGCCCTGCTCGACGGTTTCCCCCGGAATCTGATTCAGGCGGACGCCATGGCGGAGCTCGCAGGAGCGGGCGCAGCAACCCTGCAGGCAGTTTGCCTGAACCTGGACGACACGGAGTGCATGAACCGCATCACGGGCCGGCGCCAGTGCCGGGACTGCAGTCAGATTTGGCACATTCGGTTTGCCCCACCACAGGTGGACGGGGTCTGCGATCAGTGCAGTGGTGAACTGTACCGGCGTGACGACGACAATCCTGCCACGGTGGAACGGCGCATCCTGGCTTACTACCGGGAGACCGCCCCGCTCGTGGGCTACTATCATGCCCTGCGGAGACTCCTGATGGTGGAGGCGGATGGCACGCCGGACCAGGTCGCCATCCGCCTGCGGGAGGCTCTGGCCGGCCTCGTGGAGTTCGCGCCCGAATGAGATTCCGCAGACGGCGGCGCAGAATGGCGCGGCGTTTGGCGGCCGTGCGCGGCAAGGGAAAGGGGCCCTTTAAACCTGCCTGGACGGTCAAGACTCCGGACGAGATCATCCGCATGCGGGAGGCTGGCCGGATCGTGGCCGAGGCTCACCGCATGCTGGCGGATGCAATCCGGCCGGGGGTGTCCACCCTCGAACTGGACAACCTGAGTGCGGACTTCATTGCCGCGGCCGGTAGCAGCAGCGCCTTTTTGGGCTACCAGGGGTTTCCCGGCCATACCTGCATCAGCGTCAACGAGGAACTGGTGCACGGCATTCCGGCCGCTGATCGGATCCTGCACGAGGGCGACATCGTCAGCATCGATGTTGGTGTCGTACACGACGGGTTCATTGGCGACAGGGCCTGGACTTACCCGGTTGGCGAAATCGGCGAGAAGGCTCGACACTTGCTGCAGGCTACCGAGAACAGCCTGTACGCCGCCATTCGGGCGGCCCGCGTGGGCGGCACGGGCAACGATATTGCCCGCGCCATCGTGACCCACGTCCATGCGGAGCAGCTCCAGGTGGTCCGGGAATACACCAGCCACGGGGTCGGACGGCAGTTGCACGAACCACCGCAACTACTGCACTTCCTGCGACCCAATTCCGAGGAAGCCAACTGTCCGTTTCCGTCCGGCCTGACCGTGGCCCTGGAACCCATGGTCCAAATCGGCACGTGGCGCACACGGCTCCTGCGCGACGAGTGGACCGTGATCAGCCAGGATCGAAGCCTCTCGGCCCACTTTGAGCATACCGTGGCGATCACGGATGCAGGACCGCAGATTTTGACTTGCCTCTGAGATTTCGGTACCATGCTCGTCTGCGCTTCGGGCCGCTGTGGCCGCGCGCGAGGAAGATGCAATGAAGGTAAGGCCCTCCGTCAAGAAGATTTGCGACAATTGCCGCATGGTACGACGCAAGCGGACGTTGTTCGTAATCTGCTCCAATCCGAGGCACAAGCAGCGCCAGGGCTGAACCCGCGTCCGTCGGGATCGGTTGCGGTAACGCCACACAGGGGTTTTTATGGCTCGTATTGCGGGAGTTGACATTCCCAGGGACAAGCAGGTCCTGTTTTCCCTGACCTATATCTACGGCATCGGGCGAACCACCAGCGCGGACATCTGCCGCCAGACCCAGGTGGATCCGACGGTGCGGGTCAGGGACCTAAGCGAAACCGACGTCGGCCGCCTGCGCGAGTTTATCGATGTCAACCTCGTGGTCGAGGGCGACCTGAGGCGGGAAGTACAGATGAACCTGTCCCGCCAGATGGAGATTGGTTCCTATCGGGGCCTGCGCCACCGACGCAACCTGCCCTCCCGCGGCCAACGTACGCGTACCAATGCCCGCACGCGCCGCGGCCGGCGGCAGACCGTGGCCGGCCGGCGTCGGGTCGCGCACTAGTTTCGGCGGCGGGATCGTTCCCGAACCTACTGCGCACCAGATCCTTTCCCGATTCAGTAACACACCACGGAGCAGACGGCTTCAGATGGCTCGACCCACACGCGGTGCTCGTCGCGACAAGCGGCAGGTCCCCTTTGGCCAGGTTCACATCCGGGCCACGTTCAACAACACGATTGTGACCGTAACGGACAACGCCGGCGCGGTGCTGGTGTGGAGCAGCAGCGGCTGCAACAACTTCAGCGGCAGCCGCAAGAGTACGCCGTACGCCGCCGGCTTGGCAGGCCAGCAGGCCGGTACCAAGGCCTACAACGAATTTGGTGTCCGCGAGGTGCACGTGTTTGTCAAAGGGCCGGGGCCCGGCCGCGAGAATGCCCTGTCCGCCCTGGTGGCGGCCAAGCTACAGATTCTGTCGATAACGGATGTCACCCCGCTGGCCCACAACGGTTGTCGGCCCCCCAAAAAGCGGCGGGTCTAGTCAGGCCCCCGCAGTTTCCGTCCGGTTCCCGGCGGTTTTCCAAGGAAGGATTCATGGCTCGATATACGGACGCAGTGTGCCGCCTGTGCCGACGCGAAGGTGAAAAGCTGTACCTGAAGGGGACCCGGTGCACGGGTCCGAACTGTTCCTTCGACAAGAAGGGATATGCTCCCGGGGAACACGGCGCGCGGCAGAACATGCGGCGCCGTCGCGAATCCGACTACAACATGCAGTTGCGCGCCAAGCAGAAGGCGCGGCGCATCTACGGCGTCTACGAGAAGCAGTTCCGGCGGTACTTCCGTGAGGCGACGCGGGCCCCGGGCTTGACCGGCGATGTCCTGGTCAGCCTGCTTGAGAGGCGGTTGGACAATGTGGTTTATCGACTGGGGTACGCGACCAGCCGCGCTCAGGCCCGGCAACTGGTGACCCATGGCCATTTCGACGTCAACGGTCGCCGCAACAACATCCCCTCCTACACGGTGGCGGAAGGCGATGTGATTACTGTCCGTCCCGCCAGTCGGGGCAACCGCTACTTCAGCCAGCAGGAGTTCCGGTCGGGCGACGTTTTGCCCAGTTGGCTGGCCTTTGATCCATCGTCCCTGGAGGGGCGTGTGCTGCAGGCACCGCGGCCCGAGGAAACCCCGATGGATCTCAATGTGCAGTTGATTGTCGAGTACTACAGCGCACGCTGAGCCCGGCCTTGCGCGCGTCCCAGCGAGGAGATCGAACATTGCAACACTCGGTTCTGCCCAAGCTGCACACTGAGCACGAAACCCGTAAGTACGGCAAGTTTCAGCTCAAGCCGCTTGCCCGCGGCTATGGCACGACCTTGGGTGTGTCCTTGCGGCGCGTCCTTCTGTCCAGCTTGGAGGGGACTGCCATCACGGCGGTACGCATTCAGGATATCTACCACGAGTTCTCCGCCATCCCCAACCTGCGAGAGGATACGACCCAACTGATCCTGAACCTGCGCGAAATCGAACTCAAGTCCCATGCGTCCCGTCCCACCCCCCTGACCCTGCATGTGCAGCGGCCGGGCATCTACACGGCAGCGGATGTCATGGCAAGCCACGACGTGGAAGTGTTGAACCCGGAGCACTACCTCCTGACCGCGGACAGCGCCACCGACCTGGAGATTGATCTGATTGTCGAGCAGGGCTACGGGTTTTCCCGCCAAGAGGAGCGCAACAACACCCCGCCCGGATTCCTGCCTATCGATGCCATGTTCAGTCCCATTGTGAACGTGGCGTTCACGGTGGAGGACCATCGGGTTGGGCAACAGACGGATCTCGACCAGGTGTCGTTGGAAATCTGGACGGACGGGTCAATCCATCCTTCCGAAGCCATGCAGACCGCCGCCGACATTCTCATTCGGCACCTGCGGGTCGTATCCACCGATACGCCCGAGGTGCTGGAGCCGGTGGTTGAGGAGGTGGAACCGATGCCCAACGCCGTGTTCGAATCCTCAGTCGAGGACTTGGACTTGAATGTGCGGACCTACAATTGCCTTAAGCGGGTCGGGATCGCCACGATTGGAGAATTGGTCCGGATGATGGAGAAGGGCCGCGAGGAGATGCTGGCCATTCGCAACTTCGGCGAGAAGTCCTTGGACGAACTTGTTACACAGCTCCGCAAGAAGGACATGCTGCGCCTGCCGGGCGTGAATCTGGACGAGTACCTGGAGCCGGAAGACGACGAGGAATCCGCCGAGACCACGGGCCTGGAGGCGGAGGCGGAGGTCGGTAATGCCGATGTCGTCCCCGCGCCGGTTTCGTCTGTCAGCGAGCCGGAAGCGGCCTAAGTCGAGGAAGTACACGAGCATGAGCACGCGTCACAGAGTTAGGCACACCCGTCTGGGCAAGGCACCCGGCCACAGCAAGGCCAACCTGCGCAACCTAGTCAACCAGCTCATTGAGCATGAGCGGATTGTCACCACGGAGGCCAGGGGACGGGTCATGCGCCGCGAAGCCGAGCGCATGGTGACAAAAGCCAAGCGCGGCCTTGCGACCGGCGGCAACCGCGTCCATGCCTATCGCCTTCTGATGTCCCGGCTAAACCAGAACCGCGCGTCGGTGGAGCGGTTGTTCGAAACCCTGGCCCCGCGCTACGCCGAGCGCAATGGCGGGTACACGCGCATGATCAAGCTCGGGGCCCGCAAGGTCGACTCGGCGCCGATGGTGCTGGTCGAATTTGTGGATTCCCCGTTGACGACGGCTGCGGGTGAGGAATCCTGATCTCACAACGGGGTCCCGGCAATCGGTAGCGGCGCGCGTGGCGTGGGACGGGAGTTCGTTCCATGGCTATCAACGCCAGCCCAATGCCTTCACCGTTCAGGAAGCCCTTGAGACCGCCCTGTATGCCTGTGTTGGAACCCGTGTTGCCGTGGCCGCGGCCGGTCGTACCGATGCTGGCGTCCACGCCACCGGCCAAGTCATCGGGGCACATGTTTCCTGGCGCCATTCGTTGTGGGATCTGGCGTGTGCCTGGAACTCCCACCTGCCCGGATCGGTCGCCATCCTGGATGTGCACCGGGTGCCCGAGGACTTTCATCCCCGGTTCGACGCCCTGACGCGCACGTACGAGTATCATGTTCTGTCCCATCGGTTGCCAACCGCCCCCCGTCGCTGGCCATTGCAGCGAGGTGCCTGTTGGTATGTGCCCGTTCCCCTGGACCTGCGCGGCATGAACCAGGCAGCATCCCTATTGACAGGCACGCGGGACTTTGGCTTTCTGGGAGCGGCTCCAGACGGTGGACATACCGTGCGCACCGTGTTGAAGGCCTGCTGGGAACGGAATCCGGCCGTTCGGGGCAACGAGGAACTACAGGCGCTGCGCTTCACGGTGACTGCCAATGCGTTCCTTTTTCGCATGGTGCGTCGGATGGTGACCTTGACGGTTAAGGTCGGCAGGCGGCAACTCACGCTTGCGGATTTGCGCAGTCTCAGGGACAGTGTTGGCGGTGTGACACCAGGCCCGGCCCCCGCCAACGGATTGGTGCTCAGCCGGGTTACCTATGCGACTCCGATTTCGGACATGTGGAAGGCAGGCAAAGCGTGAAGACATTCAGTTTGAGTGCCGAAAAGGCCCATGCTCAGCGGCAATGGCTGCTGGTGGATGCCGAAGGCCAGACGTTGGGTCGGCTGGCGACCCGGATTGCCACGCTGCTGCGCGGCAAGCACAAACCGACCTACACCCCCCACGTCGACAACGGCGACTATGTGGTGGTGATCAACTGTGGAAAGGTGCAGGTCACCGGTGACAAGCTCAATGCCAAGGAGTACCATCGACATTCCGGGTATCCCGGTGGTTTGACCTCGGTTGTCCTGCGGGAACAGTTGGAACGGTTCCCGGACCGCGTCCTGCGCGATGCGGTCAAGGGCATGCTGCCCAAGACGCGTCAGGGTCGTGCCCAGTTGTCCAAGCTCAAGGTGTACGCCGAGGGTGTCCATCCCCATCAAGCCCAGAATCCCCGCCAGGTAAAACTGTAGGAACAGAACCATGGACGTTAGATATGTCGAGGCCAACGGCAGGCGCAAGACGGCGTCCGCCAGGGTGCGTATTGTTCCCGGCACGGGAGAGATCATCGTCAACAACAAGCCGATGGAGGATTTCTTCGGCCGCGAGGCCAGTCGCAAACGGGTGTTGGCTCCGTTGCGGGCCACCGATCGGCTGCATGCGGTGGATGTAAGCGTCAGGGTCAAGGGCGGAGGCGAGTCCGGACAGGCCGCCGCCGCCGGTCACGGCATCGCCCGGGCCCTGGTCAAGAGCGAGGATGATGGTTCCGAAGCGCAGCAGGCGCTGCAGGCCACGCTGAAGTCCCTCGGCCTCCTGACCCGGGACCCGCGCAAAAAGGAACGCAAGAAACCCGGACTCAAACGAGCCCGCAAGGCCCCGCAATACACCAAGCGTTAGTCCCCGCCCGGGTTGGGCCGACAACCGTTGCCGATTGGTAACCCGGATAGTCAGGGCAACCCCGCGGGGTTGCCTCTTTTCTTAAAGCGGTTCGTTTCCGTGAACGGCAACGGCTAGCGGTCCGGACGCGGGTCCGGGTGTCGGTTCCGAGGTTTCCCGGATGGCGGCCCCTGTCTCCATCGGATACCGTTCCACGCTTGATGGGTCCGCAGGGTCAACGGCACCAGTGCACATGTTGTTGGCAACCACTTCGATCCTCCACTATCCCGAACTAGACGAAGCCAGCAGTTCGTTCCTGCTGGAAGTCTTGCGTGGTCTGCCCGGGCTCAGGCTCGTCATCCACGAGGAACTGCAGGTTTCCGGCCACCAATATGTGGTGGAGGAGGCAATGCGCAGACAGTGCGATGAGGAGGAAGTGGACTGGCTTCTCACCGTGGGCGGCACATGGCCGGCACCGGGTCCGCTGTCCCAGCAGGTGGTTCCGGCAGCGACCCGCAGTGTCCTGGAGCGTTCCCTGCCGGGGTTGCTTCCCTGGCTGCGCTCGGAGGCGTGGGCGCAGGAGCCGACCGGTGCCGTGCTGGAGGCCGGGGAAGCGGGCATCCGCGGTCGCACACTGATTCTCAATCTGCCGGGGGACCGGCAGTTGGCGGCTTTCTATCTGCAGACCGCGGCGCGCGTCCTGGTTCCTTTATTGCAGATGGTACAGGGATGCGATCCGACTGAGGTGTTGACCTCCCCAGACCAGGGGACGGACCGGACGGTCAACGCGGCTGATGCGTTGCCAGGAGCCGACGATCACGGCAGGTCGAGCCACCGGCCTTCGCTGCGCGAAGCAGACTTTGAGGAGTTTCTCAAGCGACGTCGGTCTTAACACAAGCCAACGGCACGGGGCATTCGTGCGGATGCCGGCTCCGATCGGGGCGGAAAGACGGTTTCAGGTAAACAGCAGCGACGCGGCGCGCAATTCTGTGATGGCTTCCAGCGTTGCGATCCATTGCTCCAGGGCCTGGTCGAGCTGGCGGTCCATCGTATGTTCGATTTCCCTGTGCAGTTCAATGCCCATGCGTGTCAGTTCAGCAAACAGAGAGTCGGCCTGAGAGTAGCCCTGGAACAGCGAAACGGACATCTCCCCGTCGATTTGCAATTCCTGTAATGCCTCCATGGGAAGTACCGAGATGGTGCCGGGACCGATCAGACTGTTGAAATAGGTCTGAGGTGTACAGCGGCCGGTTGCCGTGATGTTTTCCCACACGAGGGTCATCTCGCGGGCGCCATTGCGCAGTAGATTGTTCCACTTCGGGCCCTGCAGGCGGCGCGACTTCATGGCGGCGCTCAGGCGGGCTGTGGCCACCGCGGTTCGTCCCTTCAGGCCTTCGAATTCGATTTTTCGTTCAGTTCGCGGATCGTGTTGAAAGGCTTCCTCCAACAAATGGTCGACCATCGAGTCGATGCCTGCAATGTCCAGACCGGCAAAGCACTGCACGTGATCGATCGGCAACCGGCGGTGCACGCGGGCGCTCAACCCATCCAGATACTGGTCATGGGTCCGTCCCAAGCGGTTGCGGTCCATCAGGCCGGTCACGAACACACTGATACCGTCTTCAATCAAAACCGACACGGCCTCAATGCCGCCGTCCGAAGCCGGAATCCGGACGGCAATGTTGTGCCGATTAAGGCGACGGGCCATATGCCTGCCGCAGGCGCAGATGTCCTCCGTGTCAAAGGCCCGATCAGGCCTGAGCGGGATACCCACGATGCCTTCGGACCCGCGTGAGGCGATGTGTTCCGGCATCAGGCTGTCAGCCAGCAGGGCGGCTTCCTTCAGCAGCAGGGATTCCCAAATTCCGCTGGCGTCGATGCTGTCGCGCGCCTGGAAGCAGGCCTGAACCGCATGTTGGCATGACTCGCGGTTGCGGATGTCGTCCGCACTGGGGGTCAAGCAGCCGGCTACGCCGGCAATGCCGGATTCTCCGAGGAACACCGCAGGCTCTTCGCCGAGGTCAATCAGCGAGGACGAGTCCTGGAGCCAAAACGACTGGCCCAACCGTTTGGTTGACTTGACGAGGTCCATGGAGGCAACGGGAGCCAACGGTGTGGATACCGGGAGGAAAAAGTAGCCCAACGCCCGCGATGGTGCGGACAACCCGCCACCGCGGAGGCCAATAATCTTCAATTCAATTGTAGTACAAGTTGTGGCTGTGATCACACCGTTTGCGATTGGTGCATCCACGCCATGGTCGCTACTTGGCAACCCGTGTCACATTCGGCAAGAGTCGATTCATGTAGATGACCGGGGCGACATGCAACCAATCGGCTTTAGTTGTCACGGGGCTGGGATGCGCCGCGGCAATGCCTGCCTCGAATGGGGACATTCAAGCATCGCCCGCAACGATGGCTTCAAACCATTGACCGGAGTTCACAATTTCCTTGATTGAAACGTTCGGCTCGGCCCATTCGTAAGGCACGCAGCGGCCAGGACTGATGGCAGCACGCTCCAGTGGCAAGACGTGAGCGCAGAACGGTGCCATCGGCATTAGGAAATGCATGCCGCCTTCACAGGCACGGAGCGGTCATCGGCTGGATACTGGCCTGGCTGGCTCCGACTCCGCCGCGTTTTGCCATCCTGAGTTGCCGGAAAGGAACCGGACGCGGGTGAACCTGGGGTTGGGTGGAGGCTGTCAAGAACGTCCAAAGGAATCCTGAGTGAGTTCCAGCACCAACGCAGCCGCGTAAAGGGAGTTGCCCAAGTCTTCCAGTCGCCACCGGGTGGAGGGGGCGTGTGGAAAACGGAATTCACAGGTCCGCATGCCGTCCAGCATGGCAGTGGGAACGGAGAATCTGGTCAAGTCCAGGGAGAAGCCCATGCCCAACGCCTTGGCAATTGCCTCCTTGAGGGTCCAGATGCGATACAGCTGGTGATCCTTCTCGGACTTCGGGAACCTGGACAACGTCCTGGTCTCGAGGGGCGTCATGATCGTGCGAACCGTGCCCAAAAGATCCGGATGAGGCAGGCGCACCTCCACGTCCACGCCAATGCGGCCGGCCCGATCAACCGCGATCAGGCCGTGCAGTCCGCTGTGACTGAGGTTGAAACTGACAGGCGCCCGGGTTCCTCCCACAAGGGCAAAGGGTTTCCCGTAGTGGGACAGACCAAAGGAAAGGTCACGATTGAGGCAACCCAGGCGGTGACAGACAATGGCCCGCAAGGCTGCGCGGCAAAGGCTGAACTCGCGTTTTCGATGGGCGGAGCGAAAACGATAGCGATGCATCTGCTCCCCCGTGTTCAACCGCGATGCGGCATACCGCTCTCGAAGTGCACAGGGAGACAAGTCCACGTGGACCACGGTGGCGGAACCTACCTGATGACACACACGCCACCAGCATTCCTCCGTGGAGGTGGACTGTGTCGTTGGTTTACAAACCGATGTGGTGGCACTCATTGCCGTTGACCTGATTCCACTGGTGCCGAACGGTATGCTCGACAGCTGATGGGTCCTTTGGCTGTTCTCCATTCAGGCTTCAACGAGACGGTGTCCGTCCCGGTTCGAGGCCAGGTGCAAGGCTTGGTTGGTTGAGGTCGAATTGCAACAACGGGTATTGCACAAGGGCAACATCTGCTGGAGACGAATTCCGGCCTTCGTCAATTCTCGCTGCACGCGCATCGCCATGTGACCGGAATCGCCGTTTGCGCTCCGGCTCCATGGTACGGCATTGCTCGGTCCTACCGTTCATACCGGTGGGATTGTCAGGGCAATCGCATTTATTGTGGACGTGGCACTTGGACACAGGGCGGATCTTCGAAAAGCCTGAACTTGATCTTGGGGCCGGGAGCACACGCTCCCGGAGGCATCGCGACCCAGCGCATCCGGGGGTGTAGAGGCGGTCCTGTCTGCCGGAAGTTCTGTTTCCATGGTACGCGATGGCCCGGATCCGGGCCATCGGCCGTTGTCATGGCCTTGGGGCCCCGCGCGATGCCATCTTGCTCACCGTCGGCCAAGCCCTCGTGGTGGGCCGGCATCCGGTCAAGTGCCGCACTCGCCGCGCCCGACTTCGGGGGTTCTTCTCTGTTATCCCCATGGGGTCCCGGTCCCCGATCGCCTGTATTTGTGACGTTGTGCAATGCAGCTTGTGCGAGAGAGTGTCGGTTAATCGGCTTGTTTTGTTATCGGATTGGATGTCTGATTGTTGTACTTGTAATCGTTCAATATATTTGTTCGCTTGGCTTCGACTCAAAACAGAATGCGATTGCCCTGGTGGAATTGTGACTCGAGATCGCCTCTGAAATCCAAGGCGTCCCTCCAGGAGCCGTCGTTGAATTGTAGATTACGGTCGGAATTGAAATATGAGCTGGTATCGCAACAATTTATAAACGAATTACTATACCAAAATATTTGAACAGAGAGAAATAAATTTCTGTTGGGAGCTTGAAGGCGTGGACACTGGTTATTCCGTCGTTCAAATCCTGTATAATTACCTACAGGAATGTCGCCACTCTTGGGCATCATCTTCAGAACACCCGCCCACGGTACTCTGTTCCGCTTGCCTGCCAGGCCCGGATTTTGTCCATGTTCGATCCGAAGGAGCCTCCCATGCCTCTGAATGTTGCCCGGGAACGGGAAGACAGCACCCTGAAGGGCCAACATGGGGACGAAGCCACCAAGAGCAATGTTGCCAAACTCCAGGCGGTGCTGGATTTCAACCATCGGATCAGACGACAAGGCCCTGCTCTTGGGCCTTGAGAAGTTGACATATAAGGGTAGTGTGGGCCTGCGGGCCCCATTGGCTATCGCCAAGTGCTTCAACGAACCTGGCAGGCATTTGGGCCGGTGTGCTCTATCCGTGTCGGTCAGGAACGTGTTGGACGTCAGTAGTTTGGACAATGTGAGCGTAATGTGTAAGACTCCCGCGCTACAGCGTTGGGCCCGTTCACGGACGCGTAGGGGGCATGTGGCAACCTGTGAATTCACGATTGGCACATGGGTTTTGGCTGGTTGTGTACTGGCCGGCAAGCCACTTCTCGCTGCCAGAGATGAATATGCAACAATCATTACCAAGGAGGAAACTCAATGAGCCAAGGCAACACTGAACAACAGCAACCGTCCGAGGAACTACAGACCCGTCCTCCGATTGACATGGAGATTGTGGGCGACAACATTGGTCAGATCGCCCAGTTCACGGTCGAAAAATTCGAATTTGCAAATTCCACTACGTTGGCTTCCGAGGAGCGCGACGACGCCATTCGTCAGATTGAGGATGCCTTGTGGGCGATAGTAGAACAATTACGAAAACGGCGTCAGGAGATTCGAGCTTCCATGTTCCGCGTGGCATCCGAGACGCTGGAGGACGCGCTCCAGTCCAAGGATTGACTTGAGTCAGCGCCGGTTGGGCTCCATGGAGGCACTTCGCTGTTGCCGGCAATGGTTGCAGTAGTGCTTCACCATAGGCCTTGGACGACTGCATCGACCGCCGTGTCGGCCCCGGTGCAAGTCCGTTGGGTGTGTGGGGAATCCCAGTGACCCAACAGTCCACTGCTGAACGACGACAGGGGATGTGCACCGTACATACCAGCCGGGCACGACAGCGCGCGCAGCGTTTCACGGCGGCCCATTGAACCCCTGCCGAAGTGGATTCGGCAGATGTGATGCCAAATCAATTTCCATGGCGCATCGGCGGGAGGCGGTGTTCCGGACGGCCTGTGCTTGGCAAGGCCTGTTTGTGCAAAGGAATGGCGGATTGGGCTGCGCAGTTGACCCGAATTGAATAAGGTTCCAACGTGTGGTTTCTCGTAGGGCGGCGGAGCAGAAGCCGTTGACGGCAGCTGTCTTGGGATTGAGATCCGACAGCACGACGGACACAGTGGCTTTCAGCCGATGCAACACGGAAAGTCGAGGTTGCCTCCTTGGGTAGGCGGGGCAACTGAGGCGGGTATGCCTGACCATGGACTGGATGGCATCAGGTGTCCTGATCCTGCACTTTCGGTAACTGGTACGGTTCGGGATGCAAGGCGACATGAGGGGAGTGTTGAACTTGTGGACAGGTGCCTTGGTCCCGCGAGTGGCTGATGGGTTCTTTCACAGGACCCGACCAATGATGGTGTCCGACGGTGTTGAGGATGGGTTTGCGGGGCAACGGCTACAGGGTTGTCACTGGTCCTCATCCCATTGAGTTCCCACGAACGGCATGCATCTCATCGGACTTGCAGGAATTAGCAAAATGATGCGGATTTTGTCGACTGGCATGTCGAACATGCTTGATCGACAATCGGCGCACCATCTGTACATACAGAGGAGGACGGCATGAATCCGTCAAGGTTGGAAGACGCTGTTGCCATCGTGGGTTACAGCCATCGCCTGCCCGGTCCCCTTCGGTCCGATGCCGACTTCTGGCATCTCCTCAGCACGCGGGATGTGGTGCGGTCACCCGTGGCGGAGCGGTTTGGCAAAGGGGTTCGGCCCATCGGCTCCGGAGCCAATTTTGGCCGCTTCGCCAGTCCCTACGAAGGGTTGATCGATGATGATGTGAGGTTCGCGCTGGATGCCGGATTTTTTGGCCTGTCCCGTACCGAAATGGAACAAGCCAGTCCCATGGCCAGGATGTTAATGAACTGTTCCTGGGAAGCGATAGAACATTCCGGTTGGAGCATCAATGCACTCCGCAACAGTCCCACCGGGGTGTTTGTCGGAGCCCAGACTCCACCCGAATCCAATTACCGGCCCCCCCATGGCAACAATATGTTCAGCGTAATCGGCATAAGCTTGGCGATGCTGGCCAATCGGATTTCCTATCAATACAACTTGATGGGGCCTTCCATTACGTGTTGTACTGCCTGTTCCGCCGGATTGAGTGCCTTGCACACCGCGATGAATGCCCTTAAAGCCGGTGACTGCGAACAGGCCCTCGTGGGATCCTGCAACTCCATGGCATCCGCCAGACTGAGCACGGCGTTCAATGCATTGGGCGTAATCAGCCCGCATGGCAGATGCAACTCTTTCGATGCGGATGCGGATGGGTACATGCGCTCCGAAGGCGTGTTCTTCTTTGCCATCAAACCCCTGCCGGCCGCGGAGCGGGACGGTGACCGTGTGTATGCAGTGCTGGAGGCCACGGCCGTGAACACAGCAGGAGCTGCCGATGGTGCCCATGGCCTGGCCAGCGGACGTTTCATCACAGCACCTACCCAGCACTCGCAGGCGGAACTCATGCGTATCGCCTGTGCCCGTGCCGGCAGGGAGCCACAGGATTTCGACTACATCGAGGCACATGCCACGGGCACGGTCGTGGGTGACCGCATCGAAGGCAACGCCATCGCAGACGCGTTCGGTGGGTGTGCCCGTGAAGTTCCCCTGCGACTGTCAAGCGTCAAGAGCAACCTGGGTCACATGGAAGCAGCTGCCTTTCACTGTGCCCTGCTCAAGACGATTTTGATGATGCAGGAACGGACGTTCGCACCAATTTCGAAGAATTTCAACGCACCGAATCTCGAGATCGACTTCGAACGGGGCAACATGCAAGTACTGACAGCCTGCGAACCGTTTGCCGAGCGGCCCGCTGTGGTCGGAATCAACTCCTTTGGCTTCGGAGGGGCCAATGGTCATTGCGTGGTGAGCGAGTACCGGCCCCGGGAACCGCGTGTCTGGTCGGTAGCGCTGGCGGCCAATGCCGGAACCATGATTCCCCTGTCCGCTCGCACCCCCCGCATGTTGGTCGAGACCGCACGGGATCTGCAGGAAGCCATTCGGCCTCATTCCTGGGATCTCTACACGCTGGCGGGGAACCTTTCGCGGAGGCGTACCCATTTTCCGGCCCGGACAGCCTTTGCGGTCCGCAGCAGGGACCATCTGCTTGAGGCGTTGGAAGCGTTTGGCCAAGACCCCGGGCTAGTCGCCACCGTGGATGAGGAGGAACAACCATTGGTCATGGTGTTCACGGGTCAGGGTACGCAGTGGGCTGGATGCGGACGCGAACTCTACGCAGCCCATCCCGTTTTCCGGCGTGTCGTTGATGCCGTGGAGGACCATTGGCGTACACACTCGGAGACATCGCTGCGCAATGCCTGTTTCACGGCTCCACAGGCCGCTCTGGACGAATGTGAACTGGCGCAGCCCGTCACGTTCATGATTCAGTGTGCCTTGCTGGAGATGTTCAAGACTTGGGGTGCACATCCGGACTGTGTGGTGGGACACAGCTCCGGCGAAGTGGCCGCGGCTTACGCCTGTGGTGCCCTTTCACTGGCGGAGGCGACGCGGCTTGTCTACCATCGCGCCACGTTGCAGCAGCGCACGGCCGGTTCCGGGCGCATGCTGGTCGTTGGCCTGGATCGGCCTGGCGTGGAGGACCTGCTGCGCAGTGTGCGCGATCTTCCCTTGTCGGACCGCAACGGCGCGGCGCCGGTTGAGATTGCCTGTGAGAATTCTCCGGTCAGCACTGTCGTTTGTGGCAGTGAAGCGGAACTTGCGCCCATCATTGAGCAGCTGGAGCGGCGCAATCTCCAGCATCAACTAATACCTGGCAACATCGCCTTTCATTCGCGCGCCATGGATCCGATCCGTGAGGATGTCTTGGCATCGCTGGCATTTCTCGACGAGCGCGAATACGACGCCGATGTGCCCATGATCTCGTCGGTCACGGGCGGCAAGGTGGATGTGCTGGACAGTGCATATTGGTGGGGCAACATCCGGCAACCTGTGCGGTTCGGGGCGGCACTGGAGTCGATTCTGCGCGACTTCCGCTCCGGGGTCATCTTGGAGGTCGCACCCCACAGTGCGCTGCAGGGCACGATCGCCCAGTGCTTGCAATCCAGCTCCGCCACATCCGTGTGCCAACCGACATTGATGCGGGATTCGGATCCGGGTCTCGACTTCCATCGAGCATTGGGCCATCTGTTCGAGGCAGGCATTTCGTTGGACTTCCGCTCCCAGTATCCGCGTCCGCAACCCATTGCCCATCTTCTGCCGGCTCATCCGAGGGATGAGAGCACGGCCATGGATCCGTTTATCGACGACGAGGTGCTGCTGAAACAAGGAGAGAATTCCCATGGTCCAATGGTAGGGCGCCGGGTGGCCAGCGACTCTCTTCTCTTTGAAACCAGACTGTCCGTCAACGACTTTCCCTGGTTGGCCGAGCACCGGATTTACGGCTCCAGCATCATGCCTGCAACCGGCTACGCCGAGATGGTGTTGGAAGCCCTGGAAGGGGTTCCGGTCCACATTGAAGATCTGGAATGCCTGAAGGGATGTCCCATTCCCCAGGTCGCGGTTCGACTACAAACTCACCTGGTTCCGGTGCCGCACGCGCCGGACATGTTTACATTCACCATTTCCTCCAGGACGTACGACAAAGACGCGGTGAGCGAAATCCACAGCCGTGGTCGGGTGCGTCTTATGGACAAGGAACCGAAGCTCAGCATCCCCCGCAGTTTGTCGGAGTTGAATTTGGACCGATTCAAATTCGGCAACCTCGTTGAGGGACGCGACTTCTACGAAAGGGTCGAGGTTGTTCTGGAGAACACGTTCAGCTACGGACCCAGCTTCCAGACGGTTCAACGCTATTGGCAGGACCCCAACACCAACGACATGCTGGTCGAATTGGAGATGGACGAAGAATGGTGGAGCAATGGGCGGGACGAAGGCATGGTCGTGAATCCGACGATGCTGGACGGCATTCTGCAGGTGCTGCTCAACAATCTGTTGCCACACACCGACATGTTCTCCATGCCGCACCGAATTGCCCGTCTGACCTTCTTCCGGCCGCAGACCTCGCCCCGCGTCACCTGCTTCATCCCGGACCAGTCGCAAATCTGGGGAGAGGTGGACGAAGTTGGACAGCCCAGTCTTGCCAGCAAGCAACGGCAGGCGCACTACCTCAACCTCGGTTTCTATGATCGTGAGACAGGTGAACTGATAGCGGTCCTGGGCGACTACTACACGATTGCGCACGACAGCAACTGGAACGACATGGCCCGAAGCAAGCACCTGGTGTCATGGCAACCCAAGTTCCTGTCTGATGCCCATGTCCCGACGGGTCCCGAGGGGATCGCCGAGGACGAACCTGCTGCCATCATCGAGGCCCTGCAGCGGACGGGTCGATCTGAACGGCGGGTCATCCGTGTGGTTGAATGGGCCGGCTGTCGGGAACCCGAAGAGACCGTGCTTCGCCTGTGCGAAGAGTCGCTGGCGGGCTTGGGCCGGCATATGGAGTACTGGCTGGTGACCGACAGGCCCGACACTGCACAGGCCTGCTTCGACCAATTTCATCGCTGGGACGCCGCCCTGCGGTTTGAGCCCGTCGCGCCTGAAGATCAGATACTGTCCATGCTTGAGCAGGGGCCGCTGCGGCCAGAGACCGCGGAACTGCAGTTGCTGCACGGCGAACAAGCCCCGACGGACCGTGCAGGCTGGGAACTCCTGTACCGCTTGGCGATACCCGGGGGCCTGGCTGTGGTTCGGCACAGGCCGGGATGTGTTGTCGTGCCCGATGCCGGATGGACCACGCTGCATGTCGGCACACACGCCACCGTCCTGCGGGCCATCGCGGCCGATGGGGAAGACTTCGACATTGTGCCAGTCCCCGGACCAAGGTGGGTTCTGGGTGAGACTGGGAGTTGGGCGGCATCTTGGGCGGCCCGGTTCAACGATGCACACATGCACCACGTGCGATCGGAACTGTTTGAAGCCAGCAAGTTTGAGTTGCTCGACGAATGGCCGTTTGCGGACGAACTGCATGCAATCGACTTCTTCTGCGGCAGGGATTCGAACGATCCGACAGGCGAGGGCGTGGTTGCCCGTTTCATTGCTTTGGTGCAGGCCCTGGTAACCCGTCGCTTGGGGATCGCAGCAAACCCGTGTCGCCTCACTGTTGTCACGCAGGGCGCAGTGCTGGACGTTGAGGATCCCCGCGCACAGGTTCTGTGGGGCGCAGTCCGCAGCATGGCTGTGGAAGTGGCCACGGACGCCGCGCTTGACTTCCGCTTGGTGGACTTGGGTTCGCAGGAGGACTTGTCGGTACTTGAGCGACTGGCGCGTGTCGATCTGCGTGAAAGTGAACTGGCCGTTCGGGAGCAACGCCTCTGGTCACCCCGGGTTGTCAGCAAGGATGCCTTGTACACCCCCTTGCAGGCCGGCGAGGATGCCTGCTACAAGCTCACAGTCTTCAATCCGGGACAGTTGGATGGTCTCCAGATGAAGACCTACCAGCCTGCGGAACTGGACGATGACAGTGTTGAAATACAGATGTCCGCTGCGGCGCTCAACTTCCGTGACATCATGGTGACACTGAACATGCTGCCGCCCGCAGCGTTCGAACAGTCGGCATTGGGGACCGAAATCGGAATCGAGGGCAGCGGCATGGTGTGCCGGGTCGGGGCAGGTGTACTCCAGCACCGTCCGGGGGATGAAGTCGTGTTCACCAAGGGCGGGTGCATTGCCGACCGCGTAGTGGTGCATCAACACACCGTGTTCCGCAAGCCCTCGTGCTTGAGCCTGATTCAAGGGGCCTCGGTGCTGTCCGTGTACACGACCTCGTACTATGCGCTGATGCATTTGGCCCGTCTCCGGAAGGGCCAGAGGGTGCTGATCCACTCTGCCATGGGCGGAGTGGGCCTAGCCGCGATCGCCCTTGCCAAGCATGTCGGGGCGGAGATTTACGCGACGGCCGGCAACGAAGAAAAACGGAATAAGCTACGGGCCCTGGGGGTGCGGGAGGTGTTCGACTCGCACAGCTTCGACTGGTACGACGGACTCATGGACCGTACCTGTGGCGAGGGGGTTGACGTCGTGTTGAATTCCCTGTCGGGACGTCATGTGGCGCTGTGTTTGGAGGCTCTGCGGCCCGGCGGCTGGCATTGCGAAATCGGCAAAGTGGACATCTTTGCTGACAACGCGCTCAACATGTTCGTTTTCCGCAAGAACCTGCGTTTCGCCGCGATCGACGTCGACCGCCTGATGCTGGAAGATCCCAGGCTGACCCACGAAATTTCCCGTGCCTGTCTGGAGTTGTTCGAACAGGGTTTGGTGCCGCCACTGCCCGTGACGGTATTCCCCTATCACAAGTACGCCGAGGCCTTGCGGCTGATGATGTCCGGACAGCATCAGGGCAAGCTGGTGCTGGAGGCACCGCCGAGACCATCGGAATCCGGGTTGTCGATAGCCGATCGGCAACCCTACCTGGACCCGGATGCAACCTACCTGGTGACAGGGGGACTGGGCGGCATCGGACTGCATGTGCTGTCCTACCTGGTGGTGTCGGGCGCGCGCCATCTCACACTGATGGACCGGGATCCGAAACGGCGACGCTCCGTAGAATGGATTCGCCAGGAGAGTTACCTATCGCAGATCGACTTCGACTACGAGATTGAAATCGTGACAGCAGATGTGGCCTGCGAAGAAGATGTGCGCCGATGCATCACCGGCCTGAGCAGGCCGCTCAAGGGGGTGTTTCATCTGGCCGGAGTCATCGATGATCACTTGTTGGTGGACATGCCACGCGAATCCGTGGCCAGGGTCTTTGCACCCAAGGCCCGCGGCGCCCTGAATCTCCACCGTGCCACCATCGATTGTCCGCTGGATTACTTTGTGATGTTTTCCTCCGTGGCCTCGACGTTCGGCAACCCTGCCCAAGCCAACTACAGTGCCGCCAGTGCCTTCCTCGATGGCTTGGCTGCATGGCGGCGGCGTCGGGGACTGCCGGGACTGTCTTTCAATACGGCCGCGATCAAGGAAGTCGGCATGGCTGCCCGCAACTTGCATGTATTGCGCATGGTCCAGTCTTCCGGCTTGCCTCCGGTCAGTGCCCGTTTCTGCCTGTACAATTTGGACTACGCCATGCGCGCACGGCCCGATCATGACCACCTGATCACCGCGTTGTTTCGGAAGCCGCCTTGGCCGCAGACGTCTCCGGCCTACATGCGGACCGGACACTTGGTGAACAATGCGGATGCATTCCGGCTTGATGCAGGCAGACAGTTCACAGTGGACTACGTGGTGAAACAGATCACGGCCAAGGTTGCGGAACTCAGCGGCCATGAAGACATCAGCGTGGACGATCCCTTGTCCACCTTCGGGCTCAATTCCATCTCGGTTGCGGAACTGGGCGCGTATATCCAATCCCAGTTCCAGTTCCAGGTCAGCGCCCTGGAGTTGATGACGACAGCCACCTGTTTATCGCTGGCCGAAGCCATCGTGACCGGAAAGTCCAGCGCTGCGGAAAGGCAGGTCGAGGATGAAGTCGACAATCCGGAGGAAGTCGTGCGGTTGAACCGCACGGTGGTGCGTCGGCCATCAGTTTTTGCCGCTGAACCTGAAGATCACTTTCCGTTGGCGACGCCCGAGGCGGTAGTGTCCTGAGTCCTGCATCGTCGGGCTCCGGACAGGTCGCCGGTGCAACCATCCTTCCGTATTCCCCGGAGCGACACATGCCGTCGTCCCAAACTGCCGTACTTGTGCCACCCCTAGCCGGCACAATGCCGCCTGCATGTGAGCAAGACATTCTGGCGATGCGCCGTTTCATTCGAAACAGGGTGAGCGAAGAGGAGTTGGCGTCTCCGGCGGTACCGCCGGACTTCAAGGAGGTGTTCCTAACCGGAGCTACGGGATTCGTGGGGCGGTTTCTGTTGCGGGATCTACTGCGGCAGGACAGTGACAGGGTGGTGCACTGCCTAGTTCGGGCCACTGATTCCGACCACGGCTTCGAACGCGTGTGCGGAGCCATGCAGGAGGCAGGAATTTGGGACGAAGGCTTTGAGCCCCGCCTCCGGGTGTGGGCGGGGCAGCTGGTCGATAGCCGATTTGGATTGGCACTGTCCGATTTCGCCGGCCTCTGCCAGCAGATCGATGCCGTCTACCACGTGGCCGCGGATGTGGCACTTGCCGCCTCCTATGCCAATGTGCGCACGACGAATGTTGAAGGTCTGCGATCAGTGCTCGACCTGTGTCTGAGCCAGCGCTTCAAACATCTGTTCTTTGTGTCCACCCTGGGACTGTTTCCCCAGTATTTTTGCAGGTTTGCAGGGGAGTTTCGGGACAGTCGCATCGAAGTCCACATGCAACCCGATCTGGACAGTATGAAGCGAGTGTTCCCGTTGGGTCTAAGCGGGTATCCGTGGACCAAGCTGACTGCTGAACAAATCCTGTTGATTGCGCAGCGCGCCGGACTGCCGCTTGCCATTTTCCGACTACCCCAGACGGCAACCTCCACGAACGGGTTTGCCAATGCGGACAATATCATGGCGCGCCTTTTTGCTGCCATGGCGGATGTTGAAGCCCGGCCACGCGGCATGGTCTTCGAATGGAACACGGAACCGGCCGACGTGCACAGCAAGGTGATCGCCGACATTTCCCTGAATCCTCGTCGGCAATACACCATCTATCATTGCTGCCATCCAAACCTGCTGTACGGTGAACTTGAACCTGGGGACTTCGGTTTCTACCACCGCGAAGTCTCCTATGCTGCCTTCAAGCGGCTGTGCCTCGCCAAAGGCGCAAGTTCGCCGCTCCACGGACTTTGGCCCCTGTTCGACCATTTTGAACCTTATTGGTTCCGTCAACGCGAATCTCAGGACTCGCAGCCCATCTGCGACCAAGCCATACGTGCGGATTGTCCAGGCCCCGTCCAATGGCCCGGCCTTCTAACCCTGCTCCGACGTGCCGATGACTGGGTGAGAAGCCATCCTGGCGAATGGCCGCACCCGCGCCCGGAAAGTCGTCTGGACTTCAACTGCCTGACGGCACAGGGCGAGCGCTACGCCCGGCGGCTGGAAACAACGTACGACGAAGCATTTCCTGGCTGGCTTCTAACGGGGTTGGATCAACTGGTGGCGGCATTGCAGGCACCTGTGGCCCAAATCATGGAATCGGCCAGAACCGGGATCATTCTGGAACTGAGCCGTGCCCTGCGCAACAACGCCCGGTTAGTGGCAGACCGCATCCAGTATCCAGGCATAGTGGAAACGGACATTGTCCAACCGGTGTTCATCGTCGGCATCCATCGCACGGGAACTACGTTGCTGCATCGATTGCTGTCTCGGGATTCGCGTTTCCGCGTGTTGCAGGGGTTTGAAACAGTGCAGGCCGCAGAGATAAGTGCCGCACGCGATGGCATTGCGGGAACTCCGGATGATCCCCGGGTCCAGTATTTTGAGGACTCGGTCCAGGCCTCCGGGCTCGTGAAGTTGTTCTCGGACCTGCACTACATCGACCCCAACGAGCCGGAAGAGGAAATCGCGTTCTTGAGGATGTCGTTTCACAGTTGGACCAATGTGGTTCGGTACCACGTACCCTCCTATGCCTGTTGGCTGGGGGATGTCGACATGTCCGTTCCCTATTGTCACCACCACCGCGGAATCCTTCAGCGTCATGCTTATGTCGACCGGTTGCAGCAGGAACCTCCAAGGCAGTGGCTGCTGAAAATGCCGTTTCATTTGATGGAATTGGAAGCCCTCATTCAAACATATCCAGATGCCTTGTTCATCCAGACGCACCGCGCTCCCAGACAGTTCATGGGCTCGTGGAACAGTCTGGTGGAACGGGTTCGCTCACTTGTCATGGAGCCGCTGTCTGACCATGTACAAGGCCGTGAACACTTGGCGCTGATGTCCGATATGATGAACAGGGCCATGGATTTCCGGCTGGCGCACCCTGAACTGGAGCATCGGTGGCTTGATCTGAGTTATTACGATCTAGTTCAGGACCCGTTAGCCACGGTCGAAATAGTGTATGACCACTTCCGTTGGAACCTGGAGGCACGGGCCGTGGCAGCCATGGACGACTGGCTGATACAGCAGTCAAGGCGCCGCCAAAGCGAACAACGCCACCAATATGAACTGGCCGACTACGGCTTGACCCCCGGCGACGTTGACCAAGCCTTTGCACGGTACCGCGCCTTCATTGTCGATCGAGGCATTCACCAGCCGCGACTGTAATTACCCGGAGATTCGGGTCTCGACAGGCCGCGGACCCTGGTTTGGCATCAGGGAGTTTGAAACTGTCTGCGAGGTGATGGAACGGATTCCGCCATCCTCAGGCGATGTACGGAATCTCGTGATTTGCCAAGCTTGAATCACTAGTCCTGTCAGTTCCCGGGCCACCCAAGCCCGGGAACTGGAAACCATCGGGTATGGGGACATGGCTGGCAAATCGGAAGCGGAGGCGTTGTGCCCTGTCCAGGCGCATGCCAACACCAACGCATCCGTAACAGTTCCACTGCGCGGAATCCCGGGCGGCACCACTTCGGGACTGTATACTTCGGGCTTGTTCACGCGGAAAAGAGGAGAGGATCATGGGAACACCTGTAGTACTGAATGACGGCGAGTTCGCAACCGACGTCTTGGCTTCAGACAAACCCGTGCTGGTGGATTTCTGGGCTCCCTGGTGCGGTCCCTGCAAGATGATTGCGCCGGTGCTGGAAGAAGTTGCCGTCGAGTACGAGCAACAGCTCGTGGTCGGCAAGCTGGATGTGGACGAGAACCAGCAGACAGCCCAGGCACACAGCGTCTTCAGCATTCCGACCCTCATCCTGTTCAAGGATGGGCAGCCTGTGGAACGGATTGTGGGCTTCAAGCCCAAGGAAGCGTTGATGGCTGCCATCACACCGCACCTCGGTTGATTACGGTTCCATGCCGGTTGGCCGGAGTTCGTTGGGCAGTTTGACTGATACTGGCAACTGAGGTACCACCTCGTGCGACGGAAAGGCCCGGTGCATTACCGGGCCTTCGTCATTGGGGTAGTTGGTGATCGGGAGGCCAGGGCATTGTCTACTGTGTTTGGCGGCCGCTCAGCAGCAGGTCGTACACGGACAACAAACCCAGCAAACAGAAATCGAACAACAGGACCAGCATCAGGCAGCTGACCAATATGCGGCTGGGAGCGGCGGTGCCCGCCAGAGCGGCCAGTAGCCAGTCAATGGATACTTGGCGGGATAGCAGATCCGCCAGCACGAGCATCAGGACCCCGAGCCCGAAATAGAAGACGACCAGGCGCAGGGAACGGCGGTCGCTGACGCTTGGCATCATGCCGTTGCCGAATGCAAACAGGAGGTACAGCCACAACGTGCTGTCCTGGACCGCCAGCATTTCGCGGAACCAGTCGACAATCTGGCCGAAGCGAAGGCCCAACGCCAATTCGGCCAGTTCCGTGGCGTACAGGATTTGTGTTCCGATAACGGCCATGGCCGTACTGCCGACCACCAGGGGTGCCAGCCCCACCGCAGTGTCCCTCCAGATGTCGGTCTCGGCCATCTGGACGCTTCCGAGTTCCAGGGTGTTGTCGCGCAACGTTGGCCAGACGGTGAAGGCGCGGGGCTTGAGCCGCAGCAGCCAGGCGGCAAGCCAATGGGTGCCTTCGTGCAGCAGGATCCCGGGCAGGTACAGAAGGAAGAGAATCAGGGCCGCCACCTGTTGGTTGCCGGTCAACATCAGCAGGAAACGATACAGTCCCCTCTGGGTTCGCTGGTTGGTCCAACCCAACGCGTAAAGGCAATAGCCCAACAGGCTCAGGTACAGGACACTCTCGTTCAGACCTGTCGGAACGCTCATGGACTCCGCAGATGTTGCTGTCCGGTTTCAGGCACCGGCGGTTAGTCTCACCATCGCAGTGTACGTATCGCTCTTCAGTGCGGAACCGCCAATCAAGGCACCGTCGATGTCCGGCGATTCCATGTACGAGGCGATGTTGCCCGGGTTGGTGCTGCCCCCGTACAGAATTCGGGTGGTTTCGGCCACGGTTCCGTCGTAAAGGTCCGCCAGCAGGATGCGGATGATTTCACCGCATACCTCCTCGGCCACGTCGGGTGTCGCGGCCAGGCCGGAGCCGATGGCCCAGACCGGCTCGTAGGCAATCACCAGTCGCTCGGCATCCACGCTGGTTACGTTGGCCAAGGCCCCCCGCACTTGACGGGTCACCACTGCGCGGGTTTGGCCGGCCTGGTTTTCCTCAAGGCTTTCCCCAACGCAGACGATCGGCACCAATCCGGCTTCGAGTGCGGAATGGAGCTTCGCGTTCACCTCGTCGTCGGTTTCGTGGCAAAACTGGCGGCGCTCGCTGTGGCCCAGGATCACATAGTCGACCAGTCCCGTCAGCATGGGCGCGCTGACTTCCCCGGTAAAGGCTCCGTCAGGCTCGGCATGGGCGTTCTGTGCGCCTACGCGGAGTACGCTGCCGCGAATGGCATCGTTGACCGCGTGCAACGACACAAATGGAGGACAAAGGATCTGTTCCACAGTGGTCACCTGACCGGTTTCCTGCAGGATGTCCCGGGCCAGGACCGCGGCATCCGCCGGTCCCAGGTTCATCTTCCAGTTGCCGGCCATGATGGGAATTCTAGACATGGGGAGTGCCTCTCAGGGTGTAGTTCTCAGGTTGGGAGATGCCGGTACGCCTGTTTGACCGGGCGGGGTCATGGCAGGTGACCGCACGCGGACTCAAAGCCGGCACACATCTCAACGTTTTTCGGAAAGTTGCCGGAGGTTTCCATCCCGGGTCCCGCTGCCCAACGCGGTTCGGAACAACCGACAGGCACCCGGATGATCAATCAGTCGGAGTTCCGGATGCGCCGCTGGAAGTCGGCTTGCGCTTCCGCGTACTCTTCGGCGGACAGGAACTTGCCACCCGCGATTTCCCGGTTGACTTCCTGCCGGCGGCTGTTCAGCCAGATCTGGATTTCACAGGAGTCGAAGCACCGCTGGTCGCCAGAGGTCGAAACCACCTTCCTGACATAGTACTCGGCTCCTTTCACACCAGATCCTTCCTCCACCGGGCTCGGGTCGTTGTACATGTCGATACGGGTGGACAGCGGTTCCTGGCACCGGAAGTTCAGGGCGTAGATCTCCAGGAAGCGGCCGGAGCCGCCTCCGCCTCCGAGCCAGCCGCGCAGTTTGCTCAAGAACCCCATGATTATCCCGACCCCGTCAGAACGGCCAGACCAGGCAACTTGGTACCAGCGAGATATTCCAGGCAGGCTCCGCCTCCAGTGGAGAGATGGCCAATGGCATCTTCCATGCCGGCCTGGCGGATGGCGGCCACGCCGTCGCCACCGCCCACAACGGATCGGGTTTCGGGCAAACCGCCCAGGATTTCCGCGAGGGCATTGGTGCCTTGGTTGAATGGCTTGACTTCACAAACTCCCATTGGGCCGTTCCAGAATACGGTACGCGCCGGAGCCAGGCGATTTGCGTAGTGGGCCACCGTGGCGGGTCCGATGTCCAGCGCCATCCAGTCTTCTTCGATGCCATCCGCAGGCACGGTCTTGCGCTCCGCCGTGCTGTCGAGCTCCTTGGCAACGACGAGATCCACAGGCAAGTGGAGACGCTCACCAAAGTCGGCCAGCAGGTCCCGTGCCGTGTCCAGTGCTTCGGCCTGAACCAGGCTCTTGCCTGTGGCGCGGCCCTGCGCCGCGAGGAACGTGTTGGCCATGCCGCCTCCCACCAGCACATCGTCCATGTGTCGAAGCAGGTTCCGGATGACGCTAACCTTGTCGCTGATTTTGGCGCCTCCCATGATGGCGAGCGCCGGTCGCTGCGGGTTGTCAAGCAAGGGAGATAGCCAGTGCAACTCCGTTTCCACCAACAGACCGGCCACGGCGGGAAGCAGATGCCCGACACCCTCCGTGGAGGCGTGGGCCCTGTGCAGGCTGCCAAACGCATCATTTACATAAACATCGCCGAATTGGCTCAGGACTTGGGCGAAGGCGGGATCGTTCCTGGTCTCGCCAGGTTCAAACCGCGTATTCTCCAGCAGTGTTACCGCCCCAGGACTCCGCATGACCGGCGGTGCGGACAGGTCCTTGATCAGCGGAACCTCGCAGCCAAGGATCCGGCTCAGGCGGTCCGCCACGGGCGCGAGGGTGAACTGCGCATCTTCCTTGGACCGTGGCCGGCCCAAGTGGCTCATCAGGCAGACCGAAGCACCGCGGTCCAACAGGTATCTGATGGTGGGCACCGATGCCAGAATGCGCGAATCGTCGGTAATGGCACCCTCGCGATCGAGGGGCACATTGAAATCGACCCTCACCAGGGCTTGCCGGCCCGACCAGTCGATGTCGCGTACCGTTTTGAAGGTCACGCTGATTCAGTTGGGGTTACCGGTCCCGTTACCCAAATGGGATCGTATTCGCCTCAGTCACCCTGCAGGCGCAGGAAGTTGACGAGATCGGCTACGCGTTTGCTGTAGGCCCACTCGTTGTCGTACCAAGTCACGACTTTTACCAGGTTTCCGTAGAAGGCGGTGAACTCGGCGTCGACTGTGCTGCTGTGGGCGTCGCCCTTGAAGTCGATGCTGACCAGGGGATCGCGGTTGACAGCCAGGATGCCCTTCATGGGACCCGCGGCCGCCTCATCGAATGCAGCCAGCAGTTCCTCGGTGGTGCCTGGGCGTTCCGTCTCGGCCACGAAGTCAACCACGCTCACGGTGGAGGTGGGCACGCGCATGGCCATGCCGTCGAACTTGCCCTGCAGTTCCGGAACCACCAGTGAGACCGCCTTGGCGGCGCCGGTGGTCGTCGGAATGATGCTCATGGCCGCGGCCCGCGCCCTCCGCATGTCGGAGTGGAACAGGTCCAGGATGTGCTGATCGCCCGTGTAGGCATGGACGGTGGTCATGAGGCCCATCTTGATGCCGAACGTATCGCTCACTACCTTGGCCGCCGGAGCCAGGCAGTTGGTCGTGCAGCTGGCGTTGCTCAGTACGTGGTGGCTGGCGGCATCGTAGACATCTTCGTTGACTCCCAGGCACACGGTCAGAGCCTCGCCCTTGGCAGGCGCACTGATGATGACCTTGCGGGCACCGGCAGCCAAGTGCAGTTCGGCCTTGTCGCGGTCGGTGAAGACGCCCGTGCTTTCGACGACCACGTCAATCCCCAGATCCTTCCACGGCAGATCTGCCGGGTTGCGCTCGTTGCACAGCGTGATGAGGTTGCCGTTGATGACCAGGGATCCATCCTGGTACTCCACCTCACCGTCGTAGCGGCCGTAGTTGGTGTCGTACTTGAACAGGTGGGCAAAGGCACCGACATCGCCTAGGTCGTTGATGGCCACAATCTGAAGGTCTTCAGGGTAGGTGTCGAGGATGGCTTTGGTGACCTGCCGGCCAATGCGACCGAAGCCGTTGATTGCAACTCGAAACATGGTCGGATTCCTGCTGTTCCTTTAACCGATACATTCCTGTACCGGCGTGGGTAATTCGCTCTCGGTTGATGGGGACGGTGTTGCAAGCCCCCGCAACTCGAGTCCGGGTGGAGCAGTCCCCACCGCTGTCCTGGTTCGTTCCGCGAGCAGGGCGCGCACGTCCCTGTAGGGCATGTACAACGTAATCTCCTCATCGTACAGCCTCGCCAGAATGTTGCAGGCGGCATTGACGTCCGCGTCCAGCACAACCCCGTCGCAACAGTAAAACCGGTCCCAGCGACGACGGCCCTGCAACAGGCCGGTGCGGGAGTCGATTTGCGATGTGTAGGCCGGATTGACCAATGCCGGCGCAGAACCTCTGCGCCGAGATATCGAGGTTAGGGTGTCCGCCATCACGCCCTTGACCCAGCCGCTCAGACGGCGGTTGGTGTCCCTGTGGCGGTACGGGGCGGACTTCATGTGTGCGGACAGGTCCTCGCAGGCGATCGTGCCGGCCTTGTCCACGACGGTGTGGGCGGCCTGGCAGAGGTGGTCGCGCACCTGCCTGTGGTGCAGGGTCCGCCGCCGGTTCCTCTTTTGGTTGCCGAGATTGTTCTTCCGGATGGTGTCGGCCTTGCGGTGGTTGCCCTTGGCCCGGTGCTTCTGCTCGGTGTCCCGGAGGTGATTGCGCCGTGTTCCCTTGACCTTGCGCCGGTCGCTCTCGGCGGACAACAGGTCGCCCAGACCCTCGCCGTGGCGCGTCCCGTCGCTGTCCGTGTAGGCTTCGGTGTAGCCCTTGTCCACCCCGACCGTGGCCTCCCCGCAGGGACGCGTGCTGCACACCCGGGTCTCGTCCACCGCATAGTGGACTTCCACCTGCTCGTTGTCCCGCAGGAGGATGCGGAGGGTGCCGGAGGGCAGGTGTGTGCCCTTGAGCGGAATGGCAATGCGTTGGCCGCGTTCCAAACCCTGGAGGTACACCCAGGCCCGGTCGTGCCAGACCTTGGTGGTGTAGGAGCCGGCGTCGGCCACGATCTGGTTCGTCACATGGGACCGGCCGCCGCGCCACTGCTTCCGCATCTGCCGGTGCAGGAACGGATCCTCGGTCCAGCGGTTCTGCTTGAGCAGGCGGTACAGACGCTCGCGTTCGGCCTTGTCGCCCCGCGTGCGGTGCCGGATGGCCTTCTTGACCGGCACCTTGGCCGCCTCCCGCGCCGCATCGATGTCCCCCAAGGCGTCGGCCAGCGTAGCCTTGCCCAGACGCGCGGGCAGCCCGTGCCAGTCACAGCCCTCCGCCATCCAGGCATCGCGGATCTCGTAGGGGGATTGCAGGACCGTGGCCACCCCGCTGCACCGTTGCCACGCGTCCGACCGCACCCGGCCGCACCGCGCGGCCATGTCGGACAGCCGGTCGTACTTGGCTGCGTTCAGCCCCTGGCTGTGAAGTACGCGCGTGACCTTCTCAGCCATCGACGGCGACTTCCCGGATCTGCTTCCGGTACCGGTGCAACCCGTACAGGCGGCAGGAGAAGGTGTGAACCACGGCTATCAGGTCCTCGACCCACTCCGCCTGCGGGGACAGGGACGGCTGGTTAACCACGCGGATCTCGCATCCGTGGGTGTCGGCGAAGTACGCGAACCCGTCAAACCCGTACAGGCAGAGAGTCCTTGCGGGCTACCGGCAGGAGGCCCAGTTCGCGGTTCTCCATCCGTTCCATCAACGAACGGAACACAGGCCGCTGGAAGTCCAGGCCACCGCCGATTTCGGTCAGCCCCTTGTCCATCGCCAGGTCCGCCCCCAGACAGAACGTCTCCATCGCCTGCTGTTGCGACCGCCGATCGTCCCGTTGTGCCCGGCTGGACACGCGGCCGTAGACCACGGTGCGCCCGGGCTCGGAGACCCGCTCCATGTCCGCATCCGTGCAGTGGCGGTGGCTGACCGGCGTGTGGCGGTCCGGCCACTGGCCGTTCAGGCTCCAAACCTTGACCGTGTTCTTGTGGACCCCAATCTTGGCCGCGAACACGGCCGCCCGGTAGATGTTCATATCCACAGGATACCACGGGGGCACTGTTTCACTTTCGTTGAAAACCGTTCAGGTCCACCTGAACGGCTCCTTTTGCACGGTCCTGGTGGTCGGCTGGCTTCAAGGAAAAGGAAGCCGTATATGTCCGTATAAGCCACTTTCAACGGGTCGGTTCCTTGCGTTCCATCGCGTCTCGTACCGACTGTGTTGATGCCATTCAGCGCGGTGTGACCACTCGCCCCCATGGCTCTTGGTCAAAATCAACGAAAGTGAAACAGTGCCGCAAGATGATCCTGCCCCAGATGGACATGTTGCCGCACGGACGCCAAGGCGTGTGCACGCCCTTGTAGATTATACGGAACCGGACCCATTCGGGGCACCGGTCCCCTACAGCATCGCTTCCCGCAGTGACGGGTCCGATTGCGGCCCGTGCAGGTTTCATCCCGGTTCACGCATCCACCATTGCCATCACGGTCCGGGCCAGCTTGCGGGCATCGTGGCGCCAAGGCACCTGGTCGTCAATCAGGTCTGCTTCCACGCATTGGGCATCGATGTGCCCTTCCTTGGCCCAACCTTGAATCCATTCAAGGTTGGGCCAGTTTCCGGACGTCAGGCGCCGGTTGTTGACTACTACATGGGTGAACATGCCCAATCCGTGGCGGTCAAGGCATTGAAGATAGTCGACCAGCGTGAAACCGTCGGTTTCGCCCTCCTGGTTGAGGATGTTGGCCACGAACACCTTGGGGGCCTTGGCCGCCAGCAGCGCGGCGCGAATCCCTTCCACAATGAGGTTGGGCATGGTGCTGGTGAAGAAGCTGCCGGGACCCGCCACGATCAGGTCGGCCCGCAGGATGGCTTCGATCGCACCGGGAAACGCGCGGGCCTGGACGGGGTCCAGGGACAGTCTTCGGATGCGGCCGTGGGTCTGGCTCAGGTTGCTTTCGCCGCGCACGTGTCTGAGGTCGGTGCCTGCGACCGCGGGTTCGTTGGCCGCCACTTCGGCGCACAAAGTGACAGCCTCCAAGGTGCTGGGCAGGACCCGACCCCGGACGGCCAGGACGCGGCTGGTGTTGAGGATGCCATCCTCGAAGCTTCCGTAGATGGCGGACATGGCCGTGATCAACAGGTTGCCGAACGCGTGGCCGCCCAATCCTTCCTTGTCTCCGAATCGGTATTGCAGCAGAAGTTGAAACAGCTCTTCCGATTCGCTGAGGGCCGCGATGTTGTTGCGGAAGTCCCCCGGCGGGAGCATGCCGGTGGATTCCGTCAGCTTGCCGGAACTGCCTCCGTCGTCGGCAACCGTGACGATGGCCGTGATGTCTCCCGTGTAGTGTTTGAGGCCGCGCAGGAGGACCGGCAGACCGGTGCCGCCGCCAATGGCTGCAATCTTGATGTCCTTGGCCATGGGAGGCAACCGTTGGGTGCCCAATTGGTGGTGGCGTCCTGCAAGGCCCCGTGTCGGGACACAATTCAGGATGTCGATTTGGGTGCCTGCCTGCAATCAGGTTGCTGCGGCCTGCGTATATGGAGCAGAAAAGGGACTCGCGGTAGACCGCCGTCCGCAGTTCCCGCATGGCAAGCAGAGGCGGGGCGATCGGAATGATAGGCGATCGTTGATATAGGTGCCCACCCACCAACAACCAGGGCACTGCTTGAATACAATGGGGCGGTTCGTCGGCCACGGCGAGTTGGGTGCGTCGTGGCTTCTTGAGGTGTCCAAGGACACCCTGAAGAGGGATCCAGGCATGAAGAAAGTGTGCATCATAGGAACGGGGCAGACGGAAGTCGGCGAGCATTGGGACAAGTCCATCCTGCATCTGGCCCACGAAGCCGTGACGTCGGCTCTTCTGGATGCGCACGTCGAGTCGGTGGATGCCCTGTTTGTCGGCAACATGCTGAGCGGAGCCCTATCGGGTCAGGAGAACCTGGCTGCAGCGGTTGCCGATTTCAGCGGCCTGCGCAACATTGAAGCGATCAAGACCGAAGCGGCCTGTGCATCCGGCGCCGCGGCCCTGCGTATGGGCTATACGGCGGTGGCCTCCGGCTTGCACGACCGCGTCCTGGTGCTGGGTGTGGAGAAGATGACCAACACTCTGGGGCACGATACAACCGCCGCCCTCGGCATGGCTGCGGACGCCGTCTATGAAACATTCCAAGGGGTCAGCTTTACGGCGCTCAACGCACTGATGATGCAGCGCTACGTGTGGCAATACGACGTGCCCGACACAGGTCTTGCGGGATTCAGCATCAATGCCCACCGCAATGGCTGCCACAATCCACATGCGATGTTTCGGCATGCCATCACCGAGGAGGACTATAGCCGGTCGCGGGTTATCTCGAGCCCGTTGTGCGTACTCGACAGCAGTCCCATTTGCGACGGTGCCGCGGCGGTGGTCCTGTGTGCGGCGGGAAGTTCGTCCCTGTCCGACGGTTCCCGCTACGTCGCCCCGGTGACCATTCTGGGCAGTGCTGCGGCCACCGACACGTTGGCGGTCCATGATCGCTCGGATCCCCTCAGGCTGGCCGCCGTGGAACTCAGCACGCAACAAGCGCTTGCGCAGGCAGGCGCAGGCCTGGACAACGTGGACTTCCTTGAGCTGCATGACGCCTTTTCGATTCTGGGCGCCATGAGCCTGGAAGCAGTGGGCTACGCGGAGCCGGGTACCGGGTGGCGCTATGCCATGGACGGATATATCGACATTGAAGGAGACCTGCCCGTCTCGACCCAAGGCGGCTTGAAAAGCCGGGGGCATCCGGTGGGTGCGACAGGGGTGTATCAGGCAGTCGAGGCAGTCAAGCAACTTCAGGGGTTGGCAGGCCCCAATCAGGTTCCCAACGCTGCCCTGGGCATGATCCAAAACATCGGCGGTAGCGGTGCCAGCGTCTATACCCACATCCTGGGAATCTGAACCGGGACATCTGCGACCGCGGCCAGCCTGATAGGTTTTGGCAGGTTGGCGGATTGGCGGGCAAGCCGTTGCCGGATGGGTGCGCACAACCTTGGAACGGGCGAAGAATCCGTCAAAACCTGCCCAATTTGCGTCCTGACAGTGTTTGACAGATTTGGTTCCCCACAATCCATGCCGTCCGCGACAGTGCGATGTCCATGGATTGGGAGACGGGGAAAAAATGTTTGTGCCCAGCAGTTGGCGCACGCGACACCAGCGCTACAGCCTGATTGGAGAAGTGTGTCCTGCCTGCGACAAGCACATTTTCCCGCCGCGCGACGTGTGTCCGCATTGCGATCAGCCTGCCGGGCCGGCCCACAAGTTCAATGGCACCGGCATGGTCTTCAGCTACACCACACTGTTCCAACCTCCGGCAGGCTTCGAGAGTCAAGCTCCCTATGTGGTGGCGCTGGTCCAGCTCGACGAGGGCCCCATGCTCACGGCGCAGCTGACGGATGTCGAGGCCGAAGAGGTCGAAATCGGCATGAAAGTTGAAATGGTGCCGCGCAAGCTGATGGAGGACGGACCGCAGGGACAGGTCCACTACTGTTACAAGTTCCGGCCGCTGTGGGCCAAGGCGGCCCAAGCCGGGGCGTCGGTCTGATCCGCGACGCGGTGTCTGGTTTGGTCGGCATCAACTGTCCTTACTACCACTCCGACTTCAACCGCGGCCAGGAGACCAGCAGCTGCCGCATGCTGGAGGCCAGCCCGCTTGGCAGTTCGGGGTGGCACGAAGGCCTGTGCCGCACATGTCCGGTACCCGGTCTGATGCGGGACACCACCTGCCATCACCTGCACGTGGAGGGTGAAATCCAACGGGGCTTTTTCCGCAAACGCGTTCAGGTGACGTTTGCCTTGTGCCGGAATGGTGTAGAGGAATTGGCGGATCCGATGCGTTGCCCGGCCTGCGAGGCCTCGATGCCCTCCTTGGATTGAGCCATTCCGTTGGGGGTGTCGGTGTCCGAATCAGGTCAGTGATACAATGTGGCTGCACCAGGGGAGTCCGATGCGACGGACTGAGATTTCGGCTGGCAGCCGAGGAACCCTTTTGAACCTGATCTGGGTAATGCCAGCGTAGGGAGGGAATTCCAGCCAAACGCCAACCTGCCCGGACCGGAGCAGGTTTTTTGTTTGCAATGAGGGATTCCCACCATGAACACCTACAACCTTTTCACCCCCGGCCTGCGTTGGCTCGGGGTGTTGTGCGCAATGGCTGCGGTCGTTGCCTGTAGTCCTGCCGGAGGTTCGCTGATCATACCGCCTCCCGCGGAGCCGGTCTCGTTGGTGCTGGCCAGTCACGATTCCTTCAACATTTCGGAGGATGTGCTGACCGAGTTCGAGACGGCCAACAATGCGGATGTTGTCTACCTGGCCCTTGGGGATGCCGGCGAGACGCTCAACAAGCTGATTCTGAGCAAGGATGCTCCGTTGGCCGATGTGGTCTTCGGCGTGGACAACACGTTCCTGAGCCGGGCCTTGGCCAACAACCTCTTCATCCCGCACGAGTCGTCCCTGCTGGACGGCATCGCGGACGAACTGAAACTGGATCCGGAATTCGGGTTGCTGCCGATCGACTTCGGCTATATCAACCTGAATGCCGACAAGGCTTGGTTTGCCGACCGCGGGCTTGCGCTGCCGGAACGACTCGAAGATCTGACCAAGCCCGAATACGCAGGCCTGCTGGTGGTGCAGAACCCGGCCACATCCTCTCCGGGCCTGGCGTTTCTGCTGGCCACGGTCAGCTACTTCGGCGAACCGGCATGGCTGGATTTCTGGTCCGGTCTGCTCGCGAACGATGTTTTGGTCACAGGGGGCTGGAGCGAAGCCTACTTTGATCACTTCACCGTGGGCTCGGGCGGGGCCGGGTCCCGCCCCCTGGTGGTCAGTTACTCGACCAGTCCTCCGGCCGACGTGTTGTATGCCTCCGACGGCCGCACCGAACCCGCAAGCGTCAACCTCAACCTGCCGTTGGCCACGTTCCGCCAGATTGAATTTGTCGGAGTCCTCCAAGGCACCAGGCATCCTGACTTGGCCAAGGCATTTGTGGATTTCATGCTGGATGTGCGATTTCAGGAGGACATTCCCCTGAACATGTTTGTCTACCCCGTCAATCAGGCTGCCGGTTTGCCCGATCTGTTTGAGCAGTTTGCCGAAGTGCCGGCCGATCCGGCTCCCATGGCTCCGGAAGACATCGACGCCCACCGCCGCCGATGGATCGAGGAATGGACCTCCGTGATGTTGAATTGACATAAATTGACTGGGCCAATCACACAGCGAAGTTCGATGAACGGGCGGCTTCGGGTCCTCGTGTGGGCCCTGCCGCCGTTCATCTTTTTGGGAGCCTTCTATTTTCTGCCGTTGGTCCGCATTCTGGTCACGGCCCTGGGGCCGGACAGGCTGGTTGGCGGGGGCCAGGCGGTCCTGCCGGATTGGCGGAGCCTGGCAACAGTGCTCGGCTTCACCACCTGGCAGGCACTCGTATCGACCGCCGCGTCGCTGGTGGCAGGTTTGCCGCTTGCCTGGTGGTTGCGTGATCACGGTTCGCGCCTGCGGTCTGTGGCCCGGCTCCTGCTGACGGTTCCCTTTGTGATGCCGGTGGTGGTCACGGCCAGTGCCTTTGTGGCACTGGCGGGGCCTTCCGGATTGCTGAATCGTTGGCTGATGGGCTGGTTCGACCTGTCGGCGCCTCCCATCCAGTTGATGCACACCTTCGGCATCATCATCCTGGCCCACATGTTCTACAACACGAGTGTTGTTGTCCGGGTTGTCTCCGGTTTCTGGAGTCAGCAGGACCGCCGACTGGCCGATGCGGCCGGCACTCTTGGCGCCACGGCCTGGCGCACGCTGGTCACGGTGGAGGCCCCATTGGTCCTGCCCGCAGTGGTTTCGTCGGCCCTGCTGGTGTTTCTCTTCTGTTTCAGCAGCTTCGGCGTGGTCCTCATCCTGGGCGGTCTGCGCTTCAGCACGCTTGAAGTCGCGATATACAGACAAGCCGTCAGTTACTTCAACTTGCCGGCTGCGGCTGTACTGGCCTTGATTCAGCTGGCAGTTACGTTCACGGCCATGTCGTTGTACACGCGGCTGCAGCGGCGGCACGCGGTGCCCCAGCAGGTCGAGGCGACGGAGCAGTTTGCCGACGACGAACCCCGTACCCGGGGCCACTGGATTGGAGACGGCCTGGGTACGGCGGCAGCCTTGATCCTGGTGTCCCCGTTGGTCGCCCTTACCGGCCAGAGCTTCTCGGTCGGAACCTCCGAATGGAGCCTGGTGAACTATGCCGGTCTGTTGCAGGGACGCGCCGACAGCGCTTTTCTCGCGTCACCCGTGGAGGCGGTTGGCAACTCCGTCCGCAACGCCTTGGCGACCATGGTTATCAGCCTGGTGCTGGGAATCGGCATGGCCTACACCCTGTTCCTGATGCCGGGCCGGGCCGGCCGATGGCTGGATCCCGTGTTCCTGTTGCCGCTGGGCACGTCGGCCGTGACCCTGGGCCTGGGTTACATCATCTCCATGGGACCCTTGCGTACATCGCCCCTGTTGGTTCCGGCAGCCCATGCCCTGATTGCATCTCCGTTCGTGTTGCGCGTGATCCTGCCGGCTCTCCGTCGACTTCAGCCGGGTCTACGGCAAGCCAGTGCTGTGCTGGGAGCCACTCCCAGGCAGACATGGTGGCGGGTGGAACTACCCCTGCTCCTGCCGGCTTGCGCGGTTGCGGCAGTGTTTGCCTTCGCCGTATCGATGGGGGAGTTTGGGGCCTCCCTGTTGATTGCCAGGCCGGAACATCCGACCATGCCGTTGATGATTTTCGGCTTGTTGAGCCGTCCGGGCTTGGCCAATCTGGGCCAGGCCCAGGCGATGAGTGTCGTTCTCATGGCCGTAACCAGTGCATCCATATTTGCTCTCGATCGATTGCCGGTGGCCATCCGGGAGTTCTGATGGTGGCCTACCTGGAGGTGACCAATCTTTGGAAGTCGTTTGGCGACACAGAATCCGTGCTGCAGGGCCTGGGTTTTGTGCAGGAGCGCGGCGAGATACTGTGTCTATTGGGCGCCAGCGGCTGTGGCAAGACCACGGTCCTGCAAATCCTGGCGGGTTTGATGCCGGCCGATGCCGGCCGGGTGCTACTGGGAGGCAGGGATCAGGATGGTATTCCGGTTCATGCTCGCCGCATCGGGTATGTCTTTCAGAACCACGTGCTGTTTCCACACCTGTCCGTAGGGCGCAATGTGGAGTACGGTCTGCGCATGTTGAAGTGGCCGTCCCGCCAGCGGGGCCGTCGAGTACGCGAGATGTTGGAACTGGTGGATCTGGCCGGGTACGAGGAACGGCTGGTTCGTGGATTGAGCGGCGGGGAAAGCCAGCGGGTTGCCCTGGCGCGCAGCCTGGCACCGGCTCCCGATCTCCTGCTGTTGGATGAGCCGCTGTCGTCCGTGGATCAGCGTTTGCGCGGGGACCTGGTGACCCAGTTGCGGAGTGTCCTTGAAACGCAGTCCATCACGGCCGTCCACGTGACGCATGACCTAGAGGAAGCCTACTTCATGGGCGACCGCGTTGCCTTCGTCCACGGGGGGCGCGTGAATCGGATTGACTCTCCATCCGCTCTCGTCGCGAATCCGGCCACGGTGGCATGTGCTCGTTACCTGGGAATGGGCAATATCTTTGCACTGGACACACCCGAGGGACAGCGGCTCAGGGAGTGGGCAACTTCCGCGGCAGGCACAGGGGGGGATGGAGGCTTGACCAACGCCACGCATCTGCTTATTCGGCCCCGGACCGTGTTGCGGTCCGGCCACGGCGAGACCCGTCAGGGGTTGCCGTGCAGTGGAACAGTGACTTCGATACGGCCCAAGGTTAACGAGGTCGAAGTTGAATTGAGGCTTACCCAGCCGGACTTGGAAGGTGCAACCATCCGGCTCGACCTGGCGCGGACGGGTATCGACAGTGATTTGTTGACGGCTCTGGAGTCCTCTGCCCGTGACAGGGACGCGCGACCTTGGACTTTGGACCCGAAGGGTGTCGTGTGGCTGGTCGACGAAGTGTCGGAATAGCAGAAGTGCCCGTGGGTGGGCGGTCACACCCGGCGGCAGGGGCGAGGCATTGCCCAAACAGGCCTTGCACTGCCAGCGTTGCACTGGCAGGCGGCCCAGGACGACTAGGTCGCGGGCATAGGTGCCGTTGCGCCGCCAAGCACAAGCCCCGCAATGGGGGCAGGCACCCGGATGGTCAGGCAGTGCCCGTTGGCCTTCGGGGTCGGCAGGGGTTGGGATGAAGTCCACGGCGAGGGGCCTCCTTGGTGATGGTGACAAACACCATTGTAGGAATCCTCGCCGTTTGTGCGACCGCCACCAATATCAACAAGATTGAAACAGTGCCGCAGGATGTATTCGCCTTGGGCCCACCGTCCCGCCGCACGACTCATTCAACCGGGTTGAGATACCGTTGCGTACTGCCGTTGGCGGCCATCCAACCCTCGGCCCCGTCGTCCGTGGCCACAAACCACCATTCGATGGTTTCGGAGTCGCCTGCCAGCCACACGGGACCGCCCACGATGGTGACTTGCGTTCCCGCTTCCTTCCAGGCGAACGAAAATGCCGTGTCGGGATTGGGTTCCGTCTGGAATGCAAGGTGTCCAACCACAACCTCGGCCCGGTCCAGCAATGAGAACGGGTGGGCTACGGTGCTGGGTTGTAGATCATTGGTCTGAGGCGGGTAGGGATTGACATAATCTTCCAGTGATGGCTGTTCCGCGATCGGGGCCGAGCCGGCTGTCGGTGGCACGGATTCGGCGGCTTCCTGGCTTGTGGCCGCAACACCGGGCGCCGGTGACGCACCAACAGTGCCGGTGGCCATGGAGGTTTCGTTAACGGGTGCGGGCGGTGCTCCAGCCGGGAGCAGGTCGGATATGACATCGGATTGTGCGGGAGCGGCGGTGTCCGCTCCGGCCGGTGCGGACGAAATCGGGGCGCGTTGCCTCAAGGAGAAAGCCCCGACCACCCCGCCAATGAGCAGCAGCGCCAGCAACAAGGCCAGCAGCGTCCTCGCGTTGTTCCATCCCCCAATCCCGGTCACGCCAAGACGCGCATCCTGAATCGGTTCGCCGATATCCAGCCGCACGCCCACCGTGTCCAACTGCTGGCGCGTGCGCATGATGCGCACCGGGAGACGCGCGGATTCTTCCGAGGGTGCCCGGTATTGCTCCTCCAGAACGCGATAGGCGATCTGGAGGGCGGCATCCTGACGCCGGCCCATGGTGTTGTCGTACAGGTGGACCTCGGCCCTAACCGGTGTGTGCTGGCGATCCAGCAATACCAGGAGGCCAGCCACAGGCCATCCGTCGGCCTCGGTCAGGTTGTAGTAGTCGGAGGAAATGACCGCCGGCAGGGGGTGCGCGGCTACGGGCACGGCGGCAGTTCCTGTCAGTTCTCGTGCTTTGACGTTTGCGTCGAGGGCAGTGTTGATGGTGGTCATGGGAGCAGCCTCGTTCGAAGGAGAGAGCAGGTTGTGCGTATGTCTAGGGAAGGTGGGTTAGTTGGACAGTGCCCCCCAAGTAAATATCTGTATCGGTATAGAACAGGATGCGCATATTGTAACTGACCGCCAGGTCTTCCCTAAGGAGACCCGACCATCGAATGCTGTCCATGGCAGAGAACTGGCCCCAACTGTCGCCATCCAGTCCGTCGATCCTGGCATCGCCGCTATCGGTGCGGCCGCGGTAGTGGAGGGTGGTGCCCCGGATTGGCGCATCCGTGCGGGCCCGCAACACCAGTGTGTACGGCGTGCCGGGCGTCATGGCAAGGGGGGCACTTGCAGGTGCCGTGTCGGAGATGGTGATCGAGTACACCGACACCACGTGTACGTCGCCGGGATTGACGCGGATGATCCGGCCGGACACGGTGTAGTCCGTGCCGGAGACGTTGGCCCACGGCCCATCGAACTTCACGGAGTCTCCGAATCGGCGGACGGCAGTTTCGCCTCCGGGTCTGGTGAACACGGCATCGGATTCCCGGATTTCCACTAGGACCAGGTCGGTGCCGGGCAGGTTTTTGCCGGGTTGGATGGTGTCGCGGTTGACACCGCGCAAGCGCAACTGGTCCGCCTGCGGTTCGGGGAACATCGAGGCAACGGGATCGGGAGGGAGCAACCCTTGGCTGCGGGCCGCCAGGGCCGCATAGCCGCGTCCGGCAAAGGACACGACGATGAACAGAATGAGGAGTTGGAATCCCCACTTCAACAATCTGAACACGTGGCCGCGAGGTATGAACTGTCGAGGGGCTGCGAACCTGTCCGCCAGCCCGATAACGTGTAGCAGTATAGGCAACGGATGCGCCGCGCCGCGGGACATGTTCCATTGCCAGGCAGAACCGGCCCATGGACAGCAGGCTTGCTCATGGGTTCCGGTGGTTGGGTGAGAGTCGGTTGGCTACGGTGGCATTCGGGTTCCGGGCTTAACCTCTACAATACCCGGTACGCCAAACACACGCCGCATCCAGCACTCCTTCCGGAGGGTTCTTCGCCTTGGCTCATTCCCCCGCGTCTCCAGTTTCCACCTGTTCAGCGCGCTTGGTGCGCTCCTGGTTCGTTGAAGTCGAGATCTTGCCCACAGGTCTCAAATGGAGCGCAATGGTGTTGGCCGTGATGGTCTTGGCCACACTGTTTCCTGCGGCTGCCTGGGCTGCGGCCCCTGTGGTGGGCTCGGTTGCCTTCACGTCCGAACCCGGACCGGACCGGACGTACGGAGAGCAAGGCGATACCATCCTGATCACGGTTGCGTTCGACCAAGCGGTGTATGTCACAGGCTTGCCGAGCATCAACCTACAGTTGGGCGAAACCGTGGGGCGGGCGAATTATCAGTCGGGTTCGGGCAGTGCACGCCTTGTGTTCGGGTACACCATTGCTCAGGGAGAGTTCACAACGGTCGGCGTCGCTGTGGAAGCCGGTTCGATAGCTCTCAACGGCGGCACCATCCAAAATCAGGCCGGGGAGGCGGCCTTGCTTGCCCATCCCGCGCTGGCACCGGATGCAGCCCACATGGTTGATCGCAGGTGTGTTCTGGACGCGGGATTGGTGTCCCTATCCGGTACGTTCGACATCGTCACCTCGGACAACTGTCTAATTTCCGTGCAAGGCAGGCCGGACCCGCCCGGCCTTGAGTTGCACTGGCAGTCTTCGGCTGGCGCGGAGCATGTGGTGGTCTTTCTGGGCGGAGACAGTGCGCATCCGCGGCTCGATACCACCACCGTGGGTGTGGTGAACGGAACCCGTCATGGGGTCGACGACGGAATCGTCTGCAATGCCCTCGGGGAATGCGGTGGCAACGACGACTACCATGCTCCCTTCCGGTTCGAGGCCGGGGACGTGAACAGCACCGGCAGTCACGTGTACGCGGCCTACCAATATGGAAGGCGCCCGGGGGCGTTCGGGACCGCAACGCTGCATGTCACTTTGGTACCGCGGGTTACCGGCGTGGAAGTTGCCGACGGCGCGTGTCGGGCATCCCCCTCACTGACCTGGGACGCGCCGTCGGCTCTCGGGCGGTCGGTGTCCTGGGTCGTGCTGCTGACCCAGGATGCGGAGTCCTTCCCCAAGCGCCGGGGTCGCCCGGGCGTGTTTGAGGTGACCCAGCCGCATATCGGCTTTCCCGGCCTGGTAGTGGACCAAACGTATTACGCCAAGGTCCTGCCCCAGGTGGAGGCTCTGGGGTCGGGTGGTTACCTTGAGACGGGTCGAGCGGACAATGCACAACAGGTGTCCTTTACCGTGCAATCGCCGCCGGTGTTGTTGTCCTCGGTGGAAGATCTGGTGTTGAGGGCGGGCACCCCTGTGACCGACGATGCCTTGTCGATGCCGCGGATGTCCGGAGACTGCGGACCCTATACCTATGCACTGTGCCTTAAAACGGATGTTGCGGATGGAACCTGCGCAAGCGTCGTATTGCCGTCCGGGCTGATCTTTAATCCGGCCAACGGATCGCTTGCGGGAACACCTGCCGGGGCGGAGCCCGAGGCGGAGTACGTCTATACCGTGCGCAACAGCCATGGCTATGCGGTGTCCGGGGAGTTTTCGCTGGCCGTTGCCGGACCGGGCGGGGAAGGTGACTCCGTGCCCGCCATCGCGTCCTTGCGGTTTGCTTCGGAACCTGCGGACCCTCAGGGGTACGCGGATGCCGAGGTGATTTCCCTGGAAGTTGACTTCGATCAGCCGGTGTTTGTCTCACGCCGGCCAGCGGTCACGCTAACTGTGGGCGGCGCAGAACGCCAACTTGTCTACACCGAGGGATCGGGAACGGACAAACTGAAGTTTGCCTACACGGTCGCGGCCTGCGATGCCGATGCGGATGGAGTTTCCGTGGCGGCCGGCGCCTTCGGCCTTGCCGGCGGGGTTGTGGTGTCCGCCGCCGACCGGACCGTGTTGGCAAACCTTACCCACGAAGTGCTGGATGGGGACTCCGTGCACCGGGTCGCCGCCTCCTGTCCAGGCCAATAGTGACTAGGGCGTGTGGACATAGGACATGAATGAGGTCGTGGGTCGTGAGACTATC
>VXMJ01000084.1 GCA_009841145.1 Caldilineaceae bacterium SB0661_bin_34 | reverse complement strand
CTACACGCGTACTATCGGCGGCAGGGTCAGATGTGTATAAGCGACCCGGGTAACCTCGGGCAACGACTCGGTCGGTGGTGTCCCGGTGGAGGCTTCGACAGTTGCATCTTCGCTGTCTGCCGACGGGGCCGGTGGCTCGGTGTCGGTATCCGTTGTGGGACCGTCCGTGGGAGCCACCGCTTCGGGTGCTGCCATCGTGTCGGTCTGGTCCGCCGCGGCCATCGAGTCTTGGATGGGGGGCAGGTACTGCTGGGGCGCGCCGAACAGCAGTTGCTCCATGGGCGGGACGAAAATGCGGATGCCCGGTTCGAGTTCGGAACAGTCGGGCAGCATGTTGTAGGCACAGAGGCGCCCGGCCACTGTGGCGTTGTTGTAGTTGGCGGCGGCCAAATCGGCGAGGGTGTCGCCGGCGGCGATGGTTATCAGTTGATCCTGCAGTTCGGCCGGCAGTTGGGATGCCGGATCCGGCACAGGTGTTGGCGTGGGGGTTGGTGTTGGCGTTGGCGTGGAGGTGGGCGTAGGCGTGCTGGTTGGCAGTGGGATGTCCAGGGCCTCGCTCAATGCTTCCAGGGTCGGGATGTCGATTGTGGTGCCAACTCCGATGCTGTGACAGTCTTCGATCTCATTGAAATCGCACAACGCCTGGTACAACTCGCCGTTGTTGTAGGCGTAGGCGGCCACGCGCGCCATGGTGTCGCCCGGCTGAATTACATAGGGGGTCCCCGCCTCGGGCAGAATGCGCGACTCGTCCTGCGCATTGATGGTCGAAAACGTCACCAGCATGAACGAAATCGCCAGCAGCACCAGCGAAGCCACTATGCGAATGGCTACATGACGACGCTTGAAGATGGCGTTCATGAAGGGGGAGCGCGGAGAGCCTGACTGCCGGACGCGGAGAACGGGTACCGCAACGAAACTTCGGCGGCCCGGTCACGGCTGCGACAGGAACGATACGTCAATTCTATCACCAGCGTCCGGTTTCCGTTGCCGATTGGTCCAGATTGGATCCAGAAACGGTCCGAATGCTGAGGGCGCTGACCGTACAGCGCCCCCGTCACATCGACTCGACAAGCATTCCCTGGTGGAGAACTAAGAGGCGACGGCCGGATTCGAACCGGCGAATGGAGGTTTTGCAGACCTCTGCCTTAAACCACTTGGCTACGTCGCCATCCGGGCGTGAACGATGTCCGATGGAACCGGCAGTTCCGTGACATCGCTGCGGCTCCCGGTCTATGCTATCAAAATTGTGTCCGCCCTGGCGACGGTTGCCCACAAAAAACACCCCTGCTTCCGTGCCAGTTCCTGCCGTCCCGTGAGTCAATCGGTCCTCAGTCCATGTTCTGTTTGCGGTGCACCGTTCACTGATGCCCGCGATCACCGGTCCGTGGCGCGTGCACCGGCCGCCGCGTGCCATGTGTGCCGGCGGCACGCACCGGCGCCCGGCAGGGAGCGCGGTCTCGTTCTGGGGTTCAATCGCCGTCGGCGATTCGGGTTTCTGCGCGGGTCGGACGGCCGGCGCGTATTCTGTCGAGGTGCGGAGGTTGAGCAGGGCCGCCGTCTACGCAAGGGGGATGTCGTTGCATTTCGGAGAGTTGTGGGCCGCAGGGGCCCTGAAGCTCAGGATGTAAGCGTAGAGGCATCGGCTGCCGAATTGAAGGCGTGGACGGACCGGCTGGTCGCTTCTGTGGCCCCCGACCGGGGAGCCGCTGACAAATCCGACGGCAAGCGTGGTTCCCGGAACAAGGCGGACTCGTTGTAGGACTGGTTCCCTGCCGGACCCGCGTGCGCAATTCACGATGTGCCGGGGCTCCCGAGGTTGTCCAGCCACTCGTCGTAGGCGGCCGCAACCGCCGGCCAGGAGAACCTGCGCCTGATGTGCCGGACCAGGGCTGCCGGTGCGCGGGTGTTGGTTCCCGCCAGTTTCCCGACCCGGTCATACAGGTCGTCCGCGTTCCGATAGAGACAGGTTGCATGCCAACGTTCCGGAATCAGTTCCGGATAGCTGAACCCGTGTGGCAGCAACGGCATGGCACCGGACCCGAGTGCTTCCAGGACGCTCAGGCCGAAGAACTCGTGGTCGGTGGTGCTGACCACCAGATCGGCTCGGTACAGCAGTTCCCAATAGTCGGCGCGGCTGTCCAGGTACCCCCAGTGATCGATGTGCTCGTCAAGCTGCTCCCTGGCCGACACCATGGCAGGAGGGGTGTGAGCACCCGGCTCGCCGGCAAACGAAACCTTGAATGGAATGCCGGCATCATGCAGGCGATGCAGCAAGGCGCAGAACCGGTCCGGGCGCTTGTCCTGCTCCCATCGGTGATTCCACAGGATATGCAAGGGACCATCCTGCCGGACCGCGGAGGGAGTTGCCGCCGGGAAGTCCAGTCCGATGGGCAGAACGGCGGACCGGACCTGCAGCAAAGGAACGGAGGCAGTCTCGGGCAGGTCGGGAACGTTGGCCAGCAGGTGGGGAAGATGTGCGAACCAGTCGTCTCGGTGAAACGTGGAGTTGAACACAATGTGGTCGGCGGCCAACTGGCTTAGCCAGTTGACGAGTGGCAGGGACCGGTCGGGCCTGTGGCGGCCGGGATAGGTAAGCTGGTTCTCGTGCATGTACAGAACGGTGTGCATCGACCCGGGCAGGGCGTCCCGGGCCAAACCCAACAGGGCCGCTAGGTTCACCATGTCCGTGGCCACAAGGACATCCGGCCGGAAGCCCGTTGCCGTAATGGCTCGCACCTGCCGCGCCAGTTCGGCGGCTCCGCCCTGCATGCGCCACTTCCAAAATTGTCCAGGCAGCGTTGCCGCCCGGCACCGGTGGCGGGTGTGTCGCATGAATCCTTCCAGCCAGGCACGATGACTGCCCGCATGAAATGCCGATGCGAACAGGATGTTGCGGGTGCGCGGGCGGTGGCTGGCCATAGTGTTGAGCAATGTGACCGGCGGGTGTGGGTGTCGGCGTTTCGGACCGGTGGGAGGCGGGGTCGGCTGCTTTCGCCAAACCTCTTCGGATAGGGTCGAAAGGCGGGAATCACGCCAGTATTCCCTATGCTACAATCGCCCGCACCCGTTGATCCGCAGCCTCCCGAACAGTTCGTGCAGCAACCGGACAACCTTGGCTTCCCAACAGCTGCAGTTTGGGCTACCGTACCAGGAGTTTCAGCATGAGCGACCGGTTGATCGAGGTCAAGATCGAAAGCGTGCGCGTGAGTCTCTTGTCTCAGCACCGGATCGCCGTCCTGCAGGAAAAGGACGGGGACCGATACTTGCCGATTTGGATTGGTCCCTTTGAGGCGGAAGCGATTGCCATGCAGTTGCGGAAGGAGAAGTCTCCCCGGCCCCTGACTCACGACCTGCTGCATCAGGTCCTGTTGGAGGTCGCACACGACCCGGTATATGTGGAAATCGCCAGCCTGATGGACGACGTGTATCTGGCCCGTCTGGTCTTCAATGCGGAAGACAACCCCATCATGGAGGAACTGGATTGTCGGGCGAGCGATGCCCTGGCCCTGGCGGTTCGGTTCGGTTGCCCGATCTATGTGGATGAAGAGGTTATGAACGCGGCCGGCAAGGTACCGGACGAGGAAATTCCCTTGGATGAGGATGTCGAGGGCGATGCGCCCGATGCAAGCAGTGAGGACCTTGAACTGTTCCGCGACGTGGTGGAGGGATTGGACCTCGGCAGCCTCAGCGACTAGCGCGTGGCAGCCCGGAAAGGTGCGGTGCCTGCCGACACCATCCGGCCAATGCCCGCAAGGCGTGGGAAGACCACCCAGGCGGACCGCGGTGGCGGCGGCTTTCCTTGGTAGCGCCCGCTTCGGCAACCGTGGCCACATGGGATCGCAACCGGTGGTTCCAACGCGTTTCGCGTTTCCCAATTGACTTCCGGCCGCGCTCTTCAGACTGGTGGTGTCCGGTGCGGTTGATGCCGCGTTGTATCGAAAGGCGAGTTGGAATTGCTTGAAATACCGTCCCAGGCCGACGTTGAGGCCTCGGCCCAAAACCTGTTTAGCCCGCAAGCGGAGCAGGCGGTCCTGGGCGCTCTGTTGCTGCGTCCGGCAGCCCTGATTGATGTAAGCGCCCTGTTGCGCGACCGCTATTTCACGGTCGAGGCCCACCGGGCAATTTTCAATGCCATGCAGGCCCTCAGCGACCAAGGCCTCGAGCCGGATCCGGTCGCACTGGCCAACCGGCTCAGGGAAGAGGGCAGTCTGGAGGAACCCGTGGGGGGCACCGCCTACCTCCAGTACCTCATTGAGAGCTGCCCCACCTCCGTCAACCTGCTCACCTACGCTCGGATTGTCGAACGGAAGGCATTGCTGCGGCAATTGAACCAGGCGTCCTTGGACATCCAGGACCTGATCACGACCGAGAAGGATGTGGAAGACATCATCTCGGACGCGGAAAAGGCGATCTACAACATCGGCCAGTCCCGCGCGGACCAGGATCTGACCGACATCCGGGACATCATGCGGGATGTGGTCCGCGACTTGGAAAAGGCCTATCTGGACGAAGGCAACACGCCGGGTCTGCCCACCGGTTTCCAACAGCTGGACGATTTGCTAGGTGGTTTCAATAAGAGCGACTTGATTGTGCTGGCCGGCCGCCCAGGCATGGGCAAGTCCAGCCTGGGCCTGACCATCGCCCTGAATGTCGCACAGCACGTTCGGACTCCCTTGCAGGGGTTCAAGGTGGCCATCTTCAGTTTGGAAATGAGTGCGTCCCAGTTGGTTCAGCGCCTGCTGGCCATCGAGTCGGGCACGGATCTGCAGAACCTGCGCGTGGGTCGTTTTGGCGAGGACCATTGGGCAACTGTCAGGCAGGCCGGCACCCAACTGGGAAAGATACGGATTTTCATTGACGATACTCCGGGTGCCTCCGTGACGTCCGTGCGTTCCAAGGCCCTGCGCCTGCATGCGCGGGAGAACATCGATCTCATCATGATTGACTACCTGCAACTGATGACGGCCGGGGAATCGGGGCAGAACCCGCGTCAGCAGAACCGTCAGCAGGAGATCACGGTCATCAGCGGGGCCATGAAGAACCTGGCGCGGGAACTCAATGTACCGGTGATGGCCCTGTCCCAACTGAGCCGAGGGGTCGAGGCGCGGCAGGACAAGCGCCCCATGCTCCAGGATCTGCGCGAGAGTGGCAGTATCGAGCAGGATGCCGATGTGGTTATGTTTCTGTATCGGGAGAAGTACTACGACCCGGAAACCATCCATGACAAGGTGGCCGAACTGAATGTGGCCAAACACCGGAACGGCGCCACGGGCACTGTTCGGATGGCCTTTGAGGAGACGTTGACCCAGTTCAAGTCCGCTCCCGTCTACGATCCGGCATCGATGGGCCAAACATGAACCCCGGGAGACGATTCGCTGGGCCGGCCGATGCCTTCGTCGGGTTTCCGGCCGGCGGCTTGGAGGAAGTGCTGATTCCCGCCCGGTTGCTGACCGACCTCCTGAGCCGAATTGACAGCTTGGCCGAGACCCGGTTGACCCTCTACTGTTACCAGCAAATCGGCCGGTTGTCCGGACAGTCGGCCTGGCTGCGCGCCCGTGATTTGCGGTCCGACCCGGACCTGCTGAACTTGATGTCCGGGCTGTCAGAACTGCACTCTACCCGGAAGGTTTTGGACGATGCCTTGGAAAAGGCCCTGGTCCGAAACGCGTTGTTGGGACTGGAACTGCCCGGCGCGGACGGCGAACCTGACGACAAGGCCTTGTTTCCAAACACGGAGGCGGGCCGTCGACTGCGCGCGGAGATGGATGCCGCAGGAACCGCGGTCCGCGGCCATGGCAGTGTTCCCCCGATCGCCCGGCTCGCGGAGTCGGAACCGTTCAGGCTCTACCACCAGAACTTCGGCCTGCTGACTCCGGTCCTGGCGGATCAGTTGCGGAGTTTGATCGAAGAATTCCCGCTGTCTTGGGTGTGCGAGGCGATGGCGATCGCCATCGCCAGAAACAAAAAGGCGCTGGCCTATGTCAAGGCGATTTTGAACCGATGGGAACTGGAGGCGCGGGAGTCGGGCGAACCCGATGGATTCCCACGGCCCCGGGATCCAATGGAGCCGTACGATGACCACTCTGAATGGACTTCAAGACCGCGTGGCCGCTGGGAATGAGGCCGAGGCCAACCAGGCTGGAACAGTCGTTCCGGAGTGCCCGGTGTGCCAAGGGTTTGGTTTCTACACGGTTGACGTGGCACCGGATCATCCGGACTTCGGTGCAGCCTTTCCGTGTGAGTGCCGCCAACGCAGCCACCGGCGGCGCACCCTTGAGCGGCTCCATGCCCTGTCCTACCTTGAGGCCGTCCGGGACAAGACTTTCTCGTCCTTCCTGCAGGAGCCGCCCGGTTACGGTGAGACTGCGCGCGCGTCGCTAAGGGAAGCCCACCGGAGGTGCCGCGACTTTGCCGGCCACCCGACAGGGTGGATCCTCCTCGCCGGCATTACCGGATGCGGCAAGACGCACTTGGCAAGTGCCATCGCCAACGAACTAGCAGCAGCCGAGACTCCTGTCCTGATGCTGACTGTTCCCAGCCTGCTGGATCGGTTGCGCGCCACGTTTGCCCCTGATGCCCCGCAAACCTTCAACCAAATGTACAACCTGGTGGAGAGCGTGAACGTACTGGTGTTGGACGATTTGGGTGCCCAAAGCTCGACTCCCTGGGCTACGGAGAAGCTGTTCCAACTGTTGAACGAACGCCACGTACGCGAACTGCCTACCGTGATCACCACTAATCTGCCTCTCTGGGAATTCGAACCTCGACTGCAAAGCCGTCTGGGGGACAAGCACCTGGTGAACCAAGTGCACATCAACGCACCCGACTACAGGGTTTGGTCATCGGATCCGGGGGGCGAGACATGGGCCGATCTCAACCGCCTGGACTTGCATCAAGGCGAGACCTTCGACACCTTCGACGTGCGCAGGGCCGAACGTCGCAACGGGCAACAGGATCGTCTGGCGATGGTTTGCCAGGAACTGGAACAGTGGCTGGAGCAGCCACGGGGCTGGCTGGTACTTGCCGGCGCTCCCGGCAGCGGCAAGACCCATTTGGCGGCCGCACTAGCCAACCGGTGGCGCAATTCAGGCCGCCATGTCCTGTTTGCCTCGGTCGAGGACCTGAAGGACTACTTTCGACGGACCATCCAGGCGGATGGGGCCGCGGCGGCGCGGCGCACCGCGCAAATTCGGGAAGTTTCGTTCCTCGCCCTGGACGGCTTCAGTGATACCTGGGAGTCGGTGCGGCGCGGGTCGGGTTGGACGGAAAAGAGATTGCGCAGTTTGCTGGAGTACCGGTTCGATGCCGGTCTGCCCACCGTGATTACCACCCATGTCGAACCCGAACGTTGGGAGCGGTGGTTCCAGCACAGGGTCTTCAATGCGCGCAAGTCGCGCTATTTCAGGTTGGAGGATCCCCCCGAAGCGGTGCGTTGAACGCACCGCTCCTGCCATGCGGAAGACGGACGACTGGTCGATCAGTTCAGGAACGGCTGCAGCCCTTCCCATTCCCGCCAAATGTCGGTGTAGGCGTCCTTGTCGACAACCGCCACGTCCTTGTGGCGCAGCCGGGTGATGACTGCCTGTCGCACATGGGGAGACAGGTTGTAGCCGCCGGCATGGAATATCTGGTGGTGGGCGAGGATCAGGTCGCCGGCCTTGCCCGTGACCATGACAGGGGCGTGCGGCAGGTCGGGCCGCGGTGTGCCGTTGGCCAGCACCTCGTGACCGTGTTCGCGGAAATAGTCTCGGTAGATCAGGTGCGATCCGGGCCAGACCGTGAAGTTGCCGGCTTCCGGTTCCGGCAAGTCCATCAGGTACACCACCGCGAACATGGTGAAGGAGCGGAAATAGGTTCCCTTGGCCATGCCGTTGCCGCCGCTGCCCACGCCATCGATGTGTCCACCCAGGCGCGGTGCCGGACTCCCGGGGGCATCCGGAAAGCGCGGGTAGGGCTTGGCCGATTCAACCGGCAGGACATTGCCCTTGCCCAGAAGCTCCTCCGCGATTGGCATCACGTCTGACTTGCGGTACAGATCGAGGATCACATCGGCCTGCAACAATTCCGCACAAAAGAAGGCCGACCGGTTCCGTTCGGGGTTTTCGCCCCCTTTGCCAACGTTGCCGATGGAGTGGTTCACGGCCCGGAGCGCCCTGTTCACCAACGCCATGGGAATCGCGTCCGGTACGCGGATGTAACCATCGCGCACAAACTCCCTTTTCTGGGTATCGCTTAACATAAGCCCAAGTCCAAAGAGGTCTGAATGACACCTGCAGAGCCGTGCAGCCGACCGCTCGGCCCGGCGATTCTAGCACCGGTGCAGACAGCGTCGGCAGACAGGCGTTGGTAGCTGTAGGTACGACGTCGACGGTGGTCCGCTCCGGTCCGACTGCTGATTCCGGTTGTATAATCGCAGAACCTCGCAACCAGGCGGTTTCCCCCGTGCGATCCCATTTCCTACTCCCATCCCTGCTGCTTGTGGCCGCCATGCTTGGGTTGGCGTCCTGTACCCAGGCGACGGTGGAATCTCCGCCGCCTACCAGAACTCCGGATCCGCTCTATGTCCAGGCGGCCCCCACCAAGGAAGTTGTCTGGGCGGACTCCGACATCGGTGCTCAGGGCGAACAACCCTCCTCGGTGTCACCGGGCTCGGATCCACAACCCGCCGATCCGGAACCCACGCCCGTGCCGGCTCCGGAAACATGCGTGCGGGTCGTAGTCCAATACGGAGTTAACGTGCGTTCCGGGCCGGGGACTGCCAATCCCGTGGTTGCCCAGCTTGCGCCGAACGAGGAATTCCCGTTTCTCGCAGAGAACCCCAACGGCGATTGGTTTCGTATCCGGCATCCCGACGTGTCCTCCGGTGAGGCCTGGGTGGCCGGCATCTACAACAACATCGAGATGTCAAGGAAGGTTGACTGTTCGCCGTAGCACGGCCCTGTCGGTTCCGATTGGGTTCCCGTTCAGGTACCGACTGTACAGGTCATGAACTTTGGTCGGCCTGGGGCCTGGGGCCAATTGGCCCTGTTGTGGACGTTGGTGTTTGCAATCGGTGCGGCCGCTATGGCGATCGCTGCGACGCCTCTGGCCGGTAGCTGGATGGAATCCCGGACCGGGGAAACCGAACTGTTGCCACAGATCAAGGGCATGACCGACTTGGTGCGGCAGGCGGTGCGGCCCAGAGTGCGCACCGACGACCAGGCGTCGGTCGCGTCCGTGTCCGCTCCCGAGGGATTTCCCTGGGGAGTCAACACATTCCTGCAAAACGAGGTTGGCGAGGCCCGTCGCGCACGCGTGACCCGGATGGTGTCCGAAACTGGATTCACCTGGATTCGGCAGCCCATGCCCTGGCAGGATGTGGAGATCCACAGCCGCGGTGACTTCGAGGATCGACGTAATCATCCGCCGCGCTCCGCCTGGTACAAGTACGACACCATCGTGCGCCAAGCCGAGGCCCACGGCCTTGAAGTGGTCTTCCGTCTCGAAAATCCGCCGGCCTGGACCCGTGCCGGGGGTGATGGGGTCGGTGTGCAGGCCCCGCCCGACGATCCTGCGGACTTCGCGGCCTTTGCCAAGGCCGTGGCCGATCGGTACAAGGGACGCGTTCGGTACTACCAGATTTGGAATGAACCGAATATCTATCCGGAGTGGGGAGAGCAACCCGTCTCCCCGGAGGCCTACGCTGAACTGCTGGCCGCCGCGGCCAGTGCCATCCGGTCGGTGGATCCCAATGCCGTTATCGTGCTGGCGGCGATGGCGGCCACGACCGCCTATGCCGGCGATACGGAGCCGGGCGGCAACTTGAACGATCTGATCTACCTGCAGCGGCTGTACGATGCAGGAGCCGTGGAGTGGTTCGATGTTCTGGCGGTGCAGGGGTATGGCCTCTGGTCCGGCCCCCTGGACCGGCGAATGCATCCTCTGGTGATGAACTTCAGCCGTGCCCGGTATGTGCGGGATCTCATGGTGCGCAACGGTGACGGAGCCACGCCGATGTGGATCAGCGAAATGAACTGGAACACCGTGCCCCTGGACCGGCCGGCACCCTTCGGCCGGGTCACTCCGGACGACCAGGGGCGGTTCCTGATTCAGGCATTCCGGCGCATCGAGACCGAATGGCCGTGGCTTACGCTGGCCAACGTCTGGTACTTCAAACGGGCGCTGCCGGATTGGGAGGAAAGGGGTGATCCGCAAGCCTGGTTCCGGTTGATGGACCATAATGGCAAGCCATCGCAGGCTTGGTACGACCTGCACCACTGGTTCGGCTCCAGGCGCGACGCGCACAGCCGGTCCGCCTCGCCGTAGGGTGGAGTTGTTGAAGACACAAACGGGACTCACCACGTTGATCATCAAGAAAATCACGGTTGGCCTGCTCGAGGAAAACTGCTACCTGCTTGGATGCGAGGAGACACGGGCCGCGGTCCTGATTGATCCGGGCGATTCGGCCCGGTCGATCCTCCAGCAGGTGGAGGAGGATGGCCTTGAACTGCAAGCCATCGTCAATACGCATGCTCACTTTGACCACGTGTTGGCCGTCAACAACATCGTGGACGCCACGGGAGTTCCGTTTTGGCTGCACGAACTGGACCTGCCCACGCTGCAAGCGGTTCCGGCCCAGGTCGAGGCCTGGCTTGGTGCCCGTGTACCGCTGGTCCGGCATCCGGACCATTACCTGGAGGAAGGCCAGACCTTGGAGTTCGGGACCATGCGGCTGCAGGTTCGGTTTGTCCCCGGCCACGCGCCCGGCCATGTTGCGTTTGTGGAAGAAGAGCATCGGCTGGCCGTCGTGGGGGACACCCTTTTCCACAGGGGCATCGGACGCTTCGATCTCCCCGGTGCCGACGGTCCCACCCTGTTGGCATCGATCATCGATCAGCTGTTGACCCTGGAGGATGACTTCGTCGTGTTGCCGGGACATGGGCCGGAGACCACGATCGGCGAGGAACGGGTTCTGAACCCGTATGTCGGCGAACATGCCACGTTTGTGGTCTGAGTTACTTGGGACAATCCCGTCATGACCCGTGTGGCATTGGGTTGGCTTGAGCGTCTGCGGCAAGGGCTGAAGTCTTTTGCTGCGCCATCCGGCAACGAACCGGTCTGCGTTCTGAAAACCAGTCACCCCTTGGAAGCGGAGGTCCTGAAAGGCGTCCTGGAAACCCACGGGTTTCCGGTGATGATTCAGCGGGATTCGGCACGGGACGCCTATCCTGTTACCGTGGGCGACATGGCAACCTGCAGAATTCTGGTGCCGGCAAACTTGGCCGACAACGCCCTCGCCGTCCTGTCGGCAACGCCGCGGGACGCAGGGGATGGGGAATCGGCACCGGACGAAAAGACCCAATCTTCGCATCGAACCTGAACATGGCACGTGTGATTTCCAGTCGGGACCGGCTACTTGAGGCCCGGTCCGGTGTACACCTGAGTCCGCGGGTGCAGCTGACGCTGGTCGGCCTGGCGGCCATTGCACTGGTCATCTTCCTGATCGTGCGGGCCACGGTTCAGACCTCCATGTACTACCTGACGGTGGAGGAGTTCGCGGCGCGGCAGGATTCCCTGGCCGGTCAAAGGGTACGCCTCAACGGTTTGGTTGTGCCGGACAGCGAACAGTGGAATGCCACTGCGACCCGGTTGGACTTCCAACTTTACGAAGTTGAGGGGGGCGCCGTGCTGCCTGTTGTCTACCACGGCCCGCGCCCGGATAATTTCAGGCCGGGCACGTCGGCCATCGTTGACGGTTCCCTGGACGCGGACGGACGTTTCGTGGCGGACAGTCTGCTACTCAAGTGCCCATCCCGCTATGAGGAGGGCCCCGAGGAGATATACATGGAAGCCGCTTGAGGGCGGCTTGGCGAAACTCCTGTGCCGGACCACCAACCGAGTGCCTCTCCTCTGCTTCTGTCCGTGCAGGGACTCTCCAAGGCGTACGGCTACCGGACCGTGCTCAGGGAGGTCCGCTTTGAGTTGCGCGCCGGCGAATGTATTCATGTAAAGGGGGCCAACGGCTCGGGCAAGACCACCCTGTTGCGGATCCTGGCCGGGTTGACCCCCAGCGATGCCGGCACCTTGCTGGTGTCCGGGAGGGAAGTGCCTCCCGCCGTGCTGGCCCGGACCGGGGCAGTCGGCTATCTGGGCCATGATCCCTACTTGGACGGACGGTTGACTGTGCGCGAACACCTCGAGTTTGCGGCCGTCTGCTTTGACATGGTGTCTTCCGCCGTGCGCATCGACGAACTGCTGGAACGAGCCGACCTCGCCGCCATGCAGCATACGCGCACGCGGGACCTGAGCAGGGGCTGGCGCCAGAGGTTGGCACTGTGCCGCGCCTGGCTGCCGGATCCCCGGATTGTCCTGCTGGATGAACCCGACAGCCACCTGGATGCCGAAGGTCTGGACTTCCTCGCGTCCCTGCTAGGCGAACGTCGGGCCGGGGCACAGGGAATTCTCTTTGCCGGCCATCGGCCACCGTCAGGTTGGGCCGACCGGGTCCTGATCCTTAAGGAGGCCCGGCTCGCGGAGGGGGCCGGGTAGTCCATGGCTGCCGTTCGTCCGGTCGACACAGGCGGTACTATCCGCGAGGCCCCCGCGCCCAACCAGGAATTGACGCCGTTCGTCCGGATTCGGCAACGCGGGCCGTTGGCAGCCCTGTGCTTCCAGGTGGCAGCCATCGTGCGCATTGAGATGCGGACGGAGTTGCGGGGCCTGCCGATTCTGTCGGCCATGGCCAGTTTGGGCGTGTTGACCGTCCTGGTACTGGGATTCGTGTTCGAAGCGGCGGGAGCCACCGACGGCACCCGTGCATCCGGCGTGCTGTGGGCAGCCCTGATGCTGGCCGGCTCGGCCGGCCTGGAACGGCAATTTGGTTCGGCCGACGCGCGGTCCATGACCGGATTCCTCCTGTCCGCGCCGGTATCGCGGACCGCGATCTTCCTGGGTCGGCTTTGGGTCTGGAGCCTGCTGTTGGCGGTCGCGGGGGGGCTGGCGTTGATAGGGGTGATCGTCCTGTTCGACGCGGAGTTGTGGAAGCCCGGTGTCTTGGGAGTGCTGTTCTTGGGATGCTTCGGCTTTGCCGCCGTGGGCACGACGGTGGCTGCCATGATGTCCGGCATGCGCCAGGGGCAGGGACTGGTGGCAGTGATCCTGCTGCCGTTGGCCATCCCATTGCTGCTGGCCGGAACCGGTGCCTGCAACGCGCTGATACAGGGAGCATCGGCACAGTCCTACGGGGCGTGGATTTTGATGGTGATCCTCTTTGATCTTGTGGCGGTCGCGGTCGGTATACTGCTTGCCAACCTTGTTTGGCAGGATTGGCAGTGAACGGATCAACCCAAGTGACGCTGCGTTGGCATCGGGCCCACGAGTTGGTGACGCTCGCGGCGTTCCTCAGTTTAATTGCGGCCCAGTGGTTCGGGCTCGTCAATGCACGTCCGGCCGCCAATCTCGTCGGCATCGAGCAGGTTGCGCAGCGGATTTTCTATACCCATCTGGGAACGGCCATGGCTGCCGTGACCGGTCTGGCACTGTCCTTTGTCTGTAGTCTCGGTTGGCTTCTGCGCAAACGCTCCGACTGGGACCTGATGGCCGCGGCTGGTGTCGAGGTCGGTTTGGTGGCTTCGCTCTGCCTGGTGGTCACCGGCAGCATCTGGGCCAAGCCCACTTGGAACACCTGGTGGACATGGGACCCGCGCCTGACCACCACGCTGGTGCTTGTTCTGGTATACGTCGCCTACCTGATTCTGCGAAACGGCCTCGAGAACCCGCGCACGCGGGCAACTTTCGCCGCCGTATACGCCCTCCTGGCCTATGCCATGGTGCCGTTGACCTACTATTCCGCCGTATGGTTTCGCAGTATCCATCCGATGATCTTCCTGGATGACAATCCGACCGGCGAGGGTGATTTCGGCCCCTTCCTGGGACCCACCATGACTTTGGCCCTCCAGTGGTCCATGTTGGCGTTCGTGCTGCTGGCCCTGTGCCTCGTGTTCCTGCGCTGGCGCATGCTGCGCCTGGATCGAACCATACAGATTTTGCAGGCCCGTTTGACCTGACCAACCGGCTGCGGCCTTGGGACCCGGCAGGGTCTGCATGTCGCGGCATCCGCTTCGGAACCCTCAACGCATGCAGTATCTTTTCCTGGCCCTGGCTGTCGTTTGGACCATCACCCTGCTGTATGTGGTGTTCCTCATCAACAAGCAGAAACAGCTCGAGACCTTGATTCACGAACTGCAACAACGGCAGGATTGGCAATCCGGCGACTGAGGAATGGTCAATTCGACGCGCGTTGGACGCGGCCGGCAACGACAATGACCGGCTGAACCCGACTTGGATCCCCGTACCAAAGAATTTCCGCGGAGGCGCTTCCCGTGACCCAACAAACGGCGACCATGGTCCCACCGGCTGTCCAAATACGCTGGTCCCACACGTTTCTGCATTCCCTGGCGTTTGTTGTCGGGTTCGGCCTGATCTTCACGCTGCTGGGATCCGCGGCAGGGCTCATGGGACGCAACCTGAACTACCTGTTGCCCGTCGTGCAGAAGATTGGCGCTGTGCTGCTGGTGTTTTTTGCCTTGATTGTCACGGGCCTGGTCAACCGGTTGGCTAATGTTCTGCGCCGACGTATGGACCTCTCCGTCAATCCTGCGGCCGCGCTGTTGGTGCGCGGCCTCGACATGGCCAACGGCCTGTTCTACATGGAGCGCCGGGTGGCACAGATGCACGAGGTACGCCGGGGTTGGGGCTATCTGAGCAGCATTCTGATGGGCGTAAGCTTCAGTGCGGGTTGGGTGCCGTGTGTCGGACCAATCCTGGCCAGCATTCTGTTCCTTGCCGGCGACAGCGCCACGGTGGTGACGGGCGCCTCGCTCCTGGCAATTTTCAGCCTCGGTCTCGGCATCCCGTTTCTGGTTACCGGTGCCGCTTTCGGCACGGTGGCAAAATGGTTGCGTCGGCTCAATCGACATACCAAAATTGTCAGCTATGTGAGTGGCATCTTTCTGGTGACCGTCGCCTATTTGTTGTGGCAGGATCAACTGGTGCGGTTGACGGCTTCTTTCGGTGCCTTCAACGTGGTCGCGCTCCAATGGGAGGAATGGTTCACCGAGGTACTGGGGCTGACCATCAATCTGGACGCCAGCCTGGTGGCCAGCGCGCCGCTGGCGTTGCTCGCAGGTCTCATTGGATTCTTCAGTCCCTGTGTCCTGCCATTGATTCCCGCCTATATTGGCTATCTCAGCGGAACCTCGCTGCGCTGATGGCCGTCCGCTTGGCTGTTGGTCTATTGATACTGGGCCTCGCTGCTGGTTGCCGGGGAGCATCGAATCTCGACGCGGCGATCCGTGATCCCGGCACGGTGCCGCCGGGGATCCAGGTTCTGCTGACTCCTCCGTTTGAACCTGGCAAATCGGTCCTGACCGGGAGTGCGCCAGTCCGAAGGGAGGTGTGGGATCCCGTGGAGGGAAAGCCGGTTCCGGTGTTCTCCCTATCTGCCCCGGATGGTGCCGCCCTGTCCAGCGAGGAACTGGCTGGAATGGCCTTGGCCATCAACTTCTGGGCATCCTGGTGCGGCCCGTGCCGGCACGAGATTCCGCTGTTGGTGGAACGACAGGCGGAATTGCCGGAGGACTTGCTGGTTCTGGCCGTGAATCTCCGGGAAGCGGAAACCAAGATCGCGGAATTCGCGTCGGAAGTGGCGATGGAGCTGCCCATCGTGCTTGATCCGGACGGTGAAGTCGCGGATCTGTTCGGTGTCCGTGGCCTTCCGACTACGATATTCGTGGATCCACAAGGCAATCTCACTGCGACTTGGCAGGGGGTTCTGGATCGGGCCAAGCTGGTCCAGTTGACGGACACCTCACTCGGCCGCTAACGCGGTCGGGTTGGCGGTCTTGGATCCGGGGGTATGCATGTCTTCCTTGCCAACACATAAGTCCGGCGACCACTTCTCGATATCGGAAGCTGGAGCGGACCGCCTGTGGTCCCTGTTGCGTTTCAGCCTGCGCCACTGGCTCGTCCTATATCTGGTGCTGAGCGGCCTGTATGCCGGCCTAGCCCTGTTGGCACCGGTGGCCATGTCTCTGGGTTGGCTCCGACTTGGCACTGCGCTGCACGGCTTGTACTCTCTAGTTTGCCATCAGGAACCCGGTGCCAGCTATCTGGTCTTCGGCCGCGGGGAGCCCTTGCCGGTGGAATTGGTTGACGACCGTTTTTGGAAAGGTTCGCCCGCCATCGGCTGGAAGACCGCGTTGTGTCAACGGAATCTCGCGATCTACGGATCACTTTTCCTGTACGGCCTTGTGTTTGGCCTGACCGGGCGTCGATGGCCCCCCCTTGCGCTTTGGATTGGAGCCTTGCTGTGTGTGCCCATGGCGGTGGACGGGTTGACTCAGGTATTCGGCTGGCGTGAGAGTACATGGCTGTGGCGGACCCTCAGCGGCAGCCTGTTCAGTCTAGGGATTGCTTGGGCACTCTTGCCCAGAGTGCAGGCCGCCAGCTGGGAGGTTCTGCACTGGCACCTGGGCAATCGTCATAGGATAGGCCCCTGAAGTTTGGCTCATTTGGGGGAGTCCAACTTGGTGCCATCGGGCTCCTATCCACTTTCCGCGCCGCCCGTTGAATGGATTGGAGCCACGCAGTGTTGTCCGTTCCCGTGTCGATGGGGTGCAGTCGCACAGCATCGGTGAAGCCGACTTGAGCCGGTTCGGAGGTTCCGGCAATCGCCGCGTTTTCGGAACCGGCGTGTGTCCCGGGATGTTGGTTTCATGGTTTAAGTAATAGGCGACAGCGTCTACGACCACTTGGCCGACTGCGGCAGGCCTTAAGGCACAGGAGTAGGCTTATGTGCTGGCGATGTCCAGCCACGAACAAGTCTGGTGGGGCTGGCAGCGACGCAGCGCGGGCCTGGCAGCCAGAAGGAGCGCGGGTATGAGTGGCAGGGGGTCCACATGGAGTCGTCGGGGACGCGGCCCCGTCCGCCCCACAGGTGCGCACCCTACTGTTTCAGTGTGCCTGCACGGATCCGGACGACTGGATCGCCTTACGGATGTATGCCCCCCGGACATGAAGCTGGACACCGTGGTGCGAGTCGCTAGAACGTGCTGTTGCATCGAGAGTAGCTTTGAGGCGGCCAGGCAGGAGGTGCGATCGGACGCGTAAGCGGTGTGCAGCGCCACCGGCTGGTACCAGCACATGACCCTAGCCCTGCTGGCGGTACTTCAGGCCACCATGCTCCCGGTGGAGTCCCCCGAGAAAGGGTCCGTGGGCAGCCTGTCGGCTTTCAAGCGATCCCGTTGACGGCATCGACCTGAGCTTGTTCGTGGTGCGGAGGCTGTTGTGGCACATGTGCTGTGCATGGTCGCCGCCATGGACCAAGTTCAAGTCTGGGTGACTTGGAAGCGGAGCCACTCTTGGGCCCTGTACAGCCATTACTGCCGACGAGCACGGCCAACTACTTTACAAACTGTAGCATTACGGCTTCTCGGTTTGGATCACGTACCCGGGGTCACGGTCACCACCTGAATTCGCCGGCACCGAAATTGGATTCGTAGTACAGGGACACGTTGGTTCCGGGCGGCACCAAGGTATCCACCGCCTCACGATCCGAGTCGTCCAGTGAGACCTGCAAAGCGCCGAGGTTGTCTTCCAGTTGTTCCAGCGTGCGAGGTCCAATGATGGGACTGGTGATGTTGGGCTGGCCCATTGCCCATGCCAGGGCGAACTGGGCCACGGTGCACCCTTTGTTGGCCGCCAGCGGATCGAGACCTTCGATGACGTCGTAGATGCCTTCCGGAGTGCGCTCTGGGCGGGGTCGCAGAGCGTACCGACTGCCTTCGGGGGCATCTTTGCCGCGTTTGTACTTCCCGGCCAACAAACCGCCAGCCAATGGGCTCCACGGAAGGATGGCCACCCCGTAATTCTGGGCCATGGGCAGCAGTTCCCGCTCAATGCGCCGGTCCAGGATGTTGTAGGGCGGCTGTTCCGTCACGAAGCGGTTCAGGCCGTATTCCTTGGACACCCACAACGACTCCACGAACTGCCAGGCAGCGTAGGTGCTGGTGCCGATGTACCTGACCTTGCCGTCGCGCACGAGGTCGTCCAAGGCCCTAAGGGTTTCGTCGATCGGGGTGTCCGTGCGTGGCCGATGCAGTTGGTACAGATCGATGTAGTCGGTCTGCAGGCGCTTGAGACTGGCATGGCACTGCTCAATCACGTGCCGGCGCGACGTGCCCCCCATGTTTGGATCATCGTCGGCCATCGGGAAGTGTACCTTGGTGGCCAGCACGACCCGCGACCGCTGTCCCGACCGCTTGAGGGCTTCACCCAGAATTTCCTCGCTTTGGCCGCGCGAGTACACGTTCGCGGTGTCGATGAAGTTGATGCCAGCGTCGAAGGCAACTTGCAGCATGCGGCTGGCGTCGTCCACGTCGACACCGCCCCCAAACTGGCCGTGGCCGAACATCATGACCCCAAAGCAAAGAGGGGAGACCTTCACGCCCGTCCTGCCCAACAGTCTGTACTCCATACAATGTCTCCAAGTTGCTTTGTTACGTTACGGGATCCGGGTTCGGATATCCGTGGATGGTCTTCCAGCCGTGGTGCATCCGTTCGAAATCATACATGCACTGGCACCTACCGCTGGACACCGACAGCGGTAGGTCAGGGCGATTGCATCTAAATGGGGGCACGGAGTGAGTGGACGCGTGGGTATCATGGGCGGTTCCGGATCCAGCCTACAGAGAGTCCTTCATGGGCGTCCTGATGCCTTCGTCCCTGGTCGAGACCCTGGACACCCTGGAGGATCCACGGGTCGAGCGGGTCAAACTGCACAACCTGACGGACATCCCGGCACTGTCGGTGCTGGCCGTCATCTGCGGCACCGACAGTTTCGTGGCCATCGCCCTCTACTATCAGACAACCCACGATGCCATTCGTCGCTACGCCCCCCACCACTTGATTCTGGGGGACTGCTACGAAGCCAACGCCGCCATCGCGATGGCGGATATTGAAGCCGCATTGCCCTTCGTTGACGTGCTGTTGTTCCAGGACTTCCGCGAGCCGGTGACCCATCTCAACGAATGGCACAGGAATACCGGAAAGCCCGTGCTGCTGGCCGACGCAGAGGTACTGGTGGCGCTATTCAACAATCCCGGTTGCGTAGGATTTCACCTGTGTGGTGCCCACCAGCGCAACAACGCATGTCGCCGCGGCCTACTCGACGAACTGGACAGGCCCGATCAGGAGAACGTCGAACTGAATAGAGATGCGGACGTGAAGATCCGCCGCTGGATGGCTGAACGATACTGATTGCCGGTCTTGTTCGATTCTCTTGGTTTTGGGCTGAGTGCCAAGGCATTCTGGAGTCCCGAAGGAACGGATGCTTTCCCCTGGAGTCTGGAGCCAATATGACCGGCCCCACTGTCGGCGAGGGGTTTGGCCGCAGAGAGGCCACTCCTTTGGGGCAGGTGGATGACTGTTCTCTTCGCCCAGCCCGCCGTCCACTCAGGCTGCGCTCAACCCGTTGGTAGGTCTGGAACAACGCCAGTCATAGGCATTACCAACGAAAGACGCTGGGGCCGAAGTCCGCCTCGTAAAAGGGCGATACCATCGTGCCAGGCGGAACCAGTGTGTCCACCAGTTGGCAGTCTTCTGGTGTGATGTCCACGTCCAGAGCTCCCAGGTTGTCCTCCAGCTGCTCGAAGGTACGCGGACCAATGATGGCACTGGTGATCCCGGGTTGATGCATGACCCAGGCCAGAGCGAACTGGGCCATGGTGCCGCCCTTTTGCCGGACATGGCCCTCCAGACCTTCCGTGACCCGAAACACATCGTCGACCATCCGCGTGTGCCGGGCGGGATGGCGCGTGTAGCGGCTGCCGGCAGGCAATTCCTCGTTCCGTCGGTACTTGCCGGTGAGCAGACCCCCGGCCAAGGGACTCCAAGGCAGGAGCCCCACCCCGTAGGTCAGGCTCATGGGGACCAGTTCGCGCTCAATCCGTCGATCCAGAATGTGGTAGGGCGGTTGCTCCGAGATGAAGCGGTTCAAGCCGTATTCCTTGGCCACCCACAGGGATTCCAGCAGCTGCCATGCCGCGTAGGTGCTGGTGCCGATATACCGCACCTTGCCGTCCCGGATCAGATCATCGAGGGCGCGCAGCGTCTCGTCAATGGGCAAATGGGTCTGGGGACGATGCAGCTGGTACAGGTCGATGTAGTCGGTCTGCAACCGTCTGAGACTGGCGTGACATTGCTCCATCACGTGGCGGCGTGAAGTGCCCTGCATGTTGGGGTCGTCATCCGCCATCGCGCCGTGTACCTTGGTCGCCAGGATCACCCGGTCCCGCTGGCCCAGGCGCTTCAGGGCCTCACCCGTGACTTCCTCACTGATCCCCCGCGAATACACATTGGCGGTGTCCACAAAATTGATTCCCGTATCCAGGGCCCTGGCGACCATGCGGTAGGCCTCCTCCGGAGGCGTACCCCCGCCAATCGGGAATACCCTTGTGCCAAACGTCAAGGTCCCCAGGCAAAGGGGAGATACTTTCAGGCCCGTGCGACCCAGCAGCCGGTATTCCATCTGTTCCCTCGGTGTGCCGGTTCAAACTCAGTCTTCTTGATTGTACCGACGGACGGCTATGGGGGTGCCGTGCCCAACCGTGCGTGGGCACTGTTTCAAGGCTGTGTTTCCTAAATTGCCGAAAGGATGTAGAATCGCCGTCCCTGTGGCTGCGAGGAGCTTCTCCGCCCGGAAGCATGACAATACGGGTGGCAAAGTCCCATACGGATTGGACCGCGGACTTGGCGGCCGCTGTAGCGGCGGCGCGGTCATGCTGCAAGGGGACATTGCAGTCCGGTATCGGTTGAGACTCATACGGTTGGATTGAATCCGAGCATGCGTTCACTGGCCAGGACCGGCCGGTTCCTGTCACCCTACAAGGGGCTGATCGCAGGCACCATCGTGACCACCATCCTGCCGGTCATGATGGAACTCACCGTTCCGCGCTTCATGCGGGTTGTCATCGACGATGGCATTCTCCAGTCGGACTTCCAGGCGGTGTGGGAGGGAGCCCTGGTCATGTTCCTGGCCGCGGTTGTGGGCGCGGCCGCGACGTTTGGCCAAGGTGTCTTCAGAGCGCGACTGTCACAGGCCCTGGCCTTCGACATTCGCAACGAACTGTTCGCCAAGGTCATGCAGTTGTCCCACCCCGATGTGGATCAGCTCAAGACCGGTCAGTTGATCACGCGCCTGACCTCGGATGTGGATGTCGTGCGCATGTTCTCCAGTGTGGGTGTTTCCCTGGCCCTGCGCGCCGCGCTTATGGTGGTCGGCAGCATGATCATGCTGGTGTTGTCCGATGTGCGACTGTCCCTGATTGCATGGGTCATGCTGCTGCTCACAGGCGTGGTCCTGCGGTGGGTGTTTGTCAAGGCCACGCCGCTCTACGCCATCGTGCAGGCCCGCCTGGCGGCCCTCAACGTAGTGGTGCAGGAAAACCTGTCCGGCATGTCCGAAGTCCGGGCGTTCGTCCAGGAAAAGGCCCAGATTGCGCGGTTCTCGGATGCCAACGAGTCTCTGGTGGACCAGAACATCAAGGTGGGCCGCCTGATTGCCGTGTCCATGCCCCTAATCGCCCTGTTCACCAACTTTGGGCTGGTCGGCCTGGCCTGGTTCGGCGGCAGCGCGGTGATTGCGGAGGACATCACGCTTGGACAGCTGGTGGCCTTCAACAGCTATCTCATGGTTGGCCTGACGCCCCTGTTGCTCCTGAGCGGCATGCTGGCCATGTTCTCCCGGGCGACAGCCTCCTCCGAACGCATCTGGGAGATTCTCGACACGGAGCCGGTCGTCAAGGAGCCGGCCGCGTCGCCTGCCCGTACCGTGGCTGGGCGTCTGGAGTTCCGCAATGTTGACTTCGCCTACTCGCGGTCCGGCCAACCGACATCCGACGGGTTGGCCAACGGGGTCTACGCCTTGGGCAACGGCCGCCGCGCCGGCGAGAAGGTCCTGTCCGGGCTTGACTTCACCATTGAAGCCGGCCAGACCGTCGGCCTGATCGGCGCCACCGGTTCCGGCAAGTCGTCGCTCATGTACCTGATCCCGCGGTTCTACGATGTGCGGGCCGGCTCAATCCTGATCGACGGCATCGATGTCAGGGACTGGGATCTCAAGTCGTTGCGGCAGGCCGTGGGTTTGGTGGCCCAGCATCCGGCCTTGTTCAACCGCTCGCTTCGCGAAAACATTGCCTTCGGCAATCCCGAATTGCACACCGAAGACGTGTGGCAGGCAGCCCGCATGGCCCAGGCCGACGGGTTCATCAAGGACAGGGACGATGGTTTGGAGCACATCGTGGAGGAGGCCGGAGCCAACCTGTCCGGCGGCCAGAAGCAGAGGGTAGCCATCGCCAGGGCCCTGGCCGTGGATCCGAGCATCCTGTTGTTGGACGATGCAACGTCTTCCGTGGACTTGGAGACCGAAGCCGAAATCCAAGAGGCCTTTCGTGATGCCTCCCGGGGACGGACCACCATCATCGTTGCCCATCGCGTGACCAGCGTTATCGACGCCGATCGCATCCTGATTCTTGACGAAGGGCGCGTAGTGGCCGATGGCACCCACACCGAACTCCTGGACGCCAGCCCAATCTACCGGGAGCTGTACGACTCCCAGCTAGGTTGATGATGTCCAGTCACTCTTTCACCACGGCCTGATGTCATGTCCGTAGGCATTGCCCGCGCAGCCCGCACCTCGCCTGCCGGCGGCCCGCGCATCGGGGGCATGGGCGGTGGCGGACGGCCGACGGGAGAATCGGCGCGGGATCCGGCCACCACCCTGAAACGACTGTTCGGCTACCTGCGCAGGTTCAAGGGCCGGATTGCCCTGGTGGTCGGTTGCGTCCTGGTCAGCACGGCTCTGGGACTGCTCGGTCCCATATTGCTGGGGCGGGCCATTGATCGGTTCATCGCACAGGGCGACCTCGACGGTCTGGCGCGCACCGTGTCGGTCCTGTTGGCGGTGTACGGGACGGCTTTCCTGACCACCATGGCCCAGAGTCTGCTCATGGTGGAGATTGCGCAGCGGTTCATCAGTGTGCTGCGCAGCCTGATCTTCGAACACATCCAGCGGCTGTCGCTTGCAGACCACAACCAGCGACGCGTTGGTGATTTGATGAGCCGCGTCGGCAACGACACGGAGACCATCAACCAGACCCTGTCCAACGGGTTGATCGAGTTTGTCTCCAATGTCCTGTTGTTGTTGGGCAGCCTGGTGTTCATGGTTGTCCTGAACTGGCAGCTGGGCCTGGGAGCCCTGCTCCTGTTGCCGACCATGCTGTACATCACGGGCCAGGTTACGGTCCGGAGCCGGCGCGCCTTTCGCCGGGTGCAGCGCAGGTTGGGAGTTATGAACGCCACGATTGAGGAGTCGGTGACCAACTTCCGCGAAATCAAGGCTTTCAACCGCGAGGAGGCTGCACAGGGGGAATTCGCAGAGGCCAGCCAAGCGTATCGCGATGTCGCGACCCACTCCGAAGTCATCCTGGCCATCCTGGGGCCCATGTTCTCCACGATGAGTGTGATCACGCTGGGAGCGCTGGCGCTGTTCGGTGGCTGGCTGGCCATCAACGGCCATGTGCAGGTGGGTGTCATGGCCACGTTCATCATCTACATCCGCAACTTTTTCCGGCCGCTCCGCGGTCTGGCCATGCTGTACAACCAGTTGCAGTCTTCGATCGCCGGAGCGGAGCGGATTTTCGAAGTGTTGGACACGGTGCCATCCGTCACGGACCGGCCCGACGCCATGCTGCTGCCCAGGGTCGAAGGGGCCGTGGAGTTTGAACACGTGCATTTTGCCTACGATCCCGGCACACCTGTTTTGCATGACATAAACCTGCAGGTGGAGCCTGGTCAGACGGTGGCGCTTGTGGGACCCACGGGTGCCGGCAAGACCACGATTGTTAGTCTGTTGAGTCGGTTCCTCGACGTTACCGAGGGTGCCATTCGCGTGGACGGCATGGACTTGCGCGACATCAGGCAGGCCGACTGGCGCAGGCAGCTCGGAGTTGTCCTGCAGGACACCTACCTGTTTTCGGGCACGGTCAAGGACAACATTCGCTTTGGCAATCCCGATGCAGCGGACGCGGAGATCGTGGAGGCTGCCCGTGTGGCCAACGCGGACTGGTTCATCCGCAGGCTGCCGTCCGGATACGACTCGAGGGTGTCGGAGCGGGGCCACAATTTCTCGGAAGGGCAACGTCAGCTGATCGCCATCGCGCGGGCGGTCCTGGCCCAGCCGCGGGTTCTGATCCTGGACGAGGCCACAAGCAGTGTCGACACTCGTACCGAAGTTCAGTTGCAGAGTGCGCTGCTCGACTTGATCCAGCACCGGACGGCTTTCGTGATAGCCCATCGCCTCAACACCATCCGCAACGCGGACATCGTCCTCTTCGTTTTGGACGGGCGCATCGTGGAACGCGGTTCCCACGAGGAGTTGATGGACCTGCATGGGCACTACCACGACCTGTACACCAGTCAGCGCCGGCGCTTGCGGGTGGAGCACGCGTAGCGGGTGACTGTCCACGTCGGGGTGCTGCTAGTCTCGATGATCCGGCCGCCACGGGTTCCGACGGATCCTCGGTACCGGCGCCCCCGTCAAGGGGGCGTGTTGTTGACCCGGTGGGCGGCAGGTCCTACAATGGCGGTTCGACCTCGGATAGGTCGTTCAGTTTGCGTTCGGTCCAATCCCTCGATCTCCTACATGCCCAACATCCAGTCTGCAGCCAAGCGAGCCCGCCAGAATCCGAAGCGTCGCTCAGCCAACCGCTTCTATCGGGCCAAGGCCCGCAATGCCGTTAGCAGGGCACGGTCTCTGCTTGCGACCGGAGACGCCGACGCAGCGGCAGAGGGCGTGCAGGCTGCGTCCAGTGCCTTGGATCGGGCTGCACGAGCACACGCGGTTCACTCGAATCTCGCCGATCGCACCAAGTCCCGGCTGGCCCGGCAGCTTCAGGCTGTTCAATCGGCTGATTGACGGCCCGCTCCGTCCTTCGCCAACCTGAATTGCCGGGCCCGGCCCGGATTTACAGGGGCCCGGAACCGGACGGGAGCGACTCGCCCGCGCAAGCGCGCAGGATTCTGTGGCTCGCAGGAATGCGCGCCGTCACTTCGTATTCAATGGTTCCCTCCAAGTCTGCGATTCGATCGCAGTAGAGAGTATTTCCACCCTCGGTTCCCATCAGGGTTGCCCGTTCCCCTGGCTGGACCGGAGGATTCCCGATGGCTGTGGTGTCGGCGAACGCCATGTTCATGCTTCTGGTGCCCACCAGCGGGGCAGTCTGACCGCGGATTAACACTTCTCGGGGTTCGTTGCGGGGCAAACCATCCGCGTATCCCACCGGCAACACGGCAATCCGACTGGGTCGCGGTGCCTGCCAGCAGTGGCCGTAACCCAGAGCCGCTCCGGTGGGCACTTCGTGCACCTGTACCACTTCCGTGTGCCAGGACAAGGCCGGCAGAATCGGTTCGGGCAAAGGGCAGTGTTTGTGACTGGGGTTCAACCCGTAGAGAGCGCCGCCTACACGCACCATGTCCATGTGCGCATTGGGCATGCGCAGGGTCGCGGCGGTGTTGGCAATGTGACACAGGGCCGGTCGCAGGTTCCGCCGTTCAAGGTCTGCCACCAGACTCCTGAAGCGGTCCAGCTGCGCCTTGGCCGAAGCCAGGTCCGCGGCATCGGCGGAGTGGAAGTGGCTGTACAGTCCCGAAACCTTGACCGATGGCTGCAGGTTGGCCAGGTCCTCCACCAATCCAGGTATCTCGCTTGGAGCAAACCCCAACCGGTGCAGACCGGTGTCGACTTTCAGGTGAACCGACAGGGCCTCCGCCGACGCCTTGTGCGCGTACCCTGCCAGTTCATCGATTTGCCGGGGTTGGTGAATCGTCAGTGACAGGCCCTCGGCCGCCGCGCGCGCGTAGTGGTTGCTGACGGTTGGACCCAGGATCAATATCGCCTTCCGTACTCCGTGGTCTCGAAGAACGGTGGCTTCCCGAAACGCCGACACTGCCAGTGCGTCCACTTCGTCCAGGGGTTCAAGAGTTCCGGCGGTTGCTTCAAGGCCGTGTCCGTAGGCATTGGCCTTGACCACTGCCATAAGCCGGGTTCCTGGAGTCAGGCAGGAGGCCACGGCGCGGGTGTTCCGAACCAGCCTGTCAACATGCAAGGTCAGTGTCGACGCGCATCCTGCCACGTGGCGCATATGGTTGTAGTCACTATATTGAGCGATTGGACGCCAGTGAAAAGGTAACGACGGCGCCGATCGCAAGGGCAATCGAGATGAGATGGAACCTGTTGATGGGTTCCCTCAACACTACTTGGCCCACATAGAGCGTAGTGGTCAGAATGGCCAGAACGGCATACAGCGCGTAATAGGCAGTGCCAAAACGCGTATACAGAAAGTAGAAGCACAACACCGTGATGTAGAGACCAAGGCCACCGCCCACGGCCCATTGCCAACCGGCTACCGTTACTTGGCCCGGGTTGACGCGTGCCAGGACCGCGACCGTCACAACCGCGCCAAACAGGTAGGTTGCAGCCACCATCGCCACAAACACGAGCGGCGAGGTGTCGGCCATCGCCTTGCGCTGACACCAGGCGAAGAACGCGTTGCCGGAGGCCCCGGCCGAGGCAATCAACAGGGCCAGGCCGAATGAGGCCAACCACTCCTTGTTCATGCCCGGGACCTATGTCCAATCGAAGACGACACCCAGGGCACTGGTGCGGTCCCGGGCCAGCATTTCGTAGGCATCCTTGGCTTGCTGGGGCTTGTAGGTGTGGGTGATCAGGTCCTTGACGTTCATCTGCCCGCGAGCCAGATAGGTGAAGAAGAGTTCGGAAATCTTTTGGCTGGTCCAGTGGTTCCAGTCCGTAGGCTCGTTCGGGGGATGGGAGTCGTGTGCTCCCACGATCTTGAGGCCCTTGATGATGACATCCGACGACAGCTGCTGGCCGGAAGGGGTGCCCGTGTCACCCAACAGCACCAGCGTTCCAAACTTGCGTGGCAGCTTGAGGGCCGAGGCAAAGACAGCCGGGAAACCAGTTACGTCATAGACGACATCCGGCATGGCGTTGCTTGTAAGACTGGCTACCTTGGGCAGCGCCTCGTCCACGGGCATTTGGAGTGTGTGGGTCGCGCCAGAGATTTCGGCGGAGTACTCCAACCGCTGTGCCGCCAAGTCGATGGCGATGATGTGGCGGGCTCCCATCAACCGCGCGTACTGCACGACCAGTTGGCCCAAAATGCCCTGGCCCACCACGGCCACGTCGTCGCCCATGACATGTTCGGCCCGGCGCACGCCGTTCTGTACGATCTTGGCCAGGGCAATCCAGCTGGCTTCCCGCGCGGTCACCCCGGGGGGCACCGCCAGCAGCGTACTCTCGGGGACGACGGCATATTGGCGATGGCCGGCGCGGTAGGCCACCAACTGGCCTTCTTCGAACCGGTCGGCACCCTGGCCGCGTACCATCACGATTCCGGCGTTGCTGTAGCCGGGGAAGAACGGGTACCGGACCCACATGTCCCAGTGGGTGCCCTCTTCAAAATTGCGCAGGTAGCAGATGAGCTCGGTGCCGGTGCTGATCAGGCTGGACTGTGTCGCGACCAGAACTTCGCCCGGACCGGGTTCGTCGACCGGCAGGCTCCTGAGTTCCAGCTGGGACTTGCCGGTGAAAGTGATGGTAAGTGAGTCCATGGGTCATGCGGGTCCGTTGGAAGGAGGGAGGGCATCCGCCAGCACGGAGACGGTATGGCGGACGGGAATGTCCAGGCCGCGCCCGGCCAAATGGAGTTGCAGCTGGTTGAGGCATCCGATATTGCCCGTGGCCAGGCACGCGGCACCGGTGTCCGCCACCGCCGCCGCCTTGGCGGCTCCAAGCCGGTCGGCCGTCTCCGGATGATCGATATTGTAGATACCGGCGGAACCACAGCAGAAACCGTCGCCGCCAATTTCTACCAGTTCGAGGTTTTCCACCTGACCCAACAGCGTTCGCGGTTCCGATACAACCTTGAGGGCGTGCTGCAGATGGCAGGCGTCGTGGTAGGCCACCCGGAGCGGCCGGGGCAGCCGCATGAGCGTTAGCGATGGCAATCGGGCCAGAAAGCTGCAGATGTCCACCGATCGGCGGGCAAGGTCGGACATGGCCTCTTCATCGCCGGTCCCCTTGAACAGCAGGGGATACTCGTGAATGCCGGAACCGCAACCGGCGGCATTGGTAATCACGGCGTCCACATCGGTTGGCAAGGCCGCCAGCAGATGCCGTGCGTGGGTTCGGGCCGCCTCGGCCTCTCCGGCATGCAGGTCGAGGGAACCGCAGCAAACGTCCGCTCGCGGCCGGACAACCTCGACGCCGTTGGCCGTCAGGAGGCGCACGGTGTCGGCATGGATTTGAGGAGCGAGAACGCTTTGGGCACATCCGGGCAGCAGGGCCACCCGCGCCACCGGCTTGCCCGGTGGCGACGCGACGACGGGTTGGGGGACTCTGGGAGGCAACCGCTCCGGGATCATGCGCGTCAGGGGCTGCAGGCCGGCCGGAGCCAGTCGGTGGGCGAACCGGGTCCAACGTCCCAGGCGCAGGGCCAGGCGCAGTCGTTGCGGAAACGGAAGTACGCTCAGGGCCAATCGTCGTCGTAGTCGTTGCCAGTGGTTGGATCCCTCTTGGCTGTGATCCTCGGCCCTGTAGGGAAACAGAAGTTCACCGTACTCCACACCCGACGGACAGGCCGTGACGCAGGCCATGCAACCGAGACACCGATCAACGTAGGGTTGAACCGACCCTTGGTCCAAATTCCCTTCCAGCACTTCCTTCATCAGGAAGATTCGTCCCCGGGGCGAGTCCATTTCCTCTCCCAGTACCGAGTAGGTTGGGCACACCGGCAGGCAGAAGCCGCAATGCACGCAGTTGGAGACGGCCTCCGCCATCTTGGGTCCGGCTGCCGGCAGTTCGGTCAGGTTAATGGAATGGTGCATGACATCAATCCCCGCGGTTGGGCAGGCCGCCAACCAGTTTGCCTTCCGGATCCAACACGGTGCGGACGCGGCTTAGGAGGCGGGGCTCCCGCCAGGAACCAACCAGGCGGGGGGCACGCGGTCCGCGCAGCACGACACCGGTCAGCCCCAACTGTGCGAACTGCTGCTCGATACGGTCCTGCCAGTTGCCGGACAACCACAGCAGATGACCGCCACTGCCCCAGCGCATCCCCATGTTCAGAGGAGCCAACCCCTGGGCCAGTTCCTGGATGCGGGAAGGACAAATCGGCACCCGAATCACTGTTTCGGACCTGTCCCGGGACCATTCCGACATGCCGGACCACAGAGCCTGGTCTTCCATTAGGAGGGTGCCCGATCCGCCCAGGGTGTGTTGGAGATCCTCCAGGCGCGCCGACAACTGGTCGGCGCGACCGGTTTGTCGGATGTGCAGAACCGGTTCGGTGACGGCTGTCTCCAAGACCAAACTGGCGATTTCGTGGCGGCCGCACGAAAGCGCGGCCATCGTGTCCAGCAGATCGGATAACGGGCCGGATACCGAGACGGTTCCGGAAGCCTCCGGATAGGGAAAGACCTTGAACGTCGCTTCCACAATCAAGGCCAGGGAGCCCAGACTGCCGGTCATCAGTTTCGGCAGATCGAATCCGGCCGCGTTCTTGACCACCCGGCTACCGGAGTACAGCAGCCCGCCTCGTCCATCCAGGAAACGCAGGCCGAGAATGAAATCCCGCACTCCTCCGTATCGCCAACGACCTTCTCCGCCCAAGCCGCAGGCAATGGTGCCGCCCAGCGTGGCGTTGTCCTCCCGGGGTGGGTCGAAGGGCAGGTATTGGCCTTCCGCGGCCAACAGGTCCTGAATGTCCGCGATCCTTGAGCCGCCGAAGGCCGTAATCGTGAACTCCGCGGGGTTGTACTCGAGGACTCCGGTCAGCGAACCGGCATCCAGAATTTCGGCGTGGTCGTCCGATGCATGGACGGCCTTGCTGCCCGCCCCGCGTATCGTCACACGGTCGCGGCTGCGGATTCTCTCCTGCAGTGCATGCACCTTGGCTCGAATGTCGTCGGGCCACTGTTCAGGTAGTGCAACTGCATCGGAGCCGGAGGATCCCGAGGGCAGATCGTCGGTCAGCATCTTGCCCCGGTTGGCCAGGATGCCCGGATCCACGGCCTTGCGCAGATCGTGAAGCAGGGCCAGATCGGCACCCGTGTACATGTGCGGCAGGTAGGCCAGTTTCTCGCGGCCGACGCCATGTTCGCCGGTGATGGATCCGCCCATGTCGATGCACATGGTCAGGATTTCCCCCGCCAGTTCCTCGGCGCGGTGCAGGGCACCCGGCTCGCGGCCATCGTACAGAATCAACGGGTGCAGGTTGCCGTCGCCGGCATGGAACACATTGGCCACTCGGATCCCGTACCGTGTGCTCAGGCGGTCGATGAACTCGAGGGCTTCGCCCAACCGCGTACGGGGCACGACACCGTCCTGCACGATGAAGTCGGGACTGAGCCGGCCCACGGCCGAAAAAGCGCTCTTGCGTCCCTTCCAAATCAGCTGTCGCTCGGCTTCCGTGCGCGCCGGCCTGATTTCATGGGAGCCCGACTCCCGGAGTATGGCCTCCAGTTGCACCATCTCCGCCTCAACCTGGACGGGTTCGCCCTCCAATTCGACAATCAGGATGGCGGCGGCCTTGGGGTAGCCCGGCTGTACGCTGACTTCGGCGGCCTCGATGGACAGGCTGTCCATGATTTCGATGGCGCCGGGCAGCAGGCCGCTGGCGACAATGGCGGCGACCGCCTCGCCGGCGGCACCCAGCGAATGGTAGGCCGCCAACACCGTGCGGTAGGAGGGAACCAGCGGCAACAGACGCAGGGTGACCTCAAGCGCGATGCCGAACCGGCCTTCCGAACCCACGAACAGTCCTGGCAGATCCGGTCCGACGCCTTCGAGGCTGTCTCGGCCCAACTCCTCCACGGTGCCGTCCGGCAGCACAACTTTCATGCCCAGGACGTGGTTGCTCGTCATGCCGTACTTGAGGCAGTGCGCACCGCCGGAGTTGAAGGCCACGTTGCCCCCGATGGTGCAGATCGGCTGGCTGGACGGATCCGGCGCGTAATAGAGGCCGTGGGTTGCCACCGCCTTGGAAACATCGAGGTTGATGACTCCCGGCTCCACGCGGCAAATGCGGTCGGCCGGCCGAATGTCTAGGACGCGGTTCAGTCGGTTCAGGGCGAGTACGACCCCGCCGGGAATGGGTACTGCTCCGCCGGACAGGCTGGTACCCGAACCGCGGGCCATGCACGGGGTGCCGGTCTCGTGGCACCAGCGCACGGCGGCCACCACCTCGTCCGTGGAATCAACCAGCACCACGGCTCCCGGGCGCTCCCGGAATGCGGTCAGTCCGTCGGATTCGAACGGCGTGCGCTGAGCCGCCGTGTGCAACACGCGCTCCGGGGATACGATGGCCTGGAGGCCTGCGACCATCTGCGCCTGGGACAGGGGCGTTGTCCGGCCCTCCCAGACGTCCGCGCCCGCATGTGGCGGATTCACGCTGCCTCCTTTGCCGGGGTGCGATCGAGTACATCCAAGACGCGACAGGCTGTTTCGTAGCGTCCGAAACTTGGCATCAGATACACCCCCTGGACATGGGGTGCGTCGATCAGGCCCAACAACAGGTCCTGGGCCATGACCACGCCGGCTTGGCGACCCTGCTTGCCGGCTTCCTTCATGGTGTTCAGCGCGGTCGGCGTCAAGGTGATGCCCGGCACTTCATGATGCAGGAAACTGGCATGGCGAAAGCTTTGCAGGGGCAGGATGCCGATCAGAACCGGTGCCGGAATGGGTCCGTACCGGGTGGCGTACAGGTCCGCAAAACGGATCCAGACCATGGGATCATAGATGGGCTGGGTCATGATGAAATCGGCACCGTGCTGGAGTTTGCGGGTCAGTCGTTCCGTCTCCAGTTCCAGGTCGGGCCGGGTCGGGTCGCAAGCCACGGCAATGGCGAAACTGCTGTGCTGGCCCATCTCCTTGCCCTGGAGATCCTGGCCTCTGTTGAACTGGTGCAGGATCTGCACCAGGCCCACGCTGTCCGTATCGTAGACCGGGGAACTGTTTTGGCTCTCTCCCAGACTAGGGGGATCACCGGTCAGGGCGAGGATGTTGCGCAGGCCCAGCGCATGGGCGCCCAGCAGGTCGGCCTGCAGGCCCATCAGCGACCGATCCCGGGTCGTGAAGTGCAGGATGGTCTCAATCCCGACGCGATTCTCGATGAGCGTTGACAGGGCCAGGGCTCCCATCCGTACCCGGGCCATGGGGCTGTCCGCCACATTGATGGCATCGGCCCCCCGCTCCTTGGCCAGCCGGGCACCGGCCAACTGGCGTTCCGGGTTCAGGCCCCGCGGCGGATCCACTTCCACGCTGACCACAAACTCTCCGGCCCGAATCTTGGCCAGAAGTCCGGATGCTGAAACCGGGTCCGCTGCGTGGGGTCCGCCGGTTTCGGATACCCGGACACCCCACTCGACGGACGGCTCCGTCTCAAGGTGCACCGGCTCTCCTTCGTGGTCGGAGTCGATACTGTCCAATGCCTGCCGCATGGCTCTGATGTGCGCCGGCGTGGTTCCGCAGCAACCACCCACAATCCTGGCGCCGCGGGCGAGAAACTCCGGTACCATGGCAGCGAAGTATTCCGGCCCCGCCTCGTACTGGAAGCGTCCGTCCACGCGCGTGGGCAGGCCGGCATTGGGCATCGCGGACAGCCAAATACCCGGCCGGGCGGCCCGCAGAGTCGCCAGGACATCGAGCAGGGCAGTCGGACCCACGGCACAGTTCGCCCCCAGTATGTCAATCGGCAGGTCGGTCAGCATCTCGGCGGCGGCCGCGGCATCAAGGCCGAAAAGGGTCTCGCCGTCCGCACTGAACGTCAGGCTGGCCAGCACGGGCAGATCCGACAGTTCCCTTATGGCCAGGACGGCCTGTCGCAGTTCCGCCACATCGGTCATGGTCTCGACGCAGAAGAGGTCGACTCCGCCCTCCAGGAGCGCTGCCGCTTGTTCGCGGAATGCGGTCCGGGCCTGCTCTGTGGAAATGGGCCCGCGGGGTGCCAGAGCGCGGCCCAGGGGGCCGATGTCACCGGCGATGAAGATGTCCCGGCCGCTGCTTTCGCGCACGTCGCGCGCGATTCGGGCCGCAGCCCGGTTGATGGCGACCACCTGGCTGTCCAGCCCGTGTTCTGCCAGCCGCAGCGACTGCGCGCCGAAGGTATGGGTCAACAGGATGTCGGCACCGGCCCTGGCGTATGCTAGCTGGAGTTCCCGGACGCGATCCGGCTCGGTGAGACAAAGTTCTTCCAGGTTCTGGTCCACGCGCGCCCCATGGGCCAGCAACAGCGTCCCCATACCGCCGTCGGCCAGCAAGGGGCCGGCCTGCAGGGCTTCCAGGAACGGGACCATGGTGGGAACCGGGGCAGGGAACCGGAACGACCTGCGCGTCAGGTCTGGATCTTGTCGCGCATGCGGGCATACGTGGCGTAGTCAATCACCACCCTTCGCGCCAAGTAGTCCGCCGTCTCCGGGGCCTTGCTCCGCCAGGCAGCCGGATCGCGGGTGACGGTCATGTCAATGGCATCGGATCCCCCGCCGCTTCCGTAGCTCACGGCCAGGACGCGGTCGCCCGCGTCGGCGCGGTCCAGGATGGCACTGAGGCCAAGCAGGGTGGAACCGGCATACGTATTGCCGATTTTGCCCACGAGCAGGCCCCGTCGCCACTGGTCGGGTTGGAAACCCATGTCGGTCAGCACCCGCGTCGCAAACTTCAGGTTGGGTTGGTGGACCACCACGTGGTGGTAGTCGGAGGGTTGGGTACCCGAATCCTCCATGAGTTTGCGGCCGGCGGCCAGGACATGCTGGAAATAGCCTGGTTCGCCGGTGAACCGGCCGGCATGCATGGGATAGGGCTGGTTTGGGCGCCGCCAGAAATCAGGGGTGTCGGTGACCCAGGACAGCGCGTGATTGATGGTGACCGGTGCCTCCTCTGCCGGGCCCAGGATCAGGACCGCGCCACCGGCGGCGGCGGTGTACTCAAGGGCGTCGCCAGGGCGGCTCTGGGCCGTGTCCATGCCCGCCACCAATGCATACGTGCCGCGTCCGCTGCCGACAAAACCCATGCCGGCCTGCAGGGCTTCGGTGCCGGCCTTGCAGGCGAATTCCAAGTCCGCCGCCAGCGTCAAGGGAGTGGCGCCAATGGCTTCGGCCACGATGGTCCCCGTGGGCTTGACGGCATACGGATGGCTCTCGCTGCCGATCCACACGGCTTCGATCGCGGAGGGCGGCACGCCGGCCCGACTAAGGGCGTTGGCGGAGGCTTCCATGCACATGGTGGCGGTGTCTTCGTCCTGCCCGGGCACCGACTTTTCCTGTCCGACCGGCACCGTGTCCGGATCGGACCAAACCCGGGCGATTTCGCGGGCGGGCAAACGATACCGCGGAATGTAGGCGCCGTGGCCCATAATGCCAACGGGACGCCCGATGGCATTCCGGTTCGTGTCGTGCTGCGGGTGTTGGAGAACTTCCATGATTTCACGGGCTCATGTCGCAAGCGAGGAATGGAAGCTTAATGCCGCCTCCGTGGAAATCCGGCGCGATGCCACCATCTCGGCCGCAACCCGGGCCACCTGCCCGGCCGGTACGCCGGCTGCCAACGCCACCTGCCGCGCGTGCAGTCGCATGTGCCCGGCTTGGATGCCGGTGTCGACCAGCGCCAGCAAGGCCGCAAGGTTCTGCGCCAGTCCGACCGCCGCGGCGATGCGGGCCAACCGGCGCGAGTCGGGATTGCCCAACAGCTTCAGGGAAATGGGTACTAGGGGATGGGCCCTAGTGCTGTGTCCGGCCACGCCCAGGGCCAGCGGCAAGGTGAGGCGGCCGTGCAGCAGGGGACCTGCCGGATCCACACCCCGAGTGCGGACGAGACTGTCTCGGGGTAGCGCGTCGGCATCCGGCACAACCATCCAGCGGGTGAGACCCCGATAGCGACCTTCGCCTGCGGCCCAGGCATGGGCCGCGGCCGCCACCGCGCGGCAATCGTTGCCCGTCGCCATGGCCACCGCCTCCACACCGTTGAGGATGCCCTTGTTGTGGGTTGCGGCGCGGTGGGGATCCGCCTGTGCCAGCGCGTCTGCCTGGACAATGCGCCTTTGGAGATTCCGACCCTCCGTCCGGCTGTCCGCCAGCGCGTTCCAGGTATAAAGGACTTCAGCAGTTGCCAGGCGCTGAACACACAGGTTGCTCAGAATGCTCAGGACGACTTCGCCGCCGGTCAGTTCCGCCACCAGGGGTGCCAGCGCCTCCAGGGTCGTGTTGACGATGTTCGCGCCCATGGCATCGGCTACGTCCATGGTCAGTTCCACCAACAGAATGGGGCCCGCTTCCGAGTGCGGAATGTGGCGTGTGGTCAAACTCCGGGGGCCTCCGCCACGCGCCAACAACGATCCGCGGGTCGGGATATGCGCCAGGAGTTCGCGTTCCGCGGCTGCCAGGGTCCGTTGTGCCTCATCGATGTCCGGCACGTTCACCAACTGAATGTGGCCGCCCATCAGGTTGGGTGTGGCTTCCGTGCGGAAGCCGCCGCAGGTGCGGGCCAGCTTGGCTGCCTTGCTGGCGGCCGCCACCACGGACGGTTCTTCCACCGCCATCGGCACGGCCAGCTCCTCGCCGTCGACCAGGAAGTTGGTGGCAATGCCGTAGGGCAATGCATAGCGGCCCACTACGTTTTCCGACATGGCGTCGGCTTGGGGAAGGGACAGGCCGGCGTCCAGAACGGCGCGATCCCGTTGGTCCAACCGGCGTTGTTGCTGGAGCAGGTCCAGTCGCGCGTCCGGTTCCAACCGGTGTAGACCGGCCAAGGGCGCTGGGGTTTCAGGGGCAGGGATGGTCACAGCCGGGCGCGTTCAGGGAAACTGTTGCTGCAGGGCCTGCACGAATGGATGCAGGATCTGGGGTACAAACGAAATCCAAACCAACAAGCCCAGCATGCCGGCGGCGGGCAGGCGCAGTGCCATCGGTTCCTGGGCATGGGTGGTTTCCGCCTCGGGACGCAGGAGTATGCGCAAGACCCGGATTAGGCCCACGGCGGCCAAGGCCGTGCCCAGTGCCAGCACGAGTGCAACCCGCCAGTCGATTGTGGCGATGAACTGCCATGTGACCCAGAAGTGGCCGAAGCCACTGGTCAGGGGGAAGCCGACCAGGCCCAGCGTGCCGAACAGATACAGGGCCATGTTCCAAGGCAGGCTGTGGCCCAAACCAGCCCACTGAAAGTTTCCGCGGATGCGGCTGATGTCCAGTTGGGTCAGGCCGGCCAAGCAGCACATGGTGCAGACGATGCGGACAAGGAACAATCCCAGGATTGTGCCCCAGACGCGTCCCACGGGCAGCGTCACAACCAGGAGGATCATGCCCCAGTTCAACATAGAGGCATAGAACCAAATGCGCCGAGGATCCTGAGTGCCCAAGGCGGACAGGCCGCCCCAGACCACAGTCAGGATACCCGCCCAGCCCAGCCACGCGAATAGGGGTTCGTAGCTCTGCAGGATGGGATGCCTGAGCAGCGTGCCGTGCAGCACGGTCAGGATGCAAAACTGCAACATCAGATCAACGGCCGCACCTGGGATTGGGTTGGTGCCTTCGTTGGGATCGCGCAGCAGCTGGTGCAGCGGAAAAGGCAGGCACAGGACGAAAAGACCCGCCGACAAAAGAAACTGGGCGCGTTGGACCAGGTCCGTGTTTTGGGGGTCAATGGGGATCAGTGCCACCAACACCCAGTTGGCAAGGATGAAGCATATCAGCGCGATCATCGGGACAAGCGACAGACGGCGCAGCCGAGGCAGGGTGCTGGAAGACATCAACGGTGTCCAGGCCGCAATCGGAAGCAACAGGACCGGGTGCAGCAACGGCATGGCCAAGGGAGTTGCCGAGGTTGTCAACACGAACGCGAACCCGGCGAACGCCAGAAACAGACCCGGGAGGGAGTCGGCCGCACTGCCAGTCAACAGCATTACCAGACAGGCCCCGGCCAACACCAGGATCGCCAGCTGCAGGCCGGGCAGGGACTCATTGGAGAGGGACAATTCGACACCCAGACGGGGAAAATCCCAGACTGGTAACTGCCCTACGCCCAGATGGCTTCTGCGCTGTTGCAGTTCGGTCAGCAGCAACCCAATGATGCAGGCCAGGACAAGGCCACTGGCCTGGGTGACAACCGCATTCCGGCGCAGCATTCGACAAAGGCCGCTGCCGGCCAGCAGTGCCAGCAACACCAAAATGGGAGTTGGATCCTGTCCCTGCAGGAACTCGGCCGGACTGATCATGGAAGCGATGCCGGCACGGCCGTGGGACGGGCGCGGGTGGCTTGGAGCGCAAACACAAGGATCGCCAGGAGCTCGGCCCCGTTGACGAGAAAAATCAATGGGACGGTTTGGCTGTAGGTCACATAGACCACCAGGTTTAAGGTCAGCAGAACGAGCACCCCTCCGAGGCCGAAGTCCGCCGGGCTGTCGGACAGACCCGTGAAGAGGAATCCGCTCAGGGTGAGCATGATGGTCGACCGCAACAACCAAGGTTGCTGCAGGGCCTGGGGCAGGAAGTCCGCGAAATCGTCGACAGGCACCCAGCGCGCGGCAAGAACCATGGCCATCGCACCCAGCAAGCGCATCAGAAGCGCGGGCCTTTCCCGGCTCCATCCGCCGGGCTGGCTCAGCAGGCTGCCCAGAGTTACGGCAACCGCAGCCGTCAGCGGTACCAGGCCAACGCCAACGACCACTTCCATTGGATCCCCCCCGATCTGGAGCAGCATGCGCACGACCTGCAGGATGGCCACGGTCAATAGCGGACCCGTGGCGCGGAGATCCCAGCTGGCGAACAGCAGGAGCAAGGTTCCGGCCAGCAGCGTCCAGTCGAATTGGTTCACGATTGCCTTCAGCGCAGAATGGCGCGGAGCAGGACCAGCAAAGCCACGGACCAGCCCACAAGGCCGGACCCTTCGATCACATTCAGCGTGTTGGACCACACCACACTGATCCGGGCGGCACCGAACTGGATGCCTCCCGATACCCACTCCAGAGACAGGTTAAGGGTGATCTTGTGCAGCAGCCGGGAGGCCGGCTCGCGCACCCGGGTCAGCATCCAGCCTACCGAAAGACCCCCGCCTGTGGCGACCGCCGTGTAGGTCAGAACCATGGGAGAACGCAATTGCCCGAGGCTTTCCCACAGGGACGGCAATTCCGCGCCGCCGGCATGCAGCCAAATCCAGCCTGGAACGAGCCCAAGGAGCAGGTTCGACACGGCCAGCAGGCATGCTGCACCCAGTTGGGGATCTCGGTGCAGAGGGATTCCGACCTGCATCCTGCGGATGGCGTCCAGCCATGGACGCCAGAGGGAGGCACTGAACACGAGGACAGCCAGCAGGAAGGTGGCGCTCAAGACACTTACCGGGGGCAGGGTGCCGGGTTCAAGCCAACGACCCAGTGCGATGAACCCCGGTGTCAGGGGCATCCCTAGGAGGCCCAGGATGCCCAGCAGGTGCAATGCCAGGCCGACCCGCGTTGGGGGAAGTCGTTGCGCCACAAGCCACAGCGCCCCCGACAGGCAGCAGGCGGCGACCGAGGAAAGGGTTGCCATGGGCCCCTGACTGAATCCCAGCATGGCGGCCAATCCGGTCAGTGACACCGATGTCACGATAACGGACTTGCGGCGCAGGGACCGGCTTCCCCGGTGCAGGCAGACAACGGCGCTGATCAGGCACATGAGTGTGATTGCCGGCAATACAAGGGCCCGGATTTCGGGCTGTCGCTGGGCCAACTCAAGCGTGAGGCCCAACAGCCAGAGCCCCGACAGGGCCGGCAGAACCTGGCTGAAAATCCGTTCGGATACGCTGAGGTTCAGGTGGCTGCTGGGCAACAGCCAAAGGTGCAGGGGGTAGGCTCCCCCGCGTACGGCGCCGGCGATAAACAGGGCGTAGAGGGTCTCGATCGGCAAAGACGAGCCAATCAGCATTTGATTGGGGCCGTTGACCCCTGCCGGAAACAGTCCAATCAGCAATACCAGCGTGCCCAGCATGCCCATGCCCAAAGCACGGTGGTACACCACGGACCATTCCTCCTGTACCACCGCGTGCTGATTCATCACCTGCGTGTGGCGGAAGACCAACATCACATCCAGGAGGACCCAGGTAAAGACCGTGGTCAGCACGTTGCCACTGTTGACCAGCAGCCACACACAGGCCAACGTCGCCAGATTAAGAGCCAGGAACCGCGTGAAGAAGAACCTGTCCTCCGGGGACATCTTTTCCGGATCGGACAGCCGCTGTCCGGAGCAGAGCAGGCCGGCCGCGCCCAAAATTCCCGCCAAGAGCGATATGTTCCAGTTCCAGCCCACATGCAGCCATACAAACTGAAAGCTGTCCTGGAGGGACGGCTGCCAAGTGAGGGCAAACAGCGGCAGCCCGCGCTGGAACACCTGACTGATCAGGGCTGCGAGCGAGATGCCGAGCAGGATCAGAGCCAGTGCCAGCAGTCGGTCCGGCCGACTGCGCGTGGGATGAGCAAAGGACAGTGCCACCGGGCCCGCAAGCAGCAGCAGCGGAGGCAAGAGTGGAGAAGTGGCCAAGCCGCGCAGGGCTTCCATGGCAACGCCTTGACGCGGAGTCGGCAGATTTAGGCCCGAACTCGCCGCAAGGCCGTCCCAGGCGGGTGAAATCGGCCTCGGTCAGGATGGTTGTACCAGTCGCCGAATCTCTTGCCCGCGCCGGCGCACGGCGTGGCGGGTTTCACCCCAGTGCGGCCGGCGAATTGGCCGTGCCGGTGAAAACGATGGCGGACAGCGGCTCGCGCTCACGTGCCGACACTTCGCGTTCCGCCATCGGTTCCGCCAAAGTGTCCGGTTCGTCACGGTACCCGATCGCGACTGCGACCACTGGTTCCCATTCGTCGGGCAGAGCCAGGACCTTGCGCGCGGCATCGCCCGAAAAGCCGCCCATTTGGTGTGCATGGAGGCCCATGGCGGTGGCCTGGGTCACGAGGTTGGCCACGGCCTGGCCCGTGTCGTACACCGCCTTGCGGTTGGTACGTCCCTGGGCCACGGTGTTGGCGGACGCGATCATCAGGAGACTGGCGTTGCGTGCCCAGGTCTGATTCATGTCCATCAGCGTGCCCAGGATTCGTTCGAAGCCTTCAGGGTCGGCCGAGCGCTCTGCGTAAACAAACCGCCATGGCTGCGCGTTGAACGAAGAGGCGGACCAACGCGCAGCCTCGAACAGGCTTCCGATTTGCTCGCAGTCCAAGGCTGCTTGTCGGAAGGCCCGTGGACTCCACCGGGCCGCGAGGTGTTCGTGGATGGGGTAGGCGGTATCCGCGCGCTTCTGGCTGTCGAGACTGGACAAGGTCGTCTCCTTGTGGAACTCGTGTCTGAGCGGGATGCGGCAGTTCAGGGCATGTGGACCCAGGCCGCCCGGCTGTGTGCAAGGCCGGTTATTGTAAAGGATTCAAGGACGGCGGGCAGGAGGCAGCAGTCCAGCGGACCCAACTTCGCGGAGCCGCCGGCAGTGGCGATTTCAAGGGATCCCTCCAGAACCACCACGAATTGGCAGGTTGCCGGATCCCCTTCGGCGACCACGGTTTCGCCGATTGCGATAGTCGCGAGGTCCGCCGCAAACTGCGGACATGTGATCAATCTGCTGGCGGCCAGTCCCTGCCAGGTTGCCGGTCGGGGAATCACTGGATTGGACACGGCCGCGGCCGTGTCCAAACACGCCAGGGATTCGCGCCAGTGCAATGGCCTCGGCTGTTCCGGCAGGGGTGGCCGATCCCAGTCGTACATGCGCCAGGTGGTGTCGCTGGTTTCCTGCACTTCCAAGACCGTAATCCCGGGTCCCAGGGCATGCACCTGTCCGGCCGGAACGAAGAACGTGTCCCCTGCACAAACTTGATGGCGCCGCAGCCAATGTGTCAGGTTCCGGGAGGGACCGGCCAGTTGAATGTCCTCCAGCGTTGTATCCGGCTTGAGGCCGAGTATCAGTTCGGCGTCCGGCTCGGCGGCAAGGACGATCCACATTTCGGTCTTGCCGAAGGTTTCGTGCCGACCGTCGCCTTGGGCCGGATGCACCTGCACGGACAGCCACTCGTCGACATCCAGCAACTTCAGCAGGATCGGGAAGCGGCCCTGTGTGACGGTGTCTGCATGCCGCGTGCCCACCAGATCGGTTCCGAATTCCCTGATCAACCGGGACAGCCGCCAACCGGCCAACGGGCCGTGTGCCACCGGTGTCTCGGCTGCCGGGTGACCCGACACAAGCCATGCCTCAGCCAGACGCGAACCGGCCGGAACCCACGGCAGTCGTTCAGCGAGTCTGTGTCCGCCCCACACTGCATCCCGCATATGGGGGACAAAGCACAATGGATGGTCAAGCCGCTGGATGGAACTCACGTCGTTTCTTCGCCGGCAACCCGGGGCTCGGATACTGTTGCATCCTCGTCCTGGATGTCCGCGTCCTTGGCGTCGTCCTTCTCTACGCGCCGGGGGGCTGGTCCGCCAAACCATCGCCTTTGCGGCTTCGGGTCTTCTGGTTCGGCTTCTTCCAGGAATGTCAGGGGCTGGTCCAGGACCCGGTACCAGGCATAGGTCACGACCAGCTTGGCCGAGGCCATGACCGGTGCGGCGAGCACCGCACCCAGAACCCCGGCCAGCGACGTGCCCATCAACACGCTGAGCAGCACCACGACGGGATGCAGACGCAGCGAATTGCCGATGATGCGCGGCACGATGATGTTGCTTTCAATTTGCTGAACCGCAACCACGCACAGGGTAACTAGTAGCCCGTATTGCACCGTGGTGAGGCCGAAGGCCGTCGAGTCCTGGAACAGGGCCACGAGAATGATCAGCACCGAACTGGCGACCGGCCCGATGACCGGAAGGAATTCCAGGGCTCCGGCGGCGAGCGCCAAGCCGAAGGCATTGCTGACGCGGAGCAGGGGAAGCAGGACCGTGTAGACCGCAAACAACAGGAGCGAAATCAGGATCTGGCCCCGCAGGTAGGCTTTCCAAATCTCGCTGAACCGCTGCCAAAGCGCTTGCAGGTCCTGCTGGATGCTCCGTACCGGTGCCAGGCTGTCGATGTAGCTGCCGACCTTCGGTATGTCGATGATGATGTACAGCGACAGGATCAGGACGAGCAGCGTAACGGCCAGAACGTTGAACGTGCCTTTGGCGAATCCCGAGGCGGTTACCAGGCTTTGCTGCAGCAGTGGATTAAGCCACTGCAGGGCTTGGTCGCCGATGGCTCCCAGATTCCACTCCAGTTGCGAGCCGTCCGGTGAAATCGGTTCCAACCATTGGAGGGAGAACTGTTCCACGAAGCCAAAGCCCGGACGCTGCATAAGGGATTCGACAGTTTCGGCGGCCTGCTCGGCCCATGATTGAAGGACTGTTTGCAGCCGTTCCAGGATGGAAGGCAGGGCGTTGTACAGCAGATTGAACTGCTGGATCGACTCTGCTATGAGCCAGAACGCGGTCGTAAAGCCCACCACCAGCAGGCCGGCCAGAACCAAGACGGCGGCCGCGGCCCGGTTCAGGAAGGTGTGACGGGAGATTGCGGTGATCACCGGATGCAGGAGGTAGGCCAGGATTACGGCCAGAACCAGTGGCTGGATCAGGTTGGAGAAGCGCCAGAACATCCAGACCACGGCTGCCAGGAACAGGAGGGAGGCCAGCAGCTTGGTGTTGGCCGACCAGCGCACTTCGCGGTCGACGGGCTGGGTTGGCGCTGGGGCGTGTCGTTCGTCCACGGTTGGGAATCGGGTGCCTCAGGCCGGCTCGAGTCCGGCGATCGAATTCAGCACTGTCTTGAGGCCGTGCTGGCGGAACGCGACCGTCACTTCCTCGTCCCCGTCGGCGAGCAGTTTGGAGCCAATCACCTTGCCCGAGCCGAAGATCCGGTGCCGCACGTTCATGCCCGCCTTGAACTGCGACCTGGCCGGCGCGGCCGCGGTCGGTCCCGGATTGGCCTCGATCGACGACCAGTCATGGCGTGACGGGCGAACCCTGTAGGCGTCGGCCTGTCGCCCGCCCAGGGACGAGCCCTGTCCCACCGCGCGCCACTGGGGCCACGTCTCGCGGATTAGGAGGCCGGGGTCGATCTCGTTCAGGAACCGGCTTTCCCGATAGCGCATGGTGCGCCCGCTGACAAAGCGCTGGTCGGCCCGAGTCAGGAACAGAAGTCGTTCGGCCCGGGTAATGCCGACGTAGAGGAGCCGTCGTTCCTCTTCGATGTCTTCCCGGTCTCCCGTATCGCGGGCGCGGAAGTGCGGCAACAGATCCTCGTCCACACCCGGGATGTAGACGACCGGATATTCGAGTCCCTTGGCGTTGTGCAGGGTCATGAGAGTGATCTTCGGCTCGTCGTCGTCCCGTTCGTCCGCCGCGGAAATCAGGCTGACGTGCTCCAGAAACAGCTCCACGGGATTGAGGGCCAGCTCCTCCGCATCGCTCTCCGGTTCGAATTCCGAGGCCAGACCCACCAGTTCGTCCAGATTTTCGAGACGGTGTTCATCCTGCTCGCCGGATGCCACCAGCCGCGCGCGGTACCCGGACGATTCGAGGACATCGGCCAGAAAAAGGCCGGCATCGATGGTGAGGTCTTCGGTGTACAGCCGTTCCCGCCACTCGGCAGTCAGACTCTCGAATACCTGCAGGCTGCGCAGGGCACGCCCCGTGAACGGCGACGGGTGCCGTTCCCAGGCGTCCGGAGCCATGTGTGCCACTGCTTCGGGCCCGCGGCAGGCTACCGTCAGGGCGTCGGAGATGGAGAGCCCCCACTGGTCCCGGCACTCGATCAGGCGCGCCAGGGTTTTCGCCCCGATTCCGCGCGCCGGCTTGTTGATGATGCGCGCCAGCGACAGGGCATCCAGCGGGTTGACCAAAAAACGCAGGAATGCCAGGGCGTCCTTGATCTCGGCCCGGTCGTAGAACCGCACGGCGCCAATCAGGCGATAGGCGATGCGATGGTTCAGGAACGCTTCCTCCAAGGCCCGGCTGAGCGCATGCGTGCGGTACATCACCGCAATGTCCTCATGCCCGAACGCTCCGTCGTTCAGTAGGCTGGCGGTGCTGCGGGCGATCCAGTCGGCTTCCGAGTCGCCGCCGGCGGCGTCCACGAGTACCACCTGCTGGCCATCGGGATTGCCGGTGAACAGTTCCTTGTGGGTGCGTCCGCGATTGTGCTGGATGAGGCTGTTGGCCACATCCAGGATTTGCTGTGTGCTGCGGTAGTTTTCCTCCAGCACGACAGTTCGGAGCGATGGGAAGTCCCGTCGCAGCCGGGCCAGGTTGCGGCGGTTGGCACCGCGGAACGCGTAAATCGACTGGTCCTCGTCGCCCACCACGAACAGGCTCTGCAACGAATCCGGATAGGCGGCCAGTAGTTTGACCAGTTCGTACTGGGTCCCGTTGGTGTCCTGGAACTCGTCGACCAGAATGTGGGGCCAACGGGCGCGGTACCGGTCCAGTACGTCCTGGTTGCCGCGGAACAACCGCAGCGCGTGCATCAGGAGATCGTCGAAGTCCAGGGCGTTGTTGGCCCTCAGGACTTTTTCATAGTCTGCATAGATCGGGGCAAGGCGGACGTCGAGGACCGAGGAGGCTTGGGCTGCAAACTCCGATGCGGTCAATCCCCGGTCCTTGGCCCTGCTGATGTCCGCCAGCACGGCGAATTCATTGTCGTTCGAAGCGGCCCTGGAGGCGAGGATTTCCTTGATCACCGATTTCTGGTCATCGGCATCGACGATGACCCAGTTGCGCTCGTACGGCGTCTGTTCGTATTCCACGCGCAGGATGCGGGCGCAGATGGAGTGGAACGTGCCGATGGCCATGGGACGGCGCCACTCGAAGCCGGGCCCGTCCTGGTCCTGGGACTCGAGCAACTCGAGTGCGCGCTGCCGCATCTCGCCGGCAGCCTTGTTGGTGAAGGTTACGGCCAGGATGCGGTTGCGAGCAACGTCCATCTCCTGAACCAGCCAGGCAATCCGATGGGTCAGGACCCGGGTCTTGCCCGATCCCGGACCGGCCATGATCTGGGCCGGTCCGATGGGCAGCGAAACCGCTTCGCGCTGGGCGGTGTTCAGTTTGGCAAGGAGGGGATGAGAGGTCACGGCGAATCAAGATGTTTGGCAGCAGGCGCGCCCGGTGAGTCTGACACAGACCGCACCGAAGTCCCTTGAAACGGGCCAACCTGCCTCGTCCCGCAACAGGTGCAGCAGATCGTGCACGGGCATGCCCATGACACTGGCGGCGCAGCCGTCCAGGCGGGCAACGGGATTGAAGTCCCGGTCCTGCAGGGCATATCCTCCCGCTTTGTCGAACGGATCGCCGATCTGGACGTACCGGTCGATTTCCGCGTCCGTGTAGTTGCGCATGGTCAGTCGGGATACGTGCACCCCCGTCCGCCGTCTCCCGGTTTGGAGGTTGATCAGGCAATAGCCCGTGCAAACTTCGTGCGGTCCGGTGCGCAGTCGACGCAGGAACGATTCCGCTTCAAGGGTGTCTTTTGGCTTTCCCAGAATGTCGCCCGCATGTACCACGGTGGTGTCCAGGCCCAGCAGTAGGGCCGGTTCGGCCGGCGGTTCGCTTGGCAGGTCCCTCCGGGCCGTTTCCGCCTTCAGGGACGCCAGCCGCAAGGTCATGCAATCCGGGGTTTCGTTGGGCAGGGGCGATTCGTCCACGTTCGCCGGATGGAGGTGCACCGGAAGTCCCAATGCCCTGAGAAAGGCTTGTCGCCGAGGACTCGCCGAGGCAAGGACCAGGATTCCGCCCCGGGAAGTGGTGTCCGAAGTCATAGGGGGAGTATTCATAGGTTCGGCACTGTATGGCGGACATGGCGCCCGCCGGAAACAAACCGGGATGCAGGCACCTGAATCGTGCACCGTCCGAAGTCGCAAAGTACAATTGGGGGGCCTCTATCGCCTTTGAGGCCGCATGTCCGGGCAATTTCGCGGTGGTCCGGATTCTCCCCAACACCAGGTTCCTCAACACATGGCGTCTACTTCTGCTGTCCAGGAAGCGGTGACGCGCACGGCCATCATCGGATGCGGAGGCATGGCCCGCAACCATCTCCGTTCCATTCTGGAAGATCCCCGTGGCACGCATGTCAGCGTCGTGTGCGAACCCATGGCCGCGAATTACGAGCTGACCTGTCTGCTGTTTGAGGAGGCCGGAGTCGAAGTCCCCGAGAACGTGCCGGATCTGGATGCGATGCTGGACAGGCATGCAGCGGATCTGGATGCCGTCTTCATCGTCACCCCCCATGCCATGCACCACGACCACGTCGTGGCCAGTCTCGACGCGGGGTTGGACGTCCTGGTCGAAAAGCCCATGGTGGTGAGCAAGGAAGAAGCCGAACGCGTTATCGCCAAGCGGGATGAAACCGGCAAATTGGTGACCGTGGCCTTCCAGGGCAGCCTGTCGCCGCAAATCCGGTGGGCTTCCGAGCAACTGCACGACGGGCCCTACGGCCGCGTGCTGGCCATCAGCGGTACCGTGTGGCAGAGCTGGAAGGGGCTGGCGGATGGCCGCTGGCGTCTTGATCCCCACGTGTCCGGTGGCGGGTTCATGTTCGACACCGGTGCCCACCTGATGAACACGATTGCCGATCTGGCCGGCGAGGACTTCGTGGAGGTGGCTGCCTGGCTCAACAACGACGACATGGCCGTCGACATCATGGCGGCGGCCATGGGCCGTTTGCAGTCCGGAACCTTCGTGACCATCCACGGGTGCGGCAATGCAGTCAAGAGCTGCAGCTCCACAATCCACGTCTTCGCCGAGAAGGCGCACCTCAAGGCGTGCATGTGGGGACGCTGGGTGGAAGTTCAGGAGGACGGCGACGAGGACTTCCGGCGCGTGGATCTGCCGGCCATGCGGACAGCCTGGCATCGGTTCCTGGACGTGCGGGCCGGCCGCATCGAGAATCCGTCGCCTCCCGAAGTCGGCTTGCGGATGCTGAGACTATGGGATGCCATCAAGGAATCAGCCGCCCGGAATGGCCAGGTGGTTCCTTGTTGACGTTTCTATCCCCGTTTTTCCTTCGATCACGGCTCCATGGAGGCCGGTCACAATGAGAGTAACCATCTGGAACGAATACCGTCACGAAAAGATACACGCGGAGATTGCGGCCCTCTATCCCGACGGGATGCACGCCGCCATCAAGAAAGGCTTGGCCGATCACGGCATCACCGATGTGGGCACAGCAACGTTGGACGAGCCGGAACACGGGCTGACGGACGAGGTCCTGGAGGCTACGGACGTCATGCTTTGGTGGGGCCACATGGCCCACCAGGAGGTCGACGACGACATTGTCGACAAGGTGCAGAAACGGGTGCTCGAAGGGATGGGGCTGATCGTGCTCCACTCCGGGCACTTCTCGAAGATCTTCCGCAAGCTGATGGGTACTTCGTGCAGTTTGCGCTGGCGCGAGGCCAGCGAGCGGGAGCGGATCTGGGTTGTGCGGCCCGGCCATCCCATTGCCCAGGGTCTGCCACCCTACTTCGAAATTCCCCAGTGCGAGATGTACGGGGAACTGTTCGACATCCCGCAGCCGGACGAACTGGTATTTGTCAGCTGGTTTGAGGGCGGCAACGTGTTCCGCAGCGGATGCTGTTTCCACCGCGGGAATGGCAAGATCTTTTACTTCCGCCCCGGACACGAGACCTTTCCGATCTATACCCAGCCGGAAATCCATCGGGTGTTGGCGAACGCGGTGCAGTGGGCAGCCCCCGTGGCGGGCCCGGCCTACCCCTACTCGCAGAAGGGCTCCACGCGTCCGGTGGCCATCAACGAGCGGGAATCGCTTGAGCCCATCGGCGCGGCCTCGGACGAGCGGGTGCGCGTCGGCTGACCCCGGAACATAACGGAAAACCCGTCGGCGATGCCGACGGGTTCGCGGTCTTGGACCTGATGCTGCAACCGGTTTGGCACCTCCTGTAGGACTCGAACCCACGACCCGCTGCTTAGAAGGCAGCCGCTCTATCCAGCTGAGCTAAGGAGGCTGGCGGCGGGATTGTACACCAGCACCAAGACCACGAATCCGGTGCCTGCATGAAGGGGATGGCCGGCCGCGCTCCGAACCTGGGCATCTCCGGGCCGTGTAGACAGGGTTTTGATACAAACCTGGCACAGACCTGACACAGTTCCTGCACGCCTAGGACAGACACTTCCCTTGATGGTTGGGTCACACAGGGGAAGTCACATGTCCGAATTGATAACAGCCTTGGCGCTGGGAATGATGAGCAAGGGAGTATTCGTGTATCGGGAGCCCACCCAGGAGGAGGTGCGGTCAACAGTCTCGCCCTTCCGGGCCTGGCTGGGTTCCGTCCTGATTACTCTGGGGCGGCGTGTTCAGCCGAACACCGGTACCCATTGGACAGGCATGCGCGAAGCCGCCCTGTGGTCATTCCGGTGCAAAGTGTGAAGAGGACCGCTCCCAATCGGGAGCGGTCCTTGATTCCGGGGGTTCCGATGCCGCCGCCGGCAATTAATACAGGAACATGGGCAGACCGAACGGATTCTTCATCTCCGGCCTGTAGGTCTCCACGTTGTAGAGCCGGTCCACATCGACGCACCGCGTGCCCTTGGTCACTTCGCCCATGTCGATGTGGGTGAACCGGCCGTCGCGGAGTGCCACCATTCTTCCACTTTGACCCTGGAGCAACAGATCCGCCGCCATGTGGCCGTAGGTTCGCGAAACCAGCAGGTCCAAGGCGTCCGGCGCCCCCGTGCGCATCAGGTAGGCCAGTTTCTGGTTGATGATCCCGAATCCCGTATGTTCCTCGATCATGGCTCCCACCATCTCTCCAATGCCGCCCAGCTTGCGGTGGCCGAAGGCATCGGCCTGGCCCGACTCGATGATCTCGCCGCCCTCCACCGTGGCGCCTTCGCTGATCACCACCATGGCATAGTTGCTGGGGTTGCGGTTCCAGTCCTCGGTGACCAGCGCCATGAGTCGGTCCGGGTTGAAGGGCACCTCGCAGATCAGGGCGCGGTCGGCATCCGCCACATAGCTGCTGAGCAGGGCTGTTTCCCCCGAGTTGCGGCCGAAGAGCTCGATCACGGCGACGCGTTCGTGGGAGCCGGCGCTGGTGCGCAGGTTGGTGATGAACTCGGCGCTGCGCGTGACCGCGGTGCTGAAGCCCATACAGTAGTCGGTGCCATAGACATCGTTGTCCATGGTCTTGGGGCAAGCCACAATCTGGACTCCTTCCGCGTGCAATCGCCCGCCGTAGCCCAGAGTGTCGTCGCCTCCAATCGGGACCAGGGTTTCCACGCCCAGCGCGTCCAGGTTCTTGATCACCGTGGAAGTGAAGTCGTAGGTGCCGCCGCCGTTGTCCGTGGCATCGCCCACTGACAGGTGTTCCGGGATCGCGCCGCCCTTGACCTTGCCTGGATTGGTCCGGCTGGAATGCAGGAACGTGCCACCGGTGCGGTCGATTGTGCGGACGGCTTCGGCGTCGAGGTTGTAGGTGTGGTGAGCGACCGACTCCGGATCGTCGGGATTGATCTCCAGGGGGCCGGCCCATCCGCGGCGGAACCCGACTACTTCGTGTCCCGCTTCCGTCATCCGTGTCACGATGGACTTGATGCACGGATTCAGACCGGGAACGTCGCCGCCGCCTGTCAGGATGCCCAGTTTCATAACATGTCTCCGCAAATGGTGTCGGCTGGCGCCTCCAACAGGGATCCGATTCGGGTTGATTCTAATTCAGATCGTCGCTGCAGGCCCCGAATCGCGGCGTGCACCGCGTGCGCACGCGGCGGTTATCCGAAGATCCGGTGCTGTCTCAACGCCATCCGGTAGAAGCCCACCAGTTGATCCATGGTGCTGCGCCAGTCCTGGCGCAAGGCGTGTTGCCAGCCGGCTTCGGCAAAGGATTGCAGGAGGGATCGATTGTCCCTCATCTGTCTGACCTGTTCGCGTATTTCGCCCGGGTTGTCCGGATCGAACAGCAGTCCGTTGCGGTTGTGCGCGACTGTGTCGGTGATCCCACCCCTGCGGGCGGCGATCACGGGCAGGCGGCAGGCCATTGCTTCCAGGGCCACAAGGCCGAACGTTTCGGTCGTGGACGGAAAGACAAACAGGTCCGCGGCGCGATAGGCCGCGACCAGATCCTCGCCATAGCGGTAGCCGGTGAAGGTGGTGGGGGTTCCCGCGTACCAGGCCCTGAGTTCGGCATGGCTGGGGCCGTCGCCGACGAGTGCCAGGCGCAGGCCCTTCATCGGAAACAGCCGGTCGCGCAACTCGATCAGGCCTTTTTCGGGCGCGTGGCGACCTACGTTGAGGACCAGAAAGTCTTCGGGATGTCCCTGTGTCAGCTCCTCGCGCACCATCGGATCGACCGGGCCGGCGCTGAACAGGTCGGTATCGATGCCGCGTCGCCACCAGCGGACCCTGCGGATGCCCTGTCGCCTCAGGTCGTCGCGCAGGACGCTGGAGGGGCAGACCGTCAGGGTGGCTCGGTTGTGCAGGTAGGTGGCGTACCGCCTCAGGAATCCGGTCAGGAACCCCTGGCCGTAAAAAGCCGCATACCGCGCGATGTCCGTGTGATAGGAGGCCAACACAGGGACCCCCAGCCGATGCGCCATGCGCATGCCGAACGGTCCCAGCACGAACGGGTGCAGGACATGTACCAGGTCGGGCTGGAACCGGCGCAATGTCCGGAACGAATCCGACCGGGGAAAGTTGAACTTCAGTTCCGTGTAGTACGGGGCGGTGATGCCGTTGACCGGCACAACCCGAAAGCCGGCGAACTCGCTGGGACCGCCGGAAGGCGCAAACAGGATGGCTTCGTGTCCCTTGGAAGCCAGGTATCGGAGGAGCAGCTGCAGGATGTTGACCACCCCGTCGATCTTGGGCAGAAACGTTTCGGTAAACAGCCCGATCCGCAAGCGCTGCGGTTGGTCCGGCTGGGATTCGGATGGGCTTCCGTGTGCTACCATGCCGACTGCCTCAACGAGGTTTAGCCTGTCCTGTGGGGAGTGTCCGGATCGCCTTGCCGGACCCGCGCGGCGCAGGGCATGAGCCAGCCTGCCCGGATGATGAGACTGCCCTTTCCGCCTCGCAACCCCCTTCCCGGAACCGAGTACGTAGCAAGAAGGGATTCATGAGTGCGAATCGAGCAAGCAATATAGTGGTACTCGGCGGAGACGGCTTCTGTGGATGGCCCACCAGCCTGCGGCTGTCCCGCCAGGGATTCAATGTCACGATTGTAGACAATCTGGTCCGGCGAAAGACCGATGTGGAACTGGGCACGCAGTCGTTGACTCCAATCTCCCCAATCGACATACGTCTGGCTGCCTGGCGGGAGGTCACGGGGCAGGATGTCTGCCACGTCGACATCGACATTGCAGAGGACTATGCCAGCCTGGTGGCGCTCCTGCGCGATCTGCAGCCGCAGGCCGTCGTGCACTTCGGCGAACAACGGGCGGCGCCCTATTCAATGAAGTCGCCGCGCCACAAGCGCTACACGATCGACAACAACATCAACGCCACGCACAATCTCCTTTGCGGCATTGTCGAGACCGGGTTGGACATACACGTGGTCCACCTGGGCACCATGGGTGTCTACGGCTACGGCACGGCCGGACTCAAAATCCCCGAGGGCTACCTGCCCGTGCAAGTGGAGGCGGAAGGGGTTCGCCACGAGATGGAAATCATCTATCCGCCCAATCCCGGCAGCGTCTATCACATGACCAAGACGCTGGACGCGCTGATGTTCTTCTATTACAACAAAAACGATCAGGTGCGCATTACCGATCTCCACCAGGGCATTGTCTGGGGCACGAACACGGCCGACACCCTGGCCGACGAACGCCTCGTCAACCGGTTCGACTACGAGGGGGACTATGGAACGGTCCTCAACCGCTTCCTGATGCAGAGCGTGGTTGGACATCCCATCACGGTCTACGGTACCGGCGGCCAGACCCGCGCCTTCATCCACATCCGCGATACCGCCCGGTGTGTGAACCTGGCGATCGACAATCCGCCCAAACGCGGCGAACGGGTCAAGATTTTCAATCAGGTGACCGAAACCCACAGGGTCAGGGACCTCGCCCAGTTGGTAGGGAAGCTGACCGGTGCGGAGGTCAGGTACTACACGAACCCGCGCAACGAAGCGCTTGAGAACGACCTTAGGGTGGAAAATCACCAGTTCCTGGAGCTGGGCTTGGATCCGGTTACCCTCAGCGAAGGTTTGCTGGAGGAAGTGATCGAGGTGGCCAGGCGCTACGCTGACCGCTGCGACCCAGCCAAGATCATCGCAGACTCAACGTGGCGGGCCGACATTCCAGTGGATCGGGTAGGTTCGCAAGAACCCAATCGCTGGCAACCGTTGTAAAAGTGGTTGACTTTGGTGGCACACCGCCGTCAGCCATTCCTGAAGACGCGGTCCGTGACGCGGAGCCGCCCCAACAGTGCAAGACGGCTCCGCCTTGTAATACCACCAGGAACACCGAACGAATTCCCGCTTAAGCCACCCACCGGGCAGCCTGAACCGGATTGGGTGGGCGTTGCCGCCGGGCCCAGCCAGTGCTGCGCTGCAAACGCCGGGCCCAGCCGTTACGTGTAAACCAAGTCTTGGCACCGGGATGGCTTCACCCTTCCCGACAGCGTGTGCATGGACGGCACCCGACAGTATTACCCAAGGTTGGCTGGGTGCGGCAGGCAGGCAATCAGGGCCGGTATGGGGCTGTCCGGTCAGCAGGTCCGGGTGTTGAAGGAAGGCACGCAACGGCATCCCAAGTGGCATGCCCATGTATTCCACGCAGTGTCTGTCGCCTGCGTGCCGCCACCAGCAGCAACGGGAGTCTTGGGCGTGGATCGCGACGTGGAGCAAGCCACGGACAGCGATGGCCACGTGTACGCTCTGCCGGACACCTCCGGGCTGGACGCCAACATCAGGTGCAAGCAGCGCAAGGCCGACCAGGGCCGCGAACGCTCCCGGCGGAATGGTCAACTCCTGTTCCGCCGCGCCCGGCGTCTCTGCAGTTAACTCAACAACCTGCAAGGGCGGAACCGTCGGGCCCAGTTCCCATACCCAGGGTCAACCCCTCGGCATAAGTCCCAAACCAAGCACAGGTCTCCGGTCTCCAGAACCTATGCCGATCCGGCAATACCTGTCGGTATCGCGTGCT
>VXMJ01000012.1 GCA_009841145.1 Caldilineaceae bacterium SB0661_bin_34 | reverse complement strand
CCGCCTGTGCGCCTCCGGAAGCCGCAGTTCCACCGGAAGAGGCCGAGGAACCGGCTGCGGAAATGGCGGCGCCGGAGAGCAAGTATTCCCAGTCGCCCTACCTGGATGAGCAGGTGGCTTCCGGGGCACTGCCACCGGTGGACGAACGCCTGCCCACCAACCCCCTGGTGGTTACGGCAGGCGTGATTTCTCAGGTGGAGGATCTGCCGGATCTGGAGATCGGGGAGTACGGGGGCGTGATGCGTTTCGCGCACGGCGGTCCGGACTGGAATCCGGACGTGTTCATCATGCTGAACGAAAACGTGCTGGCAGCGCCGGGCATCACCGTGAAGGGCATCTACGGCAATGTTGTCGAAAGTTATGACGTCAATGACGACAACACGGTCTTCAGTTTTAACTTGCGGGAAGGCCTGAAGTGGTCCGACGGTGTTCCGGTGACGACGGCGGATGTGGCGTTTGCTTTCGATGACTACTGGTCCAACGAGAGCCTTTCGCCCGGCTACCCGAACAAGTTCAAGTCCGCAGGAAACCCCAACGGCGAGATCATGGATGTGGAAATCATTGATGACTACTCCTTCCGCATTACCTTCCAGGACACCTATGGCGGCTTCCTGCGGGAGTTGAGCATCAAGGGCTGGCAGGGCTACACGGATATCTTCAAGCCAGCTCACTTCCTCAAGGATTTCCACAGCAGTTACACCGACCCTGCTGAAATCGCCAAGATGGCGGAAGAGAAAAACCTGCAGGACGAGGCGGCTCTCTTCGCTTCGATCGACTGCCTGAACTGGGACCTCCCCAACGCGCGCTGCGCTGGATTCCCGGCCTTGTGGCCTTGGATAAACGTGACGGAGGAAGAAGGGCTGATGAAGTTCGTGCGCAACCCCTACTACTTCAAGGTGGATGCGGCCGGCAACCAGCTGCCCTACATTGACGAAGTGGTTTCCCAACTGGTGGCGGACACCGACATGGTGAACCTAAAGGTCTTTGCGGACGAAGTGGACATGCTGCGCGAAGACACGGCGCTGCTGAAACTGCCGCTGTATCAGGAGGCCGTGGACAAAGGCTACATCCAATTCCGCATCATGGACAACCATGTCAGTCCCGTCTCCTTCTGGTTCAACCTCACTCATCCGGATGAGACCTGGCGACTCGTAGCCGGAAACCGGGATTTCCGCCGGGCCGTGGCTCTGGCAATCAACAATCCGGAAATCGTGGAAACCATCTATTTCGGCTTTGGCAGTCCGCCGGAGATTTCTCCGGGCACCTACGATCCGGATCAGGCCAATGCGCTGCTGGACAGCATCGGCATGGGCCAGCGAGACGCGAATGGATGGCGGCTGGCGCCGAATGGCGAGCCCTTCACCCTTCCCATCGAATACGCGGACTTCGCTCCGGACTTCACTCCGGTGGCAGAGCTCCTGGTCGAATACTTCACGGACGTAGGCATCAACACCACGGCGAAACTGCTGGAATCCTCGCTATTAGGGCAGCGGTACAACGCCAACGAGGTCTTCGCCACCATGCTCTGGGACGTGCAGCCCATGTGGGAGGCCGGTACGTGGACGGACTATACACCCCCACATTCGTTGCGTTGGGGTCCGCTCTGGAACCAATGGGTGACATCCAACGGGGAGGAAGGCGAGGAGCCTCCGGCAGCAGTCAGGCGGCTCGTCGAACTGGCTCGAATGCGAGTGCAGGCGGTACCGGGTTCCGCCGAGGACGCGGCCCTGTTTGACGAAATCATGCAGATCCACAGGGACAATAACTACATCATCGGCATGGCCGAGAACGTAGGTTACGTGCTGGTGACGGATGCGGCGATGCGCAATGTACCCATCCAGGGCCAGGCCATTGCCGGCAACAACAGCGGCGAGCAGATGTTCTACGCCAGCGAGTAAACTGGCGGACAAGAGATTTTGGTAGGCAGGGAGCTGTGCCTGTCGCGGCACAGCTCCCTGCAACGTTTGGCCGTTGCTGAAGGGGCAGGATGCCCCTGTGGGACAAGGAGATGCCATGAACACGGAAATCACACAGGCCCAGATTGACGCCTATCAAACCAACGGTTTCGTCGTGCTCGATGACTTCCTCACCCCAGAGGAACTCGAGACCTGGCGCGACGCCGTGGATGAGGCCGTGCGCGGGCGCAAGGACCGCAAGCTGGTCGTCGACGGCACCGTGGACGACGCGCGCTGGAGAGACGACGGCTCCTTCTACGACTACATCTTCGTCCAGCGCCTCAACTTGTGGAAGGACAATCCCGCGGTCAAGGAGCTCATCCTGGATCCCCGCATCGGCCGCATGGCCACCGAACTGGCCCGGACGGACGGCATGCGCGTCTGGCACGACCAGGCCCTGATCAAGCAACCCTGGGCCAATGCCACGGCCTGGCACCACGACAACCCCAAGTGGTCCTTCTATTCCCCGGATGCGATCAGCATCTGGATCGCGCTGGACGACGCCACCGCCCACAACGGCTGCCTCTACTTTCTGGCCGGCTCCCACAAGCAGACCACCTACGTCAACGTGCCGATCGCCGAGAACATGTCGGACCTCTTTCGGGAGTATCCCGACTTTGTGGACATGGAATCCATCGCCGCCCCCATGAAGGCGGGTGCCTGCTCCTTCCACAACGGCCTGCTGGCCCACGGAGCCGGCGCCAACATGACCTCCGGCTGGCGCCGGGCCATGACCTGTGCCTTCATGCCCTATGGCAGCACCTTCAACGGGATCCAGAATGTCCTGAGCGACGAACAGGTCGCCGCGTATGCGATCGGGGACGAACTGAACGACGACCGCCAGAACCCGGTGGTCTACCACCGGGACCAAGCCCTGATTACCGTGTAGGGATTCGGGCTTGAACCCGGCACACTAACTCATCAGAACCGGGAACGATAGGCCGAGTATGCCCACTGGTCCGGGGCGGACAGCTATCCGTCGGGAGCCGATTCCTCCTCCAGCAGGACCAGCATCACGTGGTTGATCTCGACGCGGTCCCCATCGGCCACCGCGACCTGGCCCACCACACCGACCCGCGGTGCGGTGATGTCGTTCTCCATCTTCATCGCCTCGAGCACAACCAAGGTCTGGCCAGCCTCGACCGTATCGCCGTCTGCCACAGCCACCGATACCACCAGGCCTGAAATCGGGGCTGTGACCTGCAGGTCGCCACCCGCAGCGTCGACGGGGCCACGACCCTTCATAAGGGTGCGGGTCGGTTCGTCCTGAACCTCGGCGCGCAGGACTTGGCCGTCAACCGTCACGTCGCAACCCGACACGTCGCTGCTCACCAGCACCTCATGGCTGGAGCCGTCGAGCAGCACACTGTACAGTTCGGGGATACCGCTCTGGGTCAGGTCAACGGATACCGGCTCGCCGTTGACTAGGACGGCGTCCTCTTCAATGTCCACCACCCAGGACTCGCCGTCGACCTGCACGAAGTACCTCACGAGAGGCCCCGCGTTGCTCGGAGGCGGCCGGTGCGCCGCCAACGGTCGCGCCGGCTTTGGTCGTCTCCGCGGGACCGCATGTGCACCGCCTGCCTCTGTTCGGCGTGGATCACCATGGCGGCTGCCACCGCCGCCACGCGGGTGTTCCGCTCCCGTTCCTCCGCATCGTCCTGCAGCCGGCGCCGATCGATGAAGCCGGTATCGAAGTGCCCCATCATGAATTCCGTGCTCTTCATCACCGAAATGTGGAAGGGAATCGATGTCTTGACGCCGACAATGCGATATTCGCTCAGGGCCCGCCGCATGCGCATGATGGCTTCGGCCCGGGTCTCGCCCCACACGACGAGCTTGGCGACCATGGGGTCGTAATAGAGGTCGACGGGACAACCGCGATAGAGACTGCTCTCGACACGCACGCCGGGGCCCGTGGGTTCCTGGACGAAGCTCACGACCCCGCTGTTGGGCAGGAAATTGCGAAAGGGATCCTCGGCTGTAATACGGCACTCGATGGCCCACCCGCTGGGCTGGATATCCGACTGGCGATGGCGCAGGTGGCGGCCGTCGGCAATGGCGAACTGCTCCCGTACGATGTCGACTCCGGTCACCAGCTCCGTCACCGGATGTTCCACCTGCAGACGGGTGTTCATCTCCAGAAAGTAGAACTCGGCGCTCGCACCGTCGAACAGGAATTCCACGGTGCCGGCATTACGGTAGCCTACCGAGACCGCCGCCTGGATCGCAGCCCGGCCCATCGCCTCCCGCAACTCGGGACTGCTGACCACGCTGGGCGCCTCCTCAATCAGCTTTTGGTGCCGACGCTGGATGCTGCACTCGCGCTCGCCAAGGTGAATGGTCTCGCCGAACCGGTCCGCCAGAATCTGGATCTCAATGTGGCGCGAGTTTGCAACATACTTTTCCAAGTAGACATTGTCGTTGCCGAAACTGGCCGCCGATTCCCGCCGGGCCGTGGCCAGAGCGGCATCAAATCCCTCCTCACGGTCCACGATGCGCATGCCCTTGCCCCCGCCGCCGGCCGAAGCCTTGATCATGAGCGGGAACCCAATCTCACCGGCGCGCCCACGCAGTTCCGCGTCGTCCAGGCCTCCCGGCGTGCCCGGCAGAATCGGAACGTTGAACGCCTGAATCGCCTGACGAGCCGCCACCTTGTCGCCCATGGTGGCGATGGCGTCGGGGGAAGGCCCTACAAACACCATGCCGGCGTCGGCCACCGCGTGGGCGAACTCCGGATTCTCCGCCAGGAACCCGTAGCCCGGATGCACGGCGTCCACTCCGGCCCGCCGCGCCACGTCCACGATGCGGTCAATGCGGAGATAGCTGTCCGCACTGGCAGGGCCACCCACGCGGTAGGCCTCATCGGCATAGCGGACATGCAGGGCGGCCCGGTCCGCGTCCGAGAAAATGGCCACGGTGCGAATGCCGCGTTCCTGGCAGGAACGGATGACCCGTACCGCCACCTCTCCGCGGTTGGCAATCAGAACTTTGCGGAACATCGTTCAGTGCATGCGTGGATGACGCGGCCGGGCACTCCCGGACCGACGGCATCAGAGAGGGATGTTGCCGTGTTTCTTGGGCGGCAGCTGGGCTTGTTTGTTCTGGAGCATCTCCAGTGCATTGATAAGCCTGGGCCGCGTTTCATGGGGCTCGATGATGTCATCTAGGTATCCGCTCTCGGCGGCGATGAACGGGTTGGTGAAGCGGTCGCGGTACTCTTCCACCAACTCCGCCTTGCGCTGGATCGGATCGTCGGCCGCCTGTATTTCGCGCCGGAAAATCACATTGACGGCACCATCGGCTCCCATGACCGCAATTTCCGCGGTTGGCCAAGCCAGCACCAGGTCGGCACCCGTCTGGCGGGGATTCATCACGCAATAGGCACCGCCGTAGGCCTTGCGCACGATTACCGTCACCTTGGGTACCGTAGCCTCGCAGAAGGCATACAGCAGTTTGGCTCCGTGGCGGATCACCCCGTCGTGCTCCTGGTCCACCCCCGGCAGGAAACCGGGCACATCCTCAAACACGACCAGGGGGATGTTGAACGCGTCGCAGAACCGCACAAAACGGGCACCCTTCTGGCTGGAGTTGACATCCAGGACACCGGCCAGAACCTGAGGCTGCTGGGCCACAATGCCCACCGCGCGGCCGTGCAGACGCGCAAACCCGGTCAGAATGTTGCCAGCCCAGTTCTCGTGCACCTGCATGAACTGGCCGCCGTCGACGATGCGCTCGATCACCTCCAGCATGTCGTAACCCCTGTTCGGATTGTCCGGCACAAGGGAGTCCAAGGCGGTGTCCTGGCGCAGGGGATCGTCCTTGCTGGGCAGGATGACGGGATCGCTCAGGTTGTTGTCCGGCAGATAGCCCAGTAGCTGCCGGACCAGGAACAATGCATCCTCCTCGCTGGAGGCGGAGAAGTGGGCCACGCCGGAACGGCCGGTGTGCACGGCGGCGCCGCCCAGTTCCTCAAGCGTAACCTCCTCCTGGGTCACCGCGCGCAGCACGTCGGGGCCGGTCACGAACATCTGGCTGGACTGCTCCACCATGAAGATGAAATCCGTCAGGGCCGGACTGTAGACCGCACCGCCGGCGCAGGGGCCCATGATGATGGACAACTGGGGCACCACGCCGGAGGCCAGAGTGTTGCGCCGGAAGATCTCGGAATAGCCGGCGAGCGACTTGACCCCCTCCTGGATGCGGGCACCACCTGATTCGACAAAGCCAACCACGGGCGCGCCGTTCTCCATCGCCTGATCCAAAATGCGGCAGATCTTGGCTGCATGCCGATGGCTGACGGTGCCGCCCATGACCGTGAAATCCTGGGCATAGACATAGACTAGGCGCCCATCCACAGTCCCATAGCCCGTAACGACACCATCCCCGGGGATGCGCGTGTCCGCCTGTTCCTTCGGCGGCGCGTCGTCCATGACAAAGCGACCCGTCTCGCGGAAGGAAGCGCGGTCAAGGAACATTTCCAGTCGTTCCCGGGCCGTGTACTTGCCGCGCGCCTTGTGGCGTGCGACCCTTTCCTCGCCGCCTCCCGCCAGCGCGCCCGCCCTCAGCTGATCGAGACGGGCCGAAAGTGTCTGTGCCGCCTCGGCATAGGTGTCAGTCACCGATCCACTCCTACCAATCATGCAGGTCCACAAGAACCTTGCCGTAGCTGGTTCCGGAACACAGATGCCGAATGGCCGCGCCATAGCCTCGGGCTCCGAACACCCGGTCGACCACCGGGCTCAGACTGCCTTCGAAGACCAGGCGCATCACCTGTTCGTAGTCGGCCTGGGTGCCCATCGTGCTGCCGCGCAACGAAAGGTGGTTCATGAACAACCGGTTGACGGGTATCTGCGCGTCGTAGCCGCTGGTTCCGCCCACCGTGACGATGCGTCCTCCCTTCACCAGCGCGCCCATGGACGAGGGCAGGGTGGCGGAGCCCACGTTGTCCACAACCATATCCACGCCGCCCTGGCCCGACGCCGCGCGCACCGAGCGCGTCCAACGCGGCTCCCCGCTGATGTCCAGGCTCCAAGCTGCACCTTCCTCCAGTGCCCGGGACGCCTTGGCGGCGGAACTGGCCAGGACAAGCACACGGGCACCGCGGAACCGGGCAATCTGCTGGGCGGCGACATTGACGCCGCCCCCGGCCCCGACCACCAGAACCTGCTCGCCCGGCTGCAGCCGACCCACTTTAATCAGACTGTGCCAGGCCGTCAGATAGGTCAGCGATGCCGCCGCGGCCGCCTGCAAATCGAAGCCGGCGGGGATTTCGATCAGGTTGCGAGCCGGCACAGCCACGTATTCCGCCATGACACCGGGAACGCTTTCGCCTAGGATGCCGAACGTATCGCAGAGATTGTGGCGCCCCTCATGGCAGCGCACACAGCGGCCGCACCAGATTCCATTGTTGGCCGTAACCCATTGGCCGGACTGCCAGCCGGCAACTTGGGAACCCACCTCGACGATCTCTCCGCAGAAGTCGCTTCCGGGTATGTGCGGGAGGGCCAAGCCGATGCCGGGCCAGCCGATCCGAACCCAGTCGTCCAGGCGATTCAAGGCGCCGTACCGGACCCGGATCATGACCTCGTCGGGACCACAGACGGGGTCGGGCACACTCTCTCCATAGAGATAGGAGTCGGTATCGAGGCCAAATTCCCGGATTTGGACGGCGTTCATGGAGGCGGAGACGGGGAATTCAAAGGGTGAGACTGCCGGAGGTTGCGGGCACGGTCAAGGTGCGAGTCTACTCCAACACTCCGTTCAGACACGGTCCCCGCAACTGGGAATTCGCTGCCGCCTCTCCGGCAGGTACCGCGCCCAGGGCCATTCAATTGCATAAGTCGATGCTCCCGGCGTCCGGCCGCGGTTCCCTGTTGTTAACCTAATTCCCGCCCTTTCGATCACATGCCGATACAGTTAGTGCCATGGACTACAGCGTCATCGAATCCAGTCTCGGGAACCAGCCGATTGGTCACACCGTCTACTCCTACCGGCGCTGCCGTTCCACCATGGACGTGGTCCATTCGCTGGCATGGACCCATCCCGGCGGCACATTGGTCTTCGCCGAAGCCCAGACGGAAGGCAGGGGACGTCACCAGCGCAAATGGGTGGATGTCAGCGGCTGCTCCATCGCCGTGAGCATCCTGTTGCGGGATCGGCTTTGGGACGGAGGCGGTAATGGCATACCCCTGCTCTCGGGCCTGGCGGTCCTGGAGGCGATCGAGGAAACCCATCCGGGACTGCACGACCTGACCCTGGATTGGCCCAACGACGTGGTGCATGCACCTGTAAACTCGCATCCGCGCAAGGTGGCAGGCGTGCTGCTGGAGGCGGGCCGGGATCCGCAAGGTTCCCCCTATGCGGTCCTGGGCATCGGCATCAATGTCAACCACACCCCTGGCCAGTTGCCGCCGACATCGGAATCCCGCGTGCCGCCCATATCCCTGCGCATGGTGGCCGAATGCAAGGTCAGCCGCCGCCGCCTTTCCGTATCCCTGTGCCGCAGATTGTCCATCCGCCTCCATAGGGAAAGAGCCGAGGGAGTTCAGGAACGAATCTGGGAACAGAGTCTGCGCACATTGGGCCACCAGGTTAGTGCCAGGATGCCAGGCACATCGGACCAGCCCCTGGTGGGCATCGCGGAAGGAACGGATGAGGACGGATCCCTACTGGTCAGGGATGCCGGCGGCTGCCTGCACAAGCTACTGGCCGGCGAAGTCACACTGTCCTCGGCTTAGATGGGAGCATCGCGGCCCCGATCCCACGCGGGATCCTCGACAATCTCCTCGACAACCGTGAACCGTTCCTCTGCGGACTGGACCAGGCGGCCGGTCACGACTCGGGGATCGTGCTGGAAAACCAGCAACGGGTTTTTCTCTAGGATTTGCGTACGCAACCGCTTTTTGGCTTCCATGCTGAGGATCGGCATCTCGTCGAAGGCAGGCACCCAGGGAAGCCGTTCCAGGTGTACAGCAAAGTTGGCGGCATCTCCCAAGAACAGCAAGCTTTCGCCTTCGGATTCAACCCAAACAACCTGCAGCGAGTCCGTGTGTCCGGCCGCGGTCTCGGTGCGCACATGGGGCCCGAAGTCATGGCCGCCCATTACCATGCGCAGCTGGCCGGTGCCGGTCAGCACCTGCCAGTTGTCGGGATAGTAAGTGGCAATGGTCCGCTCGTTGGGATTGGTGGCAGCGTCGTATTCCCGGCCCTGGACGATGTATGCGGCGTTGGGAAAGGCCGGCTCGACGGGCCCCCCTTCAACCTGATCCTGCCACCGGGTCATGCCGCCCGCGTGATCAGCGTGCAGATGGGTCATGAGAACTGTGGTGACGTCCTCCGGCGCAAAGCCGGCGCGGGCCAGATCCGCAATCAGGCGATCCCGCTCCGGCGGCAGGCCGTAGCGCTTGCGCAGCCTGGCATCGAACTTGTCGCCGTGGCCCGTGTCTACCAGGATTTTCTGGTCCCCGGTTTCGATCAACAGGCAGCGTACGTCCACCGGAATCATGTTGCGGGCATCCGGCTGCACGACCCGCTCCCACAGGATGCGCGGCACCACTCCGAAGAATGCCCCACCGTCCGCCCGATGCTTGCCGTCGGACAGGATATGACAAGTCGTTTCGCCGATTTGCAAGCGGGGGGGAGCCGTGCCGGCCATGCAATGCCTCCAGTCCAAAATCGCGGAATATTCAGGACTACATCATCTGGGACCCGATTATAGGGCCGGACCCCGGCACCGGTCGGCTCGGTCCGGCGATATAATCCAAGTCTCCGAACATGTCCAAGACTCGGGAACCGTTTTCCTCCACCGATGTCTCAGACCCCGCTTCCATCCGCACGCGGCGACACAGATGGAATTGCAACCCTCCAGGAACTGATGGTCGCCCGCGAAGGGCAAAGCCCGCGGCTGCTGGCCGGCATCATCTTCGACTTTGACCATACACTGGCATTTCTGGACCGTCCGCACGAGGACCTGATGGCCGAGGGCGCGCGCATGGCCCAGGACTATATGGAACAGAGCGGGATGGAACTGTTTCCGGATTTTTGGGAACAGATCATCAGTGCCCGCCAGTTTGCCCAGGAGAAGTCGGAGGAGGAGGCCGAGGAACACATTGCCAACGACACCATGAGCTTCCTGCTCCAGTTTTGCGGCTACCCGGCCAGCAAGATGGACAGTCGGGTCCTGGCCACGTCCGTTGACCTCTTCTACGCACCCGAGATGCAAAGCTGGCGCCTGTACGACGGTGTGATGGCCGCTCTGAGCCACCTGCGACACCTGGACGTGAACCTGGCGATCGTGGCCAACCACCCGTGCGAGCGCGTGTTTCAACGAATCGTGGACTACCTGGAGCTCCGCCCGTGGTTCGATGTGGTCCTGTGCAGTGCCAGCGTGGAGTGGCGCAAACCCTCGCCGGAGATCTTCACTCCGGTACTGGACCGATGGCGACTGCAACCCTATGAAGTGGCTGTGGTGGGCGACAGCCTGCGCCACGACATCGGCGGCGGAGCAGACTTGGGAACGATGACAATGCACTGTGACCTGGGCACAACCGATCGCCAGACGGCATATGACAACCAACAACTGGCCCGCCGGGTCCGCCCCGACGCGACACTGACGGACTGGCAGCAGTTCATGGGCCTGATACAGCCATGGCTGTACTAAAGCCTCACTCTGCCGACGCATCCGAGTCGTCGCCGACCGACCGGCGACATCCGAAGTTCCCAATGGTGGGCGTCGGTGCGGTGGTGTTCGATCTGCTGGATCGGGTACTCCTGGTCCAGCGCGGCAACCCTCCCCACGAGGAGCAGTGGGGCTTGCCCGGCGGGCTGGTGGAACTGGGCGAGAACCTGCACGACGCACTGCGCCGGGAACTGCGCGAGGAAACCGCCATCGAGGTCCAGATCCTGGACCAGATCGGAGTCTATGAACCGATCATCCGCGACCGGGACCAAGCCGTCCTGTACCACTACGTGGTGATCGACTACCTGTGCCGTTGGCAGGCCGGCGAGCTGACCCCGGGCGACGATGTGCGAGCGGCGGCGTGGGTCAGCGCCCACAATCTGGAACGCTACGGACTCGCGGAGACCGCGGAAGGCATGATCAAGGCCGGCCGCAGCCGAATGGTCGCCATTGAGGCCGCCAGACGCGGCGTCCGCGACTAGTCAGACGGCCGCAGACAGCGAAGCCTCGATCTCGGGCCGAATCAAATCGAAATAGGCGTAGTTCAGGCGCCTGATGGCTGGGGCGTCCAGAACCGGGACCGGCACCTCGTTCTTGTCCACAAGGGCGCGGAACCGCTTGGTTTCGAACCGGATGTCTTCCTTGATGTACGGTGCCTGGAAGGAGATGGCACGGGAGAACACCTTCTCGATGGCACTCATCCGCCTCTCGGCAAAAACGGACTCGTCGACCATCTCCAGGCCGCTGATGCCGAGGGATGCCTCCATCACGTCCACGATGTCCTGCATCACCGGAGCATCCTCATTGACCAGGTTGAACACCTTGAGTTCCTGGTTGCAGAGTTCGGGGCGGGCTGCCAAGGCCACCATACTGTCAATGACGTAGTCGATGGGTACAAGGTTGAGACGCATGGCCGGGTTGGCCTCGAAACGCAGTGGAACCCTGTGATCCCAGGCATCACCCAGCTTTTGACGACGCATCAGGAAGAGCTTGTACATCGTGCCAATGACTTGGTAGTACCCGGAGTGATTCACAGACCGCGTGTCCTCGCACCCGACAATGATTGCCGGCCGCAACACGGTTACATCCAGGTCCTCCTGATTCTGGATCCGGGCCATGTCCAGCTCAACCTTGTGCTTGGACCATTCATAAAGGCCGCGGTAGTCCGGAGTGGACTCCACCACCCGTTCGGGAACGGTGCCCTGAAGACGTCCGGAGGAATAAGCCGTGCTGACATGCATGTACCTGGGCCGATTCCGTTTGCCGTTGAGACTGAGGGTGGTCAGGATCATGTTGCGCGATCCCTGAATGTTGATCGCCTCAATCTCGGCCAGATCGCGCTTGCGGAACTTGAAGGTGACCGCCGAGTGCCACGTCATGTCGATGTGTTCGTCGGTGACCGCCCTGAGGCCCGCCACCAGTTCGCCCGTGGTCTGGGTCACGTCTCCGGCGAACACCCGAAGGTTGTCCAACGGCAACTTTTGGTCGGAGCCTATCGCCTCCAGCACGGGCAGCAAACGGGCCCGCGCCGCCTCGTTGTCCGAGGCGCGGACCATGGTCACGACCCGATCACCCTCCAACAACAGGCGGTGGGTCAAGTGTGAGCCGACAAATCCGGTGACGCCGGTTATGAAATGGGTAGTCAATCCATACTTCTCCAGAGCCGACCGCGACCAAATCCCGTCGCATTCCTGGCAAGCCGTGGCATTTTACTTCAGCGGCAGCCGCCAAGGGGCATTCGACCACCTGTGCCGCGGACCGGCAACCTCCCAAAACGCGAGCCGCGATCAGGCGTCGGTCACAGGCATCATCGAGACCCGGACCGCACCATAGGAAGTTCCACACGTGCCATGCCACCGCCACTCCCGCAGCCGGTACATAGGATTGTCGATCAGCCTGCTACGCTCGCACAGCCAGTTACACAGACCAACCCCAATACGCATGAAATTCACACAACCCTCCCGGGAACTCTCCAACCGCCTGATTGCCGTCTGGCTGGGCATCCTGCTGGCAGCCACCACCACAGCCTGCACCTCCGGCACCGACGTTCCCGAGCGTACGCCAACACCTGAAACTTCGAGCCAGCCGGTCCGGGCGGCCGCGGAAGCGGTGCCCATGGCAACACCGACACCGGTCCCCAACACCTCGGCTGTCGAGGCGCCTACTACCACGGTCGAACCCCGGCTGGAGCTGGAACCGGTAGCCACGCTGATCAGACCGGTGTTCCTGACCCATGCCGGCGACGGTTCCGACCGACTCTACATCGTCGAGCAGGCCGGACGGATCCTGATCCTGGAGAACGGGAACCTGCTGGCAGAGCCGTTCCTCGACATTCGCGCACGGGTCAAGGACACCGGCAACGAGCAGGGGCTGCTGGGCATGGCCTTTCCGCCCGACTACGGCCGCACCCTTGAGTTTTATGTCAATTACACGGCCCAGGGCAACCAGACCGTGGTCTCCCGGTTCAGCGCCTCTCCGGCCAATCCGCTGACGGCCCTCGAGGCCTCGGAGGAGAAGTTGCTGACCATTCCCCAGCCGGCTACCAACCACAACGGCGGCATGCTTCTGTTCGGCCCGGACAACATGCTCTGGATCGGCACGGGCGACGGCGGGGCCGCGGACGACCGCTTTCGCAATGGCCAGAATCCCGACTCGCTCCTGGGCAAGATGCTGCGCATCGATGTCCTGGGGCACCGAGGCCGGGAATACGGCATCCCGGATGACAATCCGTGGGTGGATCGAACCTGGAAGGGACAACAGGTCCGCGACGAGGTGTGGGCGGTGGGCCTGCGCAACCCGTGGCGCTACGCCTTCGATCCGGCCACGGGTGATCTGTGGATAGCGGATGTGGGCCAGAACCTGTATGAGGATGTCCACTTTGTACCGGCCGGTTCGGCCGGAGGCCTGAACTTCGGCTGGCCGCTGATGGAGGGCGCGCACTGCTTTCCCCCCGGCCGGGCCTGCGATCCGCAGGGGCTGGAGCAGGTGGTCGCCGAGTTCCCGCACGGAACCGGGGACTGTTCCGTAACGGGGGGCTATGTCTATCGGGGTTCGGACTGGCCCGCGATGGCCGGACGCTATGTGGTGGGCGACTTCTGCAGCGGCCGCGTCTGGACTGTGGTCGATGCCGGCTCGCCTTCCGATCCGGACTGGCAAGTCCGGGAACTGGCGGACACCGATCACAACATCAGTTCTTTCGGCGAGGACGCCGACGGCGAGCTGTACCTGCTGGACCTGGAGGGCGGTGTGTACCGCATGGAGTTCCCGGCCGATTAGCCTGACCGCCGACTTCCGGTCCCAGGCAAAGGGCAAGATTCCGATGACCGACAACCGAGGCAAAAGGGGCCAACAACAGTGTGCTATCGTGCCTTCCAATGTCCGGCGATCCCATGGCTCACAGCTCGCCACCGGGGCATTCGGACCGGAGGTAGCCGGGGATGGAAGCCCATATGAACCGCTGGCTCTCCCAGATCGCACCGAGGCTGCAACCGACAAGGCAAATATCAAGATGAACGCAGGACACCGTGATCGATTCGACCTGGCCTTGACCACCTCTTCGGCGGAGGCGGCCACACACTACGTTGAAGGCCTTGACTTGCTACTGGAGCAGAGTTTCGGTTCCGAAGCCAGACTCGAGGACGCGATTGCCGCCGATGAGGGTTTTGCCCTCCCCCACATCTCGTTGGCGTACCTCCGGATGGGCATTGCCGATGGCTCGGACCGCGTGGTCGCCAACCGCGCCCGGGAACTTGCCCGCAACGCCACTGCCCGCGAACGAGCCCATGTGGAAGCAATTTGGCTCTTCGTCCATGGCCATGGAACGCGTGCCCGCACTGCCATGCACGCCCACCTTGACCGGTTTCCCCGCGACGCCATGATCCTGCGGGCGGTCAATCGGCTGTACACCCTTGGCTGCAGCGGGGCTGGCGTCAAAGACTTCCCCAGTGTCTATTTCCCGCTGCTGAAGTCCCTGGCGCCCAGCTACGGCGACGACTGGGCATTCCTGAGCCACTACGCGTTCGCGCACCATGAAGTCGGGCTGTTCAGCGAGGCCTTGGCCCTGGCGGAACGCTCCCTGGCCCAGCGGCCCACCAGCGGCCACGCCGCCCATTCCATTGCACATGCCCACTTTGAGCAGGGCAACGCCGGATCCGGCAGCGATTTCCTGGGTGGCTGGCTTCAATCCTACGACCGTCGTTCACCGTTCAACGTCCACCTGTCGTGGCACCAAGCGTTGTTCGAACTCGCCCTGGGCCGGTATGACGAGGCCGTTGAACTGTACAGGGAAGCCATTGGCCCAACCGTGGAACAGCGGGATCCGGGCACATTGGCGGACAGTGCCTCGCTCATGTGGCGCATGAGGCTGTACGGCCGTGCCGAACCCGCACTGGATACAGGGCTGATTCGGGACCAGGCAGAGGTGGCCATCGACACCCCCGGCCCGGCCTTCCGGGATGCGCATGCGGCTTTGGCATTTGCCGCCACCGGCGATATGGCAAGCATCAAGCGCATGAAGCAACGTCTAAACCGTCAGGCGGAGGCGGGGGAAGCACTCCACAGGGACATGACACTGCCCCTGGTCGACGGCATCGCCCACTTCACCGCCGGGGACTACACCGCTGCGATTGCCTGTCTCGAACCGGTAATGCCCCAATTGGTCCGTATCGGCGGTAGTCATGCCCAGCGTGAAGTATTCGAGGACACTCTGGTCGAAGCCCTGGTCCGAGGCGGTCATTACCCGCGCGCGATGGCGGCGTTGGAAGAACGGCTGGCACGCCGTCCGTCCGTGCGGGACCGCTTTTGGCTGGCCCGCGTCAAGGCGGAGGCCGGGGATGCCGATTCCGCCCATGCCCTGTTGGAGGACGTGGCTCGAAACTGGCAGCTGGCTGACCCGGATTCCCCGGAGGCGGGAGCCCTGAACGATCTGATGGCCGCGGTTGCGGTTTAGTAGAACCGAGGCCGGCGGTAGTCGGCTTAGAGTGCCATCATCGTGGCGCAGCCGCTGCCAGGGACACCAACGGCTGTCAAGCGCCGGGTTCCGGCCAGCCCAACCCGATAGACTGGTCCGACCGGAACCCGAATCACACATGCTCGGATTCAGCCGACGGCAAGGTCCTCGCCCCGGTGCAGGCGCAACGCAATCCCGAATGTCTGGCCCTGCGCCCTCATGGTGGGAGCATGGGCCGCCAGGTAGCGGGCCGCTGCCACCAGCGGAATGACAGGATCGAGCCAATCACAGTGGGACCAGTTTCGCCGAAGCTGGTCGTGTAGGGTTAGGGCCGCCTCCACACACTGGATGGTGTGGAAGTCCCGGTCCTCCCGCAGCAATGCCTCCTTGAGCGCGGCGCGGACCTCATTTTGGCCGGCCTCGTTCGTGCAGTGGTCGGCCACCATCTGGCCCGACTGATTGACCCGGTACTGCTGATCCAGCAGGTCGTTCAACCGCTCCCCAAACGGCTCTTCCGGTCCCGGTCCGTCGGCCGGGGTGGGAATACGCTGGGCTGGGATGTTCAGGAACCGGTCCAGGTGCACGCTCATGGCCGTGTCCAGAATCCCCCTCAGCATGTCGGCCGAGGGTGCACGCTGGTAGGCCTGGAGCACCGCCATGCCGAACGTGAAGGTGTGCAGGGCCGTGTCCCAGTCCCCGATTTCATTGCTGGTATGGAAGCGCGCGATGCGCATCGCGGCCGCGTAGCAGATATGCACGGCCAGTCCTTCCCCGGACAGCCCGGCACGCAGGGCATCGAGGCAGGCAGCCACGGCCAGCGCGGGTTCGTTGGGATGCCCGGACAGCACGGTTTCCACCAAGGTTGAAGCCCCCGTCTCCCGGGGTTCCGCGGATCCTTCCTCGGCGTAGGCGGCAGGCAGTTCCGCGAATGCCCGGTTCAGGATTTCAATGAGGTCGTCCGGGTGGCGCCAGGCATGGGACTCCTCCATGCGCATGGCACCCGCAACCAAGCGCACCAGACTCGACAGCACCAACTCCGTTTCGGTCCACCCGGTCATGTCCAGCATGTGGAAGGCGCGGTTGCAGAAGTCCATCGGATGGCCGGTGTCGATGTAGCGGTGGTCCAGGATGGCGGAGGCCAACATGTCCATCAGGAAAGGACCGTCGGCACCGCTGCGGATCGCGGACACGACGCAGCGTTCCGCCCCTTCCGTGTCCCGGACTTCGATGAACTCCCTGAACCAGGTCTTGAGCAGATCCAGGTCATCGGTTGTGTCGGGCAGGGACTGGACCAGGAAGCGCCGGGCGGAACCCGCACTGTCGCCGGCGACTGCGGCCAATCCGTGCGACAACGCCAACGCTCGCTGCTCGCGCGGCAGGCCGTCCAGCATGCTGGCCATGCAGCCCAGGATGGTCAGGCCCTGTCCCCAGCCCTCGTTGCGGTTTTCGCACCCGAAGCGGAGGCCCGTCGCCAAGATGCGATCGATCAGGTTGCGTTCCTCCAGCAGGATGACCGCCTTGCCCACCACCAGGGACAGGCTGCGCTCCATGCCCATCTGCAGGCGCTCCTCGCTGTGGGCCACCCGATCCAGCGTGGAGGCCACATCGACCCAGATGCCGCCATCCCGAACATCCACCGGAAACGTCGGCACATCGTCCGCCCACAGGTCAAAGGCCCCACCCGATTGCAGGTCGAACCGCGCGTGGTGCCAATGGCAGGTAATCAGACCATTGCGGACCGAGCCGCGGTCCATGGGGTAGCCCATGTGGGGGCACCGGTTGTCGATCGCATGCACCTGGTCCTTGTGATAGACCAGCGCCACCGTGTAGTCCCCCACGCGGGCCGTCGCCAGTTGCTGTTCCATCAACTCCGCCACGGGCATCGTGTACTGCCAATCCGCCCCGTGGCCGTTGGCCGAAATACTGGAAGTGTTCATCTATGGTCCATCCCGGAATCCAATGTGGTTAAGTCTCGTTGGTGTGTCCGCCAGGCAGGTCCTTCAAACCGACTTCAGAAAGTCGCGAATGGCCAGGGCCGCCGTCGCTCCTTCACCCACCGCGGCCGCAACCTGCTTGGTGCTGCCAGCCCTGACATCACCGGCTGCAAACACGCCGGGCACACTGGTCTCAAGCATAAAGGGTCGCCGGCCACCAAACCGGGCCAGCGGCACATTGGCATGTTCCAGGGCATGCCCCGTCTCGATGAATCCCCATTGGTCGCGCACGACTTCCAGACCGTTCAGGTATTCCGTGTTGGGTTCGAGGCCCACAAAGACAAAGGCACCGTCCACATCCAGCGACTCCGCGCCCTCTCCCGCCGACGTGTTCAGTTGCAATGCTGTCAAATGACCTCCCCGACCCCGAAAAGCACCCACCTCGGTGCGATAGCGCACCTCCACGGCCGGGGTTGCCGTCAACTTCTCCACCACGGCCGGCGATGCCTTGAACTCGCTTCCGCGCACCAGCACGGTAACGCTTGAGGCAAACCGCGTCAGGTGGACGGCCTCTTCGGCCGCGCTGTTGCCGCCTCCGATCACCGCTACCGCCTTGTCGCGGTAGAACGGACCGTCGCAGGTGGAACAAAAGTGAATGCCGGCACCGATGAAGTCCGCTTCCCCGGGCACCCCCAGCGTGCGATATCGGCTGCCGGACGCGAGCAGGACGGCATGGGCCGTGTACTCATCCCCGGTGCCGGTCCGTACGGTCAGGAACGGATCGTTCCTCAGCACCGACACCACATCGACCGCCTCCAGGACCTGGCCGCCAAAGCGCCGGGCCTGTGCCAGAAGCCTTTGCGCAAACTCGCTGCCATCGACTCCGTCAGGGAAACCCGGCACGTTTTCGTAGCTGAACGTGCGGGTGGCTTGGCCGCCAGGCGCACCCCGTTCCAACAGCAGCGTGTCGATACCCTCGCGGGTGGTGTAGATCGAGGCCACGAGCGCCGCCGGACCGGCACCAATGCAGATCAGGGGCCAGAACTTGCGATCGACCGTTGTCTTGAGGCCCAGCTTGGCGGCAAGTTCGGCGTTACTGGGCTCAACGAGGCGCGTGCCGTCGTCGAACACGATCGTGGGAATGATCCGCTTGCCCTCGTTGAGGCGGATCACCAGCTGTTCCGCTGCCTCATCCTCCTCGATGTTGACCCAGACATAAGGGATTTGGTGATCACCGAGGAACGATTTGGCGCGACGGCAGTCCGGGCACCAATGAGCGCCATAGACGATTGGCGAAGAGACAGCCACAATGAAGCACCACCCGGGAAGCAGGCGACGCAGTGACGCCGCCCCTGAAACTCGAACCGATTGTAGAGCAGTCCGCGAACCGCGGAATCCGATCGCGGACACCCCTGGGAAACCGCTGCGGTCCCACGGGGATTCCGGTGTATCACCATGCTAGACTCAGCCAATCCCCACCGTGCCAACACCCGGAATCCACCCTATGCAAGTAAGCCCGCGCGACCCGTTGCCTGTGCCGGCCGACCTGAAGGAACGGTGCAACAGGGCGCTCGCCTTTGCCGAGATACAGGTTCGCAACCTGACGGAGCGCCATCCCGACCTCCTGCCCCTCTACACCAGGAACGGCCGCTGGAACCACGAGGGGGAGGCATGGACCAACTGGTGCGAGGGGTTCGTGGCGGGACAAATGTGGATTCTCTACCGCCATACGCGGGATCCCTTCTGGCGGGACACAGCCATCCACTATTCCAACCTGCTGCGGGGTCGGGAACACGACCGGAACGTTCACGACCTGGGGTTCATCTTCTGGTCCTCCTGGAAGCGCTGGCACGACGAAACCGGTGACGAGGCCCTGCAGGACGTGATCGTCCAGGCCGGCCAGACCATGGGCATGCGCTTCAAGGAGAAAGGGCAGTATCTGCGCTCCTTCGTTTCCGACGAGAGCATCTTCATCGACATCATGATGAACGTCGGCATCATCTTCCACGCAGCTCTGGCCACCGGCGACGAGGAACTCTGGAACAAGGTACATGCCCACTGCCACACGTCCCGCCGGTATTTGGTGCGCGGAGACGGCAGCACATCGCATGAGGGCATTTTCGATCTGGAGACCGGTGCCTTCCTGCGGCAAACCACCCACCACGGGTGGCGCGACGACTCCTCGTGGGCACGGGGTCTGACTTGGTCGATGTACGGGTTCGGCACGGTGTACACCTACACCGGCGACTCGCGTTTCCTGCAAACCGCGGAATTGAACGCCCAGTACTACATGGAGCACACGCAGCACGATGGCGTCCCTCCCAACGACTGGACCGAGGCAAATCCAGCTTCCCGCTACGAAAGTTCGGCCGCGGCGATCGGTGCCTGCGGCTTCTTCCAGTTGGCCCGGTTGGTTAGCGATCCGGTTCGAGCGCGTGCCTACCACGAATACGCCTGTCAAATTATGGAAACCCTCACCGGTCCGGAATTCCTGGCGGAAGGGGTTGACGGTTGGGAAGGCATCATGCGACATGGCATTTACCTGCGTCGCAAGGGGTTGGGGGTCAACGAAAGTGTGATGTGGGGCGACTACTTCTTTCTGGAGGCCCTGTCCCGGGCAATGGAGTATGAGTAATCGGCGACAGGCTCTGGTCACAGGCGGTGGCCGGGGCATCGGGCGGGGGATCGTCCTGGCCCTGGCGGCGGAGGGTTGGCATGTTGCCATCAATTTCCGCAGCAACCGGGAAGCGGCCGAGGAGGCTGCGGCCGGCGCGCGTGACGCGGGCGGCGAAGCCACGCTGGTACCCGGCAACATCGCCGATCCCGCCAGCCGTGCGGAGGTGGCCGCAGCCACCCTGGACGCCTGCGGAACCCTGGACTTGCTCGTGAACAACGCGGGCATGGCGCCGCGCCAACGGATGGACCTGTTGGAGATGGGAGAGGCCAGCTATGACGAGGTCATGGACGTCAACCTCAAGGGCCCGCTGTTCCTGACCCAAACCCTGGCCCGGCACATGGTCGACAGGGTCGACTCCGGCGGCAGCCCCGGCCAAATCGTCAACATTGGCTCCATCAGCGGCTTCACAAGCAGTACCAACCGCTCCGAATACTGCATCTCCAAGGCCGGCATGACCATGATGACCGCCCTGCTGGCGGATTGCCTCAGCCCGTGGGGCATCAACGTGTACGAGATCCAGCCCGGGATGATTGAGACCGACATGACGCGCGGCGTCAAGGCCAGGTACGATGCCCTGATCGACGACGGACTGACACCGATTCCACGCTGGGGCCAACCCGAGGACATCGGCAAGGCGGTCGCTGCCATCGCCGGCGGGGCCCTGCCCTTCTCCACGGGCGAGGTGATCCGGGTCGACGGCGGATTCCACATGCATCGGCTTTAGGCTTCCGGACATCCGAACCGGCAACGGCCCCGCCCGCGTGCATACCCATGGGTTCTGCCGGCCCGGATCAGGCACCGTGGGCCGACCAAGCAATCCCGAGCGGAATCCAGTTGCCTGAACAGCCTCCAAGGAACCTTCCATGCCACCACGCCTGCGTCGCGTAGCCCAATTGCGGACGCCAGCCCTCTTCAGCCGCTACCTGTCCGAACGGGACATCGATCTGCCGTTCGACGAAACACTCGAGACCGGCGCCCAGGCACCGCTCGCGCAGACCTGCGAAGTCCACGGACTGATCATCGGCAACCGCTTCTGCATCCACCCGATGGAGGGCTGGGACGGCACCGAGGATGGCAAGCCCACCGAACTGGTGAAGCGGCGCTGGACACGGTTCGGGGCTAGCGGCGCCAAGCTGATTTGGGGCGGCGAGGCGGTTGCGGTTCGGCCGGACGGCCGTGCCAACCCCAACCAGTTGATGTTGACCGCCGACTCGATGGCGTCCATCGGCGGCTTGCGCGAGACGCTGGTGGCCGCGCACGAGGAGTGCTTCGGCAAGTCCGACGATTTGCTGGTGGGGCTGCAACTGACCCATTCGGGACGCTTCGCCCGGCCCAACGACAAGGCCCACATGGAGCCCTGGACGCTCTACCCCCATCCTGTCCTGGACGCAAAGTTCCACCTGGGACCCGACGCCGTGTTGATGAGCGACGATGACATCCGGCGTCTCATCGACGACTTTCTGACTGCGGCCCGGCGCGCGCGGGACATCGGTTTCCAGTTCGTCGACATCAAACACTGCCACGGCTATCTGGGCCACGAGTTCCTGAGCGCCTACGACCGGCCCGGGGACTTTGGCGGCAGTTTCGAGAACCGAACGCGTTTCCTACGCACAATCGTCGAAGGCATCCGCAGCGAGGCGCCGGGACTGTTGATCGGTGTCCGCCTGAGCGCGTTCGATTTCGTTCCCTTCCGTCCGGACCCGGACCTGGAAGGTCAGGGCGTGCCGGAGCTGGAAACCGACAGCTACCACCATGCCTTTGGCGGTGATGCCACCGGAACCGGCCTGGATCTGGATGAGACGGTGCCCTTCCTGAACCTGCTCCGGGATCTGGACATCCGGCTGGTGAACCTGACCGCCGGCAGTCCCTACTACGTGCCGCACATCCAGCGGCCGGCCCTGTTCCCGCCGTCGGACGGCTACCGGCCACCGGAGGATCCGTTGGCCGGCGTTGCCCGGCAGGTGCAGGCTGCCGCCGTGCTCAAGCAACGCTGTCCCGACATGGTGACGGTCGGCTCCGGCTATTCCTATCTCCAGGAATGGCTCCCCCACGTGGCCCAGGCCGTGGTGCGCAGACGGATGGCGGACTTCGTGGGGCTGGGCCGCATGGTCCTGTCCTATCCCGACATGCCGGCGGACGTGCTGGCGGGCCGGCCCCTGCAGCGCAAGCTGATCTGCCGCACATTCAGCGACTGCACCACGGCACCCCGCATGGGATTGATTTCGGGGTGCTTCCCCCTGGATGATTTCTACACCCAACGTCCCGAACACGAAATCCTCCTGGAGACCAAACAGGCTGCCTGACAGCCTGTCCGGCTCCGGTGCCGGCTTCTTTGTCTCCCATTTGCCAAGGAACAGCTTCATGCCACCCATCAAGACCACCCTCGTCGGCAGCTATCCGGTGCCCCGCTGGCTGCAGGCCACGCCCAGCCGGGACTCGCTGCGCGATGCCATGGCCGTGGTCGTCAAGACCCAGGAACTGGCGGGGCTGGATCTGCTGGTGGACGGCGAGCTGTCCCGCTTCGACTTCAACCACCCGGAAACCAACGGGATGATCGAGTACTTCCTCGGCCCCATGTCCGGGGTGGCCACGACCCTGACCCGGGACGACTGGAAGGCCTTCCACAGCCGGCCCGACATGCAGTTCCGCGCCCAGCCGGCGGCGGTCGTGACCGGCGACATCGGCGCCGGAACCTTGAACCTGGAGCAGGACTACCTCCGCCTGCAGGCACTCACGGAGCGTCCCACAAAGTTCACCGTCACCGCTCCCTACATGCTGGCCCAGACCCTCTTCGACCGGCACTACCCGGACCTGCAGAGCCGAACCATGGCACTGGCCATGGTTCTGGCAGACGCCATACGGGACATCGACGCCGATGCGATTCAGGTGGACGAAGCCTCTCTGACAGGGCACCCACAGGACTGCAGCTGGGCCCACGAGCCCATCAACCTGGTGCTGGATGCCGTGGCCAACGACAGCGCCCTCCACCTGTGTTTCGGAAACTACGGCGGCCAAAGGGTGCAGGCCGGCTTCTGGGAGGACATGGTGCCGTTCCTCAACAACCTGCACGTGGGTTCGCTGATCCTGGAGTTTGCCCGCAGGGGCTACGACGAACTGGAGGTGTTCAAGGACGTGCGGCCGGACATCGCGCTGGGAATCGGTGTCATCGACATCAAGGATCTGGAAATCGAAACCCCCGACACGGTGGCGTCCCGCATCGAACGGGCAGTCTCCGTCCTGGCCGCGGAACGGGTGGCCTGGGTGCATCCCGACTGCGGGTTCTGGATGCTGCCGCGCAACGTGGCCGACGGCAAGATGCAGGCCCTGGTTGCCGGCCGCGACCTGTTTTGCGGCACTCGGTCCGCCTGAACCCACCCCGTTGCAACCAGCCGCACGCCGCCTCCGGAAAAAAGCCATGACTGCTACGCCAAGCCCCGTCAGACTGGCCGCAATCGGCCTTAACCACAACCACATCTACGGCATGGCCGCCCACCTGGTGGAAGCCGGAGCCGAAATGGCCGCGGTCCACGCCGTGGAACCCGAGTTGCGGGAACCCTTCGCACAGCGGTACCCCGATGCCCGGATCGCCGCGACGGCGCAGGAGATCTACGAGGACGAGGCCATCGACGTGGTCCTGACCGCAGCCATTCCCTCGGAACGAGCCGGCATCGCCATGGCCGCCATGCGGCACGGGAAGGACGTGCAGAGCGACAAGGCCGGCATGACCACCCTGGCCCAGTGGCAGGAAGTCAGGGACGTTCAGGCCGCGACCGACCGCATCTACTCGGTGGCATACAGCGAGCGGTTCGGGAGCAAGGCCACCGTGCGCGCGCTGGAGTTGGTCAAGGCGGGTGCGGTGGGAGACGTTGTCCATCTGATGGGCACCGGTCCCCACTCCCTGCGCAAGCCCACGCGCCCCGACTGGTTCTTTCGCCGGGATACCGCGGGCGGCATCCTCTGCGACATTGCGGCCCACCAGTGCGACCAGTACCTTGCATTCAGTGGCGAGACCGATCCGATCGTGGTCAAGTCGCAGGTGGCCAACCGCGCGCATCCCGATACGCCGGAATTCGAGGACTTCGGCGACATGCTGGTGCGGGGCGGGAGCACCGTTGGCTACTTCAGGGTCGACTGGTTCACGCCCACCGGCCTGGCGTCCTGGGGCGACACCCGACTCACCGTCGTGGGTACCGAAGGCTACATCGAGGTGCGCAAGAACCTGGACTTGGCGGGCCGGTCAGGCGGAGACCATCTGTTCGTGACCGACTCCACCACCACGCGATACGAGGACTGCTCCGGCGTGCAGCTGACCTTCGGCCACAACTTCCTGGCCGACGTGCGCAACCGTACCGAAACCGCCATGTCCCAGGAACATTGCTTCAAGGCCATGCATCTGGCATTGACAGCCCAGGCCCAGGCAGACCGCATCTAGTGGGCCACAGGTCCGTCGAGTCAACACCCATGACAGCCCCTCTGCCGGTCCCGAAGGAATTCGATCGGGCGCGGAACCTGCTGGCGCATGCCACGGAGCACGGCACGTTTCACGAGACCCGCCGCTCCTGTCGCTTCGCCTGCGACTTGGTGGCCACCGGCACGGACCGGGATCTGGTTCTCGCGCAGGAAATACTGGCAGCCGTCCTGGCCTGCCAGATGACCAACCCAACCGACGTGCACGCGGGCAATTTTCTGTGGATGGCGGAAGACGACCGCATCGAGGACCTGAACGCCGTGGTCTTCTGTCTGGAGCATCTCGTACCCATGATGCTCCGGCACGGGGACCGGCTGCCGATGGACACCCGTGCCGGGATACTTGACGCCATCCGGCTGGGCCTGGAGGAAGTACTGCGCCTGGACGTCTGGATGGGCTACTCCAACATCACCGCCCTGTCGGTGCTGTGTTGTTGCCTGGGCGGGGAACTGCTGGGCAGAACGGAGATTCTGGACGCAGGGCGCGCCAAATTGGAAGCGTGGGTCGGGTTCACGGCCGAATCCGGCCATGTCCTGGAGTTCAACTCTCCCACGTACGCCGCCGTTTCCATCCGCGCACTGGGCAGGCTGAGAAGCCTTGTTGTCTGTCCGGACACCGCCGTCCTGGCGGACATGATGCTCTGGCGGCTGGGATTGAGCTACGCCCTGCACCTGCATCGAGCCACGGGTCGGCTGGCCGGGCCGCACGGGCGCGCCTACCAGCCAAGCATCGACGGCGAGACCCCGCCGGAGGCGGAGACGTTTGCCAAGTGGCTGAACACGGGCCTGCTGCCGGGCTGGCTGGGTGAGCTGTACCGCGCCTTGCCGGATCGCCGGGAGGTGCGGGAAGGCATTCTGGCCTCCGAACAAATCGCCATGCACACGGCGCTGGAGCCCGGGTTTGCCGTCGGTTCCGTAACCCGCAGCGTGCATCCGCAAGGCAACGCGGTCATCGGACACCTGCAGGGAGCCGGGGACGCCCCGGGCGGCGTCCTCTACGCCCGGCACATTCTGGACGACAAGTGGCTGGGCGACTTCTACCACGCGACGGATCGCTCCCACTCGCGCAACCTGATGGACGAGGGCGACTTCCTTGGCATCCAGCACGGCACGGCCGTGTTGGGAGCCTATGCCCCGCGCGCCGGCCGGGCCGCCTTCCGCAGTTCGCGCACGGCATTCATCTGGACGCGGCAGGTGGCGGTCACCGCGATGTGGGTGAACGACGAACCCGCGGGAAACCTGCCCCTGACCGTGGTGCCTGGTTCCCGCCTGACCGTCTGCACCGACCGGGTCCTGTGTCTGCTGCAGCCGCTGCATCTGCCGGACCTGCTGCAGCCGGCCACCGTTGAACTCCACCGGCGCGGCGGCGACCTGGTGTGCGACATCTACCACTACCGCGCCAAGGACACGAAGCGGTTCTGGGATCTTGCCTGGCCCGGAGCCTTCTACAAGGGCCGGCCGGCCTGCATCTTCTTCCTGGCCGTGCGCCCGCGGCGCGATCTGCCGCTTGCGGACGACGTGCGGTCCCGGTGGTCCGAGCTGTCCATCGAATGCACGGTGGCACCGGCCAGGACCCGCACCCACCTGCGTGAACAGCGCCAGGCGGCGGCTACCGTCTCCGGACCGGACGGCAGCTTCTCGCTTGATGTCGATCTCATGGATTTCCGGCACCGGAACCAACCTGCCGGCGACACCGGATTGACGGCTCCGCTGGCGGCCCAGTGCAACTGGCAGGACACCGTCGAAGAGCACTCGCTGCGGGTTGCGGATGCGGAGGTCCGGGCCTCCGGAGCCAACATTCTGTTTGCCCGCGAACCCGGTTCGGACACATGGGCGCTGGTTCAGGCCGCCGACAACCCCGGCCCCGTTTCGGTGCGCGTCGGCGAAACCATCCGGCGCGTGCCGTTGACCGGCAAGGGCATCGCCACGTATGCCGACGGACGGCTGACCGTACGCCAAACGCATTCATCCGCCATCTGACACACCACACACCATAGGAGCCGCTTCATGCCCCAACCCATCCGCACCGCCATCGCCGGACTCGGCCGCAGTGGCTGGGCCATCCATGCCAACCTGCTGGCACCGCTCACGGATCTCTATCGGGTGGTCGCCGTCGTGGACGGCGAGGAGACCCGCCGGGAGGAGGCCAGGGCACGGTTTGGCTGTTCCGTCCATACGGACTTCGGCGACCTGGTCGCCAACGACGACATCGAGTTGATCGTGGTGGCCCTGCCCAGTTTCCTGCACGCCGATCTCACGGTGCAGGCCCTGGAAGCCGGCAAGCACGTGGTGTGCGAGAAGCCGATGGCCGATTCCCTGCCGGATGCCACGCGCATGGTGGAGGCGTCCCGCGCGAACCCGGGCACCCTGTCGATCTTCCAGCAGCGCCGCTACAACCCGGACTTCGTCAAGGTCCGCGAAATCATCGATTCAGGGGTACTGGGGCGAATTGTCCAGATTCGCATGACCGAGAATCGGTTCGGTCGCCGCTGGGACTGGCAGACCCTGCAGCGTTTCGGCGGCGGCTCGCTCAACAACACGGGTCCCCACTATCTCGACCAGGCCCTGCAGCTGTTCGGTCCGAAGGAGCCGGAGGTGTTTTGCGTCTTGGACCGTACCCTGACCCTGGGCGACGCCGACGACCATGTCAAGGTGGTGATCAAGGCGGAAGGCCAGCCCACCATCGATATCGAAATTTCATCCGCCTGTGTCTACCCCGGCGAGTCTTGGAATGTCATGGGCACGCAAGGCGGCCTGCAGGGGAACAGCCTGTGGGGAAACCGGGGCGAACTCAAGTGGTCCACCTTCGATCCGGCGGACCTGGAACCGCGGGTCCTGACGACCGAACCCACGCCCGACCGCTCCTACAACCGCGATGTCATCCCCTGGCAGGAATACAGCTGGAGCCCGCCGGCAACCACCGAGCCGGTGTACACCCAGTACTATCGGGACCTGTTCGAGACGCTGCGCAACGGGGCCGACCTGAAGATCACCCCCGAAAGCGTCCATCGCGTCATCCAACTTCAGGAGCGCTGCCACGAACTGGCTCCGCTCGACCGGCGGTTCTAGCCGCCACACAGTACAAACCCAAAGGAAAACAACCCATGGCAGGCGAACCCCGTTTAATGTTCAGCACGCTCGGATGTCCAGGCTGGACCCTGGAGCAGGCGGCTGACACCGCCGTCGCAATTGGCTACGGCGGCCTGGAAATCCGCATGCTGGACGGCACGATCATTCCTCCGGACCTGGACGCGCCCGGACGCGCCCGCATCAGGGAGGTCATGCAGTCGCGCGAGCTCCGGACCATCGGCCTGGGCCTCTCCACCCGCTTCACGATGCCGGACGGCGCGGAGCGCGAACGCATGGAACAGGATCTGCTGGCCTATCTGGAGATGGCCCGCGAACTCGACATCCCCTTTGTGCGCACCTTCGGCGGCAACCTGGCGGACGGCCAGGCGACGGAGGACGGCATCAACAACGTGGCCGAGAGCCTGAACCGCCTGGCATCGGCCGCGGCCGATGCGGGCGTGACCATTCTGCTGGAGACGCACGATGCCTTCTGCAAGGGCCGGGACGTGGCCCGCGTACTGGATCAGGTTTCTTCCGATCGGGTCATGGCGGTCTGGGATGTCCACCATCCGTGGCGCATGGGCGAAGCAATTGAGGAAACCTGGGCCTGCATCGGCGAGCGGACCGCCCACGTACACCTGAAGGACGCGGCCCACAGCGACGACGGCACCTTCCGGCTGGTGCTGATGGGCGAAGGCAATGTCCCGAACCAGGCCATTGTGAACCTTTTGGAATCCAACGGATACGAAGGGGCCTACAGTGCCGAGTGGGAAAAGGCCTGGCATCCCGGCATTGAGGAGCCGGAAGTCGCGCTGCCGCAGCACTTCGAAGTCATCATGGACTGGCTGCGCGGGTGAACGGCTCGTTCCAAATCGTCCGCGCGGCCTGTCGCGACTTGCCCCCCCTTTTCCACGAATTTGGGTGGATTGGGCAGTGGGGATGAAAAATCCGAATACAGTTTATTTAGCTCACTAAAACACAATTACTTTTCCTTGAACATCCAAACGCCCGGCCCACGGTCCCACGGGCCGGGCGTTTGGGTCCCCTACCGGCCAAGGCTGGAAGACCTGGGAACGATTGTGCGCAGGAAGGCCATCGCACCGGGTCGCACAGGCTCTGCAACCGCATGATGGTTTCACTCGGCCGTATGGACGGCCGTACGGACACGCAATCAATGTTTCGCGTAATGATCCATGCCGAATCTCCGACACGAGGTGGCCGGGGCACCTGATTCGGCAGTCGGCCGGCAGTTTGCTTGACACACAGTTATTTTTGTCGTTGCCGACAAATTAACGTCGTTTTGGCACCCGGATGCTGCCGGCCGCAGGATGGCTCGTGATGGCGCGGGCGACCCTTTTGACCTGTTGATTCGGCTTGCGTCCCTTGTGCTACAGTGCAAGCCTCAGGCAGAAGGGGCCATTGATTTTAGAACCGTCGGCACGTCCTGGTTGTAGTTCGCCACCAGGCATCCGGCCGGGACCTGTTGATGCGCCGTAGCCTCCCCTTCTGACTGGTCGCGGAACCGGATTCGCAGCCAGTGGATTATGTGCAGAGGCTCACCAGTCGCAGCTTTCCTCAGGAAGGTCGATGGTTTCCAGCAACAACGCCCAGCAGGCCTGGCAGAGAGCCCAGGCGGCACTGGCCCTGCAACTCACCGCCAGCGAGTACGACACCCTCGTCGGTCCGTGCCGCTTCTTCTCCTACGAGGACGGCGAGCTCAAGCTTCTGGTACCCAATTCGGTAGCCCGGGATCTGCTGGGCAACCGACTGCGTCCATGGCTCAAGGAACACCTCGCGCAACTGCTGGGGGAATACGTCGACGTACACCTGATCCTGGACACGGCCGTGCCCGACGCCGCGGTGCCGGCAACACCCTTGGAATTGCTGGCCGCGCAACCCCATCCAGCAGAGGAGCAGGCTGGATCGTTGTCGGCGGGGGACAACCGCCTTAATCCGGCATACACCTTCGATTCCCTCGTAATTGGCCCCCACAACAGCTTGGTTTGTGCGGCTGCCAAGCAAATCGTCAACTTGGAGGCGAGCCATTTCGCCTCGCTGTTCATCTATGCCAACACCGGTCTGGGCAAAACCCACCTGCTGCATGCCATAGGCCATCTGGCACAGGCCCTGCAGGCGCGCGTGTGCCTCTGCTCCAGCGAGCAGTTCACCAACGATCTGGTCGCCTCCCTTAGACACCGGAAAGGGTCGGCGGACGCGATGGAGCGGTTCCGTCGACGCTACCGCGAGGTCGACCTGCTGCTGATCGACGACCTTCAGTTTCTGGCCAACAAGGCAAAGACCCAGGAAGAGCTGTTCCACACCTTCGCCGCACTCTATGCGGCGGGGAAGAAGGTGGTGCTCACCAGCGATGCTCCGCCCTCCCAGCTCCACGGCCTGGAGCAGCGCCTGCAAAGCCGTTTCGAGGGTGGACTGGTCGTTGACATCGAAGCCCCCGACTCCGAAACTCGGCTTGCGATCCTGGAAGCCAAGACGCGGCTGTTCGGCTACGACCTGACGTTGGACCTGCTGCAGCCAATCGCTTGCCAGACCTACGTCAATGTCCGCGAACTCGAAGGAGTCCTGCACCGCCTCAACCTGATCCAGAGACAGCAGAACGGAGATCTGTCGCTGCCTCAGGTCGAACAGCACATTGAGTCGCTGGCACCTGAACAGGAACCGGTCGAGCCAGAGTTGATGCTTAAAGTAATTTCAGATAATTATGGTATCAGGGTCGAGGATCTGGTCGGTACAGCCCGCAACCGCAATACTTCACGGGCCCGCCAGACCGCGATGTATCTACTGCACCGGGACCTGAAGCTGACCCTCAAGGCCACAGGCCGACTATTGGGGGGGAGGGATCACAAAACAATCAGCCACGGAATTCGGCAGATGCAGCAGCGCCTTGCAGGCGAACCGCAACTGGTGCGCGATATCATGGAGGTCCGCAGTCGCCTGCAGTCCACTGTGGCAACCCAGGATTGGACATAAATAAAGTATTGAAACAACAATAAAGGTTTGCTGATTTTCCCAAACCGGTCGCGGCGAGGGCCCGTTGGTTTCGGTGCCACCTGCCTGACGACGACCTGCGACCCGGATTCCGCCAATCGGCGAAGCCATGGGACAGGGACGGTCGGCAAGGGGTGACCGGGTCTCGAATCAAAGTTTCAGCCGCACAAATACGGAAGCGGACAAGCCCCGGCCACACCCCGCATGGAGCCGGGTCAACCCCGACCCGCGTGGCATTGCCTATCTGGACTTTGGTTCGGAATAGTCCCGGCCCAGCAAGGCCATCACCGTCACGGCGCCAAGTCCCAAGGCCAGCAAGGCCAGCAGTTTGTTGATCCGGTCGTCCAACAACAGCGTCAGGGCGCCGAAGAGGCAGCAGAAGAGGTAGTAGGCGAACACGATTGCCCGTTCGGGCACGCCGCGATCCAGCAGGACAAAGTGCAGGTGATCGCGTCCGGAGGTCCACGGTGCCACACCGCGGCGCAACCGACTGAAGATCAGCCAGGCCACATCCACGATGGGCAACCCGAGCACCATCATGACGGTGGCGATTTTGGCGCCTCCCATGATGCCGACGGCAGCCACCGCATTGCCCAGAAAATAGGATCCGCTGCTGCCCATGAACAGGGACCGGCGCCAGAGGTTGGCCGGCAGGAATCCCACAATGACGCCCAGGAGGATCGTGGGTATCACGGCCACTGAAGCCTGCGGCTCCGGCAGCACGTAAAGCATGTGGACCACCAGGACGGCGCACAGGATGGCCGATACGCCGGCCGCCAGCCCGCTTAGGCCGTCAAGCCAGTTGACCGTGTTGATACAACCCATGAACCAAAAGACGGTGACGGCAAGCACCAGCCACCACGGGAACCCGTCCGGTCCGAAGAGAAGGCCCGGCCCCAGTGGATTGTTGACGTGCTTGATGAAGATCAGGCCCGCCATGGCAATCAGGCCGGCTCCAATCTGGATCAGGTACTGCCACCGGGAGGCCAGATCGAAGCGGTCGTCGACAATGCCCCAGACGGCACAGAAGGCGCTGCCCCCCAGCAGAGCCCATATGCGTCGATCCTCCAGCGGATCATGGCTGACCGGCAGCCATGCCCTCAACTCCGGGCCGGCAGCCTCCCGCACCGCCAAATAGAAGCCAAGGACCAGCGTAAAGGATGCCCAAAGGGCCAGGCCGCCGGTGCGTGGAACGATCCCCCGGTGCTGCCGGCGGCCACCCGGTCTGTCCACCAGGCCCCAGGTACGTCCCAGCCAGCCGCTGACAGGCGACAACATGGCCGAGGCCAAGGCCGCAACCAGTCCCAGAACCACATAGAAGGCGACGTCAACCATCGCTGTCGTGTGCAGGACCGGCATGCAGCCGGCACCGGCGGTTCGGAAGCCCTTGTCCGAGTCGGATGCCGCGCAGTCTCAGTCAACCGCCGAAGTCGGTGTCGGTCTCCAGACGGGTAAACCACACCGGTCGCTTGAGGGGTGCCCTATCTTCGTAATCCCTCCAGGACGGTCGCCGCACATTTTCGTGAATGAACACCTGAGCCGGTTCGACATAGTCCCGGTCGGGTTGCATGGCCTCCTTCTGCTTGCGGACATCCCTCTCCGCCGCGGTAGCAGATTGACGGGCACCCTTTTCTCGCCGAGGGGTATCGGATCGGTGGCCGTCGCGACGTCCTCGGGACGGCTGAGCGCGCGTCTCATGCCGTCGCTGAGACCCGGTTCCCCGGCGGCTCCGTGAATTGTTGCCCTTGCGCCGTCCCCTTCCCGGCGGTGAGGAGTTGGTCCTGCTGTCGCGGTCCGGGTTCCCTGATCTGTCTCCGTCGAATCGACGCGGGTTGGCACGGTCCACCGCCGATTGCCTGCCTTGAGACCGCGGTCCGTCCGAATGACCTGCATTCGAACGTTGCCGCCTCCGGCCGCTGCGCCGGCGACGCTGCCCGGAACGGTTTTCGGTCTGTTCGCGGCGGTTGGTGGTGCGGCCGGCACGGCGCCTTCCGCGTCCCTGTCGGCTTGGCTTGGAATCATCCGTGCTCTGGTGGTCCCCGCGGGAACTGCCCTGCGATGTGGAAGGCGAGTCGTTTTCTTCAGTCATGGTTTGTCCTCGCAAACCCGGCCGCAACCGTGCAGTCTAGGATGGGCTGATCTCGAGCAGCACAACTGGCGCGCCGGAGGCATTGGCAAAGATGATTGTAGTGCCAATCGTCCACTCGCGGGGGGTTCGTCCCCAGAACTTGTCGTAGGCAGTGTCGGTCCCTGCGCGGGACATGAGCCGAATGCTGTCGCCGGGACTGAGCGGAGCCATCGCGTCGAAGCGGTACTCCTCGTCCAAGCTGGTGGACACGGTCCAATTGGCCAGGGAGACGGGCTGGTCGCTGACGTTGACAATGACGATCACTTCGGAGGCGTAGGTCCCTGCGTGCAGGACCTCGATCGCAAAACTGTCGGCCGTCGCCGTCCAGCTGCGCCCCTCGTCGACAGCGTCGGGGGACGGAATCACCAGGATCTGTCCGGGCGTGATCAAATCCGGGTTGACAATGCCGTTGGCGGACGCCAACACCCCCGGGCTGACACCAAACGTCTCCGCAATGGCACCCAGCGAATCGCCGGCCTGAACGGTATAGGTTCGCGGGGCCGTCGCGACTCCACCTGCCTGCGAGCCGAAACCGGAAGCTTGGACCACCGCCTCCTCAGCCTCGACGGTGGGCACTGCGGTAGGTATCGACTCGGCCGGCATGGCCACCTGAGGCTCTTCCGGCCCGGCTGCGATTTGCCGGCCAATCGACCTGTGCTCGTACAGCAGGAACCCAACCGACACCAGCAAGACAATCACCAGGACGTTGACCAGCAGGACGAAGACAAACTGGCTGCGGTTCATGGGATCCAACGACTACCGGCAACTATCCGTCCGACACGAACTCCGGCGGAAACTGCGGCCGGCCCCAGCCCGCCTCGTGGTTGTCAATCATGATCGCCAGGAAATGGGGAACCAGGGTCGCCATGATGGCCCGACCGTCCGTAACCTGGTCGCGGTTGACAGTGCTGTTCCAGGTGGCCCCGCCGTGAACCAGCTGGTTCCGCAGCACATACAGACGCTCGAACAGTTCGCACAGGACGGCATAGGTGTCCTGCTGTGCCAGGGCGCGGTGCACGCGCTTCCTTCTGGCGGCAAATCGGGCCTGCCAGTCGTCGCCCGCGCCAGGCTTGTCCTTGTCTGTCCAGAACCTCTTGTACACATATGGGTTGTCGAGGAGCATCCTAATCGGCCCGGAAAACCGGGACCAGATGACGTTGTAGATCACCCGATCCGCGTCCAACCTGCATGCCTTGACGAAGAATCGCTCCACTGCCCCCTTCTCCGATGCATCGTAGAACCGGTTGTGCTCCGCGTAAAGGGCGTTGAAGGCAATCCAGAGGAAGATGAAGGCAGCGTCCGGGTCGCCGTTTGCGTCGCGCATCGCCGTCTCGGCCCGGAACAGCCAACTGGTTGAACGACGGAGGCGCAGGCCCACCCAACTGTTCCGTTCCTTGCTATGGGCAGCTATCCACCGATCGAACAACGCCTCGGCACTTGACGGTTGCAGGTCCCGTCTGTCGTTCATGACATACATCCCTCCGTTGAACTTTCCGGCCGGCCAAGCACCCGGGCCGGCCAAGCCGGTTCCTACCCGAAGAGCCGATCCACTTCCTCCACGATGGACTGTCCGGCCCTGGCACAGGCCGTGGCGCGGGCGGCGTCCGAAAACCGTCCCAGCTTTCGTTCGTCCGACAACCACTCGGTCAATACGGAAACCTGGCTCGCCGGCGACGGGGCATACGTACCCATGCCGTGCCTGATCACAAAAGCCGGATTCTCCGCCTCCTGCCCGGGGACAAAACCACTCAGGATGACGGGCAGTCCCATGGCCGCGGCTTCCATGATCGTGCCCGGTCCGGCCTTGGTGACAGCGCAATCACTGGCGGCCATCCAGGCGTGCATGTCGGTCACGAAGCCCAGCACACGCACCTGTTCCGTACCAAAGGACTGCGAAAGCCTCCGGGCCAGCGCCTTGTTGCGTCCGCAGACGACCGCCACCTGGCAGTCGGGCATCGCCTTCCGCCGTCGGGATGCCACCAGTTGTTCCACCAAGGCGGCGATGGTGCCAAACCCCTCGCCACCGCCGATGATGAGCACCAGCGGCAGCTGTTCCTCCATGTCAAGCAACCGCTTCCACGCCCGTCGCTCCCGAACCTCGACGTCCACGAACTGCCTGCGGACCGGCAGGCCGTAGACCCGCACGTTCCGCTCCGACACACGATACCTGCGGGCCGCCACGGCAGCCTGGACGGTCGGCACACAGCACAGATCCAGTTGGGAATGGAACCACGAACCATGCGGGGTCACCAGATCGGAAACCACGGACACGATCGGCAGGTCGCGACCGGTCGCCCGCAGGTGACGAAACAAGGTCGGATGAAACAGCGGATTGACGGTAACCAGCAGATCCGGGCGCATGCGGTCGAACAGGAGCTCGAAATACGGTTCCAGATACCCGGCCAGCCACGTTGCCATCTGCTCTTCGGTGATCAGGGAGCCGTAGTTGCTGAAGACCCACTGCCAAAAACCGGGAAGCTTGTTGGCAATGTACTTGTAGGCTAGGGGTACGTAGTCGAGGGGCCAAGGTGCGAACTGCTTGAAGACATCGACCGAAAACACCTCGTGGACGCCCGGAAACCAGTGGGCGAACTCCTGTTGCAGGGCCAGAGTGCAGGAGCGATGCCCGCCTCCGATGTCGGACATCAGAATGAGAATGCGCATGGCGGCAACCGAAATGGAACAACTGCTGCCGTGGCGGTCAATACGCGCCGCGGCGCAGCAGCACGGTGGGAATCGTGCGCAGGGCGATGGACAGATCCAGACCCAGGTTCCAGTTCTCGGCGTAGTAGATGTCCAACAGCACCATTTCGTCGAATGTCAGATCGCTGCGGCCCGACACCTGCCACAGGCCCGTGATGCCCGGAAAAACAGCCAGCCGCTTCTGGTGCCAGGGTTCGTACCGCTCCACCTCGGCCGGCAACCCGGGACGGGGTCCGATGAAGCTCATGTCCCCCCTGACCACGTTGATGAACTGGGGCACTTCGTCAAGGCTGAAGCTGCGCAGGAACCGTCCCACCCGCGTGCAGCGGGGATCGTCCTTGATCTTGAAGTAAATGCCCTGGGCGTTGTCGAGGTCCGCCACTTCGTCGAGCCGGGTGTCGGCGTCGCTGACCATGGTGCGGAACTTGAACACGCGAATGGGATTTCCGTGGCGTCCGACACGCGTCTGGGTATAGATGACGGGACCGCCCGACTCCAACTTAATGGCAATGGCAATCACGGCGCCAACGATCAGGGACGGCACCATCAGAATCACAAAGAGAACCAGATCCGCCAGGCGCTTGAGCCAGTAGTTCCACCCGGTGATGGAGATGGGCTGTTCGCTGAGGAGGGGCACGCCCTGCAGGGTGTCCAGTTTGATCTGGTTCCGGGTCACCTGGAACAGGTTGGGCACAACCTGGGGCTGAATGCCCTGGTCGCGGCATGTTTCAAGGGACTGCTGGAGCAATTCCGCATGGCTTTGAGGCAGGCAAATGATGACCCGGTCGGGCCGGAGATCGCGCAGGATGCGGGGCAGGTCCGACACGGAGCCCAGCAGACGGAACCGACCAATGTCACGAGGGGGCACCTCGCCTTCCTCGTCCAGAAAGCCCAGCAGGTGCCAGCCCAGGTCCGGCTGGGCCACGATGTTGCGCATCAACATCAGTCCCAGTTCGCCGGTTCCGACCAGCAAGACCTTTTCGTGACCCAGCCCGTGGCTGTACAGCAGCCGCCGCACGGCCCAGAGACCCAGCCGCAGGCCGCCCAACAGGCCGGTCATCATGATGGCGGTGTAGAGGAAGACCAGCCGGCTGTAGAGCTGGGGGTTGAAGAACAGATGGCCCATGATGAGAACCAGAATTGTCAACGTCGAGGCGTTGGCAACGGTCCAGGTTTCGTGGAGCCAGCCCCGTATCTGCCCATTGCGATAAACGCCGGCCAGCTGGAATGCCGCCAGCTGCACCACAACCAAACTCAGGGCGGAAGGCAGATAGGCCCGGAATGTCTGAACGTGGATGGGCTCCACGTCCTTGAACCATTCAAGCTGGTAGCGGACGATGTAGGCCAGAACGAACGCCAAGAGCGTCAACGCGGCGTCCGCCGAACGAAGCAGAATTTGGCGCAGACGCGGATCTTCGGCCCGGTTGAAGGCTGCCAGGCGTGCAAGCATGCCGGTGTCCGCAGTGCGCGACGTAGGAGCGTGAAGGGGCACGGAGCAGGTGAAAGCGGGTTGCCGACTGGAATCTAGCCGATCTGATATAAGGATAACCCGCGGCCGCCACCCAGACAGTAGCCGTCATCGTCCCGCTCCGACACAGACCGCTTCCGCTTAGCCACAGGAGTCCCAATCCATATCCAGCCGTCCGGCCGGCACCCCCGTCGGCCTCAAAGGAACGACGCGTACTGCTCCCATAACAGGGAACCTACGCGCCGCGGGCTAAACTCCGCGGCCCTTGCCCGGCCGGTCCTCCCCAATTCCACTCCCCAGTCCGGATCCCGGTCCAACCGGGTCAAGTACCGGTGCAAACCGTCGAAGTCCTCCACGGAGAACCAAGCTGCACTATCCGCGGCCAATTCCCGCAGGCTGGGAATATCGTGGCACAGCACCGGAACCCCGTAGGTCATCGCGTCCAGCAGCGGGATGCCAAACCCCTCGAGCAGGGAGGGCAGGACCACGGCACGGGCGCGGCCATACAGGCCGTGCATCCCTGACGGCGGGACCCAACCGGGGAACCACACCTTCTCCGTCAGGCCCAGCCTGCGCACCGCGGCCTCCAGCCGCGCGGGCTCGCCGCCCCAGCCCGGCGCCCCCGCCAGCACCAGGTGCCAGTCCGCACCGGTGTGTTCCAGCCAGGCCGCGAACGCCTCAATCAACCAACCCAGGTTCTTACGCGGTTCCAGCGTGCCCAGATGGAGCAGGTAGTTGTCCGGCAGGGACCTCACAAAGTCCGGAGAGTCCGCGGGTGCCTCAACCTGCGGCTCCGCCGGAACCGGCACCACCTCTATCCGGCTGGACGGCACATCGAAGTAGTGGCGCACATCGTTGGCAGTGGCACGGCTGATGGCCAGCACCCGCGATGCCCGGCGCGCGCTGTGGCCGCACAAAATCTGCAGATAGCGTCGCCGCGGTCCGGGGACCGTGGCCCGCGTACGCAGAAAGGACAGATCCATCACGGTTACCAGAGATGGTACCGGGCATGCGATCGGCAGAACATTCACCATGCCGTGGAACAGGTCAGGCCTGCGAACACGCAAGGCCAGTGGCAATGCAGTCTGTTCCCACATGATGCGCGCGATCGGCCGGCGCACATGCCAGTGGGTGGCGCGCCGTTGAAAGGGCAGGCCGGGATGTTCCAACCGATTGAGCCAGACTTGGACCTGCCAGGCCGGCGCACAGTCAGCCTGCGTCTCCGCCAGGGCGCGCAGAGTGCGCGCCACGTAGGTGCTGATGCCGGCGCCCGAGGCGTCGGGGCGACTGCTCAGCAGACCGGCGTTGAGTTCCAGCCGGGGGCGGTCAGGGCTTGGCATCCACGAGGCTCTGCTGCCAGGTTTCGACCAGACCCTGCGCCACACTTTCCATGCTGAACTGCTCCTCCACCCGCCGACGGCCGGCCTTGCCCAGGCGGCGGCACAATGCCGGATCCACCTGCAACTGCGCCAGATGGGATCGGAGGGCGTCGGTGTTCCGTTCCGGATAGACGAGCCCCGCCTCGCCAGCCGTATGCCGGCTCTCACCGCTGTCGCTGACCACCACCGGGACTTCACAGGCCATGGCTTCCGTCAGGACGCGTCCAAACTGTTCCTGCCAGCCGGCAGTCGACAGGCTTGGCAGGACCAGAACATTCAGGGAATGGTAGAACTCCGGCATGTCCCTGCTGGCCAGGCGTCCGCGGAATTCCGTCCGGTCGAGGATCCCCAGTTCCCGGGCCTGCATCCGCAACCGGGATTCGGCCTCCCCGGAACCGGCCAGGGACAGGGTCCAGTTGCCTTCAAGGCCGGCACAGGCATCCAACAGGACATCAAGGCCCTTCTCCGGTAGCAGGCCGCCGGCGTAGCCCACGGTGAACCCCTGTCTGGGAACTTCCGTCTCCGATGGACTGAACAGTGTCGTGTCCGTGCCCATCTGCGGCACGACCTTCAACCGCTTGCTCGGATACCCCTTGCGGAGCAGCACCTCGCTTACCGCAGCGGTTCCGGCCAGTGCCCAAGTACAGTAGGCAAAGCACCTGCGCTCAAACCAGCCGAAGGGAGGCGGATAGCGCTTGTACAGGTTTTGGCAACTGATAAAGACCGCCGGAACGCGGTGGCGGGAAGCCCACCGCACACCCTGGTAAGCCGCCAGGTTGTAGGCTTCCTCGTCCAGGTGCAGGATGTCCGGCTGCAGTGCATCAAGGCGGTTTGCCAAGCCGGTGAAGTGGTAGAGGTGGTAGTGACCGTTGAGGCGGATGGGCACCACCATCTGGCGATAGCAACCCGAAGCGTTGGCTTCCAACACCTGTTCGCCGCGGGAGTCGCGCCAGGAGGGCGGCGACACCACCGTCAAGTCCACTCCCAGGCGCCCGATTTCCTCCGGCAGCCGCTGGTAGCTTCCGGTCACCAGGGCCTTTGAAATCATCACCACCTTCATGGCGCGGAGCATCCGGCACCGTTGCCGAAAGCCGATCTCGCTCAGATCTGCCAACCTACGGGGGCATCCCGGTCCAGCAATCCCCGCTCCTTGAGCGCCTGCCAGAATTCACCGGGAATATCAGCGGACAAACTGGCGATGTTCCGTTCCGTCTGCTCGATGCGCTCGGCCCCAACCACCGCCGTGGACACCCCGGGATGCGACAGCGCGAATTGCAGGGCCGCATCCTGCAGGGACACGGCATGTTCCTTGCAGACGGTTTCGATGAGCCGAACCCGTGCCAGCACGTCCGCAGGGGCGTTGTGGTAGTAGTACTGCGCATCCTCCCGCGCCCCCGTCGCCAACACCCCCGAGTTGTACACCCCGGCCAGAATGACCCCCACACCTTCGCGGCGGCACCGCTCAATGAAGCCGAGTGCATCCTGATGCAGGAGCGTGTAGCGCCCGGCAAGGAGGAAGCAGTCGAACCGTCCGTGTGCCATCAGTTGTTCCGCCAATTGCCAAGAATTGAGGCCGGCACCAACACCAACTCCCTTGATGATTCCGTCCCTTCGAAGACCGTCCAGGGTGCGATACGCCTCCGTGGAGGCAATGTCCACGTGGTTGTTCGGGTCATGAATGTGGAGCAGGTCGACACTGTCCAACTGCAGGCGCGACAGGCTCTCCTCGACGCTTTGCATGACCCCTTGATGGGTAAAGTCGAACCGGACATCCACGCCGTAACGGTTGACCAGGCGGCCAACCTTGGTCGCGATCAGGAATTCCGACCTCGGGTGCCCCGCCAACACCCGGCCAATGTGGACCTCGGACCGGCCGGCACCGTACAGCGGGGCCGTGTCCAGGAATCGAATGCCATTGTCAAGGGCGTGTTCCACGACAGCCGCGGCCTCGTTGGCATCGGTCAAGCGACCTACGGGAGCCCCGCCGAAGCCAAGCCGCGGTACGTGCAGATCAAGCGAACCCAAACGGGCGGAGGGGATGGCGACCATGGCCTAACTGCTCAAGTCGATGGGGATGCAGGTACACGGGCGTGCAATGAGCCATTGTAGGGGACTGCCGCCCGCAAGGATGGCAACCCGAACCGACCCGACGATCCCTGTTTGTCAGGAAAAGATGCCAAGCATAGGATTCAAGCCGCGCCAACCCGCCCAAGGAAAAACTCACATGAGCGTCGTACTGTTGCACCAGAACATTCAGCACATGGATGAGGATCTGATCGCCAGACTCAAAGCGGCGGCCCAACCGCGGGAACTGATCGTCTCCACGGACCCCACCGAATACATGGACCGGGTTGAGGACGTGGAAATCATTGCCGGCCACCCGTCCTCCGAGGTCCTGTTTGCCGCCGAGAATTGCCGCTGGGTGCAGATCTTCTCGGCCGGAGCCGATGCCCTGCTGATGAAACACCCCGAAGCAAGGGACATGGACTTTCAGTTGACCAACGTGTCCGGCATCCATGCCATTTCCATCACCGAGCACATTTTCTCCCTGCTGCTCACGCTGGCGCGCAGCATTCATGTGTCCATCCGCGCCCAAGCGGACAGGGATTGGGTCAAGCATGAACATGCCGACGTGCAGGAGGTGGCCGGGACCACCATGTGCCTTATCGGGGTCGGCAGCATCGGCAGCCGCGTGGCCCGCACGGCCCATGCCATGGGCATGACCGTCCTGGGGGTGCGCCGCCACAAGGGCCTGGACATCCCCCAGGGCATTGCGGAAGTGTTTGGTCCGGATCAACTGGGGGAGGCGATGGGACGGGCCGACTGGGTAGTGTGCTGTGCACCGCACACGCCGGGAACGCATGAGCTCGTCAAGGAGGAGCATTTCCGCGCGATGCAGCCGCACGCCCACTTCATCAACATCGGCCGGGGCAAGGTGGTGGTCGAACCGGCCCTGGTCCGGGCCCTGCAGGAGGGTTGGATCAAGGGCGCGGGCCTGGACGTTACCTACGAAGAGCCACTACCGGCAGATTCGCCGCTGTGGGACATGGGAAACGTGATTGTTACAAGCCACTACTCGGGCCAATCCGAGTCCTACGGTCAACGGGCGACCGAGGTGTTGTTGGACAACCTGATCAGGTTCAATGAGGGACGGCCCCTAAACAACCTGGTGGACAAGAAACTGGGCTATTGACCGCATCGAGCCCCGCTTCAAACCTCTGGCGTGGGAAGCCGATGACCCGGCACCGACTGAACCCTGCGTGCCTGGCCTTCCCGTGCGAAGACACGGGCACGCTCCCGAAGCTGCTGCGGCTGGACGTTGGGTGATCCCCAACACAGTGATACACTCCGCCTGGTTGCCCGGCAGCCATCCCAAACCAACAAAATAAGGAGTGCTCTATGGCCTTCCGGCGCGCAAGGGGCCTGACCCCTTTCATTGTGATGCTGTTGACTGCCTTGGCCTTGGCGGGTTGTGGGGGTGGTGCCCCCGCGGAGGAAGCGGAAGCACCGGAGCCGGCACCCATGGAAGACGCGATGCCCGAATCGCGCTACAACCAGTCTCCCATGCTGAACCAGCGGGTCATGGACGGGACGCTGCCTCCGGTGGACGAGCGACTGCCGCTCAACCCTGTGGTAATCACACCGCGGGCCGACTTGGGCGAATCCATCGGGAAGTACGGTGGGACACTGGCGGTCATGGCGATCGACCCCAACTATGACGCCTTCGGTGCGGAATGGGGAGACGGCGGCGGCTACGTTAACGAGTCGCTGGCGACGTTTGATCTGGCAGACCGCGTCTTCACCGAAAACATCGCCGAATCCTGGTCGGTCAACGACGATCTGACCGAACTCACCGTCAACCTCAGGGAAGGGGTCCGCTGGTCGGACGGCAATGCGCTGACCACGGACGATATCGCCTTCTGGTGGAACGACATCATGCTGAACGAGACCCTGACCCCCTCCATCCCGGCCTACTTCAAGTCGGCGGACGGGGAGCCGATGGTCCTCAACGTAATCGACGACTACACGTTCAGCCTGCAGTACAGCAGCCGCTACGCCGCCATCGCGGACCGCCTGTCCAGCCTGCAGCCGTGGGCGCCCAAGGCCTACCTGACCACCTGGCATCCGGATTACAGCGACAACGCCGCAGCGGTCGCCACGGAGGAAGGCTTCGCCGAGTGGTACGAGGCGTTCCTGGCCCACTACGCCGGCCGCGCCTTCATCATCTACGGCCCGGACCGCCCGATTCTGGGCCCGTACATCGTCGGCCCCCTGGACTCGGTGGGCACCCGCCTTTCCGAGCGCAACCCCTTCTACTGGAAGGTGGACTCGGACGGCAACCAGCTGCCCTACATCGACTACTACGAACGCGTTCTGGTCGGCAGCCGGGAAATCCTGGAGGCCAAGGCCATCACCGGCGACTACAACTTCGGCGGTGCCTGGGCGGATTTGGCGAACTATCCCCTGCTCCAGGAAAACGCCGATGCAGCCGGATACACGGTCCGCCTCTACCCCGGACAGAACTGGGGCGGCAGCGTGAGCTGGGCCTGGAACTACACCAGCAAGGACCCGTTCCTGAAAGAGCTGTTCAACGACCTGCGCTGGCGCCGCGCCATGTCGCTGGCGCTCGACCGGGAGGCCTACAACCAGGTGTTCAACCTGGGCCTGACCGAACCCCGGCAGGCAGTGCCTCCGCCCGACTGGTCCTTCCGCGAGGAAACCATGGGCTACACGGATGTCGAGTTCGACCCGGATACGGCCAACGCGCTCCTGGACGAACTGGGCCTGGCCTGGGACGCCAACGAGGAATGGCGAACGCGCCCGGACACCGGTGAGCAGTTCATCCTGTTCACGGAGATCGGCAGCGAAGGCCACCGGGCCGGGGAATGGGACTTCATCACCAGCCAATGGCGCGACGTTGGCATCGAAGTCAAGTACAAGCAGGTGGACCACGCCCTGTACGCCCAGCACCTGCTGGCCAACGACCTGGACATCGGAACCTGGGGCGCTGGCGGCCCGTCCGAGGCGGTCAGCCATGCGGTCTTCCCCATTCGGCTGGTACCGCCCTGGCACTGGCGCACCTGCTGTGCACTGGCCGGGATTGCCTGGTACGACTGGTGGGAGTCCGGCGGCGAAGCCGGCGAGGAACCGCCGGAGGTGATCCAGGAACTGTACGGCCTGCTCGACGAATGGCAGGACGAACCCATTGGCACCGCGCGGTACAAGGAACTGGGCAAGGCGATGGTGGCACTCAACGAGGAGAACCACTGGTGGAACGTCATGACCAGTCCTTCGCCCGGCATCAGCCATGCCATCGCAGCCTCTGCGGTCGACAACAGTGTCAAGAACCTGCGCCTGCCTGAAAAGGACGGCGGCTGGTGGCTGATCGAGCTGCTCTATATCGACGAATAATCGCTGACTGTTTGACGTTCGCGGGTTCCGGTTGTTAAAAAACCGGTGACCGGGGTCCGCGAACATCCGCCTGGCCGAGCAGGCTTCAAGGGAGCCATGCACCCGGCACGGGGAACCCACCGGCGCGAGGCGAGTTTGGATGGACGCCGACCAACCCCTGTTGGAAATCCGGGACCTCAGGACCCACTTCCATATCCGACAGGGCACAGTCCGGGCTGTCGACGGGGTGTCGCTGTCCGTGTTCCCTGGCCAAACCCTGGCCATCGTGGGCGAAAGCGGCTGCGGCAAGAGCATCACGGCACAGTCGATACTGCGCATTCTCCCGCGGGCCGGGCGCATCGAGCACGGCCACATCCATTTGCAGTTGTCTGCGGGAGGTCCAGGCCGCGGGGAAATCGTCGATCTGGTTGGCCTCAATCCGAAGGGCAGCGCCATGCGGGAGATCCGCGGCGGCGAGATCGGCATGATCTTCCAGGAGCCGATGTCGACCTTCAGCCCGGTCTACACCATCGGCCACCAAATTGCGGAGGCAGCCCGCCTGCACCGGACCGCAGACGACATCGAGCCCCGAGAGCTCGTACTGGACATGCTGGCCCATGTGGGGTTTGCCCATCCGGACCGCACCTGGAGCCAATATCCCCATGAACTCAGCGGGGGCATGCGCCAACGGGCCATGATTGCCATGGCCCTGATCGGCCGTCCGCGCATTCTGATCGCGGACGAGCCAACGACCGCCCTGGACGTAACCACGGAGGCACAAATCCTGCGGCTCATGAAGGGGCTCCAGGCGGAGTTCGGCATGGCCATCATCTTCATCACCCACGACTTGGGCGTGGTGGCCCGGATGGCCGACCAGGTGGCGGTCATGTACCTGGGCAACATCGTCGAGCAGGGGGATGTCGACACGGTGTTCCATGCCCCCAGACATCCCTACCTGAAGGCCCTGCTGCGCTCCGTACCCCGTCTGGATCCGGCCGAAAACATCGGCCTTGAACCCATCTCCGGCATGGTCCCGGATCCCTTCAGCCGGCCCGCGGGCTGCCCCTTCCATCCCCGCTGTCCGGAGTTCATGCCGGGCACCTGCGACACCGCCGTGCCACAACTCCTGCCCGCAGTCGCCGAGCCGGGGCGAACCCGGGCCGCCTGCCATCTGTACACATGACCGCGCAGACCCCGGCCGGGACGGAAGCCACAATCCTGCGTGTGCGCGATCTGCGCATGCACTTTCCCATCCAGAAGGGATTCCTGCGCCGCACCGTCGGCTGGATCAAGGCCGTCGACGGGGTGGATCTGGAACTGGGCCGGGGTCAAACCCTTGGTTTGGTGGGGGAATCGGGATGCGGCAAGACCACCACTGCGCGCTGCATCCTGGGCGGCTACGAAGTGACCGACGGCGAAATCCTCTTCAACGATCCTGAACTGGGCTGGGTGGACATTGCCAGCATCTCCAAGGACGAGATGTTCTCGGTGCGGCGCAACGCCCAAATCATCCTCCAGGATCCCTACGGCTCCCTGAACCCCCGCATGACGGTCCTCGACATTGTGGGCGAACCACTGCTCATCAATGGGATCCGAGGCTCGGAACGGGAGCAGCGCGTGGCCGAACTGCTGTCCCTGGTGGGGCTCAGGCCCGAATACATGTCGCGGTACCCGCACGCCTTCTCCGGCGGCCAGCGACAGCGTATCGGCATCGCGCGGGCCTTGGCCCTGCAGCCGCAGATGGTGATTTGCGACGAACCGGTTTCGGCCCTGGACGTCTCAATCCAGGCCCAAATCCTCAATCTACTCGAGGAATTGCAGGACCGGTTCGGACTGGCCTATCTCTTTGTCGCCCACCAGCTCAACGTGGTTTCGCACATCTGCGACCGCGTGGCCGTGATGTATGTCGGAAAGGTGGTCGAATCCGCCCCGACCGGCCAGCTGTACGACCGGCCGCGGCATCCCTACACGGAAGCCCTCCTATCCTCCGTGCCGCGGCCGGATCCCCGCAACCAGGCGGATGAGATCGTGCTGGAAGGGGAAGTGGCCGATCCGGCCAATCCCCCGTCAGGCTGTCTCTTTCACCCACGCTGCCGCTACGCCGTGGAACAGTGTCGCCTGGAGGAACCCGAACTCCGCCCCGCGACAGCGGGCCACTTCGTCCGCTGCCACCTGGCCGACGACCTGGAACTCATGGGCGTTTCCGCCCCCGCCGCCTGATGGACCAGCCCCGTCGTTCCCAGTGGCTGCGCCAGGCATACGCCGTGGCACTGTGGCTTCTGCTCAGCGGACTACTGCTGGCCCTGTTCGCGCAGATTTACGAACTGACGCGAACTGTCAGCCCCTGGCTGATCCCGGCCAACTTCGAACAGGAGGTGGCTTCGCGGGCCCGGCCCATGCTGATATCCAACAGCGTGCTGGTTCTGGGAGCAATCGGGTGGATTGGAGCCGTGGTGCTAACCATGGGCCGGCTGCTGGACCTTGGCCGAAACCCCGACAGCGATCTGAAGCGGTTCTGTACCCGTTGGTTCGGCACGGCGGCCGGGTTGCTGGCCCTGCTGTGGCTGGCCGACCGCTGGCTGCTGCTTCCCTCCTGATCCACCGCACTGCCGTCCCCGCCCATGACCCAGTACATCATCAAACGCATCCTGCTGTTCATCCCCATGCTGTTCGTGATCAGCATGCTGGTCTTCGTTCTGATCCAACTGCCGCCGGGGGACTACCTGACCACCGTCCTGATGCGCATGGCGGAGAGTGGAGAGGAGGTGGACCAGGCCCTGATTGAGGGTCTCACGCGGCAGTACGGCCTGGACCGGCCGCTCTACCGGCAATACCTGCTCTGGATTTCCAACATCGTGTTCCGGGGCAACTTCGGACGTTCCTTCGAGTGGGGAATGCCGGTGGCCGACATCATCTGGGAGAGGCTGGCCTGGACCGTGGTCCTGTCGCTGGGCAGCATTGTCTTCATCTGGATCGTCTCCTTTCCGATCGGCGTCTACTCGGCCACCCACCAGTACTCCTTCTTCGACTACCTGGTCACCCTGTTCGGCTTCCTGGGCAAGGCCACGCCCAACTTTCTCCTGGCCCTGATCCTGATGTGGGCCGGCTGGTCCTGGTTCGGCTGGACGATGGGGGGCCTGTTCTCGCCCGAATACCAACGGGAAGCGTGGAGCTGGGCCAAGTTCGTGGACCTGCTCAAGCACCTGTGGGTGCCCCTGGTGGTGCTGGGCACGGCCGGGACCGCCAACCTGATCCGGATCCTGCGCTCCAACCTGCTGGACGAACTTGAAAAGCCCTATGTGCAGGCCGCGCGGGCAAAGGGGGTCTCCGAGTTCAAGCTGATCTGGAAGTATCCGGTGCGCATTGCCATCAATCCCTTCATCTCCGGGATCGGGGGCGTGCTGCCCGAGCTCATCTCGGGAGCCGCCATCGTTTCCATCGTGCTCAGCCTGCCCACCACCGGGCCGGTCATGCTCAATGCCCTGCTGAGCCAGGACATGTACCTGGCGGGCAGCTTCCTGCTGATGCTGGCCACGCTGGCCCTGATTGGCACGCTGATCTCGGACATCCTGCTGGCGCTTCTGGATCCGCGCATCCGCCAGGGCGTCTGACCGCACACCCGCCCCGTTTGCCATGACCGCCGAAACCATGGCCGCGCTGCCGGCCGTAGATGCCACCGAACGCCTGGACACGGCGTCGCAGTGGCAGTTGATGCGCTGGCGCTTCCTGCGCCACAAGGCGGCCGTGGTCAGCCTCTTCGTGATTGCCTTTTTCTACATCATGGCAATCGCGGTCGAATTCGTGGCTCCGTACGACCCCAACATTCCCAACGTCTTCTACCAGTACGCGCCGCCCATGCGCATCCGGTTCCTGCACGAAGGCCGCCTCCACCGGCCGTTCACCTACGACTACGTCCAGAGCCGCGATCCCACAACCCTGCGCATGGTCTTCGCGGAGGACGAGGAGCAGCCCCATCCGATTCGGTTCTGGGTCAAGGGCGACCCCTACCGTTTCTGGGGACTCTGGCGGGGCGACCGGCATCTCTTCGGCCTGGAGGATCCGGACGCGCGGATCTTCCTGCTGGGGACCGACGAACTGGGACGCGACATGCTTTCGCGCGTGGTCTACGGCACACGCATCTCCCTGTCGATCGGGTTCATCGGCGTCATTCTCAGCCTGGCCCTGGGGGTCCTGCTGGGAGGCGTGTCCGGCTACTTCGGCGGGACGGTGGACCTGTTCATCCAGCGGATGATTGAACTGCTGCAGTCCCTTCCGCAGATCCCGCTGTGGCTGACGCTGTCCGCGGCCCTGCCGCGGGAGTGGACGGCCATCCAGATCTACTTCGGCATCACGATTGTGATTTCGGTGGTCGCCTGGACGGAGATTGCCCGCGTGGTCCGGGGCCGCTTCCTGGCCCTGCGCGAAGAGGAGTTCGTGCTGGCCGCCCGTTTCCTCGGGGCCAGCGAGACACGCATCATTTTCCGGCACCTGGTACCGTCCATGACCAGCCATCTGATCGCGGTCCTGACCCTGCGCATCCCCGAGATGATCCTGGCCGAGACCGCCCTAAGCTTCATCGGTCTCGGCCTGCAGGCCCCGGTCGTGAGCTGGGGTGTGCTGCTGGCCGACGTGCAGAACATCCGCACCGTGGCCAGTTCCCCCTGGCTGTTCTCGACGGGCGTCTGCATCATCGTGGTCGTTCTCTGCTTCAACTTCACGGGCGACGGGCTGCGCGACGCGGCGGATCCGTATACCCACTAATCCCGGCCCCGCGACCCGGCCGATCCCGGCGCAGGTACACTAACCGGCATGCAGGAACTCGTTCTGGCCCTGGACATCGGTTCGTCCTCGGTCCGGTGCCGCGCCTACGACCAAGCCGCCCGGCACGTCAGCAGCACCCCCGACAACCCGCCCCTGCACGCGCGCACCTATGCGCTGGGCAACGATGGGACCCTGCCCGTCGGCGAGGTTACCGCAGCCGCCGACGCGGTGGTGGACGATTGCCTGGCCGATTTGAGGAGGCTGTCCGGAGACATCCGCATCCTGGGCGTCGGAATTTCCTCCCTCGCCATGAGTCTGGTGGGTGTGGACGCGGCTGGACGGCCGGTAACACCGGGGTTCACCTATGCCTGCCGCCACGGGGCTGCCGCGGCGGAGCAACTGCGCGGGCAACTTGAGAAACAAGGGGAGTTGGAGGCCACGTGGGCGCGGACCGGCGTACCCATCCACACGGCGTACGCCCCGGCCCAACTACTCGGCCTGGACGCCACGGAACCCGGGCTGCTGGCACAAACGGCATGCTGGCAGACGCTGGGCAGCCATCTGCTGGCGCGCTGGACAGGCCGGCCGGCAGCTCCCATTTCCACCTGCGAGGCAGGATGGACCGGACTGCAGGACAGACATCGGCAAGCTTGGAGTGGCGAACTGCTGAACCTGTTGCCCATCTCGGAGGAACATCTGCCCCCGCTCAGGGATTACAGTGAAAGTCTGGCCACACTGGCCCCCATCTATGCCCAAAGATGGCCGGAACTGGCGGAAAGCCGCTTCTGCCTGCCGGTTGGCGACGGCGCCGCCGCCAACATCGGCAGTGGCGCCGTGGATCGAACCGCGTTGGCGGTGACCATCGGCACAAGCGCCGCCGTCCGCGTGGTCCTGCCAAACCGGCCGGACGGCACCGCCCCCGAAGTACCGGCCGGACTATGGTGCTATCGGATCGATCACAACCGGCATCTACTGGGCGGTGCCCTGACGGACGGTGGTTCGATTCCGGTTTGGATCTGCAATTTGCTGGGCGAAACCCGCGCCGATCTCGAACAACAGGCCCGCGCGGTGCACCCCGACAGCCATGGCCTGACCATCCTGCCGTTCCTGCAGGGCGAACGAAGCCCGGGCTGGGCCGACAATGCCTCGCTCAGCCTGCACGGCATCACCGCCGGCACGGAACCGGGCCAATTGATGCGAGCCGGCCTGGAGGCGGTGACCTACCGTCTGGCGTTGATCATCCGGAAACTGACTCCCGCCATCCAGCCGGACACGGCCATCCTGGCCAGTGGCGGCAATCTCGAGTACTCGGATCTTTGGTGCCGGATACTGGCAGGGGCCAGCCAACGGCCGGTCCAGCGAACCCGATCCACGGAGACCACCAGCCGCGGTGCCGCGATTCTTACGCTGGAGGCCATCCTGGAATCCGAGGCGCGTTCGCCGGAATTCCACATTGCCGATCGCTTCGAGCCGAACCCCGACGAAGCGCCGACCTACGACCGCGGCCTCGCGCGGCAGGTGGATCTCTATGAACACATCTACGGTCAGGCATGAGCCAACCGCCCAGCACTTGCTGTTCCGGTCGATGTTCACCACCGCATGCGCGCCAACGGCACCGGGTGTTCGCCTACCGAATCCGGTCAATGAGCCGTAGGACAATCCTTGCCAATTGGAAAGAGGCTTATGTCCAATAGTTGACAGGTGAAGGTTCACAGCGGAGCCGGCATGACGCGTGGTGCGACCGTCGATGGCCGAGTTCTTCTTCCGAGTCACATGCGGGGTTGTCCGCTGCGCACGCATGTCCTTCACACAGTCCTTCGTGTCGCAGCTGCGGTCGCCGGCCAGCGTGCGCGGCCGGCAGCCCCGTTCCCGCACCCCGTCCAGGAGCTCCGGCACCACATCCCGCTCGGCCATGTCGGTGGCCTGGCTAACCGTGAAGTCCATCAACAGGCCATTGCCGTGTTCCATCAAGACATGGTCCGGAAACGCCGGCTTGGCTTCCCTCCCCCGACCCTTGCACAGCCGCCGCGCCTCGGGATCCGTGATGCTGGCGTGGGTCGCGTTGCTCCGGCACTCCCTGCGGGAATCCACGCTCGGGTTGTCGGGATCATCGTCGTCCGAAGGCAGGAACGGTTCATCCTTGGGACGAAAGCTCCTGGGCTGGCCGCGGCCCCGATCAGGGTTCCGTCCACACTGAAGTGCTCGTCCGACAGCAAGCTCTCCGCATCGGCCCCCCACACCACCTCGTCGACCAGGGCGCGTCCCGCGTCGTGCGCCAGCAGCCACTACCGGTTGCTGGCCCACGGGGCCGGCGCCAACATGACCTCCGGCTGGCGCCGGGCCATGACCTGTGCCTTCATGCCCTATGGCAGCACCTTCAACGGGATCCAGAATGTCCTGAGCGACGAACAGGTCGCCGCGTATGCGATCGGGGACGAATTGAACGACGACCGCCAGAACCCGGTGGTCTACCACCGGAACGAAGCCCTGATTACCGTGTAGCAGGCTGCTGAATCATGGATTCGGCCCGCTGCCGACGGTTTTATTGGTGTGCGGACGCGGCAAGGTGGTGGTGCCAGTAGGCCTTCCGCATCCGGTACCGGCAGAAGACACAGGCTGCCGACAGCGAACCGGCGCGCGGGATCGCCCCGATCAGAAGACGCTGCTTCGGGTTCGGAGCAGCGTCCGCGAGTGTCATTCCCCTGTCTGATCCTCGTTTGGAATCCGCAACAGGAACCTCCATTCAGTCGGTGATTGCCGAACGGCCAGGATGCGGTCGACCGCATCCGCGGGAGGGCCGTCCCGGCGCCAAGCTTCCTCGATCCGATCTCGGTCCGCCGGAGCCACTCGGTCGGGCAGGAGCTTGTGCAGCAGGTCAACGGCTACTTCCAGCCGGGTTGCCCGAAGTTCCCGATTGTGCCGTTCCCGCTCGGCTTCCCGCTCCCGGTTGTGCCGTTCCCGTTCGGCTTCCCGCTCCCGGTTGTACCGTTCCCGTTCGTATTCCGCGTCGGCCGCCTGATCACGCCAGCGGCCCTGTCCTGCATCCCACCACTGGAAGCGCGGCGGCCGCCCCGTGTCCGGCTGCCACAGGCGCACGTGCGTGTCGCACACAGTGCTGAAGTAGGCCGACGCGTTTTCGTCCTGCCGATAGCGGCCATCCGGCTGCAGGCGGAAGAACTGAAGTGCCGCGGGTACATCGGGTTCGGGTTCACCGCCGGGATCGCAGGTCAGGTACTCGGCAATGCCAAGGTCGGCATACAGGTGCATCTTCCCCCTCACATCCTTGGTTCTGGTCGTGGGGGACAGGATCTCCACCACCAGTTCCGGGATCGGGTGGTCCCGGTCAATCCGCATCGTGCGCCCTTCCCTGCTCCGCTCCGCGTCTTCCGGCAGCAGCAGTTCCCGCGGCAGCACCACCAAATCCGGCTCCACCTGCGAGACCGGATGCCCATTCTCGGTGTACATGCCGGCACGGCCCCCGAAGTCCGGATCGAAGTGGACCTCCGGTTCCCGCTCCACGCGGTTGCCGAACATGGCACGGAGTACGAAGAGCATGGCCACAAGGAGGGGGGTGTGTCTGTAATGCTGGGGACTCACAAAGCCATCCTCGGTCAGAATCCAATGGCGGATGTCCGTGCTCAGATGGGGGTCGGTGGTCCGGTCCCACCAGTACTCGTGGGCCTCGTCGTAGGTGTACGCGGGATCGAAGTACGCCAACTGGGCCAGCTCGGCCCGCCAGGCCTCGGGATGGGCCAGCCGCCAGGCAATCCGCTTTGCCCAGGCCGCGCGCGCCGTGACGGCATTGGTGTCGCCATGCCGCGGCACCACCTGCCAGTCCCAGGCCGGATCCGGGCGCGCCGGCGCGCGCTCGTCGGCCACGGACCGGATTGGCTTCCGCAGTTCCACCGCCTTCATCTCTGTGTCTCCCGTGCCCGGTCGCTCCGAACGATCCCATTCTACCCGGGCCCGGCCGGCGGGAAGGGACGGGTGCCCTGCTCCGCCACCGGACGGTACCAAGCCCTTCGCCCGCAAACATTCGGAGCCGGCAGATGCCGGAGAATAGACGGGAATTGCCAAAAGCCTTGCCATGGCACGTGATGGGACCTGAACAGGCCACATCCCAAGACTCCCCGGTGCAGCCTTCCATCGGAATACGACGGACCGGCCTATGTTTCAAGCCGGCTTGACAGCCGGTGAACATAGGAAACCGTAGCCGCCATCAGGCAGGCAATGCCCAGGCACGCGAGGCCCAGACCCCAATGGACGTGATGGATGTGGGGAGAGAAGGAATTCGCCGCGCGGATAAGCCACAGGGATAGAAACTGGCCCATGTACACGAATGTGTTGAACACACCCAGGACGCGGCTCCGCCAAAGGCCGGGAGTCAACCCGCTCAGCCACGCGGCTCCGTTGGGTACGGGGAGTCCCATGCCGATCCCCAGAACCAGGTTGCCCAGCACCACATGCCAGAGTTCGCTGGCGACGGCCACGATCAGGAATCCCGCCGCGAACAGCAGAAAGGTAAGCGCGAAGACGGGATAGGGCCCCAGATGGCGGCCAATTCGGCGCAAATTCCAGCTGGCGACGGCCGATGACGCGGCCGCCATCATGATGGTCAACGACACAATCCTTGGATCGGCAAGCCCCAGTTCCTGCATTCGATAGGGGTGCACCGTGAACAGTGAGTAGATGAAGATCATGGTCAGGCAGCCCAATCCCCAAGCCAGGAGCAGGATCGGCATCGCCGGTCCGCGCAGCCACACAGCAAACCCTTTCCCGAAAACCTCAACCTTTGACACCAGCACAGGCGACTCTGTTCGTAGGCTGACCACCAGGAACGGCACCAGTACGACCGGCCACAGGTAAATCAGGAAGGGCAGCTGCCAATGCACAGCGGCCAGTTGTCCGCCCAGGAACAGATATGTCAATCCCGCCACGTTGGTGAAGGCGGACTGCTTGCCCAGAAGGCTCTGGCGTCTGGCCTCTTCCGGCAGGGCCCCCAAGAGCGAAGCGGAACTGGTGATGGTCCCGCCAATGCTGCAACCCAGCACGAACCGTTCCATCAACATCAACGGGTACTCAGTGGTCCAGTAGCCGCTGACGCCGCTGAGGACCAACAACACCACGGAGCCAAGGAGGGTGTGCCACCGCCCGAAACGATCTGCCAGCCAGCCGGCCACGGGCGCGGCAGCCACAAGACCCACGGACGGCATGACCAGGAACAGATTGGCCGCGTTCGCACCTGCAACGCCGCCGCCAAAATATTCTGCGAACTCCAGCAGGGAAGGTACCACGATGGCACTGGATGCGACTGTCAACATGCCGACACCCATCAGTGAGCCTGTGGCTACCAGATCGCGTCTCATGGCGTACGCACCCCTTGGATCACGGGAACCGGACCATCGGTCAGGGCCTGATCAACCCATCCAGCCAGTGGGCTGTCCCAGTGTCGATGCGGCGTGGTTCCATGGCTGTGATTGCAGCGCATCGCAGCCGCATAGAGCCGATATAGTCGACGGACCAGAGAGTGCACTGCCGTGGCCATGCCTCCTGTGTTTGGCGAGTACGAATTGGTGACGTGCAAAACGTTCATGTTCAACGCTTTGAGCAATCGTTTGGTTCCCAAACGGCAAACCGTGCGGGACCACTGATCCCGGTTCCGGAAACGGTGGTCACGAAATGTGCACGGTACACGGTGTACCGTACCTGCTGCCAACAGGGGTAGTAATAGTTCTCTGAAATCGGATATTATGTGGCAGTATGCTGGCCTATGGCTAAGCATCAAAACCGACTGATACGCATAGGCGAGGCCGCCGCGCTGATGGGCGTGGGCGTGAAGACTATGCGCAAGTGGGAGGAGACCGGCGAGTTGCTGCCGGCGCGCAAGTCGGCAGCGGGGACGCGCTACTATGACCGCGCCGCGTTGCTGGGCACAAGCAACGAATCGGCCGCGACCGTCGGCTATGCCCGTGTGTCCGGCCCTGACCAAAAGGCCGATCTGGACCGTCAGCACGCCGCCCTGGAAGCGTACTGCGCGGCCCGGGGCTGGCGCACCGAGATCATCCGCGACCTGGGCAGTGGGTTGCAGTATGACAAGCCCGGCCTGCAGCGATTGCTGGACCTGATCCTGCGCCGCCGGATGCAGCGTCTGGTGCTGACCCACGGGGATCGGCTGCTGCGCTTCGGGGCCGAGTTGGTGTTTGCCTTGTGCGAGAAGCAGGGGGTCGAAGTGGTGGTGATCCATGGGACCGATCCCCCCTCCTTCGAGGAGGAACTGGCCCGGGACATGCTCGAGATCATCACGGAGTTCTCGGCGCGTCTGTACGGTCGCCGGTCACCCAAGGCGCGCAAGCTGATCGAAGTCCTGAAGTCCGAAGAGGGGCCTGCCACGGCCCCATGAGCCAGCATCTGAAAGGGCTGGGCAAGTCCCACCGGATTGCCCTCGCCCCGACCGACCAGCAGGAGACGCGGATGCTGGAGCACGCGGGGTGGGCGCGGGTGGCGGCGAACTGGGCGCGGGGGCGTTTCCAACTGGCCTGGTTCG
>VXMJ01000004.1 GCA_009841145.1 Caldilineaceae bacterium SB0661_bin_34 | reverse complement strand
TTCGCTGGGATGTGATCCTGTAAAAAGGATATACCGCATCAGGGCTGATGACAAGGCGGGCACGGCTGCCCAAATCCACCACCTAATGGGAGAAAAATGGTTTTGGGGCTCCTTGATTGGGCCGGTTGGGGCATCGGCTGACGGCTGACAGGTTGGCAGTGGGTTGGCGTGGCAGGAGTAGGCGCTGGAAGGGGATTTTGGGGCGTTGGCCGGCGACGCCAGGGCGAGGTCTATGCCAACCGGTCCTGGAGAAGGGCGCAGTGTCCCTACGGCGGGAGTCCCCGTCGCTTGAATGCCCGTCGGTAGTGGCGCAGACCGTCCCAGGTCAGGGTGGGCCGTGGGCCAGCGCCGCTATTCTCCGGTGCGCTCCCGCCAGCAGCGGGAAGGATGGATGGCCCCTTGCCAGCCGGATCAGCAGCTTCCTGGCGTGGCAGACCACCCGTCCGGCCAGATTGATCAGAGCAAAGCGCACCGCCTTGAGCCGCTTGTCCACCCACTGACCTCCCAGGGCCAACTGCTTGACCGCCGAGTTCAGGTTGAACGCCAGCGCCGCTATCGCCCACCAGGCCGCGTTGGCCCCGAACTGTCCCGACGGCAGCCTCCCGCCAGCCAAGTCCTCCTTCAGCACACCATGCACCTCCTCGCCCTTCCCGCATCTCTCCCGGTACCACCGCACCACCTCATCTCCCGGTAGCTCCCGGTTAGTCACTATCCCCCGGATCTTGTACCAGCCCCGGTCCGGCATCTCCATCGCCGGAACCGACAACTCCAGGTCATCCTCCATGCCCGGCAGCGGCGGCCGCCTCAGCGGCTCCCGGACCGCTATGAAACGGTAGTCGGGATCATTCTTGGAATAAGCCAATCTATCGGGCACGAAGTCCACCTCGGCCCACTCCTGTTCCGTCTCCACCGCCAACTCCCCCACCATCCGGGGCACCGGAGCCACTGGCTCTCCTCCACTTCGGCTGCCGCACGCTTGAACCCCTCCGTGACGTCCGCCCCCACCGCAAATTCGATCACTCCGAACCGCTCATCCCTCCCCTCGGCGCAGTACCGCAACAACTCAACTTGGTACCCCGCCGTGTCCGACCGCAGCATCACCTTCACCACGCCCTCCGGCAGATGGGCCAGCGACTCCCGCAACACCCGCAGTTGCTCGAACCCCGCTGGCACGTTGCCGTCCCGTAACTCCGAATGGACCACCAGGTCCGCCTCGACCCAGTAGGTGACCATCGGCTGGTAGGCCTTGTAGCCCTGGTAGCAGTACAGCGCCTCCTGCTTGTAGGTCTCGATCAGCGTCGCGTCCATGTCCAGCGTCGCCTGCTCCTGCTCCAGGTGGTCCCGCACGAAGCTCATCATCTCGGCGTTGACCTTCCCCAGCCCGCGCAGCGCGCCGTTGGGCGCGGGTATGAACGCCGTATGGGGCTGCCTGGCCTCCTCCTGAACCGGGTCGTGGAACCGGCCCAGGTACCGGAACACCGCCGACGGAGACGGGACGCTGCGGCGCCGCCCGCCCCGCCACCGGCTGCCCTCCTCCCGGCGCTCACAAGCCCGCTGCCGGTGCGTCTCCACCCGGCCCAACATCCGGCCCAGACCCTCGTCCCCTTCCAGCACCCGGAGGTCGTCCACTCCTTCTCCACCGGCCAGATTCAGCAGCACCAGCGCGGTGACCATCTGCCGGTCCGTCCATCCCTGTCCGCCCTCCTTGACCTTCACGTAGCGCCGGATCGACTCGCCCAGCCCCATCGCATCGGCCATTTCCAGATAGACCGCCAACCCCGACAGCCCCGTCATGCCCCCAGCGCGATGCTCCGTCCCATACTGGAATGGCAGGACTCCCTGTTGCATAATGACTGCACCTCGTTGGTGATGGTTGTGTTTGTCCCGTAACCATCATAGCCAGCTTTGCCCCTGGCTCCAACGAGGTCTTTTTCTCCCATTAGGTGGTGGATTTGGGGGCCGTTTATCGCCGTGCCCGTCTTCATGCCCTTGTCCAATCTTTCCGGCCGGCCGGGGCTTCGGGGCAACCAGCGCGCGGGAATTGGTCCCGGGCCACAACGACCTTTGCGGATGGCGATTGCAATTTCCTCTTTGCCGAGCAACCGAAACGTCGCCATTGCTCCAGTTGCTGGTCGCCGGCCTGTGCAGGCAAGGCGAATGCACTCGGGTAGAGGCTGGCAAAGGTTGAGCGCAACCTCAGTGTTGACGGCATCCGTGCCGGCGGTGTAAAATCTTGGCTGAGATACACAGTATCAATAACGTATCACGAAACGCAGCCTTTGCGTTGCCAGCTTGGAATTCGTCAAGATGTGCTGACACTGGGGTGTAACCTATCGCCACTTTATCGAATGTCTTGGTACTGGCTACCGCCAACCGGGCGCTAACGATAACTGAGCAGTCTCCGCACACGCCGTGCAATTGAGATGAACCTGAACGGAGTAATAGCTACTTTAGCCAGAGGTCAGGACCGGGGTTTGCCGGTCCCTGAAGCATCTGCCGTATTGGGCTTGAATTTGGCCCATACCTACCCCTCTAAGCCCCCCCTGACAGGGGTAGGTATTTTTGCAGCATGGTCATCACCTTCATTTCGGTTGACGGTCCGGGCTGTGATTTCCAAACCTGAAAACTCGGTTTTGGGCGCCGGCGCAGCGTTGCGCAGAGCGGAGGCTGGGCCGCGCGCCTTGGGGCGTTTTGTGCGTAATTTCGGCCTTTACCTACCCCTGTCAGCCCCCCCTCCGACCTTTCCGAGGGCAGACCCGCTTGTAGGCAGTCCAGCCCTTCAAATCAGAGCGTCCTATGCTACAGCGGTCATGTCCAGACAGTGTTGACTGTCGCGGGCATGGCCGCTTTTCGCGTGCGCCGGTATTGCCGCCGGCCGCAGCACTTGCCTGATGCCGCAGGACTCCTTTTATACCCTGCCGTCCGGCACGGAGACGAGCTAGTGTAAGCAAACCCACACCCGCCTATGGCACGAAACTTCGAGAGGCCAACCCCACCGTAATTTCGAGAACGGAGAACAAAGGAACCCAATGCACACACTGAACTTGAGAACCGGCCAACTGAAAATCTATGGCGGCATCCTGGCTATCGTCGCCTTGGTCGTGGCCGCTTTGGTGCTGACCTTGACGAGCGGTGCCCAAGCGCAAAGCCCGCCCAACCCCTACGGCGACCCACGCCCGTGCGGTCTCGGGCCTGACACCAGGGAATTCGAAATGCCCGAGCCCCACGAGAAGACCTCGGGCCACTACGCCCTCTTTGACGCGTACTGGGAGAAGACGGAACCAGACCAAGCGGAAACCCCAGGCTTGGGGGATGAACAAGCGAACACCGGCTTGCTGCACACCAACGAGTGTCCGCCGCTGGTGACGAATACGACCGAGACGCAGGGCCTCGACACCGTGGCGGTCACCAAACTGACCGAATCTCGCGTTGACATCGATGAGCTGATAGTCCATGTGGAGGACTCGCGTCAGGTGACTGTGGTGCAGGGCGACCCGGACGATCTCAGCACCCACCATTTGCGTTTGGACCAGTACGAAGAGGTTGGCGACTACGTAGATGCTGGCGATCGGGTCTGGTGGCTGCGGCTGGACGACCCGGACCTCGGCGGGGACCAGAAATCCGACCTCGCCCTCGGTTTCTCGACGAAGCGCTTCGACGAGAAGTACTGGACGGGGGTCCACTACGAGTTCAGGCTTGAGCGCAACCCCGGCATTGACCCGGGCGAGCATCCTCACCTCCTCGCTTATCGAGCACGCCAGACGAGTCTGCCCGGAGCGAAGTTGGTCTGGAACAGCGCTAAGGTCGGCGTCACACCCGTGGTGATAGCGCCCGGCGTACTCATCGACGACCTACAGTGGGTCTTCACCAAGGCCGGAACCTACGAAATATATGTCCAGCCTGTGGGGTACGTGCGGCAACATAATCCTCACAAACGTGATGAAGAGGGTTACGATGTGAACTGGAAGGCGATAAGCGCAAACGCCACCGAACCCGGCGAGGTGAAGAAGTACGTCATCCACGTGGGGCCTCTTGCCGAGGTGGAGCCGCCCCAGTTCGGCGTTATCCGTAGCGTGCCGGAAAACTCCGCCGCCGGGACCAACGTCGGCGACCCGGTCCTGGCCTTCTCGGAAGCGAGTGACCTGGAGTACAGCCTCTCCGGCTACGGCCACGAGAACTTCGCCGTAGCATCCACTACCGAAGCCGATCCCTACTCCGTCCAGATCAAGGTGGCCGAGGGCTCCAGCTTGGACTACGAGACCGAGGCCACCTACGACCTCACCTTAGGGGTGACAAACAAGATCGACCACGAGAGCAATCCCGACTCCACCATAGACGACACCCTGTTGGTCAGGATTGCCCTGGAAGACGTGCCCACCAGCGCAGTTATCCAGGCGGACAAGCTCAACCCGGTGGTAGGCGAGACAGTGACCCTCACCGCTACGGTGACGGACTTCGGCGAAGGGTATGAGGTGATCTATCACTTCGTCGACTCTGAAAGTATTTCCGCAGGGTCGGCAAGCCACACCATCCAGCGCACCATACCAACGACGGAGACGGTGGAATTTTATGCTACTTACGTGATTCCGGACGGTACGGAAAACGCGCCTATCCATCGGCTTGATGCAGCACCCGTCACCGTTACTTGGCGCAGCCAGTAGCATCGGATGATGGTTGCTGTGGGCCTCAAGCTGGTTTCGCTGTGTCTATTGGCAGCGCTGGTCGTCATCGCGACCGGCGCTGCTAAGCCCGCGTTTGCTTCGCCCCCGCCGGCGAGCGACGTCAGCCTGGATAGCCTGCCGATACCACGTCTAAGTGGCAATGCCTGGTGGACGGTCATTGTGCGCAACGATCCAGTCCCCGGTCACCCGACTGCGCCAGCGTATGACGTGGTCGTTCGCATTACCGCCACGGCCAATGGTCAGGAGTATCAGCAACACTCAGCTACAGACGAACCCTCACTCGGGCGCTGGGAAGGCGACTCTGGGGAGTGGACCATTCCTGTGATACAAGTGGGTGAGAGCGCTGAATTGATCATTAGACCCGAAGCATTTTTTCCCAGATTCGACCAGGATACTCCAGTTCGACTGCACGCTGTATTGGTTGAACCTCGTTATCCCACCAGATTGGCAGGCGAGCAACGGAGTATTGAAACCGAGGGTTGGTATGTGAGACTAGCAAGTGGTCAGTTTCGTTGGCCAGGTGTAGATGCATCCGTGGGTGTTTACAGCGCTAACCTTATTCCAGCGTTGGGTACGCAGACTACGTTTAATGTCCACTCAGTTAATGAATTTTATGAATACGGAGACAGACTCTCAGTAAGTACAAGACACAAGAGCCTTAAACAATGGGATGTGCAGATCAAGATAGATCTTTCGCAGGGTTTGTCCTTCCCTGCCGGATTGACTCCGCCAGTCGGCACGTCCTTTGACGTTGAAAGCAATATCTGGAGTGTGGGGATCCTTAGTGGATTGAGCGGCCCTGCATCCATCAAAACTTGGTCGATTCCGGTCAATGTCACCGGGGTTGACATCCCCTTGGAGCATCGCTGCCTGACGGCGACGGTGGTGGGCGCCACACCCGCCTTTGAGTTGGACCAGCAGGTGCGGTTAAACGACGTCGTCACGTTCTGCCTTGGCAAACGGGTGGTAAGCAAAGGCGCGATCACTCTGTTCGACTTCTTTCCCTGCGTCGGCGTCACGTCTGGACCCTGCACCGGCACGGACACGCTGGAACTGATTGCGACGCTGCAATCACCGACGAGATTCTTGCAGCCCGAAGACCTCGTTCTCCCCGTCGGTCCTGATGATAGGATAACTCGCGGCGGCGTGACAGTCTGGTCAACAAGAGGACAATTAGCACTGAAAAATTCCCAAACTCGCCTTCCCAGTAGCGTGTGGAGCGCTCCATTCGAAGACCTGACCGTGACCGGATCCGATGGCCTGAACCCGCCGGGCTCACTTACCATGAACTTACTCAACAACGAGGGGAAGATCTTACTTACTGTAGTGACGAACGACACTATCACGGAAACCGCAGACCTCGTCACCACTGGCTACGAATACCCGGTTGAACTGGTCTTCGAGACTATGGGCACCTACGTTTTGACCATGGACATCAGGGGCACGCACGAGACCGCCGGCCAACTCACCGACACCGGCGTCTACACTTTCCACGTAGGTCCGGTAGCAGAGCTGGCGGTGATGGATGGCGGCGAGGCGAGTCCTCTAGCGGCGGCGGATCAGACGGCCTACACCATCCACGCGGCCAACAACGGGCCGGACGCGGCCTCGGCCGCGCTGGTAACCCTCACGGGCGTGCCCGAAGGTTCGAACTCCATCCTTACCGATGGAACGTACCGGGAAACGTCCTGCGCCGGCGGCCTCTGCGAGGCGGAATGGGTACTGGGCAAGCAGCCGATCTCTGATCCCCGGCCCGCCCGGGGGCAGACCGAGTATCCCACGCTGACCCTCCTCGCCCCGGCCGGCAGCGCAGCCCCGGACATCACCGCCAGCATCGCCAATAACC
>VXMJ01000035.1:53939-57564 GCA_009841145.1 Caldilineaceae bacterium SB0661_bin_34 | reverse complement strand
GGCCCCGGCGAATCCCTGCCTGCCGACACGCCGGCTGCACCTGCGGCAGAGCCCGAGCCTGTGTCTGTCCCGGCCAGTGCACCGGCCGGGATGCCGGCGGCTTCGCCGGTCGCGCGCCGACTGGCCGCGGACCTCGGCATCGACCTTGCCCAGATAGCAGGCACGGGTGGCCGCATCAACAGGGCGGATGTCGAACGGCATCATGCCGCGGTGCAGGCCCAAGTCGCAGGGCCGGTCCTGGCCTCGCCCAAGGCGCGCCGCCTGGCGCGCGAACGCGGCCTTGATTTGGCCACCATCTCCGGAAGCGGTCCCGACGGTGCGGTGCTGGCCACCGATGTGGAAGGGCATGTTCCGGCGGTCAGGGACGTTGCCGGTCCGCCGCCGGCGGACGCGGTCGAACTGGACCCGGGCCGCATGTGGCAGGTCATGGCCAGTCGTCTGACCGAGAGCTGGCAGACCGTCCCCCACTTCTACCTCTCCCGAACGGTGGACGCCACCCAACTGCTGGCGTGGCGCGAGGCCCTGCGCCGACAGGGCCGGGAGGACATCACGATCTCGGACCTCCTGTTGCGCATCACCGCTTCATCCCTGCGCGATCACCCGCGCCTCAACGCCAGTTGGCGGGATGGCCGCATCCATCAGCATCCGCAGGTGAACATTGGCATGGCCGTGGCTGTTGAGGACGGCCTGCTGGTACCGGTGTTCCATGCCGCCGACACCCTGTCCCTGTCCGAACTTGCGGACCGCCGGCGCCACCTGGTGCAGGCGGCGCGAACCGGTCAACTGACGCTCCCGGAGATGACGGGCGGCACCTTCAGCATCACCAACCTGGGCATGTTCGGCGTGGAGGAGTTCAAGGCCGTCGTGAATCCGCCGGAGGCTGCGATCCTGGCGATGGGCACCATCCGCGACGCGGTGGTGGCCGTCCAGGGCGAGCCGGCGGTGCGGCCCGTGTTCAATCTGACCCTGTCCTGCGACCATCGGGCCGTGGACGGTGCGCTGGCCGCGCGGTTCCTGGCCACGTTGCACGAGCGCATGGAGACGCCCATGCTCCTGCTGGACTGATGGTGACGACCTATTCCGACTTCACGCTTCCGGACCCGGAGGCCTGACGGTGGGAACAGACGGCGGTCCATGCCCAGATTGAGGCGGCCGCCCATCTCGAGACACCGTACGTCCGACTGACGGCCGGCCGTAGGATGGCTGCCGTCCACCTCGCGGACATTGAGCAGCCGGAGGCCTTCGAACAAGTAGTTCCGGGAACGGGGGCCAGTCCCCACGCCTCGATCCTCAAGGTCCTGCGGGATGGCGGTTTTGACGGCTGGATCAGCGTGGAGGAAGCCAGCGGGAACGGTCTTGACGGTTTGGCCGCCGGGTTCGCACTTGACTAAGGATGGCAACCACCATCCTGTCCGGTGCCGGTTGGTTAGGTTGGCGACAATCCAACATGGAGAATTCGCCGGAGATGGCGGATGAAGACCACAATCAATAGACTTGCAACGATGCCTCACGGCTGCGCGGATACCCATCACTCCACGAGAAACCGGTCCCCGTTCAGCCGGGTGCGGAACGCTCCGCTTCCCGGGCCGGCGCCGGCTGGCCGACCCCGGCACACACCAGGGCCGGCAGGTTGTGCTTGCCGGTCGCAGCGGCATCCTCGGCACTCAGGGTCACCTGGGCGATGCCCAGCCGGTTCCGGTCACTGAGATTGACGGGACTGCAGTGCCAGAGATGGGCATGCCAGACAATGGCATCCCCCGCCTCCAGCTCGATGTGGTCTACTTGAACATCCGCCGTTCGGTTCCGGGGCAACTCAACATGGATGCTGTCCGGATACCGCACATGTTCCACCACCGGCCCCTTGTGACTGCCGGGCACGACCTGCAGACAGCCGTTGCTGCGGTCAGCCTGGTCGATGGCCATCCAGATGGTCAGCGCCTCCCGGTAGTGGGTCTTGTTCTTCTTCTGGGGCGGGGTCTGGGTCCACAGGCCGATGTCTTGATGCCAGGGCGTGGCCTCACCCACCCGAGCAGGTTTCGTGAAGATTGAGTCGAACCACAGCTTTACTTCGTCGCCCAAGAATGCCCGGTTGATGGCGATGATCCCGGGATGGACATAGTAGGTATCCCAAACCAACGGGTTGCGGCGTCCCAACAAAGCCAACTTGCGGTACATGCCGGACCCCTTCAGAGTCTTGCCATCCATGCGCGTGTTGTCAAAGTTGATGCCGTCCGTGCCGCTGGCAATGGTGTCCTTGATCTCCCGTGCCAGCAGCGCCACTTGGTCTGGCTCAAGCAACCCGCGCTCAATGTAGTAGCCGTCTTCCTCGTACTGCTCCCGCTGTGCACGGGTGACCGCTGTCGCCAACGCATGTTCTCCCGTCGGTGTTCATCCCCAACCACCGCGGCAAACCGCCGCCGGCCGGTTCTCTCAGGTAGATGAACCACATGTAGTCGCCTAGCCGTCCCGACCTGATGCTCTCCCTTGGACGTCATTGTACATTTGGGCCCTGCTCCCTGTTTCCCATTGACAAAGTGTCCACCTCCGGTAGCTGAGTACTACGGAAATGGAAGCCGCGCGCTTCGACTGGCCAGGCCGGGACATCGTGATCGCGACCATGATGCTGCCCACACAGGTGAGCTTGATTCCGGAAGCGGTGCAGTCGGGTGCACACGATGGCCCGGAACTAGCCGCGATGGGCCGCCAGCAACGGTGCTCGGGATGCTGCCGAACACGACCCGTGGTTAGGAGACGGACCCTTGTGGCCTGCTTCAAAACGGCGCAGGCGGGATGACTGGTTCTGTCACCAATCCTGTAACCCTGGGTTCGCCCAAGGCGTAGGTACAGGTGAACTTGCATCGGTTGCAGGTCTTGTACACAGCCGATGGCAGAGGAAGATTTTCTCGCAAACGGGATTCTCGGGGAAGGAGTACAGCATGGACACGAAAGAGCGAACTGAGGAAAGTGCCTCGCCATCAGCGGGAATCGTGAATTGTGGCAGCCCCTCTTCACTCAAAGCCATAGGGAATCTTGCATTCCTTGTTCTTGCTGCCGTATTGACCCTCACTACCGCTGCAGCCTGTGTTTTGCCTGCGAGTCAGAAAACTGAAGAGGTAGTCGACGAATTTTACATCTCAGGGCCTGTCAATTTGACCATTGACATCTTTGCAGGATCGGTGGAGCTAGTGGGAGTTGATGGTGCTACGAATTTACAAATTGCGGCTGAGGTACACGAACCGGATCGGGTGAAATATAAAGTCGCCAAAAAGGGCAACGCTGTTCAAGTCACAGCCCAGCAAAAGAGAAGGGGATTAGGCATAAGAAGAGACAAGTTGATAGGCAAGGTAGACCTCCTAGTAAGAATGCCTACCCAAGCTAATATGGAAATTCGCACCAACATAGGTAACATTGACGCTCGTCAGCTCATCGGAGAATCTGAGCTTCGTACTATCGCTGGCAACATTTCGGTTGCGGACAGCCAAGGGGAATTTGACATGGAGACCGAGATCGGAGGGATCAGCGCTCGCCAAATTGTCGGAGAATTCGAGCTTCGCACCACCGCGGGCGACATTTCGGTTGCAGACGGCCAAGGGGAGTTTACCCTGGAGACCGAGATCGGAGGGAT
>VXMJ01000035.1:0-53839 GCA_009841145.1 Caldilineaceae bacterium SB0661_bin_34 | reverse complement strand
CAAGGGGAGTTTACCCTGGAGACCGAGATCGGAGGGATAAGTTTCGCAGGAGAATTCACTGACCAGTCCGATAATCTCTTTTCTACCGTGACTGGAGACATTGAAGTTGCTTTGGTTGAAAAGCCCAACGTGGAACTGCAGGCCAGCACTCACCTTGCTGGCAAAATCCATCTTGGCCAGTCTGTTTCACAGTCTATTTCAGAGATGAGAATATCAGGTGAGCGGAGAAATCTTAATATGACTATGGGTAGTGGGACTGCCGATCTTTCTTTGGAGACACAGAGTGGCAATGTCCGTATTGAATGAGAAGTGGATGGCTAAAGATCAAGATGTCCAAGCCTGAAGAGCGATCAGTTGCTCCAGGCGAAATCTGTGACTGGAATAATACTTGGATTTGACGATAATAGGTTAACAGTCTGTCTGACTACCTGTCACTTGGCGGCCGTCAAGTGACAGGTAGCCAAGTTCTGGGATAGGTATTCACCAAGACGTGCAGCTTGCATCGTAGCCAAGAAGTATAACCGCCGGGTGCCAATCGTCCACCACCTGCACCATCTTCGACTTCATATGGGAGGCGCTCGACTACATCAACCCGCTGATCTTCCTGCGGGATCCGGACAAGTTCACACTGTCGGTGGGCCTGCGGCTCTTTTTCTCCCAGTACGGCGCTGAGTGGGCCCTACTGATGGCAGTCGCCACCATGTTCACGCTGCCAATGATCGTGGTCTTCTTCTTCGCCCAGCGCACCTCGCCCGATCTTGACTTTGTCTTCACGCATCCGGTCGTTGCATGCTGTGTGAGGACTCTCGACAACGGACCCGATCTTGGCACAACACCTTCCCGGAGGATCACATGATACCCACAACACGGACATGCCACCGTCCTATGCAGTGTTCTGCTCGACTTCGTTTCTTGATTGCTTCGGCAACATTGACATTGGTCTTTGGAATCACCGCGGCGTGCAGCAGCTATCCATTACCCGACGGCTCCGGTGTCCAGGCAACTCCAACACCAGAAGAGTCCGCGTTGCCGGTTGCCGACGGCAACCGGCAGGCGGCAGCCCGCCAGGTTTTGGCCGAACGGCTTTCAGTGGCGCCCGACAGTCTGGTGTTTGTCAGCGAACAGGCAGTGCAGTGGTCTGACACGTCCCTGGGATGCCCGGAGCCGGACAAGGCATACGGCACGGTCATTGTCCCGGGTTATCGGATAACCTTCCAACACGACGGCAGCCAATACGAGGTTCATACCGCTGAGGAAACCGAAGACTATCCCCCGGTGTCTTGCGAAGGGGGATAGTCATATTAGCGAGTCTGGAACAAAGTTCCAGACCGGCATCAAGGATGCTGAAGTGCGCCCGGGATGGTCGTCGCACTGGGAACTGCAGTGGAACACTGATCCCGGCGATCTCACCAAACCCCAAGGGGGTGTGTTGTTTTCCAGGCCGCCGGCGATGCCGCGTCAGGCATAGCCATCAAGTCAGGCCGCAGTTCGGGTTCCGGGCAAACCGCGGCTGGGAACTGTCGTTAGGCCAAAAACAGACAAGCGGTGTTTTCACCGGACACCTTCTTGACCCGTCAACAACGATGCGCACCCGGAAGCCGTCAGGTTGGAGATGCATTTCCCGGAGCAAGACCAACCTGACAGGCAAAAGCCCCGCCGAAGCGGGGCTCTCCAACTTTCCTGAACCTTCAGTCGAACTATTCGGGATCGATGGGTGTGACGACCACCCTTATCAAATCGGCCACAGCCGGATAGTCGTACCCATCGTTCGCCAGGCGCACGGTGTTGTCCGTATCGGCATCGCCCATGTCGGGCGCGCCCTGCATCAAGGGCTGGCTGTCACCCTCGCCGGGTGGTTGGTTGTGTTCCGTGCCCGCGTCCCACAAGTAGACGCTGGAGGTCACGTCGCCGGAAACAGGGTTTCCCATCTCGTCCCACAGCGTGATGCCGCCGGCAGGAGAACCAAGGAACAGATCGTTGGACAATACGTACATGAATGCCAACGAAAGGTTCGGCTCCGCAGGTTCCAGGAAGACGGTGGTTTGGTAGGTCTGGCCGGGCAACAGGGGACCGGGCGCATCCGCCCCCACAGGGGTATTCAGCACCTGGACCGGCAAGGCCTGCATCGCCAGCACTTCGGCCAGTCCGGAAGGACTGCCGTCTTCAGCCAGGCTCTCCAGACCGTGGCTCCGATCCGGCCGGCTCTCCGTGAAGAGCGGATCGCAGACGCAGTGCGGGACGACCACGCCGGGCGCAATCGGCTTGTCGGTGGAAACGTTGGTGATCGACACCTGGAAATGCCGGGCCTGTCGCGGCGTAATGGTCACGGCAACCAGTTCGTCCGCATCCATGCCGTCAACCAGGCGCACGGTGTTGTCGTCATCCTCGGGACCTGTGTTCGCGCCGGACTGGCGCGGAGCCTGGTTGGGGCCTTCGCCCACAGGCTCGTCCTCCTCGGTGCCGGCATCCCACAGATACACCGGCACGCGGCCCGACATGGGGTTCCCGTCAATGTCAAACAGGACCATGCCGTTGTCCGCGGTCGCAACGAACCAGTCGTTGGACTGCACGAACATGAACGCCAGTGACAGGTGGGGGGCAAGAGGATTGGCCCGAATAGTGAAGTGGTAGGACTCCCCTGGCAGCAGTGGCCCGGGGACATCGGCACCCACCGGCGTGTTAAACACGCCGTAGGAGCCAGCCACCGGCTCGTCACTCATGAAGCCCCCCGTGGAAATGAACTCGTACAAGGGACCGGGATTGCCGTCCTCGGCCAAAGCCTCCAAGCCGTTATAAAGGTTCGGCTGCCCTTCCTTGAAGAGCTGGGGATGCCCTTCCATGTAGGTGGTGGCCGGATCCGTGTGCACGACAAAGACTCCGGGCGCAAACGGCGTTGTGACCATGGCCGATCCGGACGTATTCTCGACCGTAACGTCGAATACCGTGTCGAAGGCCCGACGGATCGAAACGCTGACCAGATCGGACACGGCCGGCGCATCCGGACCTGACACCAGGCGCACGGTGTTGTCGTCATCCTCCGGGCCGGTGTTCGCACCGGATTGACGCGGAGCTTGGTTGGGACCCTCGCCCACGGGCTCGTCCTCCTCGGTACCGGCATCCCACAGATAGAGTTGATCGGTGATGTCACCCCCCATGATCGCGCCGCCCAACGGACTTTCAAGGGAAATGCCAACTTCGTCCGTACCGATGAACCAGTCGTTGGACTGCACGAACATCAAGGCGAATGTCAGGTTCCTGGGGGCGGAACCGGCATCCACGATGAAGGAATAGCTGGTACCCGGCAACAAGGGCCCGGGCCCCTCGGCACCGACGGGTCTGTTGAATACCCCGTGCTTAACCCCGTGTTCAGCCAGCGTGGCGGCTGCCACACCGGGATTGCCGTCTTCCGCCAAGTCTTCAAGGCCGGGGGTCTTGATGGGATCGAAATCCCAAAACAGGATGCCGGGATGGGCACCGGGCACGAAGAGCGGACCGGGCTTGTCGGACAGGGCCCAGACACCGGGGGCGAACGGTGTAGGCGTATCGCTTTGATCCGAAACGTTGGTGATGGTCACCACAAATCTGAAGTCTTCCCGGTTGGCGCATGCATTGAGTGGCTCGGCAGCCAACACAGGCACTGCCGGCAACAGCCCAACCGGGATCAGCGCGGCCATGGCAAGGACTGCCAACACCTTGTACAGAAAAGTCATCCGATCTGTTCCTTTACTTGAGCCTTTGCTCCACCGCCAGATTGGCAAGCTTGCTCTTTCGGGCCGGAACCGGGTGCCGTGGCCGCGTCGGATGAAGTCGGGTTTTGTCGAATCAACCTCAGCTGGCCACTCGCGTTCAAGTTTCCTGGCACGCTTCCTGCCGCTTGCCCGAAACACCGCCTGTCCGCGAGCCCGGGGCCTTTCTGACAGCCCTGGTTGGAACAGGTGGTTGACCGACTCTAGGCGATGCATCCGAACCTGCACGTTCGCTGGTTACGAGACACCGCTCATAGCCATGGCCGACCTTGTACCGCTGCCTGCGGCGATTGGCGGACCGCCGGAGTATTTCCCCGACCGGCTGCTACGCATCATCGTGCGCTTGCCGTCCGGGGAACAAATTCATCAAGTTGGCCGACCAGGTCGGTTCAGCAGGTCAACCTGACCCTCAACCGCACCCCGGCTCCACAGGTGGCCCGAGCCGGTCAGGCTCCGAACGACGACTAAACGGGAACCGCGCTCGTTACCTCGAAACGATCGATGTAGAAGTACTTCTCCGTGAAGGAGTTGTTGAGCGTATGCACCTGGTCCCGATGCTCGATCGACACTTCCCAACTGCCGCTGGATCTGCCATCCGGCGCGGCCCAGTCGATGCGTACAGTGCCCGACTTGTCCTCGTTGCGAGCCAGCACGGACGCCTGGCGATGATATTCGGTCCACTGCCAGCCGGTCTCGCGCCATACAGCCCGTTCCGCGATCTGAGCCATCGGCTCCATGCCGCTCCAGCCGCGGTAGCAGCGGAGCACAGCCTCCAGATTCCCGTTCCGCTCCAGCAGGGACAACGCCGTGTCCGCGGTCAGATGGCCGAAAGCCATGCCGTTGGGCATGTCCATCAGGGTTGGTGCCAGGCGGTGCCCTCCCAGATGGGACACACGCCACAGCCTCAGATCCGGCTGGTTCCGAACCTGGTCCGAGGACTCCAGGGTTTCAAGCAACTCCTTTCCGAATCGACCGCAGCAGACATCCCGGTCGGCATGGGTACAGAGGAAAATGTCCCGGGTTTGTCCATGGAGTTCCTGCACGCCAGCCGGAAGAGAATCAGGCGTGGATTCCTGCAGCAGTTCGGGCAGCACGGTCAGCAGAGCCCCGGAGGGAGCCAGGTACTCCCGCTTGGCATAGGTGGAAAAACCGTCGGTCGATTCCGGTCTCCGGTAGACAAACACGCGCGACAACCCTTCCCGGGCCGGATCCGGGTTTGGGTCTGGCTGGAAGGCAAGCAGCCGCACTGCATCGCCGGGCCGGCTGGCCATCCCAGCTATCTTTTTGATGGCTTTGGTCGTGTCGGACGTCGACCAGACATCCCGGTCCCAGGGTGTGGGCAGTTCCACAAGCAGGCATCGCTGGAACGGGGTGGCGGATCCGATCGGATCCTCCCCCTGTGCGAAAGAGTAGACGCTGCAGAGTTCGCCTTGTGGCAAGTTGGACATGAAATCAATTCCTTGAAGAGGTACAGCCGACTGTTGATGGCACACGGGAATCCGTAATGCCGTACGGCAGTTGCGAACCGAATCTAGAATCCAAGCTGTTGTTCCAATCACCATACCACCATTCCAACTCCATCTTCCACAGAAGACAGTCGTCAGAGGATCCATGCACAGTTCAGCTCCAATCCTGTCGCTTCTCCGCTCCCGTCTCCGCCGTGAACGCCTGCTGGAAACCGCCGTTCGCCTGATGGAAGTCCACAGCCCCACCCGGGATGCCGGTGCGGCACTGGCCGTGTTGGCGGACATCCTGGCCGATGCCGGCCTTGACGTGTCCAGGGAGGAAGCGGACTGGCCGTCCGCTCCGGCTGTCGTGGCCTGGCTGCACTCAGGGAAACCGGGACCGGTGCTTCAGATCGACTGCCACCTGGACACCGTGCACCTGCCCTTCCATCCACCGCGCGTTGAGGACAGCACGCTGTACGGGACGGGTGCCTCGGACATGAAAGGAGGCACCGCGGCCGCGGTCGAGGCCCTGTGCATGCTTCGGGAACTGGACCTGCCGGTCCGAGGCTCGGTACTGCTGACCGGACACGACCACCATGAGGGACCATGGGGAGATAAACGCCAAGTCATAGCTTTGTGCCGCGCCGGCCTTCACGGGGACGCGGTCCTGCTGCCCGAATACCAGGCTGCCTGGTTGCCCACGGCCGGACGCGGCATGGCTATCTTCCGCATCGAAATCAGCCGCGCACAACCGCCCAGCCATGAAATCCTCACGGATCCCGAGACGCCGGACGTGATTGGGGCCGGCCTGGATCTGGCGGGCCAACTCAGAAGCCTGCCCCTGCCGGACAGTCCGGGGGAATCCCCCGCCGGGAGCGAATCCCTGTTCATCGGCAAGGTGCAGACAGGGGAGATTTACAACCAGTCCCCCCGGACCTGCATCATCGAGGGCACGCGCCGCTGGCTACAGCCCGGAGCCGGTACGGACGCCCGCCGCCAAATCGAGGGAGTCCTGGCCGGCTTGGATGCCCTACACGGGACCACCACTTCCCTGGAATGGGAACAACAGGGGGATACCTTCCATCTGCCGGTAGATCACCCAATCGTGCAGGTGGTGCAGGAGGTCCACACCGAACTCGTCGGCCGTCCGCTGCCCGATGGCCCGAAGCTGTTCATCGACGACGGCAACATCTACACTGCTGAGGTGGGTATTCCAGCCGTCACCCACGGTCCGGACGCCCTGGGAGCCCATACGGTGAACGAGGAGGTTCCCGTCTCCGAACTGGAGCGAATCGCCCTGCTGTATGCCGCGACCGCCGTCGGGTTCTGTCAGGGGCTGGGGATTCCAGCTGTCCCCGGTTGATTCAACGGCGGCCACGGGAAGTAAGAGGAGTTTTCATGGGATGGCGTCCGGCGCGGCGCGTGCTGAGCTTCGGCCTGTGCCTGCTAGTGTGGGGCACCGGGTTGACGACCGCGGCGGCCCGCGCGCCGCTCCCGGATCCGGGCGGTGTCGACCCGCAGGTTTGTGCCCGCAGCATCGGCATGCGCGGGGCATTGCTGGATGCCCTGACCTCTGTCGGGGGGGAGATGCCGGCTTGCGAGGCGGTGACGGGAAGCCAGTTGGCCTCGCTCCGCACTCTGGGGCGAAGCCCATCGGAGACCGAGGTGGCTGCCTGGGATTTGGTGGGGCAGCTGACGAAGAAACAACCGCCGTTTGGGTTTGAATTCCAAGCACTGTGGGGCTTCGACATGGTGCCGTTCGGGCCCGGGGACGGTTACCGTACCCTAGGGCTGGACGCGCCCGTGCGCGTGATGTCCGCCCGGGATCTGGCGGGGCTGACCGGGCTAAAGTCTCTGACGCTGCGCTTTGAGGGCCAGGAACTGCCGCCCGACCTTCTGGCCCCGATGCCCCGGCTGACCCGCCTGAAACTGGATACTGCCTGGTTGACGGAGTTGCCGTCCGACTTCCTGGCCCCGGTGCCCCGGCTGACCGAGCTGATCCTGATCGTGCCCGACACATCCGGCCTCCTTCAGGCGAATGGCTCGGGACGCATCGTGCTGCCGCCCGATTTCCTGGCCCCGGTGCCCCGGCTGACCAAATTGATCCTGATCGTGCCCGACACATCCAACCCGTACAGGAGATGGTATTGGAGACATGGCTCGGGGCGCATCGTGCTGCCGTCCGACTTCTTGGCTCCGGTGTCCCACCTCACGCACCTGGAACTGCACAGCGTGAATCCGACCACGCTGCCGTCCGACTTTCTGGCCCCGGTGCCCCAGCTGACCCACCTGGAGCTGCCCGACACGAGTGCGACCGAGTTGCCGTCCGACTTTCTGGCTCCAGTGTCCCGGCTGACCCATTTGGCCCTGAAACATGTCGGGAGTGCCACGCCCGACTTTCTGGCCCCGGTGCCCCAGCTGACCCACTTAACCCTCAGCAGTTCCGGAAGCACATCCGATTTCCTGGCCCATGTCCCTGCCCTCACCCACCTGGAGATCGGGAGCTGGACCGAGACGGCCCTGCCGTCCAACTTCCTGGCTTATGTCCCTGTCCTCACCCATCTGAACCTCCATAGGAAGGAAAGCAGCGATTCGCACTGGTTCATACCGATGACGCTGCCGCCCGACTTCCTGGCCCCAGTGCCCCGGCTCACCCATCTGGAACTGCGTGGTGCGGAACCAACCGCGTTGCCGCCCGACCTCCTTGCCCATACTCCCCGGCTGACCCATCTAATCATGGTGCCGGACAGTGTCCACCGCCCGGAGCCGGGCACACTGCCGGACACGCTGCCGCCCGGCTTTCTAACTCCGGTGCCCCGACTCACCCACTTGGAACTGGAGGGCTGGGCCTTGCGCGGCTTGCCGCCCGACCTCCTTGCCCACACCCCCCGGCTGACCCGGCTGCATCTGCGGTCCTATGGGGGAAATCTTCTGTTCCTGCCGGCGGATTTCCTGGCCCCGGTGCCTCAACTCACCCACCTGAGCCTGCGGTGCGTCTCCTCAAGCACATCGGTACCGGCGGATTTCCCGGTGGATTTCCTGGTCCCGGTGCCCCAACTCACCTTTCTGGACCTATGCGTGTGGCGGCAGTCGTTGCCGGCGGATTTTCTGGCCCCAGTGCCCCGACTCACCCACCTGGGACTGTTCCAGTCGGGATCACTACCGCCCGACTTCCTGGTTCCGGTTCCCCGACTCACCCACCTGGTCGGAGACACGCCGCAATCGCCCGACTTCGCGGCCCATGTTCCCCGGCTCGTCTATCTGGACGGATACTGGTCGGGGGATGTGCCCCTGCCGTCCCTTCCCTCTGTAACCCATCTGACTTTGTCCCTGGATCCGGGGCTGCCATCCGGTTTCCTGGCCCATGCCCCCAACCTCACCCATCTGCGTCTGAATGCAGCTGAATTGCGGACCTTCCCACCCGGTTTCCTGACTCATGCTCCCCGCTTGGAGCGTCTGCAAGCCTTTGTCTTGGACCTGGACGAACTGCCGTCCGGCTTCCTGGCCCACGCCCCTCGTCTCACTCATCTGTACCTTAGCGACAACTACTTTGGCGAAGCCTACGGCGATGGCGAAGAGTTCTACAACCATTTGACAACGGTGCCAGCGGATTTCCTGGCCCATGCCCCCCGCCTGCAGAGCGTGCAGCTGCCACCCCGGCCAATTGACCGGAACCTGCTTCCGGACCCGGCGTGGAGCCAGGTCCGGGACCACGGGATCCGTAGTTTCGCGATCGTGACGGCGCGGCACACCGCCCAATTGAGTTTCCCGGGCGACCCCCAAGGTGTCCGCCACGATATTCTGGATGGAACCCACGAATGCGAGAACCCACACCTGCAGTGGTGGAAGATCCGCACCGGGGCCGATACCACCGTCTGGCTGTCGCCGGCCGAAACTGAAAAGGTCCGGATTCACCTCCAGGCGGCCCCTCGCGCCGGCATGCGGGAACTACAGGACCATACCCAATCGGAATTGGCGATGATGAACATCGTGGCCGACACGTCGCCCCGCCCCGGCATGATGCAGGGTCAGCCGCTCTACGATCGACCCAGCCGGAAGGGAAAGGTGATTGGCTATCTCCCCTGGGGCGACGCGCTGCGCGTCACGGCGCGCCATGGCGAGGGCGTCGACGCTTGGCTCCGCGGAGATGTGATGAGTTACATGCTTGCCAACCCGAACTGCAGAATCAGCGGCTGGATTCCGGCGACTGCCATCTGGACCGTCGCCGATAGGGAACTCCACGACATTCTGGGGTCGCGCCGGGTCTTCCATGGATGAGACTGATACGGCCGGACCTGTCAGGCATCAACTGTAGCCCATGGTGGCCGTGGCAGGGGTAAAGTGGCCAGCCGCCTGGGAGATCGAGTCTCCGAAGGGGCAAGGGCAACAGCCTCATCGTGATGCTGGAAACATCTGCCACCATGGTTGGGGAGCCCTTTGACCTTGGCGATCAACGAACCTGCTGCATGGTTGTCACTTCATCGGGCGGCAGTTGCCAAGGGCCGGTATCCAGCCGGGTCAGGCGGAGCCGGACACGGCGATTTTGCAGACCGTCTCGTCACCCAGGTGATAGGTGCCGTTCAGGGCGGCAAAGCCCTCGGCCACCCGGTCCAGGGGAATGACATGGCTGACCATGTCGCCGAACGGAATGTCGCCTCGCTCCAGAATGGGCAGGGCCTGCACGAAGTGACTGGTTTGTGACGCCCAGACGGCCTCCAGGGACAGGTTCTTGCGCATCAACAGCCGGTTGATGTTGAAGTCGATGGAACCCATGTCCACAAAGTGTCCGACCTCGACAAAGGTGCCACTGTGACGGCAGTAGCCCAATCCCTCCGGTGTCGCGGACAGAAAGCCGGCGCACTCAAACACGATGTCGGCGCCTTCGCCGCGCGGCGTCTCCTGCATCACCAATTCCGTACGTTCCTCGACCGAGGGCACCTCACCAATGTCAATCGTGACATCGGCCCCGAACTTGCGTCCGATCGCCAGTCGTTCCGGCGGCCCCCCGACCATAATCAGCTTGCCGGCACCTGACAGGCGGGCCGCAATCAGGGTGACCATGCCGATCGCCCCGGACCCCTGCACCACCACCGTGTCGCCGATGCGTATGCGAGACCGATCCACGGCGTGCACGCCAATCGTGAAGGGTTCCGTCAGAACCCCCACTTCCGCCGGCATGTCCGTCCGCCACCACTCGGTGCCGGGTAGGTTCAGGTGCATGTACTCGGCAAAGCCACCGCACAGCTTGGACGGCTCCTGAAAGCCGTAGCCGAATCCGGCCGGGATGCCCGGTTGCAGCACGACTCGGTCCCCTTCCTTGACGGACCGGCCGATGGAATCGTGGGTCACCCCCTCGCCCAGGGCGGCCACGATGCCCACGTTCTCGTGACCGAGGCCCTTCTCCTCGGTGAAACCGTGCTGCCAGTAGTGCAGATCCGTGCCGCAGATGCCGCCCAGTTCCTGCTTCAACACGATGGCCCCCGGGTCCGGATCCGGGATCGGGTACTCCCGAACCTCGAACTCCTGGCCCATGACTACCACCGCTCTTGCCATTTCAGCCATGATCCTTTCTCCTCAGGTTGTCGGCCAGCACCGCAAAGCGTCACTGCCCCGTAACGAAGCCGAACACCAGCAGGAACAGTGCCACGACCGTCATCACGGCACCCCCGCCCAGCACGGCGTATAGAACCCAACGCACCTTCTCACCCACGTTCATCCGGCGCCCAGTAATACCCGTAGCGGTCCTCCAAGGGAACCGGTCCGTAGGGATCCGCCTGGCCGGCCGCCAGATAGAAGTACGCAATCGCGTCGTACAGACAGTGGTTTTGGCCCCGATCGCCCCAGCAGTTGCCCTTGTACTTCTCGATGCAGCCCTCAAAGCTCCTCTGGAAGGGAATGTCGTCGGCAATGTGGAACCGATTGACCGAAGTGTGGCCGTTGCCGTCGATCGGCGTAAAGGGTTGGCACGCAAAAGGGCTGTCGAAGATCGGGAACGGCGGCTCCGCAGCCCAGGCATAGCCGATGTAGTCCTCGGAACCCGTGCCGAAGGTGGACGGGAACTTCTCCCCGTCCACGAAGAACTTCTCGTCGCCCTCGCCCCACCACCAGTCGATGGTCTTGTCTCCGCCGCGGCCGTACCACCAACTGGACGGCGGCTCCGCCGGAATCTCCCAGCGGTTCCAGACATGCAGGGCGACTCCGCAGAAACGACCCCGCCCCTCCACGTTCAGGATGGGCCAGTCGATGTCGCGCCCGTTCCCCATGGACTTCTCGACAAAGGCGTCCCGGTGCCACTTGGCATGGAAGCGCAGCAGTGCATCGGCGTCCTGCGCCAGCGGCCGGGAAGCAATCCGGAAGGCGAGGCTGCGGTCGACCTCGCCGTCATTCTGCAACCGCAGTTCCGCACCGCGGGCAAACGGCATGAACCAATGGCTGTACAGGAATTCTTCGGTCATGCCCACAGGAAGAGCCCGGTAGGGCTGAATCCCCGGAACTGCTCCAAAGAAGTCCCCTAGGGGAGACCAGACGCTGGGTTCCGCCTCGCCATCCCAATGGATGGACAGGACCAGTTCCCGCAGGACGGCTTCGGCCTCGGCCCTGACTCTCTGGTCGGGCAGGCAGTGCAGACCCGTGATGGCCCGGTTGCCGGGCAGCGTTGCCAACTCCAGGCTGCCACCGGCGGGCACGGTCACCTGTACATCCGTGATCTCCGTGTCGTCCAAGGTCGGCAGACACCGCCCCCGGAAGGCCAGTTCCCGATCCTTTTCCGCCAAGGCAATGCGGTTGTCGTCCTCGCGTTCGCCCTTGAAGGCTGGCAGCACGGTGCCTTCCGGGAACGTACTGTAGGTGATGTGGTAGAAGCGTCCCCAGTCCGGCTCCATCAGGATACGGCAGGAACGGTTGTAGGGGATTGGGATATACCGATTGTGGCCCCGGGACAGTTTCATGGACAAGCAGGGCAGGTTGTAGTCCAGCAGTCCCACCCCGCCGAACAGATGCAGGAACGGCAGATCCATGACCGGTTCGGAAGCACCATCCAGGAAGATTTTCACATGCCCCATGCCGGGCCAGGCGGACCAAATACGCCAGATGCAGCCCGGGCCCTCCGCCTCGAATACCACTTGATGACCGTCCTCCATGCGGATGTAGCCGTCGCCGTCGCGGTTGGCATTCCAGTTTTCGTACAGACCGGTCTCCGCGTTGTACACGGAGCGCCGATCATAGCTGGTTTGACTGCCGCACCGCTCCCCGGCCAGGGGTGGCACGGCCAAGCGTTCCAGGTCGGACAACCGGGCTACCAGATCCCGGTAGGTCAATGTGGAACCCATCTGTATTTCATTCCCGGTTGTGCAGTGTTGGTCGAATCGTATCCATGCCAAGCGCCGCCACTCATTCCGTCCGGTGGAGAATCAGTTCACCCACCTGCGCGGCCTGTTCCGAACCTGCGGACAAAGGCCGGCCCCTCAGTAGATGGATGGGCTGTGGATGCTCCGGCTGCTCGTTGGCCGAGGCATAGGAGCGACCGTCGTCGGTGCCGGCATCCCATACGCACAGGGGAATGACAACCTCTTCGATCCAGGCTCCGCCGCTGGTCAGGGGCAGGGCCGCAACGCCCACGAACCAGTCGGGACTGGGAGCCAGCCTGCTGGTGACCGACAGGAAGGTGTGCTCGCTGTCCGTCCGGAAGGCAACGGTGGTGCGGCCTGGTGAATCAACCCGGTCCCCAACCGCAAATTGATTTGGCAATACCCGTGTTCCGCCTTGCCGATAGGCATTCCTCAACGGCTCCGGATCGCCGGTTTCGGCCTGCATTTCGATGGCCGGGGAAGCCGGTTCACCCGGCTGCCAGAGCCGGAAGCCTTCGCTGTGCGGGCCGCCGGCCAACGGCGAGAAGTGCAGGTTGGGAGGGAAGTCGGCGGGGTGGTCCGCAGCATTCCAGAATACGTGCATGGTCACTTCGTAGGCCACCGGAGACGGCAGCGACAATTCCGAAGCCATGGCATGTTCCTCATCGCTCCTGAGCGGCTCCTTGGCATGCGCAAAACCGGGTCGGCAGGGATCGGCCTCGGTTCCGGTCATCGTGCCATCCTCCGCGGAAGCCTCCTCCCGGGGTGGAATCACACAGCCGGACAGCAGTAACGAAACCAGCAGACAGACGAACACTCCACGCAAGGAAACCTCCCGCTGTCCGCCTACATGAACTGTCGGAGATAGCGTCCGGACTGGGACACGGCCTGCTTGCGCCGCTCCAGCGAGGACTCGTAGATCCGGTCCTCCACCTCGATGCAGACGGGCCCGTCGTAGCCGGCATCCCCCAGTTCCGAGTAGAACTTGCCCCAATCAACCTCGCCCAATCCCGGGAGCTTGGGAGTGTGGTACTCAAGCGGCGTGGCCATGATGCCGACCCGGTTCAAATGCTCCCGATCCAACCGCGCGTCCTTGGCGTGGACGTGCACGAACCGGTCCGCGTAGTTGCGGATGGCCGCCAGATAGTCCATCTGCTGCCAGACGAAGTGGGAAGGATCGAAGTTCAGGCCGAAGTTGGAACTGGGAATGATCTCGAACATGCGATCCCAGACCGCGGGCGATATGGCGAGGTTCTGTCCTCCCGGCCACTCGTCATTGGTGAAGAGCATCGGGCAGTTCTCTATTCCCACCTTCACCCCCAGCGAGTCGGCATACTCGATCACGGGAGGCCACAAGTCCCCGAACAGCGCCAGGTTCTCCTCAAGGTTCCGGCTCTGATCGCGTCCGATGAAGGAATTTGCCACGCCGATCCCCAGTTCCGCCGAGACCGCGATCAGCCTGCGGATGTGGGCAAAGTGCATGGACCGGGCATCTTCATCCGGAGTCAGGGGATTGGGATAGTAGCCCAGACCGGAAATGCGGACGCCGGTCTCGTCCACCAGACGCGCCACTTCGGCCGCGTCCCCGGGCGAGAAATCGCCGACGTCGATGTGGGTCACGCCGGCATAGCGCCGCTCGGCCTTGCCCTTGGGCCAGCACATGACCTCGATGCAGTCAAAGCCCTCGGCCGCCGCGAAGCGCAGGATTTCGGCCAGGGACAGTTCGGGCAGGATGGCGGTAACGAATCCCAACTCCACAGCAGGACCCCCTTCAGATTGGACTTCCGATGATTTCCGAGGCGGTGCACCGACCGCACGTCCTGTCGCAGGACAGGGCGCGGCCGCGTGGCGGCCCGGCCAGATTATAGAAGTAGATTCGATATCCCTGACGGGCGGTCCGCAGGTTCTCTCAGTCCCCAATCCTGAATTCGGGCGCGCCCAGCACATCGGGACGCGGCTCGATGCCCAGGCCCGGCGCATCCGAGGCGGCCATGCGTCCCTGCCGCCGTTGGGGCGCGCCTTCGGCGATGCTGGTGGTAACGTAGCTGTTGAAGTCCGTGGCCGTGAACAGCAGCGCCGGCGACGTGCTGTGGGCCAGCGCGGCAATCGCGGCGGTTACGATGTCGCCGCCCCAGCTATCCTCGATGGTCATCGCCACCCCCAGCGCGGCACAGAGATCCCGAGCCCGCCGGGCCTTGGTCAGGCCCCCAAGCTTACCTATCTTCAGGTTCACCACGTCCATGGCCCCGTCCGCCGCCGCCCGCAGCAGCGCCGGAATGCTGTCGATCACCTCGTCCAGGATGAACGGATGGTCCGTGGCACGCCGCACGGATAGACACTCCTCGTAGTCGGCACAGGGCTGTTCAATGTAGACATCCACGTCCCGCACCGCGCGCACCACGCGGCGTGCCTCGTGCATCAGCCAGCCCGTGTTGGCGTCGGCTATCAGGATTTCGTCCTCCGACAGCACCGCCCGCACTGCCCGGATGCGTTCGATGTCCTCCTCCACCGAGCCGCCCACCTTCAACTGGAAACGGCGGTAGCCCTCGCTGCGATAGCCGGCCACTCGCGCCGCCATGGCATCCGGCGCCTCCTGGGAAATCGCCCGGTAGAGCACGAAGTCCTCGCCCTCGGCCCCGCCCAGGAGCCTGGCCGCGGACTGTCCGGCATCCTTCCCCAACAGGTCCCAGCAGGCCATGTCCACCGCGGACTTCACATACGGATGGCCCTTCAACGTCCGGTCCATGCGCCGGTTGAGTACATCCAGGTCGCGCGGGTCGAGACCCAGCAGCGACGGCCCCAGCTCGCGCAGGCCGGCCCGCGCCCCGTTGGCATAGGCCGGCAGATAGAAGGGGCCCAGGGGGCAGACCTCGCCCCAGCCGGTCAGGCCGACGTCCGTGTGTACGCCAACCACGGTGCTGTCGAAGACCGCCACCGACTTGCCTTCGGACCAGTTGTAGCTGCCTTCGTGGAGGGGCAGGTCCACCTGATGGACGGATAAACCGGTGATTTGCATGGGAGCATCCGGGGAATGCGCGGCTGGAGGCCTGCCTGCCTAAAGGGCGGCATGACAGTTTGGCGTCTGTTAACTATAATTCGGCTCGCCCCTTCAGGCCTTTCGGCCGATTCGCAGACCCGCACACAATGCCTTCTACATCCTTCCTGTTGCGCGTCGACCTGCAGGGCGCCAGTCCCAAGATCTGGCGCCGTTTCTTTGTTCCTCCTTCCATCACGCTGCCGGAACTGCACAGGGTCGTGCAGGCCGTGATGGGATGGCACAGACCCCGCAGCTGGCACTTCGTCATCCGGCGCAAGTGCTATCCGGACACCGAACTGATGTCCGAGGGCAGTGACATGGCCAAGGTGGCCCTGTGCAGCCTGGTGGGGCGCCGTGGAATGATCTTCCAGTACATCTGCCAGTTTGAGGACACCTGGAAGCATCGGCTGACCCTGTCCAACGATCACTTTGATTCCAGCAAACTGGATGTGGATACCATGTGCGTGGCCGGGGAGGGAGCCTGCCCGCCGCGCGATGTGGGCGGCATCGAGGGCTATGTCGAATTCCTGCGCGCGTTCGAGGACCCGGAACACCCGGACCACTACGACATCCTGGACGAGTTCGGGGAGGACTTCGACCGGGACGAGTTCTATCTGGACCGCATCAACGCCTCGTTGCGTGCCCTGACCTGAACCGGCACCAACGGACGGTGGCTGAGCGTGGACGGACCGGGCTTCTGGGACGAACTTTGGCGCACGGACCCGGACGGCGTGGAAGTGCCGGACCAGATCCTGGCCGCGGAATTGGCCCATCTGGCACCGGGCACACTGCTGGACCTTGGCTGCGGACGCGGCACCAATGCCTTGGCTCTGGCTGCACGGGGATGGTCTGTCCTGGGAGTGGATGTCTCACCGCAAGCCGTGGCGCTGGCGCGCCGGGAAGCGGCTCGACGCAGACTCGACGCCGTCTTCGAGGTTGGCGAGTTGCCGGGCTGGACCTCCGCCCGCCGGTTTGACCTGATCATCAGCACCTTCGCCTTGCCGGAAGGAGTCGCCGGCAATGCAACGCTCCGGCAGGCCGCGGCCCTCGTCAAGCCGGGCGGCGAACTGATAGTGGCGGAATGGGACATATCCATGCAGGAGACCTGGGGCTGGTCCGATCTGGATCTGTTTTCGGTCGAGCGCATCGTGAACCATCTGCCCGGTCTTGCAATCCAGACCGCCGAAGTCCGGGACCTGACCGACCTGTATCAGGAAGGCGATCCGCGAGCCAAACAGCTGACCACGAATTCAGCCTACGCGGCGGTGGTGCGCGCCGCGCGGCCAAGCCAGAAGGATGGCAGGACGCGTCAGACCGACACCTGCTGACAAGCCGGACAGTAGTGGGTGCTACGTTGCCCAACCCTGATGCGTTCAATGACCGTGCGGCAGCGCGGGCAGGGCTCCCCGGTCCGTCGAAACACCTGGTGCCGCGCCTGAAAGCGGCCGGGCACTCCGCTGGGCGGTTCATAGCTGGAGACGAAACTGCCCCGCCAGGCAATGCCGGTTCTCAACACGTGGCGGATGGTTCGGCACAGCGTCTGGCACTCCTTCAGGGTCAGGGACGCCGCGGGCCGTTCCGGATGAATACGCGCCCGAAACAGGGCTTCATCGGCATAAATGTTGCCCACCCCAGCCCCGACGCTTTGGTCCAACAAGACAGCCTTGATGGCCGCTTGTCGGCGAGCCAGAGCCCCATGGAGCCAGCGGCCGGTGAAGTGACGGGACAGGGGCTCCGGCCCCAAGGACGGCAGCACACGGTCCGCATCGCGCACCAACCAGAACCGTCCAAACTTGCGGAGGTCCAGATAGCGCAGCTCCTCCCCGCCCTCCAGTCCCAGCACCACCTGCGTGTGCCGGTCCATCTTCCGGTCCGAGGGCACCACGCGCAAGGTGCCGGTCATGCGCAGGTGCACCACCAAAGTCCAGCCGGCATCCAGGCCCAGCAGCATGTACTTGGCCCGTCGTTGCAGTTCCCCAAACCGCCGGTATCGGATCAGGTCGCAGAAACGGTCCGGATCGGGTTCCGCAATGGTGCGCGGCCAGAAAACCGATGCACCTTCGACGCGCCGGCCTTCCAGCAGGGGCCGCAGCTCCACAATGTGGGTTTCGACTTCGGGCAGTTCAGGCATTTGGGTAGAACTTTGTCTTGGTGTCGGCCAAGGATCGGTGCCACCGCCGGACATCCCAACGATCCGGGCGGGCTTTGCTCAGATCCGCAACTGTCTTTATACTGATCTGCCGCACGGGCCGGGGTGGCGAAATTGGTAGACGCGTACGACTCAAAATCGTGTGAGGTAAAACTCGTGTGGGTTCGAGTCCCACCCCCGGCACCAAACCTCCGGCAAGCCCCTGCCCGCCTCTACGGACCGGGGCGGCGCCCAATGGCGTCCGTCCAACGCGGGTTGGCGTGACGCACCAGTTCGCCGCCGGCATCGGCCAGAATGCGCGTGCGGGCCAGGTCGATGCGATCCCCGGCCTTTGCCGCAATGTTGGCGGTGCAGTCCGGGTCCGCCTCCAAGTCGAAAACCCGCGGCCCCTCAAACTCCAACGAACTGAAGAACCAAGTCCGATGGTCCCGGTACCACACGTGGTCTCCGTAGCGGCAGGTCAGCCACTCCCGGCTGCCGTCTGCATCCTCCAACAGATTGCGGCCTTCGATGCCGCCCTGCGGCACAACGCCGGTCGCGGCCATGACAGTGGCTGGAACATCCAGGGTATAGACCAGTTCGTCCGATGTTTGGCCAGCCCCGATGCCGTCCGGGTGGCGCACCATCAAGGGAATGTGCATCGTACCGGGGTACATGTAGCCGGCCGGCTTGCCGACCACCTTCTCCACGTTGTCCGCAAAGTTGGTCCCGTGGTCTGCAATCAGAATCACCAGCGTGCGGTCGCGCAGCTTCAGGTTGTCCAGGGTCTGCATCAGCCGTCCAAACCAGGTATCCACGAGGGTCACCAACCCGGCGTAGTTTGCCTTCAGGCTTTCGAGGCTTGTTTCCAACTCGGGATTCTGATCCAGCAGCGGCCCGTAGGGCACCGTCAGCCAAATGGGTTCCCGCACGTCGCGACTGGCGTACAGGTCGTAGTAGTGCAGCGGGGCCTCCCAAGTCTCGTGGGGTGAGAAACTGTCCACGTAGAGGTAGAACGGCTGCTCGGAGCCCTGATTCTGTTCGAGAAAGCGCATGGCGCTGCGGAACGTGCGGGCGGTGTGCCACTCCTCCTCCGGCAAGTCCGGCCGCACGTTGACCAGATGATTGCGAATGCGGTCGGGGTTGCCGCGGTACCGCGGCAGCAGGGACTCGTCGGCAAACGCAGCCCCCAGAAAACGATCCTCGGCCTGCCCGCGAATGTACTCCCACTGCTGGAAGCCGCGCGTGAAGTTCATGCCCGGAACCATGTAGTGCGGCACGTCGGAATAGAAGCCGGTGTGGTAGCCGCCCTGGGAGAGGGCCTCCGCCACAGTGGCCTCGTCCCGATACATCGGTTGCCACCCGGGCAGGTACACGTTGTCCCAAGGCACCGGATCGTAGGTGCGAAACGGAAAGGCCCTGCGGCCGGAATGCAGGGTGCGCCGCGTCGGAATGGTGGGAAGGCACTCCGGATAGGCCCGCGTGAAACGCAGGCTTTCCGTGGCAAAACGGGCGATGCTGGGCGTGTGGACCCAGTCGTTGCCGTAGGGCTCCAGATACTGGGTGCGCAGTGTGTCCACCACCACCAGTACTACGTTGAGAGGCGAATTCCCGGAATTGCTCATGGTTCGTTCGACTCGCTGCAAGGGCTTGGATGACTAAAGGAGACAGGCTGGACGAAATCAGGCCGGGGATCCGTCAGAACACGCGGAACCGCTCGAGGGCGGGATAGTTGGGTTCCAGCCCCGCTCCGGGCACCTCGGGCGGACTGACGGTGCCGTCCTCGTTGATGACCACGTCATGAACATGGATCTGTCCGTGCATGGGATCCGTGGACTCCCGGTAGAACTCCAGGATCAGGCCGTTGGCAATCGCCGCCAGCAGATGGATGTGGAGTTGCTGCGGCCCGTGCGGGGCAATCGAGAGATCATGGGCCTGGGCCAGATAGGCCACCTTCATGAATTCGCTCACACCACCCAGCACGAGGGCATCGGCGTTGAAGATGGCGGCTGCCTCCTCCCGAATCAGATCGCGAAAGCCGTAACGGGTGTACTCGTTTTCGCCGGTGGCCACGGGAATCGATGTTGACTGGGCCAGGCGCCGGTGGCCGGCCATGTCGTCCGGCTGAACCGGTTCCTCAAACCAGAAGATGTCCAGGGGTTCGATCAAACGGGCAAACTGAATGGCCTCGTGGGCGCGGTAGGCGCAGTTGGCATCCACCATGATCGCCACATCCGGCCCCACCGCCTCCCGCACGGTCCGCACGCGTGCGAGATCCTCGCGCTGGGAGACCGCCCCCACCTTCATCTTCACGGCGCGGGCCCCCATGGCCACACTGTCCAGCATCTCCCGGGCCAGCTCGTCCAGTCCCTTGCCATCCTCGTAGTAGCCACCAGCCACGTAGGTCGGAACACGGTTCCGGTACCCGCCCAGGAGCTTGTACAGCGGCATGCCGGCCGCCTTGGCCTTCAAGTCCCAGAGCGCGATGTCGATGGCCGCGATGGCCCGCGTGGTCAGCCCGCGGCGCCCCACCAGCTTGGGCACCCACATGTCGTGCCAGTGGCGTTCGATGTCGAGGGGATCCTTGCCGATCAGATCGGCGGCAAAGCGTTCCACAGCGGCCTTCACGACCGTATCGAGGCTGCCGATGCCGATGCCGGTCAGGTCTCCGTCCGTCTCCACCCGAACCACACCCAGCCCCGAATGCGTGTACGTGTGGAGGCCGTTGGTGATGGGCTTGTGACGGGGCCACCGGAAACTTTCGGTGACGATGCGGGTGATCTTCATGTGCGGGATGGCAGGTTTGACAGGATCCGGATGCGGGGTCGATGGACCATTGTAGTGGGGCGGACCCCACTGTTGATTCCGCATGCCGGCTGCAAACGGACTGCCTCAAGAGCCGTAGCCTTCGGCAGTCAACGCCTGATCCCCTCCGGGCACCCGGACTGTCAGGCGCGCATCAGCAGAATGTTGGGGGCGTGCTTCCACTCGTGCCAGGCCAGATACAGGGCGGCCGCCATGATGACGACATTGACAACCGCCGTTTCGGAAAGCATACCGACACGCAGCAAGGTGAACAGCGCCCCAGCCATGATGGCCGCCGTTAGCAGGCCGCTATACCAGCGAGTAATTGGCAGCAACACCAGCAGAACCGCCAACAGCTCCAGACCGCCGGTTACATACATGAACCACTCCGGATATCCGAACTCGGCAAACATGGCCGCGGAATCCATGTCTCCGGGCACAGCCCCGGGCAGCAGCTTGGGCAGGGCACCCATCACCATCATGGTCAGGAACACGATCAGCATGGACACGTACTTGAGCACGCGTTCCCATGTGGCAGGGCTGGATTCGGTTGACATCGCAGAATGCAGGGGCTGGGTGGCGATGAGACATTATAGGTCTTGAACTGGTTGGAGTGGCGCAAGGCGCAATCAAAGTCCTGTGCCTGTTCAGCGTGGGCGAATGGACGGGGCTCCAGCAAGGTTGCCGAAGCTCAACAGGCCCTGCAATTGGCGGGCCTGGCTGTCGGATCCGTGGTGCTGTGGACTATGCGACCGGCCATACTTCCACATCCGGCAAATAGTTGTTTATGCACGGATTCGGAGCCACCGGCATGTTCATTCCAAATTAGTTATCCCCAAATATGCGTCGGCTCACTTGATATTGGTTAGACAGATGCCAGAAATTGAAAGCTGAATCAGGGTTGTTCCTACATGCACGCTCATATAGCTCCCTATCAGCCGTTATGATTGGAGACTCGGAGGTTGCCAGCGACAACAGACCGGCATCGCTTAGCCCGACCCGAGTGAACCCGTCAACTTCGCAGGCGTCAGCACTGAAACAATTTCCTTGGTTTCCAAGACCACGCGGTGCAACTCCGCAAGCAGTCGGTTTGGTCCCGCTGCAGCTTTGTTCTCGAGTAAATTAGATATTTAAGTCCAATATATTGACCGTAGTTGCAATCTTTTTGTTTGTCCAAGGGATAACAATAGCACATCAAAGTCAAATTTCACGTACTCTCTGAGCCGCCGATGTGATCCAATCAGCCCCTTGTCAATGCGTCCGGCAATGTACAACACCAAAACATTCGCATCTAAAAGTCACTGCTGCCAACGCATAATTTAAACATCCAACTATTTCAATGTTCCATCTTCAATCGCGACCAATTCACCATCCTCATCATTTACAATGATATTCTTGGTTTTACGGGGTTGGGCTTCGAAAATATCCATATCCTCCAAATACAGATCGAAGCTCAGCGCAACATGCCACCGGTTTTTATTTTCATCATATCTCAACTCTTCCAATCCCAGCCGCCGGATGCCTTCATCGGAAAAATACTTGAGTGCCTGTTTTTTGCCGTGACAACAGCTTGCAGTCCGTCCATGCGATTCTCCTTTCAGTACAGTAGTTGCCAAGTGAAACTTCTACAACCGGGGCGGGGCAACACGAGGAGGTTGAGGCAACCCCACGCGAGTTCGACACCCGGCTCCGGCCGTTCCCAACACTGCAAGGAGCCAAGCCGATGGGATGGTTGGCAAGGTCCCGCGCAAATCGGATTCATCGCCACGTCCAGACCTGACAGGATCCCTGGCCGTTCTCACAGGGGGAACCAAGGCTTTGCCGGTTGTGGCTGCGGCTCCAAGCCACATACACGATATTCTCCGTAGCCGGGGGCAGCATCGTGAGATCCGGTCCGTCCCGCGATTTCTCGGACTAGGAGAAGCAAACGTAGTTTAGAATAGCCTGATTCCAACGCTCCCTGTGCCATTGCTCCCACCGCCACCTGACTGCTCCATGGACACCTTGGTTGAATACCTGCAAAGCGAATTCGCCGCACTGACCCCGGAGGAACTGCACCTGTTGGCGTCGGGCATGCAGGAGCGCACGGTCGAACAGTACCAGTCGCTCTGCCGCAGGGGCGAGGACAGCGAATCCTTCGCCGTCATCAAGTCGGGCCGGGTCGGCCTCCTGGACAGCGACGGCCGCACCATGGTCACCCTGACCGCCGGCAATGTGTTGGGCGCCAGGGACTTCTTCACCAACGCGCCGGCGCAGATGACAGCCCGGGCCGAAAGCCCGCCGGTGACGTTCTGGGAGATGACGACCGAAACGTTTGCGGACCTGCTGGAGGCCCAGCCCCGGCTGGGAGTCCATTTCGCGCACAGTCTTGGCAGCACCGATTCCTCCACCCGCCTGACTGAACATCTGCGTCGGCGGCTGCATCGATTGCCGGCTTTTTCGGGCCTGGGAACCGACGTGTTGACCATGGTGGCGGCGGCCTTGTCCCCCATGGAACTGCAACTGGGCGACACCCTGTACAGGTCGGGCGAACAGCCCAGCGGCCTGTATCTGGCGGTGGAAGGCAGCCTGTCCCGCATGACGGACAGCCAGCCCCCGATACTGATCGAGGACGGTGCGCTGCTGGGCGGCGAAAACCTGGCTAGCGACATTCCCTACAACCACACGGTCGTGGCGGAGGAACCCACCCTTTGCTGGGAACTGTCGCGCAACGACTTCCACCGCATCAACCAAGTGCATCCGGTTCTGCAACGGGCCCTCAACCGCCCGGCCATACCCGCCCGGCCGGACACGGTGGCCGCCCCCGTGCCGACGACCGGCGACTTCTCGCTGGCCAGCGTCCGCGAACTGGCCGCGTTGCCGGACCACGTCCTGAAAGCCGTATCCCAGGTGGTCGCTACCCGTGCCGTATCGGCCGGGCAGGTGGTCTACCAGCCCGGGGAACCGAGTTCCGAGTTCTATGTGGTCCATTCGGGCGAGATCGAACTGTCATCTCCGTCGGACATCGGAGTCAACCAGGAACTGAGCCGAGCCGCAGTGCAGGACGTCTTTGGCCTGGACAGCCTCCAGGCGCAGACGCCCCGCACCAAGCAGGCAACGGCCACCGTGGACACGGAACTGCTGGTCCTGCCCCGCATCTACCTGTTGCGCTTGGCCGAACAGTTCCCCGAAATCAACACGCTCTTGGCTCCCGACACGGAATCCCACTCGACGAAACCCGCGGAGGAGTCACCAACCCCGGCGACCGGTCTGCGCGCCGAGAGTGACCTGGGCGACCTGCACGGCTTCAGTGTCTTCTGGGGCCTGACCGGCCAGGAACTGGCACGCATTCAGACGGAATTGCAACCGGTCGTCTTCTATCCCCAGGAACAGCTGTTCACACGGGGCGACATCGTCACCGCCCTGTACCTGCTCCAGGAAGGCAAGGTCCTGCTGGAGGCGGAGGATGGGCAAATCCGGTACCTGGAACCGACCAGCGCCATTGGTCTGGACAGCCTCCTATCCCAGGCGCCCGTAACCGAACACGCCTTTGCCTCCACGGAAATCCGGGTCGTCCTCATCCCACGGGAAAGGGTGTGGCAGCTTGCTACCGAGATACCTAGGTTTGACGAGAACCTCCGCAGCCTAGCCCAACAGGAAACCAGCGCTCCCCCGGTTCCCGTTGTGCAACAGCAACCCGCGACCCCGCCCCCAACCTGGCCGGGCGCGGCCGATTCGCCGCCTGCTCAGCCTTCACCAACCATTCCCTCGGGACCTGCCACCGGGCCCAGTCTGGCAGAGCCGCCTTCCGGCCTGCCGCCGGCCCACAGTCCCCAGAGCAGCTCACAACCTGCCGAACCCGTCAACCCGTTCGGGCCGGGACCGGCCCCGGTGGTGGAACAGGATCCGTTCCTGGCCGACAGCAAATCCAGCAGGCGGGACGATCAGGGCTTTGGTGGCATGAGCGTCGCCGGCAAAATTAGGGCAATCCTCACGGCGGTGCTCGTCGTCTACTTGGTCGGATGGACCGCCTTCAGCCTCATTCAGGATCTGGTTCCCGACCTGTTCTAGACCCCAACCTGCGATCGTCCCTCCGCCAACCGGACGTCCTGCCGGCCGGCCACCATCTGGCGGCTTGCCTCGATTCGGGCCAGCCACGTCGTATCGCGGCCCGATAGGCTCCGCGCCCAGTACAACGCCCGCAGGTGGGCCGCCAGCGCAGCCTCCCCGAATGTGGCCCCCTTCTGCCATCGGGCCAGAAACAGCGGCAGGGTCGGCACCGGCAGCCAGTTTTCGCCCAAGACGCCATTCACTGCCTGGGCTCCCACCGCCAGCCAGGCATCGGCTTGGTGGGCGGAATGGCAGGCGATGGTATAGACGCATCCAAGATGCAAGGGCAACCCGTGCCCCACCCGCACCGCCTGCAGTTCGTCCAGAAACCCCTGATCCAGACAGGCGCCCTGCCAACCTAACGCCCCCTCGGGCGATCCGTGGGTGAGCACCAGCAAGTCGGCTACAGCCCGCTGGCTAATCCCCACGAGGGTCGAAAGCAGTTCATCGGGATGGGCTCTCTGGTCCTCCAGAACCCGGATCTCCTGCCAGTGTCGGTCCGCACCCAGCATGGACAGCATCGTGCGGGCACCGCGTTCGCTCCAGTAGTCCAGCGCACGGCTCAAGGTCGGCGGCAGATTCAGATGTCCGAACGCACCACCATTTTCCAGGAACACCACCAGGCTGCGACGTCCCGGTACGGGATCCTCCATGCTGCGGGCCTCTCGAAGACAGCGGGACGCCAGTTAAACCTCTTCCTGCACCAGTCTCAGGGACAGATTGTCGACCAGTGACTTGAACTCCTCCCACAGCTTCTGCCAGCGGTCGGTCCGCACCAGTTCCCGCAGGGCATCCGCTGAGCCCTCCGCGATAATGCCGCCCAGGAACTGGGGTATCTCGCCCCACATCGTCCACCAGATCTCGCCGACATAGACTCGTCCGTGCCCCTGCACCAACGGCGCAATGTTCTGGGCGAAGAAGCGTTGCCCGGCGCCGGCTTCCCCGTCGCGGGCGTCGAACGTAATGATGAGCTTGTACAGCATCATAGTGTCCCAACCTTCGCTTGCGGGCATTGATGGGCGCAACGGGAACGGTTCGGCCCCATCGTCAGCCAAGTGACACGCCGACTGGTTCGGCGGCCGGCAGATCAGGCAATTGCTCGTTCGCCTTCCGCTGGAAGGACTCAATCCTGATGGAACGCAACATGAATATGGCCCCGATGATACCCGCACCCTCCAAGAGAAAGACCGCGGCATAGCCCAGCCAGGGACTGCCGCTGAATAGCTCGATGAATTCGCCCAGACCGACGGGCACAAATATCATGGCCTGAGCCAGGAAGGTTGCGACGCTCCAGGTTCCGATGTACAGAGCCCGGGCCCGGGGCACGGTCATGCGCAGCATGAACGTCAAGTTGCTTTGCGTCATCAGTCCGCCACCCAGGCCCAGCACCAATACGGAACCCATGAACAGATAGGTCTGGCCCAGCAGGCCGGAGCCGGAAATAAGGAGAAAGGCGGCGGCGGCCAGGCAGGATCCTGCGCCGGACACGGCGCGCTCGCCATACCTGCGCACGAGCGGAATGCCGGCCAGCATGGTGATAAGGAATCCGGTCCCCCAAATCGAGACCAGCCGCGATGTGTCTGAGACGGACATGCCCAATACTTCCGCCCCGAAAGGCTCCAGCAGGACATCCTGTGTGTGGATGCAGAGCAGTACAAGCATCAGGTAGGCGAAATACCGCAGTGCCACAGGATTGTCCTTGAGCGACCTGAGCAGCAGACCGGGTGGAGCCTGGGGTGGCTGCATGTCCACCGTTGGGGATCCGGAAGGCCGTTCCAGGTGCAGGGCGCCCAGCAGCACCAAGACCAAGGCCACCGCCGGAACCACAAGCAGCAGCACTCCCAGGCGCTCCTGGGAGTAGGGCTCCATCTGGGATGACAGGAAGATACCGGTGCCGATGCTCGCCGCAATCATGGCGGTGAACATGATCCCAACCGTGCGGCTCCGTTCCTGCGGATCCGCCCGCGCCGATAGCAGAGCCAGGTAGGCCACTGACGACAGGTTGATGCCCACGCCCCATACCAGGAACACCACAACCGTGGCGGCGAAACCGGTGAACAGGCTCTCTGGGATCAGAAACACGGTGAAGGCCATAAGTGAGGCACCGACGGCGGCCATCAGACCGCCCAGCCGAATCCACGTTACGAACCGTCCACCCACGGCGGTCTGCCGGTCCATCAACGCGCCGAACCAAATCTGCAGCGGCGACAACAAATAGGGCAGTGTCACGAGAAACGCCACCAGCGTGCTCGACAACCCCATCTCGGCGATCATCACGCGGTTCAGGACGCTGGTAACCGGCACCACGGTCAGGGCGGTGCCCACGTGAATCAGTGTGAACTGCAAAAGCCGGCGACCGGAGGACGACCGGATGTCAAACATGGCTCATTCTCTTCCCAGCAAACGGATTGGCAGTTCGGTCATGGTCCGCAGCAGCCGAAGTTCCTGACGGAGATTGCGCACCGAACTGATTTCCCGCTGCACCCCCACCGTGGACAGCCCCAGGGTGCGGGCCGGCGCCAGGAACACATCCAGACAGCTGACCAGCACGATGCGCTCCGGATCCAGATCCAGACCGAGAAGGGCATGGCTGACACCGTCCCGCTGCGGGGGCAGCTTGGACATCTGTTCCCGGGTCACCACCACGTCGAAGACATCCAGCGGCAGACCCGCCTCCCGCAACTGCGTTTCAAGCGCGGAGCGGGACCGAATGGTGATCAACCCCAGACGCAGGCCCTCCTCCTGCAGCCGGTTCAGGGCGGGCAGCACATCCTCATGCAACTGCAGGTTGGTGGCTGCGGTCAGGCCCAGGGTGGGATGCAGGATTTTCTGCAAGCGGCGATCATTCACGCGCAGGCGAATCAGCAGGTTGTACAGACGCGCCACAAACCCCGCCAGATCGCCCTGCAAGTGCAGCAGGACTTCACGGCGGCGCCAGACGGGCCAGCGTTCGCCCCCCAGGATCCAACCCAAGGGTGTCAGGAACCGATCTGCCAGACGGGTGCTGAACCGTGTCAGTGTTCCGTCCAGCGTGAACAGCACCGCCTTGATGTCGTTGGCTCGCAGCGCCTCCCACTCCAAGGCCGGATCCGCCGGATCCTCGGTAATGCGCGGCACACCGGGACGGTCCCACAGCTTGTTCCAGATGTAGCGCACGATCAGGACGGAACTGGCAAACGTGGGCGCCGCCAGCAACACGCCGATGACCCCGAACTGGAGCGCGCCGAAGATGATGACCGTGAAGGTCACGGCCGGATGCAAGTGGACCCGCCGGCCAATGAAGCGCGGAATGAAATAGATGCTCTCGACCTGGCCGATCACGATGTACAGGCCGGCCACCAGGGCCGCGAACCACAGGTGGGGCATGTTCAGCCAGTTGGAACCCGAGATGAGTGCCACGGTGACCCCGACCACCCCACTGGCGATGGGTCCCACAATCGGCAGGAACTCCAGCACGCCGGCGATGACGGCCAGGGCCCGGGCATTCGGCACCCCGACGATGAACAGGGCCATGAAGACCGTGCAGCCCACGACCAGGCCCAGGAGCACCTGCCCCCGCAGGAATGCCATCCAAATGCGATCCAGCTCGCTGGCCAGTTCGATTGCCTCGGACCGCCAGGGATCGGGAATGGCGCGGGCGAAGACCGCCTTGAGCCGGTTCCAGTCCTTGAGCATCCAGAAACTGAGGACGATCACATAGATGATGCTCAGCAGGCCGGAGGTCAGGTTGCCCAGGTAGGTGGTCAGACTGCCCAGGCCGTTCACGATTATGGTCTGTATCTCCTGGTTGAACTGGGTGATCAGATCGCCGCTGAGAAACTCGACCTCGCCGACCAGGGGCAGGCTGATCGACTCCATCCAGGGCACGGTGGAGGTGTTGATGCTGCGCAGCAGCGCATCCAGATCGGACTGCAACTGCACCAAAAACCTCTGGATCCACGGTCCCAAGACGAGCCACAGCAGGGCCACCAGCCCAATGAGCAGCGCATAGACGATGACCGCCGCGATGCTGCGCGGCAGATCGCGGCGTTCCAGCCTCTCCACCGGGATGTTGAGGATGAACACCACCAGGCATGCCACCACCGTGGGGGCAATCATCGCCCGAAAGACGATCAGCAGACCAATCGCCAGCAGGCCCAGGATGGAGCCAACGGTGATCTTGACCGCCGGTGGCCAATGGGTCCCGGTGAGCATGGCTACTCAGGATGGAAACAGCGTTATGTCGGGCAGGGGCCAATAGCGGAGCCAGGCGCGGCCCACGATCTGATCACTGGCAACCGGACCGAAATTCCGGCTGTCGTGACTGTTGGGCCGATTGTCACCCATCACAAAATATTCGTCGTCGTCCATTTGCCGCGGCCGGAGCGATTCCTCCATTCTGCTCTGGACATAGGCCTCCGGTCGCCGGATGCCGTTGACCCAGACCACGCCCTCCACGATCTCCAAGGTGTCTCCGGGCGCGGCGATCACTCGCTTGATCAGGTTTTCACGCTGGTTTGGTATGTCCAGGACCACGACATCGCCCACGACCGGCGGGGCAAAGCGGTACGAAACCTTCTCCACCACCAGACGCTGATACGGACTCAGCATCGGCTCCATGCTCGAGCCGAAGACCACGGTAGTCTCGGCCACCAGCCGGTTGACCAGCAGGGCCAGCACCAGCGCAGGGACCAGGACCAACAGCAGCTCCTTGGACACCGACCAAATCAGCGCGAACGGAGACAGATCCTCCGCGGCCGTGTCTCCCTGCACGAGGTCCGCGTCTTGCACGGTGGTTGCCGGTGGTTCCTTGTGCATGATCGCTCCGGGGCCGAACCAAGTCCCTAGCGTATGAAACCGCGCCCGCACAGGTAATCCATGATGGTCCGGGCGTTCTCCAGCGGCTCATGGTTTACGGTGTCCAGCACGATTTCCGGATGCTCGGGCGCCTCGTAGGGATCATCGATGCCCGTGAAGTTCTTGATTTCACCGCGCCGGGCCGCCTTGTACATCCCCTTCGTATCCCGCGTCTCGCAGACCTCCAACGGCGTATCCACGAACACTTCGATGTAGTTGTCCGGACCCACCATGTTCCGTACGTCGTTGCGCGTCGTGCGGAAGGGGCTGACCGCCGAGGCCACCACGCAACCGCCGTGGCCGGCGATCTCCGCTGCCACGAACCCGATGCGGCGAACGTTGAGGTCCCGATCCTCCTTGGAGAACCCGAGGCCGCGAGAGAGGTGGGTACGCACCACGTCGCCGTCCAACAGGGTAACCTTGCGGCCCTCCTGCATCAGCAGCGGAATCAGGATGCTGGCGGTGGTGGACTTGCCGGAACCGCTCAAACCGGTAAACCAGATGCAGATTCCCTGACGGTCCAGCGCCGGGTAGCTTTCCTTCAGGATCTCCGCCACCTCCGGCCGGGTGTACCAGGCCGGCAGTAGGCGGCCCTGGCCCAGATACTCTTCCCGCGCCTGTGTGCCGGAGATATTCAGGGTCTTGGTGCCGGGCGCGACCTCGCTTTCCGGTGCATACCGCTGCTCGTTCTCCAGATAAACCATGTTGTCGAACGGAACCACCTCGACCCCGATTTCAGCGCTGTGCCGCTCTGCCAGCTCCTGGGCATCGAAGGGGCCGTAGAAGGGCCTGCCCTCCGAGTCGTTGCCGGGGCCGGCGTGGTCGCGGCCTACGATCATGTGGTTGGCGCCGAAGTTGCGCCGAATCAACATGTGCCAGCAGGCCTCGCGCGGGCCGGCCATGCGCATGGCCAGCGGCAACAGGGCCAGGTGCACGCGCTCCTGCGGGTAGTGGTTGTCGATGAGGGCCTGGTAGGTCCGGACGCGCGTGAAATGGTCCACGTCGCCGGGCCGCGTCATACCGACCACGGGATGCAGGAGGAAGGAGCCGTCGATGCGCGCCATGGCACGCTTGGTCAGTTCCTCGTGGACCCGATGCAACGGATTGCGGGTCTGGAATGCGACCACATTGCCGTGGCCGGAGGCGGCCAGCCGGGCCCGGGTAGCCTCCGGGGTCAAGCGCAGATGCGCGAAGTCGAAATGCGCCGGTAGGGCCAGTACGCGCAGGTGCCCTGAGACGTTGACCGAACCCCAGCGGTCCATCTCGGATGTCAGCGGATGGCGCGGATTGGTGGAGCCAATTACGCAGGACGCTTCCTCCGCCGCGTTCCAGGCAAAAATTTCACGCACGGACAGCACGGCCAGGATATTGTTCATGGCATCCCGCAACGTGATGTCCTGCCCCAAACGCAGTTCCGGGACCGGGTTCAGGGGCAGCGTGACGGGAATCGGCCAAAAGGTGCCGTTCGCAAGCCGCATGTCCGACAGTACGCTTCGGTAGTCGGCCTCGCTCATGAAGGAGGTCAGCGGCGAGAAGCCGCCCGTGGCCAGCAGTTCCAAATCGCAGACGGCCCGTTCGTGCAGCTGGAAGGATGGGAGCCGGTTGGCGTAGTCCTTCAGTTCCTGCGTCTCCTCCGGCGGCACGAGCAGGTCAACCAGCGTTCCCCCGTACGGGGCTACCAACTCTGCGATATCTGTGTCCATGGGTTCAAGTCTCTCGGATGCGCGTTTCCAGGTCATGCCCCATCAGGGGCAGACCGGGGATTATACCCGGATTCGGGCTCCTTTTTTCAGGTATCCGACAGTGCGGAAGGTTGGTTGCGGGCGACCTGCTCCGCCAATGCCACCAGGTACCGGCCATAGGCGTTGCCGGCCATCCGCTGCCCCAGTTCCTTCATCTGCGCAAGCGAGATGAAACCGCGCCGCCATGCGATTTCCTCCGGTGCCGACACCATGAGCCCCTGCCGTTGCTGCAGCATCTGCACGAGGCGGGACGCCTCCAGCAGGGAGTCGTGGGTACCCGTATCCAGCCAGGCCACCCCACGCCCCAACTCCGTGACCCTCAGTTTGTCCCGTTCAAGATAGGTTCGGTTGACATCCGTGATCTCCAATTCGCCGCGCCCGGACGGCTTCAGCTCCCGTGCGATGGCGGACACTTGGCTGTCGTAGAAGTAGATGCCGGTCACGGCGTAGTGGGAACGGGGCCGTGACGGCTTTTCCTCCAGCGACAAGACCCGTCCCGTGCCATCGAACTCGACCACCCCGAAATCACCGGGATTGGCTACGGGATAGGCAAAGACCTGGGCGCCCTCTTTCAGGGATGCAGCCTCCTGCAGGACTTCCGGCAGGCCGTGGCCGTAGAAGAAGTTGTCGCCCAGAATGAGGCACACATTGTCGCCGGCGATGTAATCGGCGCACAGCAGGAAGGCCTCCGCCACGCCTCTCGGCTCCGCCTGGACCACGTAAACGATTTCGAGGCCCCACTTGCGGCCATCGCCCAGAATCGCCTCGAACTGCGGCTGGCTGTCGGGCGTGCAGACCACCGCGATCTCGCGCAATCCCGCCAGCATCAGCATGGACAGCGGGTAGTAGATCAACGGCTTGTCGTAGACGGGCAGCAGCTGTTTGCTGGTCGCCAGCGTGATGGGATGCAGGCGAGTGGCGTGCCCACCCGCCATCAGAATCCCCTTCATGATCGAATGCCGAGTGCCGGCTAGTAGCCGAAGCGTTCCTCGGCAAACGGCTCGCCGCGCATGTGGTACCCGTGCTGTTCCCAGAAGCCCGGACGGTCCCCGTTCATGAACTCCAGACCCGTCAGCCACTTGGCGCTCTTCCAGAAGTAGTACTTCGGCACGAGCAGGCGCATGGGGTATCCATGTTCCCGCTCCAGGGGCTTGCCGTCGTAGAGATAGGCCAGCATGGTGTCGTCGTCATCGAGGACTTCCAGGCTGATGTTGGTCGTGTAGCCGCCCACACAGTGCGCCATGACGTGGGTAGCCGCGGCTGTAGGCGCGATCCCCTCCAGGAAGCGCCGCCAGGGAATGCCCGTCCAAGTGGTGTCCAACTTGCTCCAGCGGGTTACGCAGTGAATGTCCACGGTTTGGGTGTTGGCGGGCAGGGCCATCAGTTCGTCCCAGGTGAACTCCCTGGATTCCTCAACCTCGCCGAACACAGTCAGCCTGAACCCCTCCAGATCCGTGATCGTGGGGGTCGGACCGTAGGTCAGCACCGGAAACTTGCTGGTGAGAAACTGGCCGGGCGGGGTCCGCGCGTTGGCCTGCTCCTCCGGCACGTTGGTGACCCGGCGCAGCCGCTGGACGCGGCGAAAGGGATTTTCGAGCCTCATATTTTGATTCTCCCGTGGTGGCCCGGCTCAGCCATTGTGCCGAAGCAGGACTAGCGAGGCCGATTGGCCGCCCATGCCGAACCCGTTGACCAGGGCGGCATCCACGGCATGGGGCCGCGCCTGGTTGGGCACGTAGTCCAGATCGCACTTCGGATCGGGTTCCCGATAATTGATGGTCGGCGGTATGTGGCCGTCGTGCATGGCCTTCACAGCGGCCACAATGCTGTGCGCCCCCGCTCCCCCCATGGCGTGGCCAAGCATGCCCTTGAGACCGGTGACGGGACAGTCCGGGGCGTGTTCACCCAGGGCACTGTGGATGGCACGGGTTTCCATCGTGTCGTTGGCCTTGGTCGCCGTGCCGTGGGCCACAACCCAGTCGATGTCCACCGGGTGCAACCCGCTGTCGGCGATGGCATCGGCCATGACCCGGCTTGGCACGCGGCCTTCGGGATCCGGGTTGGCGAAATCACTCGGATCCAGCCTCAGGCTGTAACCGCCGAACTCGGCCAGGATGCGAGCCCCGCGGGCGCGGGCATGAGCGAAGCCCTCCAGCACCAAGACGCCGGCCCCCTCCCCAATGACCATGCCGGTGCGGTTGCCGGCGAAGGGGGCGCAGGCGGCAGCTGGATTGTCCACTTCGAATGACATGGCTCCCAGGCGGCCGAACATGCTCACGGTCATCGGGGTAACATAACCATCACTGCCGCCGGCCAGCATGACATCGGCCTCGCCGTACAGAATGCGCCGGGCCGCCTCGCCCACGGCGCCGACCCCGGTGGCGCAAGCCGCCACCGGGCTGTTGGCGATGCCGGTCACGCCCAGCCGCATGCCAATAAAGGTCGGCGTGCCGCTGATCAGGGCCGCCAGCGACAGGACCGGGTTGATGCGTCGAAAGCCCTTGCTGTAAAGAACGCGCGTCTGATCCTCAATCAGATCCCATCCGCCGAAGGCATCCCCGATTTCGATCCCCAGGCGTCCCGCCTCCACATCCCCCGGATCCAGGTCGGCCTGGCCCAGGGCTTCCCGGGCCGCCTTCCATGCGAACTGAGTGGCCCGGGAGGTCTTGCGCGCGTCCCGGCGATCCATGTGGTCCCCGGGCTGCCAATCCACGACGGCCGCGCTGGCACATTCAAGACCCTTGACTTCTCGCACCTCAATGAGGCGGGTGCCGGAACATCCCGCCACCATTTGCTGCCAGCTGGTATTGGCATCCAGGCCCAGCGCGGACACCATGCCGACGCCGGTCACGACAACCCGTTCCCGGTCGTCCCGCCTATTCCGTTGAAGCCTGTCGGTCATTGCAAGTCAATTGCCGGCTGTCCCTTCTACAGTATCGCGCAGATTGCCGTCGGGAATCCGGGCGGCTGGAACTCAGTCGGGAATCCGTTCCAAGCGGGCACCCAGCCGGACCAGACGGTTGCCGATGTCGCTGTAGCCCCTGTCAATCTCCGTCACGTTGCCGATCTCCGTCACACCTTCGGCGCACAGGGCCGCCAGGATCAGCGCCATGCCAGCCCGGATGTCCGGTGTGCTGACCCGTTGGCCGTACAGTGGCGACGGCCCCGAGACCACCACGCGGTGGGGATCGCAGAAGACGATCCGGGCGCCCATTGCGATCAGGCGATCGACGAAGTAGAGCCGGCTCTCGAACATCTTCTCGTGGAACAGGATTGTACCCGCGCTCTGCGTGGCCACCACCAGCGCAATGCTGAGCACATCCGTGGGAAAGCCGGGCCAAGGCGCACTGGCAATGCGGGGGATTCCGCCTCCGAACTCGGGTGCAACCTCGAGTGCCTGTTCCGCCGCGACGACCAGGGTGTCCTGTTCACCCGCACCGCCCGACAACAACGCCATTTCCATGCCGAGTCGTTCGCGGAAGATCATTTGCATCATGCGCAGATCCTCGGCCACCACGCCCTCGATGCGCAATTCGCCGCAGGTTACGGCACCCAGCCCAATCCAGGTTCCGATTTCCATGAAGTCCGGTCCCACGGTGAATTCTGCGCCGCCCAGGGCCGGCTGGCCCTCGATGATCAGTCGGTTGGTGCCGATGCCGTTGATGGAGCAGCCCATCGCGACCAACAGGCGACACAGGTCGGACACATGCGGTTCACAGGCCGCGTTGTGGAGCACCGTGGTGCCCTGCGCCAGGGCCGCCGCCATCACGCCGTTTTCGGTGGCCGTCACCGAGGCTTCGTCCAGAAGCACATCCGCACCTTGCAGATTGCCGTCAATCTGAAGCGCAAAGGTATCCCCCTCGCCAATGAGCTCCACCCCCAGGGCACTGAAGATCTGCAGATGCGTGTCGATGCGGCGGCGGCCGATATCGTCCCCACCGGCGCTGCCGGCCACCCGGAAGGCGCCAGTCCTGCCCAGCATCGGCCCCATCAAGGTCAGCGAGCCTCGCAACTGGCGGAACAAGGCGGGGTCCGGCTCGGCAAACGCCAGCGTCCGGGCATGCAGGTGCAGCGTGTTCGGCCCCTGCCAAGCCACGTCGACGCCCAGCCCCTGCAGGATCAGCAGCAGGTTGTCGACATCCCCGATGCGCGGCACATTGTGGAGGACGACCGGCTGGTCGGTCAGCAGGGCGGCACAGATCATCGGCATCGCCGCGTTTTTGTTCCCGGCCGGCCGCACCGTGCCGGCAATGGGATGGCCTCCCTCAATCAACAGTCGCGCCATGGTTCGCGCCTCCACAGGCTTCGGCTCGTCGAACTGGATGGATCAAAACCTAACTTGTGCAATTTTAATCCGATACCTGTGACACACAGGCCCGCGCCGCCCCGCCGATCGGACCTGTCCGGAGCACCCGGGCAACCCGGGCGCGAGCCCCCAACACGTCGCCGGGCCGCGTTTGGAGGGGTTTCCGGACATTTCAGGCCCTGCCACGGACTCATTTGCGAACATGATTTCGGATACACGTTTAGCATAGGCCGGTTTCCACTGCGATTGTCCGGCCTGCGGAGCCGGCAAAGATTCGGTTGAACTGTCCCAATCAATCTTCAAATTTGCCTTATTTATTCCATTTTGCCTGCAGGAGCCGTGTGACCCGTAGTTAAAAATCGATACCGAGCGAGTCCTGTGCTATGATGTGTAAAGGGGGCGCGTGCATTAAGTTAACAAACTCGCGTGCATGGACTTCCTGTCGGACGGATGGTTAGGAGACGGCATTGATCAACAGTCTGGCCCTTGGATTCAGAATCCTCGGTCTTCGTCTGGACCTCCTCATTATCCCTGTGTTCCTGAGTCTGGCAGCCTTGTACTGGCCCCCAGCGGACATCTCCTTGCTGTTTGCCGATCTGCAAGCGATTTTTGCAGAGGCCCAGGACGCGGCGCTGGAACAGGCTGCCGACGCGGACCTGCCCGCCAACACTCCAACCCCCTTTGTGCCCGAAGCACTGCTCGACAGTCTGAACGCCTCCACCCTCCCCTTGGGCCAACTATTGGTCAACCGCACGTTCCTGCGCGTGCCCGGCCTGGTGATGGCCCTGCCTCTGGATCAGCTGTTGACCGATTGGAGCCCAAGCCTGTCGTCGGTTGGCGACGTCCTGTTGGTCCTGGCCGCCTTTTCGGCCGCCGGCGTGGTCATGGGCACCCTGTACCAGTGGCAACTGGCGCGTACGGTGGACGCGTCCCTGCGCGCATGGACGGAACGGGACAACTCGGAGCCGGATGCGACAGCGGCACCGGACCCTTGGGAAGCCTTCTGGTTTCGTGCCCGTCAAACAGGCCTTTATCTGGTTCTGTTGGTGGTGCTGGTGACGGCGCTTTCCTTTGCGGTCAGCCTGCTCCTGGCGGCCCTCTCCCTGGTCCTGCCGGGAGCCGTGTTTCCCCTGATGGGCATGTACATGTTGTTCCTGCTCCTGGCACTGCCGGTCTTCCTGTTCCTCCAGACCTACATCATTCCCGGCATCCTGCTGGACAGCCTGAAGGTGGTCGCGGCGGCCCGGCAGAGCGTCGCTCTGATTCGCAACAATGTGGTCAGCACACTCGCGTTTCTGCTCCTGTCCGGGTTCATCCTGTTCGGGATCGAGGAGGCGCTTGGTTCAATCAATACCTCCATCAATACCGGCTTCAACCCGGTCATACTGCTTCTGTCGTCCCTGTCCTTTGCCTACGTCGGCACCGGCACGGCCTTGGCCTTTCTGGTCTTCTACCGTTCCCGCTGTCTGATGTCGGACGGAGTGGACATCATTGCTTGGTTCAAGTCCATGGAGCTTGAATGAGCCGCCTTTTGCCTGTTGACCCTTGTGGAAACTTGATGATGACGAGGAAAGCCTATGCCACCCAGGGGTTTGCTGTGAGCCCACCGTCACGGCATACGCGGCTTGGACGTTCCAAGCCGGTAGCGGAGGCTCCGCTGCCACCACGCGGCAGGAATCCTTCCAGCCGTAGGCATATGACCACAACCATGCACATGCATGGCAATCGACCGGACGCCAAATGCACGGTAGCAGTTCGTCAGGTTCTCCGGTTTACCGCAAGGTGGAGTGCAAGGCATGGGGTTGTGTATCGCCGGTGTCGACCCGGCTACGGTGGGGATTACTCCACCAGGACTCGAGTTGCAAGGGACCCCAAGCCCTTATCAACCGAGAGCGGATTACCTACAAACCAATAAGTTGTAAGGAACAGAATGGCGATGGCTAACACTCCGATGCCCCCAAACGCCGAACAGAACACCAACGCCTACAGCGCCGAAGCCATCCAGGCCCTAAAGGGCCTCGAGCCGGTGCGCGAACGTCCCGGCATGTATGTCGGCGGCACCGGCGAAGGCGGCCTGCACCACTGCGTCTACGAAGTGGTGGACAACTCCATCGATGAGGCAATGCAGGGCAGCTGCGACCGCATCGACATCCGCATCCAGGCCGACGGCAGCATCTCCGTGTCGGACAATGGGCGCGGCATTCCGGTGGACATGCATCCAACGGAGAAGATGCCGGCCCTGACACTGGTCATGACCACCCTGCACGCGGGCGGCAAGTTCAACGAACGCAGCGGCTACAGCGTCTCCGGTGGCCTGCACGGCGTGGGCGTGAGCGCCGTCAACGCCCTCAGCGAGTGGATGGTGACCCAGGTCAGGCGCGGCGGCCAGATGCACCAACAGAAGTTCGAGCGCGGCCATCCGGTCACCGACCTGGAAGTCGTGGGAACCTGCGAGCCGGAGGACACCGGCACCACCCAGCACTACAAGTGGGACGAGACCATCTTCGACAAAGGCGTGGCCTACCGGGCGGACGAACTGCTGGAGCGCTTCCGGGAAATGGCATTCCTGAACCGCGGGGTCACGATTCGCTTCACCGACGAGCGGGAGAGCCCGGTCGAGGACACGACTTTCTACTTTGAGGGCGGTCTGGGCTCGTTCGTGCGCTACATGAATCGCCAACGCCATGTCTTGCACCCGCCCATCTACATTCATCGCACAATTGAAGGGAACGAGATCGAAGTCGGCCTGCAGTACACCGACTCCGATCAGGAACACACGGTGGTCTTCTGCAACACCATCAAGAACCCGGATGGCGGCACCCACCTGACCGGTCTGCGCAAGGCGCTCACCCGGCAGATGAACGAGCACGCCCGCAAGATCAACCGCCTCAAGGACAACGACGCCAACTTCACCGGCGAGGACACCCGCGACGGCCTGACCGCCGTAGTCAGCGTCAAGGTGCCGTCGCCCCAGTTCGAAGGGCAGAACAAGCTCAAGCTCCTCAACAAGGAAGTTCAGGGCTACGTCGAGACCGTGGTTGCCGAGGAACTGGCCGAATGGATGACCGCCAACGCCGCGGACGCGCGCGCCATCATCGACAAGTGCCAGAACGCGGCGGAGGCCCGTACGGCCGCCCGTCGCGCCCGCGACATGGTGCGTCGCAAGGGGTTGCTGGACTCGATGACGCTGCCCGGCAAGCTGGCCGACTGTTCCAGCCGCAACCCGACCGAGACCGAACTGTACCTGGTCGAGGGCGATAGCGCCGGCGGTTCAGCCAAGCAGGGACGCGATCGGCAGTTTCAGGCCATCCTGCCGCTGCGGGGCAAGATTCTCAACGTACAGAAGGCCAAGGACAGCAAGGCGCTCGAGAACAAGGAGATCCAGGCCCTCATCAAGGCGATGGGCACTGGCATCAAGTCCGAGTTCAGCCTGGACAACCTGCGCTACCACCGCATCATCGTGATGACCGATGCGGACGTGGACGGGGCCCACATCCGGACCCTGCTGCTCACCTTCTTCTACCGCTACATGAAGCCGCTGATTGAAGAGGGACATCTGTACATCGCCCAGCCACCCCTGTTCAAGGTGGCGGTGACCGAACAGAACGGCAAGGCCAAGCGGAAGCAGACCAGCTACGTCTACAACGAACGGCAGCTGGCGGAACTGCAACGGGAGAAGGGCAACGACAACGTGAAGCTGGAGCAGCGCTACAAGGGCCTCGGCGAAATGAATGCCGAGCAGTTGTGGACCACGACCATGGATCCCGACGCACGGACCCTGCTGCAAGTGACGGTGGACGACGATGCGGCCGACGCCGACCAGTTGTTCATGGATCTGATGGGCCCGGATGCCGAACCGCGCCGGCGCTTCATCCAGCAGAACTCGGACCGAGCCACGCCCGACTACTGATAATCCGCTGCCGGGGGACTACCGTCTCCCGGCATGCCCCCCGCCAATGGGGATCTTGTGTACCAAAACGCAGGCAGTTCAGCCGGTCTTGCGCTTTCGTTTCCGTCCTGTTTCTTACTCATAGCGCCAATCCCCCGCGACAAACTATAACCCGGAGACTCAGAAGACACGCACGAAATGGAAATACTTGACCAAAGAGAGGGAGGATTGTCCGTGACTGCCATTCCCTGAAAACAGGGTCTATTTGGGTGAATTCTTTACCACTATGGTTTGGACAGTTTTGAGCCGTTTGGCACACCCTTTTCGGGCGTAACTGTCACTGCAACGAGAAGTCAGGGTGGCTGTTCCACCCAGCGACGCCGGGCGTGGGAACGGGCGGTGGCCGCATTGCGTGCGGCGCTGCCCAGCAGGCGGTCTAGGGCCAGCCCGGCCTCCAGTGCCTCTACCAGCTGGTACAGCGTCAGGCCGGGCTGTTTTTTTTGAGCGCCCGCTTGCCCTGCAGCAGGAAGAAGTGCAGGAGCAGGCACAGGGTCGTGTGACGATGCCAGCCCTGCCAACTGCGCCTCGTAGTAGCCCAGACCCAACAGCTGCTTGCCTTCCCGGAAGTAGGTCTCGATGGCCCAGCGCGCCGGTCGGTATGCCAGGCGCGGCGGGGGGCATGACAGAGGAAGACCCGGACCGGGTCCGCCCCGGGCTGGCGGCGCAGCACAAGCCAGACGTCGGGGCCTGGCAGACTGCCGCGGGAGGCGACCACCCACCGGATGGCGAAGTCGGCATACTCGGGCCCGCGGCTGTCCCCCGGCACCCGATGCCGCGTCCAAGCGTCCGCGGGCAGTTGGGCCGCCAGCGCCCGCACCTTGAGGGAGGGTGGGGCTCCAGGCGCCCACCGCGGCCGGGTGCGGGGCACGACGGTCGGCGGCCGCTCCGGCCAAACCCGCGTGTCGACCGGTACCTCCGCCATGTTGCCCAGCCCCGGGGCCGCCACCCCGTCCAGGAAGTCGACCGAGCGACCGTAGCCTTCGTCGCAGCTCACTCAGCGCGCCGGCAGCGAACCGTCGGCCACCAGTTCGGCCAGCAGCTCCAGGGCCAGTTGCGGCTTGGTCTAGAAGGTGGCGTCTGCGGATACGCTGCAGCGTTGCCGCCGCTCCGCATAGGCTTCGTCCCCGGTCCAAGCCTCGGTCAGGAACAGCCGCCGGTGGACCAGAGTGGCCCTGCCCTCCCCGGCGTAGGCCACGAACACCGCCTGGCAGTTGGCCACCTGGCCCAGCCGACCACAGTACTGACGGGCCACGCCCACTGAGTGCACTCCCTGCTTGGGCATGTCCGTCGTGTCCACCAGCAGGCCGGACAGCAGCCCCTTGGCGTAGGCGGCGAAGGAAGTCCCCTGGTCGCGGCGCGGGAACAGGGGTCGAAAACGGTCCAGGTAGGCCTGCAGGGAAGGTTGGAGCTGGAGCAGGTCGTCGCAGGTCAACTGCGGCACCAAGGCAGTGTTCGGCGGCCACGGCGGCACTCCAAAAGCTGAATCTGGTATCTTCACCTACCACACGACTTCTCGTTACAGTGATAGTTACTTTGTGTTTGCCCTAGCTGGCTCGGTTAGTTGTAAACTTGTGTGAATGGCTGCCTGTAGTGCGGCTCTTCAACAGAGACAGCAATTGTAGAAAGACAGTGGTTGCCATGAAACTGACAGCAAACCCATTACAGATTGAAGTACAAGCAAACGGATGGGGTAATTCCACACCTCGAGACATCAGAGCACTGTTATTGAATGCAGCATCTATCTTAAATGATATATTGGATCATCCCATCACTGAAGTCATTCAGGTAAGGGATGCAGACCCCTGTTGCGACCACACTCACTGTGCCTGTGTACCTATAGTTCATTATCGTACACCACCGGGTCGTGGACCATATACTATTGAACTTGTATCACGGGACAGAGATTGGGCGAGATTCGCCTTTCAATTCTCTCACGAATTCTGCCATATCCTGTCGGGATACGAACGACTACAAAACAACGCCAATAACTGGTTTCACGAAGCTATTTGTGAGTTAGCATCTATTTTCACGTTGCGGTGCATGGCAGTTAATTGGCAGACTAATCCACCGTACCCTAACTGGGCTGACTACGCCAAGTCCTTGGAGAATTACATCCAAAAGCGAATGTCTAACAACAATCATCAACTACCCGTTGGAATAAGCTTCAGTGACTGGCTGTCAAAGTGTGAACCAGAGCTTAGGGTAAACCCTTACTTGAGGGCCCGGAATACAGTCGTGGCTTGTCGACTGCTACCATTGTTCGAAGACGATCCATTTGGCTGGAATGCCATCAGGGCATTTCCAAGTTCTACTGGAAGTTTGACGGAATATTTAGCTGAATGGCACAACAAAGTTGATTCTACTTATAAGCAATTTGTGCAACGGATAGCAAGCAATTTGTCAGTTACAATCCCAGTCACAGACTGACGGCAACAAAGGGCGTTTGGAAGTAACTGTCACTGCAACGAGAAAGTTAGGGTGACTGTTCCGCCAGGCGGCACCGTGCGTGGGCGCGGGCGGCTGCGGCATCGCGGGCCACGCGGCCCCGCAGGCGCCACAGGGCCAACACGACCTCCAGGGGTACCGCCACCTGGTACAGGGTCAGGCCGGGCTGTTTTTTTGAGCGCCCGCCTGCCCGGCGCAGCAGGAAGGAGCTGCACCGGGCGGTAGGGCCGCGTCTATTCGGACCTGCAGGCCAAGCAGGAGGCCCTAGAATCGATCCTGAAGGTCTGGCAGGTCGATCCGGCGGATCCGGCGACTGTGCGGCTGGGACTGGATCCGAGACGCCCTAGAGACCCTGCCCGCCGACACTCAAGTCGTATAGTCATACTGGATTGGTGTTACGCGGACGTCCTGTGCAGTACAACCTACCGGAGCGCATCGATTCCACGCCGGAAGAGATTACCGAGGTGGTGCCGGGCACCAAACCCAAGACTCATTGGAGCTACGAGGAAGAAACAGGCCGCCAACGTACGCGCAAGATCGACTGAACGGCTTTCCCTTTGGTACGCAGGTATGTAAATCCCCAACCTAATGGGGGTCGGTTCACGACCGTCCCCCGCCACAGCTAGAGGAATCCCTTCAGTTTGCGCTTGCGGCTCGGATGCCGAAGGCGATTCAGGGCCCCTGCCTCAATCTGGCGGATCCGCTCCCGGGTCACGCCGAACTTCTTGCCGACTTCCTCCAGCGTGTAACTGTGCCCGTCGACCAGACCAAAGCGCAGCTCCAGGATACGGGTCTCGCGGGGCGTCAGGCTGGTGAAGACATCCTGAATCTTCTCTCCCAGCAGGGTCTGGTTGGCCGAATCCTGCGGGCTGTCGGCATCCTCGTCGGGAATAAAGTCTCCCAGCACGCTGTCCTCTTCCTCGCCCACCGGTTTGTCAAGGCTCAGCGGCCGCTGACTCACCCGCATGATGTGCTCGATCTTGCCCGGCGGCACCTCCAACTCTTCGGCCAATTCGTCAATGGTCGGTTCGCGGCCCAGCTTTTGCGACAGGTAGCCGTTGGTCCGGGTCAGGCGGTTGATCTGCTCATACATGTGAACCGGCACTCGGATCGTGCGGCCCTGGTCGGCGATGGCCCGGGTGACCGCCTGGCGGATCCACCACGTGGCATAGGTCGAGAACTTAAAGCCGCGGTGGTAGTCGAACTTCGTCACCGCCCGCATCAGGCCGACGTTGCCCTCCTGAATCAGATCCAGGAAGGGCACGCCGCGTCCGGTGTACTTCTTGGCCACGCTCACTACCAGGCGGCTGTTGGCGGTGATCAAATGGTTCTGGGCGTCCTCGCCGTCGCGGATTAGCCAGCGCAAATCGTCCTTTTCGTCCTCACTGAGGCGTTCGTCCGGGCTGTTCAGGCGCACCTTGGCCTCCTCGGCCTTCTCCATGCGCTTGGCCAGCTGGACCTCCTCCTTGGCGGTCAGCAGCGCCACCCGTCCTATCTCGCGCAGGTAGAGCGTCGTCGAGTCGTTGACGCCGTCCTGGCCGAGGGCCACCTGATCCTGTTCCTCCTCCTCTTCCTCGGGACGCTCGTCCCGAACCTGGCCGATGTCGATGCCCTTGTCGATGAGCGCGGCGAACAGATCCTCCAGCAGGTCCATGGCCAGTTCGGCCCGGGGCAGGACCGAGAGGACGTCGCCGTACTGCACGACCCCGTGCTTGGCGCCCAAGGCCAGGATGTGGTCCTTGACCAACTGGCTGTTCATGCCCGGGGCAAAGGCCTCGGATACGGCTTCGGGTTGTGGAGTTTGCGCCACGGCCGTCCTCCTTCAATTGTGAACAGGATGCCGGTTTTTTTGTGAGAGAGACCGGCAACTCTCGCTTAGGGTCCTATTGGTTGCCGCTAGACGAACCAGTTCAGGCTCTTCCTGCGGCTGGAATGGCGCAACCGAGCCAGTGCCTGGGTTTCGATTTGACGCACACGCTCCCGCGTGATGCCGAACTTCTTGCCTACTTCCTCCAAAGTATAGGCGTAATCGTCCACCATTCCGAAGCGAAGTTGCAACGTGTGGATTTCGCGCGGGGTCAGATCCTGGATGATGTCCTCGATCACTTCCCGAAGCACGGTCATGTTGGACGTCTCCTGCGGGTTGTCCGCGTCGTCGTCCGGGATGAAGTCCCCCAGCACGCTGTCCTCCTCCTCGCCCACGGGCTGTTCGAGGCTGCGCGGGTGCTGGTTGACCTTGATGATCTGCTCCACTTTCTGGGTCTGGACCTCCAGACCCTCGGCCAGTTCCTCCACCGTGGGCTCCCGGCCCAACTCCTGGGACAACTGGTGGCGGGTGCGAATCATACGGTTGATCTGCTCGTGCATGTGCACGGGCACGCGGATGGTGCGGCCCTGGTCGGCAATGGCCCGGGTGACTGCCTGGCGAATCCACCAAGTGGCGTAGGTGCTGAACTTGAAGCCCCGCTTGTAGTCGAACTTGGCCACGGCCCGCATCAGCCCGTTGTTGCCTTCCTGCACAAGATCCAGGAAGGGCACCCCCCGGTTGTTGTACTTCTTGGCCACGCTTACCACCAAGCGGCAGTTGGCCGAGATCAGGTGGTCGACGGCCGCCTGGCCATCCAGCACCACCCATTCCAGCTCATCCCGCTCGTCGTCCGTCAGGTCGGCATCGAGTTCCGCCAGATTCTCCTTGGCGGCTTCACCCGCCTCGATGCGCTTGGCCAGGGCCACCTCCTCGGCGGCGGTCAGGAGATCGACCTTGCCAATGTCGCGCAGGTACAGGGCCACCGAGTCGCTGGCGGCATCCTGCAGGGGATCGTCAAACCCGTCCGCGTCCTCTTCCAGGTCCTCCTCGAGATCGTCCAGATCCAAGCTGCTTCCGGAATCCCCAATCTCGATGCCCTTCTCCATCAGGCTGGTGAAGACATCCTGGAGCAACTCCGCGTTCTCCTCCACATCGGGCATGACCTTGAGGATGTCGTCAAACTCAACGACACCATTCTTGTCGCCCAATGCCAGCACATGTTCCCTGAAGCCGACGGCGTCGAACTCGCCGTCGGCCAACTGGTGCCCTTCGGCCATTTGCATCGCTCCTTCCTTCATGTTGACCTCTCTTCCGCCAATGCGATTGCTTGCGAACCGAATCAAATGCCGGTCTTGAAATCCCAAATGCCGTCAATGCATCGATACTCGGCCGCGCAGGATCGGCACGCCAGCACATCCTCCTCCTGCGCCCCAAGACCCGCCGAAGCGGTTCCACAGGTAGGGCAGGCGAGCCAATCCGCCGGTGCCGCACCGAATTCCCCCGTTCCGGTCCGGTTACCCTGCCGACAGCTGCGCACGAATACGCTGGGCGCCACTTCGCGGCCCGCGGTCAACGAACCCGCTACCAAGTCCAACCGGGCCAGCCACTGCGGGGGGAACAGTTGCTTAAGAAGCGGGAGCCGGAAGTGGGAGACACCCATGGCACGGTCGATGTCGAGATCCAACCGCCTCATCCGCTCCCGAATCCACTCCGGATGGAAGTTGAAGTTCATTTCCGCGAACTCCACGGGCTCCCGCGCATGGGGGGACCAGGACTGCCGTCCCAACAGGTGGCGTCCCACGGCCTTCAAGTTGCGCTTGTTGGCGAACTCCAGGAGGGCAGAACCGCCGGGACGCAGCATCCCGGCAATGCGCTCCAGGGCGAGCTCGGCGCGCTCCAAGTGGTGAATGACCCGAATCATGACCACCGTGTCCATGGTGCCGGGCTGGAAGGGCGGCCGGTACACGTCGCCGTTGACGAACACGAACCGTGGATCGTGGCCCCAGCGCTCCACGGCCTGCGCCAGCATTGTCCGGCTGTAGTCGAAGAAGACAACCTGCCGGTAGCCGGCGTATTCCGCACCGAGGCGCCCGAAGCCGCCGCCGATGTCCACCAGCCGGAAGCCCTGGGGAGGCAGCAGGGCGCGCAACACCATCCGTTCCGCAACGTCCTCGTAGCGGCGATCGACCTTCTCCCAGAACTCGGTCCGGTAGGCACTGTTTTCGTAATCCATCACCCGGATGGATTCGGACACCTTCGACGCCGCCTGCCCTGACTGAACGACCGCTCTCATTACCTTGCCTGACCCAAATTTCCGGCTCACGCGCCTGACATACGATGACATGGGGGGCGAAGGCGCCCGATTAGTATAGAAGAAAAATACAGCAAACATTTCCCAATATACCCGTGTGGTCTCCCCGGCCGGGCCCGCGGCCCGCGGGCCCGGCCGGGATATCGGTTGGTTATAATCGCCGCCGCGGGCCAGCCCGCGGTCCCGCCGGATGTCCTGCCAGTCCCCGATGCCTTCTGTCCAACGATCCCTCCGACCCCGTTCGCATCCTCGGCCTGTGTGGCAGCCTGCGCGGGCCGGACAGCTTTACCCGCCGCCTGCTGGTCCTGGTCATGGCCGAGTTGGACACCCTCGGCGCGTGCACTGATTTCTTTGACTTGGCCAAGACTGAACTGCCCATGTGCAAGAGCGCTGCGGACACAGACGACCATCCCGGCAAACAGAACCTCGTGGCACGGGCCGCGCGGGCCCAGGGGTTCGTGTTGGCGACACCGGAGTATCACAACAGTTACAGCGGTGTATTGAAGAACGCGCTGGATCTGCTCAGCAGCGAGCAGTTGGGCGACAAGATGTTCGGGCTGATCGGCATTGCCGGAGGCGACATGGGCGCCGTCAACGCCCTGGGCCACCTTCGCATCGTCATACGCGGGGTCAACGGCCACGTCATTCCGCAACAGATCAGCCTGCCGTCCGTCTACCGTCATTTCGACGGTGACCAGCTCGCCGATGAACGCACAGCCGGGCGCGTTAGGGATTTCGCCGCAGCCCTGGCCCTTCACACGCGGCGGTTGGCCGCGACCCTTGACGACCTCGCCTGAGCGATGCTCCTGCAGCCCAATGGCCGCGAGCAAAGAACAACAGACCCGTACCTGGCACGCCCATCCCCAGTATGCCGTGCTGACGGCACTGTTGGCACTCTTGACGGTCTGGCTGGTGCTGCAGGATGGACACCGGCCGGATTCCGGCAACATTCTGATGGCCCTGCTGGCCTTCGGCCTTGCCCTGTGGCACCTGCAATGGTTGGGCAGCCGCGTTGAAACCAATGCCCGGGAACTGGTCCTACACCGGATCGGACGGGCCCGGCAGGCCGTGGCCTGGTCGGCCGTAACCAACATTCGCTGGACCGGGCGCGTGACCCGCTCAATCCTGGTGGAGTGCCGCCGGGAAGCCCACCGCGAACAGCTGGAGCTGCCCCGACTGCGGGATCAGGAAGGGTTGTGGCAGCAACTGGAGGACCGATTGGCGCGGGACGAAGCATGACGCACATCCTCATGGTGACCGGAGAGTACCCCCCAATGACGGGCGGGGTGGGCGATTACACGCGCCTGCTAGCCCGGGCGTTGATCCGGGAGGGCCATCGGGTGAGGATTGCAGCAGCCACGGGCACGCCGGCCGCCGACCGCGGCGCGGCGGACGAACCGGAAGTCCTAACCCTTCCGAGACGATGGGCCCGGGGCCACAAACTGGCGATTGCCAGGATGGCCCAAGCCGAGCCGGACAGCTGGATCCATGTGCAGTACCAAACCGCGGCCTACCGCATGAACCCGGAGGTAAACCGGTCACCGGCAGCCTGGGCCGCACGAGGGCTACGCGTAGCCTGGACCTACCATGATCTGCTGCCACCCTATCTCTTTCCCCTTGCAGGCAATGCCCTAAGACAGCGCGTGACCCTGGCCCCGGGGCGGGCCAGTCGCATAGTGGTTTCGACCAATCGGGAGGATGCCGACCGGCTGGCTCAGGCCGGGATCCGGGCGGAGGTCAGTCCGGTTGGCAGCAACATTCCCATCGCGCCCCTGAAGCCCCGGGAACGGGCCGATTTGCGCGGTTCCTGGCAGGCCCGGCCCGGCGAGCCCGTGATTGGGTGTTTCGGTCTGGCCGGCCGCACCAAGGGCCTCCAGACCCTGGTCGAGGCGGCGCGCCTGCTGAAATCCAGGGGCACCGACCTGCACATCGTGATTATCGGCGGGACCCCGGGAACCTCCGACAGAAGCAACGCGGCCTTTCTGCAAAGCCTGCAAAACGCCATCCGCACGGCCGGCCTGGAGGATCGAGTCCATTGGACCGGAGCCCTGTCCGACCGGGAGGTCAGCCGGGCCCTCTCCACCTGCGATCTGATGGTGCAACCCTATACGGAAGGGGCCAGCACGCGTCACGGCTCCCTGATGGCATGCCTGGATCACGGGTGTGCCACCATCACCAGTACACCGCTGTCCGACGACTGGCTGGCCCCGGGGATACCGACCGTGCCACCCCTGGACTTCCTGGCCTTGGCATCCCGCATCGCATGCCTGGCCGCCAGCCCGGAGAAACGCGCGGCGGCGGCCGCCGCCGCGCGGACCAGCGCCGCGGACCGTTCCTGGGAACGGATCGCCAACCAGCACGCGGCCCTGTACGCCGCCGCCTGAGAGCGAACCGGAACCGAGGAGAGTTCTGCCATGCAGTTTGATGCCCTTGCCCTCAACTGCCTTGTGCAGGAGACGGCGGCCCGGGCGTTGCCGGGCCGCATCCAGAAGATCGTGATGCCGGACCCGCGCTCGCTGGTGCTTGAACTGTATGGCAGGGGACAGCGCCATTGGCTGCGCATCACAGGCTGGGGCCCGGAGTGTGGTTTGTACCTGACGGAGATCCGTCCACGCCGGGGCGAGGGGCCCAACCAACCGTTCCTGGAACTGCTGAGAAAGTACGCGGACGGGGCTGGGGCTTCGGCCCTGTACCTGCCCGATCCGGATGAACGCGTGGTGTGTCTTGCCCTTGCGCACCGGGAACACGGCGATCAGACGCTGCTGTGCGAATTGACCGGACGCAACGGCAACCTGTTCCTGTTGGGGGACGGCAACCACATCCTCGGCTCCCTGCGACGCGTCCCACCGGGTACCACCCGCGACCTGCGGCCCAGGCAACCCTACCAGCCGTTGCCACCCAGGGACATGTGCTCCCCGCTGGAGTGCCCCGTACCCCGGCTAGAGGCAGCGCTCCAGGTTCAGGCCGGTGCACCGGGTTGGCGCGCCCTGACGGCAACTGTAGCCGGAATGGGCCCCATGCAAGCGCGGGAGATTGTGTTCCGAACCAGCGGCCGGGCCGATGTCGCGGCAGGGGAGCTGGACGGGCCGGCTTTGGCCGGAGCCATCCGAGACCTTTGGCAGCCGGTCCTCACTGGGGAATGGTCGCCCAGCAGCATCGGGGACAACGGCGGTGTAACCACCTGTGCGCCTTATCCCATCCGCCATCTGCCCGGAGCCAAGCCGGAACCCGAACTAACCCCCTTGCTTTCCCGCCTGCAGCCTCCGGACCCCTACGCCGAAGTGCGCAGGAACCTGCGCACCCGGATTGGCAAGGCCCAAACCCGGACAGGACGCCGGCTCAAGGGGGCCGCCCGCGACCTGCCCGAACCGGGCGCGGCCGAACGGTTGCGCACACAGGCCCAGTGGCTCTTGGCTTTGCAGCATTCCATTGAGGCCGGCCAGACCGAACTGGAAACGCCGGACGACTGTGGGCCCGTGGCACTGGTGCCGGGCAGGACACCGGTGCAGCAGGCCGAGGCCATGTTCAAGCGCGCCCGCAAGCTGGAACGGGCGGCCGAGGCGGTACCGCGCCGCATCCGGGAACTCGAGCGTGACCGGGACTATTTGGCACAACTGCTACTCGACCTGGAACAGGCCGCCGACCGGCCGGAACTGGAAGCCGTGCGGGAGGATTTGGAGCAAACCGGCCTGGCCGGTCGGTCGCAGGTGCGCAAGTCCCGGCCCAAGGTGCCGCCGCCGGCTCGGGGACCCCGCCGTTTTCGCCACGGCCAATTCATCATCCTGGTCGGCCGCAACGCCCGCCAGAACGACCAAGTCACGTTTGCCAAGGGATCGCCCAAGGACCTGTGGCTGCATGCACGGGACCATCCGGGCTCCCATGTCGTCATCCAAAGCGGCGGCCGCAACGTGCCGCGCGAAACACTGGACGGTGCAGCCCGGCTGGCGGCCTACCACTCGGGTCTGCGCGGCGAGAACCGGGCGCGCGTGATGGTGGCCGAACGGCGGCATGTGCGGAAACCCGCGCGCGCCCGTCCGGGACAGGTGACGATCCGCAAGGGCAAAGCCCGCACCGTGGTGGTGGACGCGGTGGAGCCGGATTGGCAGGAGGCCGGCGGTCCCGGCGTCAGTGCTCCAGAATGACGCGCATCACCGGGTGGTCGACGGCACCGAACCGACCCTTGTATTCCTCGTCGCCCTGCATGAAGTCGAACACCTTGTGGCCCGACACGATGGCGTACTGCAGGGCATAGGAGAGGATCACCCAACCGGGGCTGAGGTGGTAGTGCAGGTCCGGACGGAACCCGCTGTTGTAGAGCAGATAATGGCCGTCCTGGCTGAAGGCGAGCAGGGCTGCCGCCTTTTCGCCGTTCAGGGTCAGGAACATCAACGACAACTTGCCGGCATCAAACATGTCCCGGCTCATTTCGTGGAAGAAATGCTCCATGTCGGGGGTCATGAACTCCCGCTTGTAGGACTGGCTGGCCTTCTGCAGGGCGATGAAATCCCCCATCTCGCGGCGAAGATCGTGTTCGGGCCCCACGATGTAGACCCCCACCTCGGCCTCCCTTTCGATGCGCCGCTGCTTGCGGCGGATCTCATGCCGCTGCTTGGACGCCACCTGATGTTCCAGATAGTCCTCGTAGGTGTCCGGCAGCTCGATGGCCGGTGCCACATCCTCCTGGAACACCCTGACCGACAGCCCCCTGGCCTCGGCCAGGACGGGCAGAACCTGCCAGGTGGTGCTGGATGACGGCAGATTGCAGAGGTCAACTACTTCCCACGGGGGGGCAGTGGGTCCCTCCAGCCAGTCCAGGAACGCCCGGTAGACGCAGTCCTCCCAGCCGCAGGCCACGATCACATCCAGGTAGTCGCTGACCTCGATGCAGCCCACGATGCTGAGCTGGTCCCGGCCGTCGTGAAGGGAATCGTCCCCGGTCAACCTGTACAGGGGCAGAATGCCGACCAGCTCCCCCGTGTCGTGGCGGCGATAGGCGGTAATCCAGCGTTCGCCCAATCCCAGGTTGTGCCACCAGACCTTCTGCCAGGCCAGTCGCATGAAGAAGGCCCGGGAACCGGAGCGGTCCACGAGTTGATCCCAGACATCGGCCAAGGCGTCAAACCCGTCCGGATCGGCATCAGGCCCCCAGACGTGCACCTCAAGGGATACGCCCTCGCTCTCGGGACAGGATGTGGCGGCAGGAAGAACGGGGGCTTCCGGGGCCAGCAGTTCGGACACTGTGGATCGCATGATGACAGGAGATCGTGACGAGCCATTATAGCAACCGATTCCGCCGGATTTCCGGCCAGCCAACCCTTTCCAAGATTGGTGGCGGGCGAGTCAGGCGGTCCCGTCCGCGTCGTTGAGATGGCGGTCGAACCAATCCATCGCGGCAGACCACATGGCATCCGCAAACTGGTGCCCAACACCTGCGTGCCGGGCGATGCGCAAGCTTTCCGGAGAGTCGCGGTAGGTGGCGGCCAAGGCGGCGCAAAACCGTTCCGCGCCGTCCGGCGGTACCTGCCGATCCTCGTCGCCACACTCGAACGCCAGGGCCGGACGATGGGCGTACCGGTCCAGGTGGGACAGAGGGTTGCCGTCGCGGTACGCCCTCCAGGCCTTGGCATCCGGCACGCCCGGAGGTTCACAGGAACCGGGACGCAGCCAATCAGGAGTGGCAATGACCGCGGACACGGCCGCGAGCCGCCGGTCCAGGCCGGCCGCTGTCACGGCGATGTCGCCGCCCATGGAAACACCACCGATGCCCACCGCCCCCCGCAAGCCAAGACGGTACTCGCTCCAGTCCAGGACTGCGACCGTGTCCCGAGCCGTGCGGTACAGGATGGGCCAGAACCAACGGCGGATATTGCTGCGGACCCGCGCCCGCAGTTCCTCCTCCGGCTCGATGCGGCGCTCACCATGCTGCCAGGCATCGAAGCTCAGAGCCGTGAAACCCTGGGCAGCCAAAGCCCGCAATTGAGGAGCGCAATCCTCCTTGGTTCCGCTGAAGCCGGCAAGCCAGATGACGAGGGTGCCCTGGTCGGTGCTCGGGTCCGGGGAGCGCCACAGCACCGGAATGCCGTCTACATCTTCCTTGAACACGGGAACTACATCCATCAAGACAGGAGCGCAGGCGCTACTAGCTGCCGATACTCCCCAGAAGGAGCTTCTGCAATGGGGTTCCGTATTCCCTGAGTGTGGATACGCGCGGCCCGTCGAACGGCTCGCGCGACTTCATCCGCCCATCACCGGAATCCTCAGTATCGCCTGCCATGCGTCGGGCCGTTGGCCTGCATCCAAAATACGATCCGCCACATCGTCCGGCACGCCCGTTTGCAGCCAATGGGCTTCGATCCGCTGCCGGTCGGACGGGGAAAGGTCGGGGAGAATCCTGTCCAGGAAGCGCAAATTGGCTTCGGTGGCACCTTCCCGTTTGAGGTCATCCTCGTAGTACCGCCAGCGCCCGGTAGCTGTGTCCAGCCACTGCAACACGGGTGTATCCTTGAGGTCGGGACGGTGCAGACGCAGGGATACGCCGCAGGCGTCAACAAAGGGTTGCGAGCCATCTCCGGCCGGGAGATATCCATCCTCCGGGTGCAACCGGAACAGCCACATGTTGGAATCCCGCAGGTGGTCGCCTGGTTCCACCAGCAGGTACTCTGCCACCCCCAGAGCCGCATACAGGGCCATCTTGTCGCCCAAGTCCACATACCCAGTGGAGGGTGACAAGATCTCCACGAGCATTTCAGGGGATGGATCGCCTGCGTCCAGACGGATGATGCGTTCGTCAGAGGTGCGTTCCCTTGGTTCCGGGAGAGTCCAAGACGGTGGCATGACGGCCAAGTCCGGAGACACCATGTATCGGAGATGCCCTTCCTCGGTCCGCCAGTCCAACGTTTCGCTTATTGAAGTTGAAAAATAGAGGTCCGGTTCCCGGGCCACCCGGTGTCCCAAGGCTTCACAGAGGCTCCAGAGCATCAGTACCATAAAGGGGTTGTGAAAGCTACCGGTAGGACTCAAGAAACCCTCTCCGTTGTAACCGTACCGTCGGACACCGTCCACCCGGTAGTCGGGGTCTGTGGTCCAGTCGCTCTCATACTCGTACCCGGGATCATAAAGATAGTCCGGATCGTAGTGGGACAACTGCTGCAGGGAGGCCCGCCAAGCATCCAGATGACCGAGGCGGGCCCGCGTGCGCCATGCCCGTGCCGCCGGCGGCGCGGGTACTTCCGATCCGGGCCGGGCAGCGGGTTCCAAACTCCAATGCCGTGCAGTGGCATCGGGAGCGACAAGAGTCGTTTCCCGCATCCCTGCCGAAACCTCACTTGTTGCCATATGGCCACGCTCCTGCCTGTTGCGTCACGAACAGCCTTGGCAACAGGGTAGCACGGGGACAGACCCCGGTTCGGGATGGGATGGACGGTCCGCACGGCAACGGAATTGCCCACACTGAGACAGCCACTGCCTTGAATGAAGGGATTTGGTTCTTGCAGGTTTTGCTACACAACTTCCCTCTTTGTGCGGGCGCCCTGGCGTGAAATCGGCTTAGTGCAGTCCACACCAAGCTTGATGCAGGAAGTCAATCGCCTACTCGTGGAAAGAACCAGGACAGCGGTGGGGACTGCTCCATGCGTGGCTGAACGGGAAGCCAACCCCCTTCAGGGAGACGATCGCGTGTGCCAGTGGCAGTTCCCCAAACCTTATGGGTTTGGGGTAATTCGCTCTCGGCCGTCAGGCGGCGTGGGCCGCGTGGGCGGACTCGAGTCCGGGTGGAGCCGTCCCCACCGTTGTCCCGCTTCGATCCCGGAGCAGGCGCTTGACCTCTCGGAAGGGCGTGTACAGCG
>VXMJ01000025.1:4074-6675 GCA_009841145.1 Caldilineaceae bacterium SB0661_bin_34 | reverse complement strand
CTCCCTGCGCAACCTCTCACATGTCAAGTAATTCTATTGTAATGGATTGGTATTAGTACGGATGCCGGCGGTGAAGGCATTGACCTGCAAACAGCCTCATTGCTGATCAATTGGGACTTGCCTTGGAGCCTGGTGCGATTGGAGCAACGGTGTGGACGCATCCATCGAATTGGGCAGACACGCACCGCACGCACTGTCAACATGCTGTCCGTGGGCACACGGGAGGAAGACACATGGGGCACTCTGCTGGATCGTGTGGCGGAGGCAAGTAAAGCTCTGCGCGGAGCCATCTTCGATTGTTTGGCATCGGCCGTGAATCGGGTTGGGAACGATGCCTCTCCAGAACAGTTGGTGGCTGCGGCACGTGCTATTCGTGGTGAGCCAGATCCAGATAGCATTCCGCCTTTGGATCACGACTTTCTGGACCGCTGCCGACGGCAGGCTATCAACCCATTCCATGTGGAATGGTGGCTGAATACATGTCACACAGCCGGCCTGTTGACTGTACAACCCGGTGGTCGTTCAGGTCAGTGGCACATTCAAAGTGGAGCCGTGCCCTGTGGGGAGTTCACCGCGTCCTGTGATCCGGAACTTGCCGAGGATGGGGTTGAACTGCTGTCTCCAGACAGTCCCAGATTGGCGGTCATAGCGGCTGCAGTGGCAGCACGAGGAAAGCCCGACGGGGATGTGCCACTGCAGGATCCCAAAGGAAACGATGCAAACATACACGTGTATGGAGATGGACGACGGACCGTGTTGATTCACACGCGTCCTGATGGTAGCCAACCCCGGGTGTTGGACATGGGTGCATTAACTGAGTGGATGGGGACAGCCGATCGCTTACCAGGTTGTTTGCCTGATCCTCTTGAGGCAAGGGAATTGGCAAAGGCTTGTTTGGGAACCCCGACGACCTTGGATTCCCGGAAGCAGGAACTACTTGGCGGAGCGCAGCGTGGGATCGGGCGCCTTCTGTTGCGGGCTGGCGACCGGAAGACCAGAGCTCGTTTGCGCGCGCACACACCATCGGTTGAAGTTCGTCCCATATCGCACATGGCATCGCTGCCCATCGCAGCCAGGTCCAGACAAGAGTCCTCAGAGACTGTGGCTGTACGTGTGGCACGGACGGAGTTGACAGAGCAAGGCTTTACTGTCGTTGATGTGTCTACCCAGAGCCGGGGATTTGATCTGTGTGCCGTGCGCGGTTCCGAAGAGCGTTGGGTCGAGGTAAAGGGCTTACAGTCGGGAGCTACCGAATATCGATGCACGCCCCATGAGTGCCAGACAGCAGCTCGCCACCCTGACAAGTACTGGCTGTACATCGTGCGGGATTGCGACAGTCAACCGAGGTTGGACATCTATCCCAATCCCGATGCCAACGTCATGCGCGACGGCCGAGCCCGCGGACACGTCGCGTTCCGTTTGCCCCCAAGCCAAGGAGAGAAACATGCCGGACAAGGTGATTGAGCACTGGTTTCCGTCTGCTGAGGTCGCTGAACGTTGTCGCAAGGGCTGGGGACGAGGAGATGATATCGCAGGCGTCGGTCCTTGGTTTGCGCTGCGGCCACCCGCTCTGTGCCGGGCCGTCATCCTGTGCACTCTGATCGACTGGCCAACTGATGAGGCGACTCAGGAGCAGGTCAAGTCGGTGATCCGTGCTGCGCTGTCGGAGAAGCGAAATATAGGCATGGCTGAGGTGCGGAAGTGGTTGCCGGATGCCCGCATCCTGGATCCGTTCTGTGGTCGCGGGACCATTCCCTTAGAAGCATGCGGTTTGGGAATACAAGCTGATGGTAGTGACTATGCACCCACGGCCGCTTTGCTGGCAGGGCTGATTGCCCGTGATACACAAAGGCGTGATTGGCCGCCGCAACCGGAACTACCGTGGCCTTCTGCCGGGTTGGGCACTGGCAACGTGCTGGTTGATGCAGCCGATGCCATGTTCCGCTGGATCGACGGGGAGTTGGAGAATCGACTGGCACCATTCTGGCCCAAGGTGGATCACTGGGGTGTTGGCCCCCTGCGTCCGTGGGCGGCTCTGTGGTGTCGTTCAGTGCCCTGCACGGGATGTGGGCGGCGCACACCTATGCTGGCCGACTTGAAGCTGCGGCCGCCGCGTGCCAGTGGTGACGATGGCCAAGGAGGAAAGGGGGATCAAGGTGCTTGGTACGAACCCATTCCAGACGGGGATGGATTCGTTATGAGGGTGCATGAGCAGTCTGATCCTAAGACCGCGCCACCACCACCTATGCGCAAGGTGAGGGAAGTCAAAGGGAGCGGTAAGTCTCTTGTCTGCCTTCACTGTACCCATGTCATGGCATTCGATGTGCACAAGCGACTGATTGGTGAAGGCATGGGGAGTGAGCATCTGTTGGCAATGGCTGACATCGTACCAAGCTTGTCGAGCAAGCGTTATCGTTTGCCGACACAGGATGAAATTGCGGCACCTGCTGCTGCTAAAAAAATTCTTGATCAGCAAATGCCATTTCCTAATGGCGAAGATTCCGTAGTGGGGGGGGGGGGGGGGGGGGCGCGCGGCCCGGGCGGGGGCGGCGGCGGCGCGGCGGCAGGCGGCGGCACGCACGCGACCGCCACACACACCGC
>VXMJ01000025.1:0-4064 GCA_009841145.1 Caldilineaceae bacterium SB0661_bin_34 | reverse complement strand
CTCCCCCCCCCCCCGCCGCGCCCCGCGTGCCCCCCCCCCCCCCCCCCCCCCCCCCCCCCCCCCCCCCCCCACTACCAGTTCCGCACCTACGCCGACATGTGCGTACCCCGGCAATTGTTGCTCAATATCACCCTGTGCCGTCTCATCTGCGAGGCTACTGTTGCAGCCCGTGAAGCTGGTCTGGATGAGGATTTGGTACAGGCATTGGCTGCCGCCGCAGGAACGGCTCACATGCGAATGTTAAAAAGTCAGACTTTTGGTGCATCAATTAAACCAAGCAGACAACATGCTAGTGATATATTTGCCAATGGAGGTATCACACCTTTTGGCAACGACTTCGTTGAAATGGGGATCGCTGATGGACCTAGTACTTGGCGCTCCGTGTCTTGGGGCAGTGTGAGCGGACGTAACTGTTCAGGTACCCCCGGTTCTGTCGGCCTGAGGGTTTGAAGGGTCGGGTCGGGGTTGGCGGGAGACTGCGGGCTGTGCCACACTGAGCGGGTGTCCGCCATGTCCGCTCCGTCCCTCGCCGACCGCCTGGCCCTCGTGGCCGCCGACCCCGCCCTGGTCGGCCATCCGGTCGTGGCGGGGCTGGTGGCGGTGGTGGGCGAGTTGGAATGCGAACTGGTCTCGCTGCGGGAGGAGAACGCGGAACTGCGGCGGCAGCTGGGTCGGCATAGCGGCAACAGCGGCCAGCCGCCCTCGCAGGATGGTCCGTCGGCCCCGCCGCGCCGGCGCCGTCGGCGCCGGTCGCGAGGCCGCAAGCCGGGCGGCCAGCCGGGCCATGCGGGCCGCACCCGTCGGCCGGTGGCTGCGGCCCAGGTCGATGTCCGAGTTGAGCACTGGCCGGTGCGGTGCGACCGGTGCGGGAACGACCTGCCTCGGGTCGATGCCGGGGCCCCGGCGCGGCGCCAGATACACGACCTGCCGGCGCCCCCACCCTTGGCCGTGACCGAGCACCGGACACATGCCGTGCGCTGCCCCGGCTGTGGGACCCGGACACGGGCGGCCTTCCCCGCGGGCGTGGCCGGGCCGGTGCGGTACGGTCCGCGCCTGGAGGCTCTGGTGGCCTATCTGCGCTACGCGCAGCATCTGCCGGTGGGGCGGCTGCGCGACCTGCTGCGGGAACTGCACGGCGCGGCGCTGTCGACGGGCACGGTCGAGGCCCTCTGTCGGCGTGTGGTGGGGCGGCTGGCCGCCCGTGCCGACCATTTGCGGAAGCAGGCCCTGGCCCTCCCGGTGGCCGGCATGGACGAAACCGCGCTGCGGGTGGCGGGCGGGACGCTCTGGCTGCATGTGATCTGCGACGATAATCTCACCTTCTATCGCCTGGGGGCCCGTGGCGCCATCTGGGTCGAGTACGCGGGCACGGCCGTGCACGACCGCTTCGCCTCCTACCTGAGCCAACTGCCGGAGGAGACCGCCCACGGCCTCTGCAACGCCCACCTGCTGCGCAACCTCGAGGAAATCGTCGAGCGGGAGCGGGTGCCGGACGGCTGGGCTGCCCGCATGCAGCGGCTGTTGCTCAAGGCCCGGGATACCGCTGCCTACTGGTGCGACACGACCGGCGGTCCGGTGCCGGAGCCCCTCCGGGAGCAGACAGCCGCAGCTTGGGACACCCTCCTGCAGCCGGTGCTTGAGCACTACGAGAGCCTGCCGCCGCCCGCCCGCGGCCGCCGCCGCGGCCACAACCTGGCCCTGGCCCTGTGGACGCTCCGGGATGCCTGCCTGCTCTTCATGGCCGACCCGGCCGTGCCCTTCACCAACAACCGGGCGGAGCGGGCCCTGCGCATGGCCAAGCTGCAAATGAAAATCTCGGGCGGCTTCCGCACCCGGGCCGGGGCCGAGCGCTTCGCACGCATGCGCGGCCTGGTCGAGACCGCCCGCAAGCAGGGGCACAACCTCCTCGACCTCCTGCGGCAGGACCCCGACGCACCGACGCCGCAGCCGAACCCGGTCCCGCCCTAACCCAACACCGCCTCTCCTGGCCCTCAGGCAGCCCCTCAGGCAGCCCGGACAGGGGTACCTAAACAGTTACGAGCGGACAACATACTATCAATTCACTAAAATTCCTAACCACCCGTCCGTCCTCATCTGTGGCATGCATCGAACATGGCGAGGCTCGGAAACTACCTCATGCTGCTGGTTCCTTTGACGCGGTGATCACGGATCCTCCCTACGACAGCATGGTCGAGTATCGAGACAGTGCTGACTGGTTCCATGTCTGGCTCAAACGCTCACAAGCCGAAGCCGATCCTCTCTTTGCCCTTACAACAAACCCGGAAGGTGGATCGGAGTACGATCGCGAACTTATTGTTAAGGCGGCTTGGAGGAAGATGCCCGGTGATTCCCGCAATCCTACCGACTACGACGTAGGTATGGCCGATGCATTGGCTGAGGCCCGACGTTGTCTGAAACCAGATGGTATTGTCACCATCCTCTTTGGTCACGACAGTCCAGAGGTGTGGGATCGTATGGTGAAAATCCTTGGTAATGCCTCATTGGTGCTGACCAGCGTGTGGCCCGTGCACACTGAACGCGGGTCGCAGATGGGGAAGGGCAATATGGAGGCTACGCTGACTCTCACCTGTCGCCCTGCACCTGTGGAGCGTCCCATTGGACAGTTTCGTCAAGTGGAGGAGAAAATCCGCTCGGCACTACAGCGGAAAGTCTTGGAGTGGCAAACCGAAGGCATGTCCACCTCCGATATCCGCGTGGCGGCCTATGCTCCGGCACTCGCCTTCGCGGGCCGGTACCAGAGTGTGCACCGTCTGTCCGGTGAGGCAGTCGAAACTTCTGCATGGCTGGATCTGGCACGCCGGATTGCAACGGAGCAAGCCACCCAACATGTAGAGGAGGAGTTCGATAACCGCACCCGCATGATCTTGGATTGGTTGAGCGAGGGATATGGGCGTAGTCCACAGACCACGGGTGAGCGCCGCCGCAAGGCGTTTGCCCACAATCTCAATGACAACTCGCTGGGAGACTTGTTGCCTGCGACAGGGGCCAAGTGTCATCTGCCCTTCGCTTCCGAACTGAATCTCACAGCTCGTCCTGACTGCATGATCGACTCGGTGCTTGCGGTTGCCGCTGCGGCTCGTGATCAGGAGCGCACACTGGATTGTCTGGAGGCCGCCGGAGTGGACACCGAAGAACATCGCCTGTTTGCCCTATGCCGTATCTTGTCGAAACATCTGCCGGAAACTGATCCGGATGTGGCAATCTGGCGTTGGCTGGACCGGGAACGACGTTCGCTGGTGCCCATGCTTAACACCCGTCGACGGCAATCGGAAGCGGCCTCCAGACAGACGGCACTGCTTTCGTCCTGAGTAACGTACACCCCACTGAATTCTCAAGAGACACGATTCACATGAGCAATTGGACATCCGTGCTTGAACTTCGTCCCGACTTGCAGGAGACAGAAGGCGACGTACCCAACACGGCAGCTTCCATCCACGATGCAATGCATGGCAAAGGTCCCTATGCAGACGCTGCTTGGTATGGCGATGTAACGCACCCGACTCCTGAATTGGTGCAGTTGATGGTGGATACGGCCGTGCGCATCGGAGTTGACAATGCCTACAAACCGGGAGTCTGGCATCTCGATCAGGCCATGGGGGGAGGCAAATCTCATTGCTTGGTCGGTCTCTGGCATTTGGCTGCGCAGCCCGACGCGTTCAGGGAGAGCGGGTTGGGACGGTTGGTCTGGAAAGCTGCCCGGGATGAAGTAGGCATGCTGCTACCCGACGACTTGGGGCAGCCGGTGGCGGTCGTGCTGGACTGCGACAACCCTGCCTTTTTGCCTGACAGGGATGGCGAGGCTCAAAACCTGGCTGAACGTTTCCTATGGCGCATGCTGGCGGATGAGCCCGACCGTGAGCTTCTGTTTCTCAAGTTTCGGTCACGGGTTGCTGACAAGGAAGGCCTTCGCCAGATCATTTTGTCTCGGAAGCGACCGGTTCTCATTCTGATTGATGAAATCCTGGATTTTGCCAAGTACTTTGAGACCCAGGGCGATTGCATCTAAATTGGGGGCGGCTGACCGGGCCGGCCGGCCCGTGGCT
>VXMJ01000014.1 GCA_009841145.1 Caldilineaceae bacterium SB0661_bin_34 | reverse complement strand
GAACCCTCGCCGTTTGCGCGCCCGCCACCAATATCAACGAGATTGAAACAGTGCCGAAATTGGAAAGTTGGATCCGGTGGGATGATCCGGATATAGAATGTCCCGCATCTTGTTGAACCGGCCGACTATCGAAGCGGCCGGCCGGCAACTCAGGTTGAGGTTGATACGGGCGAACGGGAACTCAGTCAGGAGGGAGTCCTATGGCAGGCACGGTGAATATCGGATTGATTGGGGCCGGGTTTCTGGCCGAGACGCGCATGCGCTGCTACGCCCAGGTACCCGGTTATTCGGTGACCGTGCCGGCAGTTGCGGCCCGGTCCGCGGACAGCGCCCGCAGCTTCGCCGACCGGCACGGGATTGCGCAATGGCACACCGACATCACGGAGTTGTTGGAGAACCCCGACATCCAGATGGTGGACCTGTGCGTGCCCAACCATGTACATAGGGACATTGCGGTGGCCGCGGCGGAACACGGCAAACATGTGGTTTGCACCAAGCCGCTGACCGCCTACACGGGCCAGGATCTTCCGGCCGACGCCACCGATGCCGACATCGCCGGGAGGGATCCGGCCTTGATGCTCGAGCACGCGACGCAGGAGGCCACGGCCATGGTGGAGGCGGCCCGAAGCAACGGCGTGCAGCTGATGTACGGCGAGAACTGGATATTTGCCCCACCGATTCAAAGGGCGGAGGGTCTCATGGTCCGGTCTGGCGGGTCCATCCTGGAAATGCGCGGTGGCGAGGCCCACTGCGGTTCGCACTCTCCCTATTCCAAGATTTGGCGGTACACGGGCGGGGGCGCGCTGTTGCGCCTGGGGGCACATCCAATCGGAACCATGTTGTATCTCAAGCAACAGGAAGGAGTGGCGCGTAACGGTCGGCCTATCCGGCCCATGTCAGTGATGGCGGAAACCTGTGACCTGACCACGATTGCCGAGACACAAGGCGCTCGCCAGAACGGGATCGCCACCGGTTGGCAGGACGTGGAAACCTGGGCGACCGCTCTTATTACGTTTGAGGATGGTTCCGTTTCCGTGGCCTACGGGTCCGACAACGTGTTGGGAGGCATGCAAAGCTGGCTGGAGCTATTCCTGTCCAACAGCCGCATTCGCTGCAACATTGCTCCGCACGATTTGGTGGAACTCTACGCACCGGGCCAGGAGGTGTTCGAGGACACCTATCTGAATGAGAAGGCCAGTACCACGGCCGGGTGGAACGCCGCAATTCCGGACGAGGACTGGAGTTCCGGTCACGTGGCCATGTGCCACCACTTCATCGATTGTGCCGTCAACGAAAAGCCAACGCCTTGCGACGGCGCGCTGGGCCTGGAGGTGACCCGGGTCATCTACGCTGCCTACCAGTCTGCCCGGGAGGGCCGGCGCGTTTCCCTGTAGAAGCCAAGGTCCCTGAACGCACAGGCCCCGGGCTCAACCGTGGTAGCCCGGGGCCTGTACTCGGCAAGCTGCCCTGACTGTTCCGGGTTGCCGCCGCCCGCGGCACGGAGGCGGCAGGTTTGGGTGCGCAGGGCCGGCTGGCTACACCATGCGCATGCCGTCGCGATAGGTGCGTTTGACCGTCGCCATGGCATGGATGTCGTCGCGGGGATCGCCGTCCACTACGATCACATCGGCGCGCCGGCCGGCCTCCAAGGTTCCGAGTTCGTTCTCCAAGCCGCTGAGGGCGGCGGCGGAGCAGGTGGCGCTGCGCAGGGCAGCGTAGTTGTCGGGCACGACCCCAAGCTTGACCATGAACTCCATTTCAGGCGCGATGACATCGTGGCCCACCACTGGACTGCCGGCGTCGGTGCCGAACACGATGGTGACACCGGCTTCGGCCGCGTCCACCAGCCCCTGATAGCGCGAGGTGTCGCTGACGGCGCGCTGACGCTCTTCGATTTTCCATTCTGGAATGTCGAAGCGCCGGGCGATTTCGGGTCTGCTCTGCATCAACACGGGCGCAAAGGTGGTCACCACCGGGATGCCCTTGGCGATCAGAAGGTCGATGGTTTCAGCGGTCATGCTGCCGCCGTGTTCGACCACATCGATACCAAATTGCGCAACTCGGTTGATGGCGTCGTTGTAGGTGGCATGGGCTGTGATGGGCAGGCCGTTGCGATGGGATTCGTCGATGACGGCCGTCAGCTCCTCGTCCGTGAATTCCAAGGTGTCGTGACAGGCCATGATTTTGATCAGATCGGCCCCGGCCCGGACCTGGTCCCGCACAGCGCGCCGCATTTCGTCGGGCCCGCTCGCTTCACGGCAGCACCAATAGGTGTGGCCACCGGTCTGCACGATCGCCTCGCCCGTGACCAGCAGCCGCGGCCCCGGAAAAATGTTTTGCTCGACGGCTTGCTTGGCGTGCAGGTTGGCCGTGTTCATGCCCAGGTCGCGCACCGTCGTGACCCCTGACCGCAGGCTCACCAGCATGTTGCCGGCGGACTTGTAGGCGCTGATTTCCGGCGAGTCGTCAAGCGACTGGCGTGCCAAGTCGTGGACTCCGTCCCAGGCCAGGTGGGCATGGCTGTTGAACAGCCCCGGCAACAGGGTCCCGCCGACGTCAACGAGTTCGGACTCTCGTGAGCCGAGTTCGTCAACGCTGCCTACGGCCTTGATCAGGCCGTCCTGAATTTCCACAAACCCGTTGGGAATGGCCTCGTCCCCCCGGCAGGTCAACACCAAGCCCCCGAGCACGACATGCTCCTTGGGGATATCGACCATGGGCTTGATTACTTTCTGAAATCGCCAGGGGGCTTGTTCGGGCATGGTGGTTCTCCTGTTAAGTGTTGTGTTGGCTTGGGCTGTAAATTCAAGCACATTGCAGTCGGGGGGACACGGTCCGGTGCAGACCGGTTCCACCGGGTGACGTCTCCGTGACCGAGGGCCGCGGCCAGCCACGCCACTGGGTGCCGAAAGTCTATCGACACACCTCGCGGGCAGTCATTTCAGGCCCAGTTCCACCAATGCCTTCCCGGCGCCGTCGAGGCTTGTCAGGTTCATGCCGGCGTAGTTGGGCGAAAAAATGACGCCGCGGCCCCCGGCCCGGTAGGTTGCCTTGACACTTCTGTACACGTGGTCGGGGGTACAGGCCGCCTGATCCGCCTGGACCCTGGGCGCGTCCACGCCAATGCCCATGTAGACGGGCACCCGGCCCTTGACCGCCCTGACCGTGTCGCGGCACTGTCCGAAGGTGTAGGTGTCGGGATCCATCCCCGTTTGGATCAATTCGTCCCAGGGTGCCTCGTCCAGGTTGAGGAACTGGTACATGATCGGAGTCAGCTCGGAGGCGGACACATCCCGGAATATCGACCGGTGGAAGTCCGTCATTTCCTTGTGGTAAATCTGGCCCGACTGGTGGGCATAGGTGATGGGCTTGACCCAGTCCGCGTAGTTGGTCTGGGGATGCCAGGGCCACTGGGCCTTGCGAATGGGGTTGAAGTGGTTGCGGTTCCAGATGTTCAGGCCAAACTCCAGGTCGGGGTTGCACCACTTCACAATCCCGTACAGTTCCTTGTCCAGCGCCTGGTTCCCTTCCAGCCAGAACCGTTCGTACAGCAGGATTTCAGGATTGGCCAGGAGCATGCGCAGGAACTCGATGAAGGCGCCGTCCACAAAGTCCTCGTCGGCGCGGGCCGCCTGGAAGTAGGCGTAGGCGTCGTCGAAGGCGCGTCGGATTGTTTCCACATCCAGTCCCTTGCGTGCGGCCAGGCGCGTGCAGTGGTCGCAGAAACAGGCTGGGGCCTCTCCTGAAATCATCTTGTCCAGGGGACTCTTGCGCTCGTTGCACCACATGATGCCGTCAATCTCATAGTTGCGGGCGTGGTCCTCCATGATGGAGTGCCACCACTTGCGGTAGTCCGGGTTGTTGAGACAGGGCTCACCGCCCACGCGCCCGGTGTGGTCCACTTCCATGCACTGCACCATGCTCGGGACGTCCACCTCGCCCGCCGAACCGTGCCCGGAGTACTTGAAGAGCGGTTCCATCATCTCCGGCATGACCCGCATGCCGCGCTTGCGGGCCTCCGGGATGACCAACTCGAGGACGTCCTCATCGCCGAACTCGGGATCGTGGGCCCGGGTGTCCCGGATGAAGGTGTTCTGGTAGTACTCGGGGCGGTGGTGCAGGTAGGAGCCGCCTTTGAGTGCCATCGGCGCTTGGACACCGTGGTCCGGAAACCCCTCGATTTCCCATGAAATGCGTCGGCCCACCTTGAGGCCGAGCCAGGAAATCGTGCCAATCATCAGCACATTGATGCCTGCCCGGTCCTGAAGTGTGTCCAGGACGTCTTCTACCCCTTCGTCCACGAAACTGATGGGGCTGATTTGGATGCCGACAAACTTGGGGTCAACTTCACTCATGTCCTACGCCTCCGACGGCGAATGGGTCCTGTGGTGGTGGACAGGCGGCTGTTGTGGATGTTCCGGATTGCCGGGCCGGTTGTCTGGCCCGGCAATCTGGAAGAGGGAAAACGGGCAACGTGCTTCAGTTGCTGCGTTCCCACATCACCGAGTCCAGATCGGCGATGTGGGCAATATACCCACCCGGATTCATCGGTAGCCTGACCCGGCGCGACACCACGATGCCGTTGACCGGGGATTCGCACCGCTCTCGTACCTCACTGGTCACCGGATCGACCACCTCGCCCAAAAACTGACCCTTGGTCACCGTGTCCCCCAAACCGAGGTCCGGGTCGGGAATGTAGTAGCCGCCGGTCTGCGACCGGTAGACCACATAGTTGGAGACCATGACCTGTTGCGGTGCCAGCACTGGATCACCGTCAATCATGTCCAGGTGCCGGGCGATATTCAACAGGCAGACCGCGCCTTCGTCAACGGCGAAGTCCAAGGCACAGGCGCCACCCGCTTCGACTACCAGGGGAATGATCCCGTGCACTGCGCATTGGCCCGAGAGCATCGAGGGATTGATGGGGTTTTCGCGCCACCAGATGACCCGGGAACCGAACGCCTTGGCCATGCCGTCAATCTTGGCGTTGATGTCGTCCATGCGCTCGCGGGTCAGGCCGGTCTCCTCAAAGGAGATTTCGGACCCGGTGCCGTCGGCCACGCCCCCTGCCAGAGGCGGCTTGCCTTCCGGCGGAAAGGCGTGCGGAAACGCGACCGGCAGTTCGTCGCAGGCCCCGGTGCCGTCGTGCATGTCCACGATGTAGTCGCAGTGCTTGATAGCCTGGTTCCAGATGACGTAGGCGATCTGTTCCGTCAGCCAGGCATTGCGTTCCTTGCCCGGCCAGACCTTGTTGATGTCCAGCACATCCCCCGGATTCACGCGCATCCCGGAACTCTCGACCGTGCCGCCGAACTCGACCGCCATGGGCACGGCCAGCGGCAGGCAGACAATCGTGCCGCGCAGTTCGGCCGGGTTGATCTCCAGCATGGCTCGGCGAATGATTTCGGCTCCGACGGGTTCCCACCCGTGCATTGTCGACTCGTAGCAGAGGACCGGGCCGTCCATGGTCCCATTGATAACCTGGAAGGGAATGTTCACGGGGGTGCCGGCCGCCAGGTGGCCAACATGCAGGTTGCCGAACTTCCGTTCGCCGGGCTGCACTTCTACTTCACCGATGACAAAGGGATTGGGCATCATCTCGCTCCAATTGGATTCAAAACGTTACGCGGGGTTGGTCCGGCGCCAGGCGGCAAAGTCCGCAATGCCCGAGCCAAGATCCCGAAGCCTCCACCCCGGCAGGTCCGACCGCAGCCGGGACAGGTCCAGGGGCGCGCGGATATCCGCCTCCAAGAACGCGAAATCCGAGGCTCCGGGATCATCGACCGGCTCCCAGCGGAAACCGGGCATTTCGGCCTGCAGCGCCGCCAACATGTCCTGGAGGGGAAAGGCCTCCTCGGAAGACACATTGTAGACGTCCCAGCACGGTTGGGGATGCAGTGCCAATCCCGCGATGGCGGCACAGGCGTCGGAAACGTGTATGTAATCGCGGGCAACCTTGAGGCCATGCACGCGGATGGGCCGGGCGCGGCGTTCCGCACCCATGGTCATGAGCTTCGTAACAGCCGACATCCTGGAACGGGACAAACTCGCCCGTTCCCAAGGTCCGTAGGCAGTGCCCAACCTTGCGCTCACGGTGGACAGGCCGCAGTTTTCGGCGTACTGTCGGCAGAGGTTTTCGCAGGCATTCTTGCAAACGCCGTAGAGATTGTCGGGCGGGAGCGCATCCCCTTCACGGGCCCTGCCGCACTCCGCCGGGAATCCCCGGTACAGCACCGACGAACTGACAAACAGGAAGCGTGCGATCTGCCCTAGGCGGGCTGCTTCCAGGGCGTTGACGGTCCCCACCAGGTTGACATCCACCACCCGGGCCGGATCACCCTGTTCGATGTCCGGCGTAGGTGTGACCGCAGCCGCGTGCAGGATTCGGGTCACGTTCCTGTGCCGAACCAACTCGACCAGTTGCCGCCTGTTCGTTACGTCACACGAAACCCACTCAACCAAATGATGCTGTGCGGGTTCCGAATCCATGTCCGGTGGACGCCTGCTCCCGGCCAGGACGCGCACGCCCTGCCGGGTAAGTTGGTCCAGCAGGTTGAGGCCCACAAACCCGTTTGCACCGGTGACGAGGACCGTCTCCTCACCGCGGTCAACAGGCGGGTCCTGAGTGGCGGTCACTTCAGGCTAGGCCCTCTTCGCGCAGGGATTCCCGGTGGGCAATGTAGCTTGCGACCGTCGGCGATTCCCGCGTTCTGGAAAAATGGGCACTGCGCACCAGTTCGACGTCGCGGGTATCCTGGATAAGGCGTATCAAGGCTGCAATGGCGTCAGGGTCGTCGTCGATGCGCAGATCCACATATGGGGCTTCCTCCCGGTCCACGACGTACACGGCGGCCGACTGTTGTCCCCGCTTGTCGCCGCCCGCGAAGTGACCGGCCTGCAAGGCGCTGGCCAACCGTTCGGGCAGATCCAACTCGGGGTTGTTTCCAAAGAACTCGGTCATGGCCTCGACGGTTTCCTGGCCAACCAGCATGTTGCCGGCGGCCACGCAGTCCTCGGACACGTCATGTCCGCTCCACGCGACGGTTTCCTTGCCCGTGAACCCCTGGACATTGCCCCGAGCGTCCACCAGGCCTACCTGACGCCATTCCTTGCCGGGATCCTGGTCAAGCACGGTCTGCAAGGCCGTCGGCCCGTCCAGTTCGGGATCATTTGCCATCATGTTCAGCACGTCGTAGCCAATGTACGGCTGGGCATAGGCCTGCACGGCCAAGGCGGCGATGCCTGGCCGGACGTAAGGCACACGCGCGCCAACCGCCCAGTACCGGGTGGCCACGGCCACTCCCATCTTGCCGGTGCTGTCGAAACCCGTAATCGAAAACGTCATGTCCACCCCCTCAGGGTTCTGGCAATTCACTGACGGTCATTCGCGCAGGCGCGGATCCAACACGTCCCGCAGCCAGTCGCCCCAAAGAATGAAGCCCAGCACCGTAATTGTGATGGCAATGCCGGGAAACGTGGCCAGCCACCACGATGTGGCCAGGTGATCCCGCCCGTCGGCCAGCATGATGCCCCATGTGATGGTGGGCGGTTGCACGCCCAGGCCCAGGAAACTGAGGGATGCCTCGGCGATGATCACCGTGGAAATCTGCAAGGCACCCAGGACGATGATGGAGGCCGTGACGTTGGGCAGGATGTAGCGAAGCATGATCATCCAGGAGCGCTGTCCGATGGCGCGGGCTGCTTCCACATAGTCCCGTTCCTTGACCGCCAGGACTTCACCCCGGACAACCCGGGTAAAGATGACCCAGTTGGCCAGTCCCAGGACGAGGATCAAGCGCAGCATGTTGTTGCCGCCCTTAACCCCCAGTACGCCAATGACGGCCAGGGCCAGGATGATGAAGGGGATGGACAAAAATGTGTCCAGGAACCGGGACACAAGGCCGTCCCACCAACCGCCCCAGAAACCGGTGGTCACACCCAGGAACACCCCGGTGAGCATGGCCAAGGCCACCCCGGCAATTCCCACTAGGAGGGAAACCCGCGTGCCAAGGATGATGCGGCTCAACACGTCGCGACCCAACTGGTCAGTACCCAGCACATGTCCCACGCTGCCGCCTTCCGCCCAGACGGGCGGGACCAGCCGCTGCTTGAGATCGATCAGTTCCGGATCGTGCGGGGCGATGGCCGTGCCCAACAGGACGACCAGCACGACACCCACGACGATGACAGCCCCGAGCGTGCCGGTCGGGCTATGCCGCAGGCGCCACAACCAGCGGTAACGATACTTCCGGGGCTCGGAGACTGTGGACTCCGGCCCAAGTGCTTGCGGACCGGACGCGGTCATGAGGAACTGTAGCGGATGCGCGGATCAAGGGCGGTGTACAGGAAGTCCACCAACAGATTGGTTCCCATCACCACCAGGGCAAACACGCAGACCCCTGCCATGACGACGGACAGGTCCCGCACCTTGACGGAGTTCAGCAGGAGACGGCCCATGCCCGGCCAGGCAAACACCTCCTCCACGATCACCGAGCCCCCCAACAGCCAGGCCATCTGCAGGCCGAAGACCGTGATGAACGGGATCAGCGCATTGCGCAGGCCGTGTCCCAAGACTACGGCCCACCGGTGCAGGCCCTTGGCCTTGGCGGTGGTCATGTATTCCTGCCGAATCACCTCCAGCATGCTGGAACGCAGAATGCGGGCCAGGGATGTGGCCACACTCGTCCCCAAGGTGAGGGCCGGCAGGATGATCGAGGTGGCTTCCAACCGTCCCGAAACGGGCAGCCATCCGAGATGGACCGCGAACAACAGGATGAGCATGATGCCGATCCAGAAGTTGGGCATGGCCCGACCCAGGGTTGAGGTGGTGGTGACCCCCAGGTCAAGGGGTGAGTTCTGGAAGATTGCCGACAGCAGGCCCGCGGGGATGGCGATCAACAGCGCCACCAGCATGGACACCGCCGCCAGTTCCATGGTGGCCGGCAGCTTTTCGATCACCAGCGGCAGGGCCGGCGAGCGGAAGCGAAACGATTCGCCGAAGTCGCCGCGCAGCATCATCCGGAGCTGCTTCAGGTATTGTTCCGGCAAGGGACGATCGAAGCCGTAGGCTGCGCGGATCTCGGCGATCTCTTCCGGCGAGGCCTCGGGGTGAGCCAGATGCATGACGGGATCTCCGCCCAGGCGCATCAGGGCGAACAGCACCACGGTCAACAGGAACAGGGAAGGCACCATCTGGAGCAGGCGCGAGGCCAGATAGGTAGTCATGCTGAAGGGTCCCTATTGGACGCGGTACCGCTCCACCTTGTCCATGTCCAGTTCCACACCCAGTCCGGGCTTTTCCGGCACGCGCAGGAGCAGCCCTTCCGGTTCGTAGGGTTCGGCCAGGATCGTATCGTTCAGATAGGTGTAGGGCGACGGCCACCGTGTACAGGATACGGCCGCAGCCAGATGTGCTGCAGCCACCGCGATGACATCGTAGTAGATGGCGACTGAAAGATCGAACCCGGCGGCCTCGAAGATGGATGCAATCTTCCATACGTTCAGGATGCCGCCGTGCTTGGTGATCTTCATCAGCGCCACCGTGGCTGCCTTCATCCGAACAACTTCCAGTGCGTCTGGAGGAGGGTAAATCGCTTCGTCGGCCATCAAGGGGGTATTCAGGCGTCGGGCCAATACCGCCATGTCGGCCCAACGCGCCACCGGTTGTTCGACGATGCCCAGAGAACCGCACGCCTCCATGCGAGCCAGGGCCGGCACGGCCTGGTCCAGCGTGTATCCGGCGTTGCCGTCAACTTGGATGACGGACCTGCCGGCCACGGCGGTGGCCACGGCTGCGTATCGTCGGACATCGTCATCCGGATCGAGGCCGATCTTCATCTTTAGCACGGGAAAGGGGGTGTGATCCAGCGTGGCGGTGGCCTCCGCGGCCATGGCCGCGGGTTCGCCATGGTGCACGAATCCCATCAGGTCGACTCCCTCGCGCACCTTGCCGCCCAACAACTGGTAGATTGGCACGCCCAAGGCCTTGCCCTTCAAATCCCAGAGGGCAATCTCCACGCCGGCATGCGACGACCAATGGTCGGGCAGCACGTGTTCCATCTTCTTCACGAGCAGCTCGATGTCCAAGGGACACTCGCCGATGACGGCTGGGGCCAGGTGGGTCAGGATGTTGGCCCGGATGCCTTCCGCCGTTTCCCCGTACGAAAGGGGGGCGACGGCGGTTTGGCCAATGCCGACCAGGCCTTCGTCGGTGTCGAGGGTTACCACCACCGTGGTTGCGCCCGTGGCTTGAGAGTAGGACGTGACCAGGGTATCGGTCCGCGGCAGGGACACCACCACTGCATTCAGGTTCGTGATTTTCACTTCGGCTGTCTCCTTTCCTTGCCCATTCTACGAATTTTGCTGGCCCGTCACCCGCACCATGCGCATCCGGGGATCCAAAAGGCCGCGGAGTCCGTCCCCCAGCAGGTTGAAGGCCAACACCACCGACAGAATGGCCAGACTGGGGAAAGTTGAGATCCACCAGGCCTTGCGGAAGAAATCGCGGCCCTTGGCCGCAATCAGGCCCCATTCCGGGGTGGGTGGCTGCGCGCCCATGCCCAGGAAGCTGAGCGCCGACCCGTAGATGATGGCCTGCCCGATTTGCAACGTGGAAAGCACAATCAACGGGGGCACGATATTCGGCAGGAAGTGTCGGAAAATCAGACGCACCGGTCCGCTGCCGACCACATGCGCCGCCTCTACATAGGCCAGTTCCCGAATGGTCAGGCACAGGCCGCGCACTAGTCTCGCGTATTGAGGCACGATGGCAATGCCCACGGCAATCATCACATTTTGAATGCTGGTTCCCAAGGCGGCAATCACCACGAGAGCCAGGAGGATGCCGGGAAACGCCAGGAGTGCGTCCATGGCACGCATGACGATGCCGTCCACCCATCCACCGTAGAAACCGGCCAAGAGGCCCAGCGCGGTGCCGGCTACCAGGCCAATCGACACGCTGATGAAGCCCAAGGCCAGCGAGATGTGGGCTCCGGCCAGGACCCGGCTTAGGACATCGCGCCCCAGTTCGTCCGTGCCGAACCAATAGAGGCTCGACGGCGCCTGTCGCACCGGAGAATCGCCGGCCCGGGCCGGCGGCAGGCCCTGCTCCAGAGGGTCGTAGGGCACCAGTTGTGTTGCGCTCAGGGCCAGAATCAGCCAGACCAGCAACAAGCCGAGTCCGATGACCCCCTGTGGCTGCGAACCGAACGCCCGGAGCGTGCGCCTGAACATGGTCGGGACACCTGCCGCGGTCAGTGGTCGGTGGCAAACGGAACATCGAACCCTGCTCGTATTCGCCAACGGGCGAATGCGGGAGCGGAGCCGGACGACGGCGTCATCTCAATGGAGGCGGATGCGGGGATCCAGCCAGGCATAGGAGATGTCCACCAGCAGGTTCGCAGACAGAAAGAGCACCGCCATGAACAGGATGATGCCTTGGGCCAGGGGATAGTCCTTCCAAAGGATGGCCTGCACTACCAGGCGTCCCAAGCCCGGACGGGAGAAGACCGTCTCCGTCACGACGGCTCCGGCCAGCATGCCGCCGAACTGAAGGCCCAAGATGGTAACCACAGGTATCAACGCATTCTTGAGGGCGTGTCTTTGCACGATGCGGTGCCGGGCCAGGCCCTTGGCCTGTGCGGTCCGGATATAGTCCTCGTGCAGGACCTCCATCAGGGATGAGCGTGTCAGGCGGCTGATGGCGCCCGCGGAGACGAAACCCAGGGTCAGACTGGGCAGAACCAGGCGATCAAGGCCTTCCGACCCCGACGGCGGGAACCACTTGAGCTGGAAGGCGAAGAGAAAGATCAGCATGAGGCCCAGCCAGAACAAGGGCATGGACATGCCGAAGTAGGCCATGAGGCTGAACAGCACGTCGGTCCAGCCGTTCGGGCGCAGGGCGGACAGGATCCCGGTGGTGATGCCCAGCAACAAGGCGCAGGCCAAGCCGCCCAGACTCAGCTGAATTGTGAATGCGAACCGCTCCAGGATGACCTCCGTCACTGGCGTCCGGAGCCGGATCGACTCGCCCAGGTCGCCGCGCAGGATTCCCAACAGGAAGCGCCCGTACTGGACGGGCAGGGGATCGTTCAGTCCCATGGCCTCCTGCAGTTCGGCGATGCGTTCCGCGGAGACCGCACCCCCTTCCGCGCCGGCCAGCATGAGCATGGCAGGGTCGCCGGGCAGGGCGTGCAGGATCAGGAATACGATCAGCGAAATCAGCAGCAGGACGGGAACAAGCTGCGCCAGCCGTCTGCCGAGGTAGGCCAGCATCGGTCATCCACCGGCGTCAAGCCCCGATGCCGCGGTAATGGGCACCGGCACAGCGGGGTGATGGCAGCGGAAGGCGAGAACAAACTCCCGCCTTCCGCCGGTTGACCATCGAACGGTAGTTGCTAGTTGTTGGCCGTGTAGTCGATGTTGCCCAGCCAGATGAACCCGTCCAGGGGCGGATCCCAAGCGAACTTGTCGCTCAGGCCGATGGTATCCCGCATCTGGTAGAGGTAGACATAGGGAATGTCTTCCGCGATGAGTTCCTGGATCTGAACATACTGTTGACCTCGGGCTTCCGGATCCATGTTCACGGCCGCGGCCCTGATCAGTTCATCCGCGGCATCGGCATTGGGGCCGGCCCATCCCGAGCGCTCCCGCCGATCCGAGCGTTCCGACAACACCGTGATCCACGGATCAAAGAAGGAGTTGCCCAGCGCGGTCATGTAAATCTCTTCGTTGCGGTTGGGACGATAGACCTGTTCGTTGAACGTCGTGACGTCCAGAACTTGGAGATCCACGTTGAGGCCCACGGCCTCCATCATGGCCTCCAACGCCTCGGAAACTTCCTTCTGCGCCAGCCAGCGCGTGCTGGAGTGGTAGGTCAGTTCCTCGCCGTCGTAACCGGCTTCAGCCAGGAGTTCCTTGGCCCGCTCGGGGTTGTATTCGCCCAACTGGTTGATGAACTGCTCGTCCCAGCCCAGAGTGGGGGGCGTAACGCGCGACAGGACAGGAACGCCCATGCCGTCAATCAGGCCCAGCAGCGCCTCGCGGTCGATGGAAAGGCTGATGGCTTCGCGGATGCGCCGATCGGCGGTTGGTCCCGACCAATCCTCCATCGTCGAGGACGGTCCCACGCGCAGGGCCAGCAACATGACTCTGGTCGTCAGGAAGTCCACTACGTTGGTGCCTTCGTTACTGTTGACCCGTTCCCAGTCCTGGGGCGGGACGGCCACAATCATGTCCACGTCGCCGGTCAGCAGGTTCGCCACCCGGGTCGAAACCTCGGGAATGTTGCGCCAGATGACCACGTCGACGTCGGGTTTGCCCTGCCAATAGTTCTCGTTGGCGCGCAAGGTGATGCTGTCGTCCTTGATCCAGCTGTCGAACATCAGGGGACCCGTGCCCACCGGCATGTAGTCCGCGCCGCTCTCAGCCTGGGCCCGTCCGTGTTCAGGGGCCTGGATCCCGCATCCGGTGCCTGCCATCTTGCTCAGGAAAGCCGGTTCCGGCGTGGCGGTCACGATCTCGATGTTGTAGTCGTCCAACACGTTCATCTGATCGATGAAGAGCCACTGGTTGTAGGTGATGAACTCGTCACGCGAAGCCTCGATGATGCGGCTGTAAGTCCACACCACGGCGTCCGCAGTGAAAGGTTCGCCATTGTGGAAGGTGACTCCCTCGCGCAGTTTCAGGCGCCAGGTGGTGTCATCAATGTTCTCGTACGATTCGGCCAGCCACGGCTCGAAATCCGCCGTCTCGCGGTTGCGCCAGACCAGGCAGTCGAACATGTTCGTGTGAATCCAGGTCGCGGCGATAGCCCAGTCGGTCGGGGGATCGAGCGACGTTACCAGTTCGTTCATGCCGATGGTGAGGGTGATTTCCTCATCCATCATCGGCTCTTCCTCCATGGGCGCCGCCTCCGGCGCCGCGGGTGCGACGCACGCAGCCAACGCCAAGGCCAGGAGCAAAAGCCCGGCAGTCATCAGTAATCCAAGTGCACGTCTCATTCCGAATTCTCCTTGGGTAGGGTTGACGATCTCAGTCCGGACAGTTTAAGGCAGGGCCCGGACCTGCTTATTCGATGTACGTGTTGTGGAGGAAGAAGTAGGGCGATTCGGAAGACAGCTGGAAGCCGTGCACCGAATCATCAAGGGCATAGAACTGAGGCTGGCTCAACGTCGGCAGCATCACGGCGTTTTCCAGGATGATGCGCTGCGCGGTATGGGCCAACTCGCACCGCTCGGAGGGATCGGCCACCTGCAGAATCTTGACCACCGCCTCGTCCAGTTCCGCGTTGACGAAACCCGTCCAGGCCCAGCCGCCCTCGACATCGTTGGCCGAATTCCACACCAGTTCCAGCACCGCCGGATCCGGCGTGCGCTGCCGTTCGTACATCAGGTCGAAGTCCCGGGCGTTCCGCCGCTCCAACTGGATCGGACCGGCCACCTGCTCCAGCACTAGGTCGATGCCCACGTCGCGCCACTGGCCCTGGACTACCTCGCCGATTTCCGTGTGGTGCAGTACGGTCCAGCGCAGGCTCAGCGGCGTTCCGTCCTCGACCCCGGAAACCCCTTGGGCCTCGCGGATGCCGTCGCCGTCACTGTCCACATAGCCAACTTTCTCAAGCAGTTCCGCAGCCTTGGCGGGATCGTAGCCGTACATGTCGGCGGCTCCCGGCCAGTAGCAGGGATGCACCACGTTGACGGGACCGTCGGAAACCAGGTAGAGGCCGCCGTACGCCAGGTCGTTGACGGCATCCTGATCCGTGGCCCACTGCAGCGCCTGGCGCAACTCCAAGATGTTCAAGGGGGCATTGCGGATGTTGATCACCATCTGCAGGCCGGTACCCGCCTGATAGCCCGTAATCAGCTCAAACCCTTCGTGGTCTTCGTAATCCTCGACGTTGGCGGCGGGAAGTTCGCGAATGATGTGGGCATCACCGGTTTCCAGCATGGCGGCCCGCACGGCGTCCTCGCCGATGAAGCGAATGGTGACGCTGTCCAGATAGGCGGGACCCTCATGGTCCATGATTGCGTTCCAGCCGCCGTAGTCGTCCCAGCGGCTGAACACGATGCGGTCGTTGGGAACCCATTCCTCCAGCACGAATGGACCGGTACCCACGAGGTGTCTGTCAAAACCCGCGAGTCCGTGCTCGTCTGCCGCGGTCGGGGACCAGATCGGGACCCGTCGCAGCGCGTCGAGCAGGTTGACGGCGGGGCTCGCGTAATGGATGGTTACGGTGAGATTATCGACCACCTCGATGCTTTCCACGTCGCCCAGGTCGGCCGCCATCTGCGCCGAGGCTGTCTCCGGAGCCAGGATGCGCTCGAGGTTGTATTTCACGGCCTCGGCGTTGAACGGGGTGCCGTCCTGAAACGTTACGCCGGACTTCAGATTGAAGGTCCAGGCAAGACCGCCGTCAATGGACTGCCAGCTCTCGGCAAGCGCCCCTTGGTAGGTGGCGTCGGGTGCCAGGATCACAAGGGGGTCGGCGGCGAAGGAATCAAACAGCCATGCAGACTGATAGGGGTCGATGTGGCCATCCAAAGTGGCCGGTTCGCTGCTCGCCGGGAACGCGATTATCAAGTCTCCGCCCTTGGGTGCCATCATGCCGTCGCCCGCCGCCGTTTCCTCGGCAGCCGGGGCCGTACACCCCGCCAGGACGAGCAACAAGGCAATCAGTGTCACAAGAATATGGCGGTTTCGCATCGAAGCCCCCTATTGAAATGGTCGCTGAGTGGCTTCATGATAGCTGAACGACCATTAAAATGGGCCCATCGGAATCCTCCAGGGTTCGAGGCACGGGTTTGGCGGGGCATGTGGGATCATCATGTGACGGGTGTTGGCCGCACAACAGAAGAAACAGGGGGGCCGGCACCGAAAACGCCTTGTAAAGGGGGGCACCGATGTTGAAGGCACGAATCGTCCAGCACCGTTCTAGGGTGCAGGGAAGCCTCCGCTCCCGCATGCTCGCGATGGCGTCCGAACTCGATGACGTAATTACCTTGGGCAGGGGGGATCCCGACTTCGACGCGCCGGCCCATGTAGTGGAGGCGGCTGCGGCAGCAATGGCGGCCGGGGACACGCACTACACCCTGCCGGCGGGGCTTCCCGAATTGCGGGCAGCCATCGCCGACAAGCTGAGAACAGACAACGGTCTGGACTATGCGGCCGATGAAGTCGTGGTGACGAACGGCTGTCAGGAAGCCCTGTACCTGTTGATTCAAGCCCTTATCGGTCCCGGTGACGAGTTGCTGTTGCAGGAGCCGCGCTACAACGCCTACGACCACATGGTGAGTTTGGCCGGCGGCTCGGTCGTGTCCGTCCCGACCACGCAGGAACTTGACTTTGCCCTGACAGCGGATGACGTCGCTGCGCGCATCACCCCCAGGACCAAGGCGATTGCCATCGTCACACCCAATAACCCCACGGGAGGCGTGATCCCTCCGGCCCGTCTGGTCGAGCTCGCCGAACTGTGCGTTGAACACGATCTCATTGTGATTTCGGACGAAATCTACGAAAAGCTCATGTACGACGGCTTGGAACATGTGTCGCTGGCCACATTCCCGGGTATGCGGGAGCGAACCATCACCGTCAATGGGTTTGCCAAGGCTTACGCCATGACCGGCCTGCGGGTTGGCTACTTCGCTGCGCCGAGGGAATTCGCGGAGGCTGTGGTCGAAGTCAAGCACACGATGAGCATCTGCACGGCCACACCCATGCAGCAGGCGGCGCTGGCGGCCCTGACCGGACCGCAGACCGCCGTGGAGGAGATGCGCCAGGCCTATGATGCGCGGCGCAGGGTCTTGATGCAGGCCCTGGACGACATGGACCTTACCTACGGCCACCCGGGCGGGGGCATGTACATCTACGCCAATGTGGCTTCCACCGGTCTTGACTCGGAGGAGTTCTGCCTGCGGTTGCTGCAGGAGGAGGGAGTCATGATTTTTCCCGGCACTCTCTTTGGCGATCCCAAGACCGACCATGTTCGCATCACGCTGCTGCAGGCCCTGGACGACATTGCCCGTGCCACTGCCCGCATGAAGCGGTTCATCGCCAATATCTGAAGCTTTTTTGCCCCCCGGAGTTTCCCATGAAAATTACGAACCTCAAGGCCCGATTGCTGAACATCCCGCGGTCTGAAATCCTGACGACCTCCTACGGAACGTGGGATCAGGCGCCGACCATCCTGATAGAACTGGAAACCGACGAGGGGATCACCGGGCTGGGACAGGCTTCGGTTGACGCCCCCTTCTACGGTGAAACCGCGGAAGGCATGCTGGCCAACATCCGGCACCACCTGGTACCGGTGGTCGTGGGTGCCGATCCCATGCGGATCACGGTGCTGAACCGGGAGATGAAAGCCGCACTCCCCCACCATTACTTCTCCTATTCGGGTGTTGAGATGGCTCTGTGGGACCTTAAGGGCAAGGCCCTTGGCGTGCCGGTATATCAGCTCATGGGCGGCAAGGTGCGGTCCGGCATTACGCTCATGGGTTTCGTACATCACGGGGCTCCGGAGGACATGGCGGCCCATGCCACGGCCCAGTTGGACGAGCACGGTTACGGCGTGCTGAAAATGAAAATCGGGTTGGACCCGGCTGAGGATGTAAAGCGTTACGCCGCCGTGGCGGAGGCGGTGCGCGGTCGGGCCGTGATTCAGGTTGACGGCAACATCGGCTACAACCTGACCCAGGCCATTCCGGCCCTGAAAGCCATGGAGGATTTGGGCTCCCTGGGTGCGGTGGAACAGCCGGTGGAGCGTATCGCGGATATGGCGGAACTGGCAGGGCGTCTGTATACGCCCATCATGGCCGACGAGGCCATCTACGGTTTGCCGGATGCCATGGAAGTGGTTCGGCAGGGCGCGGCCACCTTGGCCCTGATGAAAATAAGCAAGCACGGGGGGTTGCAGACCGTGCAGCAGATTGGCCACCTGTTCGAGGCCGCCGGCTTCGGTCTGTCGATTGCAATCTACTACGATCTGATTGCGGTTGCCGCCTGCCATCTGGCATCGGCCCTGCCGTGCGCACGCTGGCCGTCTCCGGCCACCGATCTCGCGGATACGTTCGTGGCCGATGCGCCTGCGCCGGTCGAAGGGATTCTGCCTACTCCCGACGGTCCCGGATTGGGCGTGGAACTGGACTGGGACAAGGTGGAAAGGTTTACTGTCGAAGCCTGAAGACCCGGATGCCGGAACCCTCGGTCCGTCGGCCGCGCCGGGTTACCGGGCCTCCCCGGCTACATCCACACCATAGTCCCGCAGGGCACCCTCCCGGGTGATGTATCCCCTCCGGTAGTCGGCCAGGACTGCTTCTGTCGACCGTTCGGATACGGGGCCGAAACCGCCGCCGCCGGGCATGCGCAGTTCGATCTCGTCGCCATACTCCAGGGGAATGGGAGGGAAACGCTCAATGGGGCTGCCGTTGACCCGCACGGTGCCTACGCGTCCCGGTTCCCCGCCGGACAAGCCGGGCGGAGCACAGAACATCTTGTCCGGACGCACCCGCGCCGTCAGCGTGGTTTGGGCGATGCTCTGAAACGTCATCAGCTGTCCGGTGCCGCCCCGGTATTGCCCGGGGCCCGCGGAGTCGGGCAGGTACTCCTTCTGCTTGATGAGTACCGGCGACCGCACCTCCATGATTTCAACCGGCGTGACCGAGCTGTTGTGCGGAAAGGCAATCGGGATCATGCCGTCGATGGCCTGCATGGCGCCCCGGCCGCCGTGGGGCAGGATATGGACGGAGAAGTTGCCGAAACCCTCCTCGTCGCCCCGTACGGAAAAGGGCCAGATGGACCCGCTGCCGGCCTGGGCATGTTCCCCCAGGATGGGCCATACGGCTCCGAACAGAACTTGGTTGATGTTGTTGGTGGTTTTGGCGCGGGCGCGCACCGGGAAGGGAAACTCGCAGTTGAGGATGCATCCCTTGGGGGCCGTGACGTGAATGGGACGGAACAATCCCTCGTTGTTGGGGATGCGGCTGGCCAGGGCGCACTTGAACGGATACAGCGTGCTGGAGTAGGTCACGTTGTAGACACAGTTGATCGACCCGTTGCGCGTCTGGCCGGATGTGCCGGTGTAGTCAACATAAATGTCCGAGCCGCGGATTTCGACCGTGGCATGGAGGTGGACCAGGTCGATGTAGCCGTCAATGTCAAGCCCGAACTCGTGGATGCCGTCCGGCAGATCCTGGATGCGTTGCCGCATCAGCCCTTCGGAACTGTCGTGGATGGTGTCGGACAGCAGCCGCATGTCGTCCAGGTCGTAGTCGCGCAGGAATTCCCGAACCCGATTGGCGCCCAGACGGTGGGTGCCGACGATCGCCCGCAGGTCCCCCAGCACCAGGTCCGGCACCCGGCAGTTGCCCGCGATGATGTCGAACACAAGCGCGTTCGGTTCGCCGCCTTCGTATAGTTTGCAAGGCGGCAGGCGCAGGCCTTCGGAGAACACGTCGTAGCTTTCGATGTCGCCGGGATGCCCGCCGGTGTCCGCCAAGTGGGCAATCGTGCCCACGAAGGCGACCACCTCCCCCTGCCAGAAAACCGGGGTGATGACCACGTAGTCCGGCAGGTGGCCGGCTCCCAGCCAAGCGTCGTTCGTGACCAGGACGTCTCCGTCGACCAGGGATTCCTTGGGGATGCGCGTGAGAATGTGGCGCGTGGTACGCGGCAGGATCACGCAGAAGTCCGGGGGGCTGAAGCTGGACTGGCACACGGAGTAGCCGTCCTGATTGACCAGAATGCAGGCGAAATCTCGACTCTCGCCAACGATCGTCGAAAACGATGTGCGGACAGTTGCGTCGTCGATCTCGTCCATGAGGCTGATCAAGCGTTGCCACTGGATCTCAAGGGTAATGGGGTCGATGGTCTGCATGGTTGATGGGAGGGTCTGTTCGGGTTGGCCGTCCGGCAGGCCGGCAAATCCTGCGGTGCTTCCTGGAATGTACCGCAATCGGTGGCGCAGGCAATGATCCGCACGGGGACCACTGTGATACATTCGATCCGGCGCAGGCCTGCGCCACCGTGATTGTATCGGCGCACAGGGACGAAGGACGAAGGGTGAATGAACGACAGGCGTTCGCTGCGATTTGGCTTTGACATTGGTGGCACGTTTACGGACTTTGTGCTGATCGACGAACAGTCCGGTGCCATTCGAACCCACAAGACCCTGACCACGCCCCACGACCCGGCCCTGGCCGTCCTGCAGGGCTGGCAGGAACTGGTGTCGGCCGCGGACGCGCCCCATGTGGAGTCCGCGATCCACGGCACCACCCTTTTCACGAACGCCTTGATTGAACGCAAGGGTGCCCGGACGGCGTTTCTCACTACCAAGGGCTTCCGGGACATTCTGGAGATGGGCAAGGAGATGCGCTATGACATCTATGACCTGCTCCTGGTCCTGCCGGAACCGTTGGTTCCGCGTCGTCTGCGCCTTGAGGTCGAGGAGCGACTGAACGGCAGGGGTGAGGTGGTTACCCCGCTGTGTGCGCCGGAGGTGGAGCAGTTGGCCGAGGTGCTGGCGGACGAAGGCGTTGAGGCTGTGGCGATTTGCTTCCTGCACGCTTTCACCAATCCGGAACACGAGCAGGCGGCGGGGGCCTGTCTGGCAGAGCGGCTGCCCGGTCTCCCAATATCCATGTCCCACGAGGTCGCGCCCGAGATTCGGGAATACGAGCGGATGTCGACCACGGTCTGCAATGCCTACGTGCAGCCCTTGGCCGAAACCTATTTGAGGCAGATGGAGGTCCGACTACGGGATGCCGGATTCGCCCGCGAACTGTTTCTCATGCTCTCTTCGGGCGGCGTGTCCACCCTGGAAACGGCCGTCAAGTTCCCCATCCGCCTGGTGGAGTCCGGGCCTGCCGCGGGGGCGCTGGCGGCTGTGTTCTACGGGGAGCTTCTGGACGAACCCGATTTGGTGTCCTTCGACATGGGGGGCACCACGGCCAAGATGTGCCTCATCAAGGACGGCCGACCGGCCATGTCCGACAACTTTGAGATCGCCCGGGTGCACCGTTTCAAGCGGGGTTCCGGCCTGCCGGTCCGCGTTCCCACAATCGAACTGATCGAGATCGGTGCCGGCGGCGGCTCGATTGCGCGCAAGGACGAACTGGGCCTCCTCAAGGTCGGTCCGGATTCGGCCGGTGCCGACCCCGGGCCTGCGTGCTACGGCCTGGGAGGCGATCAGCCGACCGTCACGGATGCCGATTTGCTGCTCGGCTACCTCAATCCCGAGTTCTTTCTGGGCGGCCGCATGACGCTGGACCGCTCGGCTTCCGAACGGGCGATTGCCGGTCTGGCGGCCGAGATGAACCTGTCCGCCCTGGACACGGCCCACGGCATTTTCCAGGTGGTAAACGAAAACATGATTTCGGCCACCCGTGTCCATGTGGCCGAGCGCGGGGCGGATCCGAGGCGCCTCAAGTTGATGGCCATCGGTGGCGCAGGTCCGGTCCACGCCTATGAAATTGCGCGGGCACTCAGGATGCGCGGGTTTGTCTGCCCGGCCTCGGCCGGTGTGACTTCGGCCCTCGGTTTCCTAACCGCGCCCTCCGCCTTTGAGTTTGCCCGGACCCACATCGCGCGCCTGGAACCGTCCGGCCTGGCCGAACTGGACCGGATCTACGACGAACTGGCCGCGGAGGGAAGGCAGGTTCTGCGCAAGGCCGGTATCGCGGAAGAAGACATGGTGTTCACGCGGGAGGCCGATCTGCGGCATGTGGGTCAGGGTCACGAGATCGTGGTGTCCCTGCCATGGGATCGCCTGGCGGACACATCGCTCGAAGAACAACTGCGGCCCCATTTCTTCGACCGGTATACGGAAATTTACGGCCACGCCCACACCCATCTGGACCTGGAGATCACCACCTGCCGCCTGAACGCCTCCGGACCCAAGCCGGACATCGCGTTGCCGGAGGCCGAGCCGGGTTCCGATCCCGCGGCTGCCCTTAAAGGCAGCCGTCCCGTGTATTTCGCGGAAACCCGATCCTATGTCGACACGCCAGTCTATGACCGGTATTTGCTGGGGCGGGGGACCTCGGTTGAGGGACCGGCCATCGTGGAGGAGCGCGAGTCCACGGCCGTCATTGGGCCCCGCGGACTTGGTGAAATCGATAGGTATGCAAATTTGGTAGTTACCCTGCGCGACTGAACACGGATGCCTTTGCCTTCACATGGCGAAGCGCACAGCAGCCACCTCTCTGGACAATCAGGACATCCAAGCCCAATGGCCGGACTTCGAATTGGTTTCGACATCGGCGGAACATTTACGGACCTTGTCCTTTACGACGAGGCCAGTGGTCGCATTCACAGCCACAAGCTGGCCACCACGGCGCGCAGCCCGGAAGCCGCCGTGCGCGCCGGCTGGCGGACGCTGTTGGCCGAAGCCGGGTTTTCCGGTTCCCAGGTTTCGAACGCCATCCACGGCACGACTCTGATCACCAACTGCCTGGTCGAGCGCAAGGGTGCAGTAACGCTGCTCCTGGCCACACAGGGATTCAGCGACGTGCTGGATACCCAGCGCGAGATGCGCTACGACATCTACGACCTGCATGCTCCTCAGGTTGAGCACCTGGTGCCCCGGCCGTTGCGGTTTGAAGCCAGGGAGCGCATGGACGCGTTCGGTGGTGTGATCGAGGAGTTGTCCGTCGCCAGTCTTGGCGACATTGCCAAGCGATTGGAGCGCGCCGGGGTAACGGACTCGGTTGAATCGATTGCGGTCTGCTTCCTGCATGCCTTCACCAATCCGGAACACGAACGGAAGGCAGGTGCCTGGCTTTCGGAACGCCTGCCCCATCTCCGCGTATCCCTGTCGCACGAGGTGGCTCCGGAAATCAGGGAGTACGAACGCATGTCAACCACGGTGTGCAACGCATATGTGCAGCCGTTGGCCGCAACCTATCTCAGGCAGCTGGGAGAGGTTCTCAGGGAGGTCGGATTCGAGCGCGAGATGTTCCTGATGCTCTCCTCGGGCGGGGTTTCGACTCTGGAGACCGCGGCCAAGTTTCCGATCCGGCTGGTCGAGTCCGGGCCTGCGGCCGGGGCGCTGGCCGCCGTGTTCTACGGCGAGCTGCTGGATCTGCCCGATCTGGTCTCGTTCGACATGGGCGGCACCACCGCCAAGATGTGTCTCATCAAGGACGGACAGCCGGCCATGTCCGATCACTTTGAGATTGCGCGTGTACACCGCTTCAAGCGCGGCTCGGGTCTTCCGGTGCGCGTACCGGCCATCGAACTAATCGAGATTGGAGCCGGCGGCGGATCCGTGGCCCGGGTTGACGAACTTGGCCTGCTCAAAGTGGGGCCCGATTCTGCCGGTGCCGATCCGGGCCCTGCCTGTTACGGCTTGGGCGGGGATGCGCCGACCGTGACGGATGCCGATCTGCTGCTGGGCTATTTGGACCCCGGTTTCTTCCTCGGCGGGCGCATGATCTTGGATCGGGCTGCGGCTGAAACGGCGATGGCCGGGTTGGCGGACCGGATGGGTTTGACCGTTACCGAAACCGCCCATGGGATTTTCCGGGTAGTCAACGAGAACATGATTTCGGCCACCAGGGTTCATGTCGCGGAACGGGGTGCCGATCCCCGCAGTCTCCGCCTGATGGCGTTTGGAGGCGCCGGACCGGTGCATGCCTATGAGATTGCGCGGGCGCTCAAGATGCAGGGGTTTGTCTGCCCCGCGTCCGCCGGGGTCACGTCGGCCCTGGGCTTCCTCACCGCGCCGCCGGCGTTTGAGTTCGCGCGCACCCACATGGAGCGTCTCAATGCCTCGTCCCTGATCGAGTTGGACGGAATCTATGCCGGATTGGAGGTGGAAGGAAGGCGCGTGCTGCAGTCCGCCGGTATCGCAGACGACGACATGACCTTTACGCTCAAAGCCGATTTGCGCCATGTGGGCCAGGGGCACGAGATCTCGGTTACGCTGCCCTGCACCAGACCTTCCGACATGTCGCTGGACGGGGACTTGCGGCCGTACTTCTTCGCTCGCTACGAGGAAATTTATGGTCATGCCCACACTCATCTGGACTTGGAAATCACCACCTGCCGGCTTAACGCCTCCGGTCCCAGGCCTCAGGTGGTCTTGCCCGAATTCGCAGCAGGTTCAGGCCCCGACCAGGCTCTTAAGGGCAGCCGTCCCGCCTATTTCACCGAGGCCGGGGACTTCGTCGACACTCCCGTTTACGACCGCTACCTGCTTGGCAGGGGTTCAACCGTCCGCGGCCCGGCCATCGTGGAGGAACGCGAATCCACGGCCGTGGTTGGACCGCGGGGCTCCGCCGAGATTGACCGCTTTGGAAATTTGGTCGTCACTCTGGCGGAATGAGGGTTGGAGTGTGGGACAAGCCACCGACACCCATCGGGACCGAACGTGTGCCACCACCCACGAATCCGAGACTCAGCCAATACACATCGTTTGCTGCGTCCTGCCGGAAGTACGGAGCTATTGAAGAATTCGACGCCCGTGTCGTTGTACAGGTTGTTTGTTCGGTTGCACTGAAGTGTCCAATCACGAGTCCAATTAGCCCATGAAACTTTCGCACGATCGCTACCTGCCCTACGACGAATACACGGCCGCCCTGAAGGAGCTTGTCACCGCAAGTCCGGAGCTGGCTCTGCTTGAGGCGGTTGGCCAAAGCTTCCGTAGACGTGAAATCTGGGCTGTCACCCTGACCAACCGTGCCACCGGCAGCCCCGAGTCCAAGCCTGGCTTCTACATCGACGGCAACAACCATGGTGAGGAGGTGATTACCTCCTCCGTAACGCTGTACACCATTGATTTCCTGTTGAGCGAGTACGGGCAGGATCCGGATGTAACTCGTTTGCTGGATACCCGCGTCGTCTATGTGTTGCCCCGGGTAAACCCCGACGGCGCGGAGATCTGCCTGACGACTCCGTACCGCACGGTCGGCACCGGCCGTTATCACCCGGCCGACGAGTATCCAACGGGCCTTCACCTGGAGGATTTGGACGGGGATGGTGAAATCCGGCAGATGGCCATTCCCGATCCGCGGGGCGAATGGCGACGATCATCCGCGGAACCGCGCCTGCTGGTGTTGCGGGAACCATGGGAAGCCGACGGCCAGTACTACCGCATGCTGCCCGAAGGGATGCTGAGGGACTGGGACGGGGTCGGCCTTCCCATCGTGCCTCCGCGGCACGGCAACCTGAATCGGCAGTTTCCGGTGAACTGGGAACCGGAGGGCGGGGAGTACGGTTCGGGGGACTTTCCGCTCAACGAACCCGAAGCCATGGCCATGGCCCGTTTCGTGCTGTCGCATCCGAACATCACGGGAGCCCAGGCCTACCACAGCCACGGCGGCATCATCCTGCGGCCTTCGGGCTTCCGGAGGGATGCGGAACTCCCTGCTGCCGACCTCGACATATACAGGGAACTGGGTGCCGTGGGCACCGAGGTTACCGGATACCCTCTGATTTCAACCTACGAGGACTTCACTCCCAACATGCGGAGTCCCCGGCACGGCATGTTCACCGACTGGCTCTACGATCGCATGGGCATTCCGGCGTTTGCCAGCGAGGTGTGGGATGTCGAAACCGAAGCAGGAATCCCCAAGCAGCAGTTCTTCTCCACCCGCCCGCACAACGAAGCCGAACAGATACGGTTTCTGGCATGGGCTGACGAGCACAGTCCGCGGGCTCATCAGGACTGGCGCGAGTTCGAACACCCGCAACTGGGAACGGTGTTGCTCGGCGGCTGGGACCCCTACTTCATCCATAGGAATCCGCCCCCGTCGCTGATTGCCAAGGTGGCCCTGCCCAATACCCTGTTCACCGTGCGGCATGCCTTGGCGTCACCCCTGCTGAACATCCGGGAGTTCAAGGCGCAGCCCGTTTCGGAGGATCTCCACATTGTGCAGGCGCAGGTCGAGAATCTGGGCTACCTGGCCACGAACCTGACCGATCAGGCCCGCAACCTGGGCAAGGGTGGCGATGTCACGGTCGAGTTGGAATTGGATCGGGACTGTGAGCTTCTCATGGGCCAGTCTGTGGTCACGCTCGGGGATCTGGCCGGCAGGGAGGAACGCAGGATGCCGTACGATCCCTGGCGCCGACCATGGGGCGAGTCTGCCGGGCTTGCCGAGTGGCTGGTGCGCGGGCCGGGCACGGGCAGGATTACGGTGCAGGTGCGGTCCGCCAAGGCTGGCAGCTGTTCCGCAACCAAGACATTGGCAGACTTGCAAACCGGCGATTCCAACCAGTGATGACAACCACAGATCCCTTTGCGGAAACCCCGGACTTCGATCCCGTAAGCCTTGAAATCCAATGGCAGCGGCTGATCTCGATTATGGACGAGATCGACTTCGCCACGGTCAAGACATCGTTCTCGACCATCGTCGGGGAGAGCCGCGACTTTGCCTGCATTCTGGTGGACCAGAACGGGGATTCACTCTGCCAATCTCGGTTTTCCCCGCCCAATTTTTGCGTAGTCCTGCCCCGCACGGCACGTCGGCTCCTGGCAGTCCATCCCCTGGAGACCTTGAGGGAAGGCGACGTGCTGTGCACCAACGATCCATGGATCGGGACAGGCCACCTGCCCGACTACATCCTGCTCACCCCGGTATTTCATCAGGGCAAGCCGGTGGCGTTCATGGGCACAGTGGCACACCTGTCCGATGTGGGCGGTCACCGGGGGGACATCGAGGCCTACGATGTCTTTACCGAAGGGATACGCATTCCTCCCTCCAAACTGTTCATCGAGGGGGAGCCCAACGAGTTCCTGTTCGAGGTCATCGGCAACAACTGCCGTGTGCCCAATTTGGTCTTGGGGGACATCCGTGCCATCGCAGGCACCCACCAGATCGGAATCAGGCGACTGCGCGATTTCATGGACGACTACGCGATGCCGGACCTAGTGGAGTTGTCCAGTGTCATTCACGGCCGTTCGGAAAGCCTGATGCGCAGTCGCATCGAGGCGCTGCCCGACGGGGAGTTCGAGTTCGGTTTGGATATTGACGGGTATGTGGACATCGTTCACCTGCATGCCACCGTCCGGATTCAGGGCAACGACATCCACGTCGACTACGGGGGCACATCAGCGCAGACGCGCAAGGGATCCATCAACTGTGCCTACAACACGACGTTTGCTTCCACGATGTATCCCTTCAAGTGCTCGCTGGTGCCCCAGATCCCGAACAATCAGGGGTTGTTTCGGCCGATCCACGTGACGGCGCCCAAGGGGTGCATCCTCAACTGCGATGACGGGCTTCCTGTTCAGGCACGGGCGAAGGTGACGAACAACATCAACCAGGTCCTGTTCGGTGCGGTCTGGCCCATTCTGGGCGAGCACGCCCAGGCCGGCAGCGGTTCGATCTGGCCATTCTCCGTGCACGGCGACCTGGAAGGGTATGGTTCCTTTTCCGTGAGCTGTCTGCCGCACGGTGGCAGAGGGGCCATGCAAGGGCTGGACGGCATGCCTCCCATTGCGTTTCCCCACAACAGCTCCGTTACACCCATTGAGATCATGGAAACCCAGGCCCCCATCCTGATTCTCCACAAGGAGTTTCGGCCGGATTCTGCGGGCGCCGGGCGCCAGCGCGGCGGCATCGGGCAGCGCATGACCTTCAGGAACATCGCCGACAGCACGATTCAGGGTCGAGTCAGGCCCGACAAAATGTTCTGTGCTCCGCCGGGGCTTGACGGAGGTGTTCCCGGTGTCGTGGGCGAGGTTCGGTGGAACGGCAGGAACATCGACCGGTTTCCGCCCCTGGACCTGCAGCCCGGCGACGAAATCGAGTTGCTGATGCCAGGTGGAGGCGGGTTTGGGCCGGTGGTCGAACGTTCCACCGAACACATTCGGCGCGACCTGGAAGCTGGGTTTATTTCCGAGGCCGCCGCGCGTCGTGACTATGGGTGGGATGGTCCGTCGGAGGCCAGTACTGGATAGTTGGTCCGAAAGGGCCCTCCGATGGTGTCAGTTGCGACAACTGGCTGAGAATGGACCTCGTGCTCTGGACTGTGGACAGTCGAAATTGCCGAAGTTCATTCGGTGCCAACATGGGCGGGTTGGTGGTGATGCTGTCGACTCAACCGTAGCCATCTATTGGTCGGCAAGATCGCCAATCTCCTTCTCCACCTCACTTAGCTGGGATGCGTCGAGTTGCCAGCCGGTGGCACGGATATTGGCCTCCAGCTGCTCAATGCTTGTCACCGCATTGATCACCGACGACACACCCGGCTGGGCCAGTAGCCAGGCCAAGGCTAGATCCCCCACCCGGTAGCCGTGGTCCTGTGACCATCGATCAAGGTTGGCGATCGCCGAGAGGCGTTCCGGTGCCATTAAGGCCCGAAACCGCTCACTGGTGTTTCCATAGCCGCGCGTGCCCTTGGGGGCCGGTTCGCCGGCTCGATACTTGCCGGTCAACACTCCCTGGGCTAGCGGGGAATAGGGCAGCAGGCTTAGGCCGTAATGTAGGCAGGCTGGTACCACGTCCCGCTCGGTCCGGCGTTCGAACAGGTTGTAGAGGGACTGGCTGGCCACGAGGGGAGTGTAGCCGTTGTGACCGGAAATCTCGCTCATCGCCGCGATTTGCCAGCCTGCGAAGTTGGAACACGCGATGTAGCGAACTTTACCGGTCCGAACCAGGTCGTCAAAGGCGCGTAACGTCTCGTCCCAAGGGGTGCCCGGATCCGGCTTGTGGGCATAGTACAGATCCACATAGTCGGTGCCAAGGCGGCTCAATGTGCCGTCGATGCTGTCCATGATGTGCCCTCTGGACAGGCCGGCTTCGTTGGGTCCCATACGGTACCCTTGCGCGATCAGGTGGTTGGGTTCCCAACCCACTTTGCTGGCGATGATGAACTTGTGGCGTCGGTCGGCCACCGCCCGTCCGATGAAGGTTTCCGAATCGCCGCCCGTGTAGCTGTTCGAGGTATCGATGAAGTTCGCACCTAATTCCTCGGCCCTGTGGATGATCCGGGCGGTTTCGTCCGGATCGGTGAAATGGGACGTTGCTTTCTGGTGGCCGAAGATGTTGGCTCCCAATCCGAAGACGGGCACTTTGAACCCACTGTTGCCCAGATGTCTGTATTCCATGAGACTTCCTTTTGGTACTTCCAATGCATGACTGCTGCCCGGTTGGCGGGCGGGAGCACACCTGAGGCCGGTCCCAGCCCACCGAAACCATCCGTTTCAACTCGACAAGGAACGGAAAGTTCACACAATCCAAGGTTGGCCCCCAAGTGTGTAGGTACATGATTGTGCATCAAGCCAGACTATGGGTCTCTGCAATCGAAGAGCACGGCCGCCTTCCAAACGGTTGTGCGGTCGGTTTGACCGGATTCCTGTGTACGCTAGGATTCGCCCGCGCTTGGAACTGATGACTTGCAATTCATGCCGGACGCGGACCCCGTGGAAATTGTTGCCAATGAGGTGTCCCGGTTCGGTGCATATCGCTGGTTCGGAGACCGATTCTCCAGGGATCGCGGATGGTTGCGGCCTCCGGGCCGGTGGATCCTGATCGTCCATCTGGGGAAACCCGATGCATCTTGCTCTCCAGCCGGGTCCCAGCCGGGATCTGTGGTATAGCCAGTTGGTGCTCGGTACCTTGTCCAACGTTTAGTTCGACTGTGCAGCGCTGCCGGCCTGCTGTCTGGACGAAGAGCATTCCCAGCCCTCGACCGTCGCAGGTATGCGGGAAACGTTCTGTCTGCCGGGGTCCGGCAAGATTCTCTGGGGCACGGATCAGCTGGGGGACCTGCACCAACTTCCGCTGAGGTACCTGATCCGTTGGACCCGGCCCGGTGCCGCCGATCTTGATGAGGAAGGTTGACACTGGTTTACGAAAGGGAATTTCCACGATTTCTATGGTCCGCGGTGGTTGGGAATCGCTGCGGTAGGGAGGAACAAAAAATGTATGAGGGAGTAGCTGCGTTTCGTGCCCGGCTGGATCGCGATGAGCTGCAAATCGGAGCATCGATCACGCTGAACGACCCTGCGGTCACCGATGCGCTGGGGCCGTCGGTGGACTTTTTCTGGATCGACCTGGAACACAGTCCCATGTCGATTGAGACGTTGGCGGGCCACATCCGCGCCGCCCGCCTGCACGAGGCGGCATCGCTCGTGCGAGTGCCAGTGGCCGACATCGCCTGGATCAAACGGGTGCTCGACGCCGGCGCCGAGGGAATTATCGTGCCGCAGGTGCAGGATGCAGTAGAGGCGCAAGCTGTCGCGGATGCCGCCAAGTATCCTCCGTGGGGCCGTCGCGGCTTCGGTCCCAGAGTGCCCTCCGCATACGGGCGGAACGCCAATGCCGCGCTCGCACAACGGGCCAACGACATGGTATTTGCAGCGGTTCAGATTGAACGACAAACGGCGTTGGCTGAGATCGAGGATATCGCTGCCATCGCAGGTTTGGATGCCATCGCACTGGGACCGTGGGATCTGGCAGCCGACCTTGGTCACGTGGATGATGTTCGGCATCCGGAGGTGGAGACAGCCATCCAGCGTGTGATTGATGTTGCGCGCCGGGTCGGCAAGCCGGTCGGATCGGGCATGGGTGACGATCCGGCGTTGGCTCTGGACTACGCGCGGAGGGGCGTGCAGTGGATTCAGGTCGGCAATGATGTGGACTACCTTATCCGACGCATGGATCAAGTCTATGAGGCTGTCAAGCCGGCTTGACCAGCGGAGGGGTGCAATCCGGTGCATAGTGGTGAAATCTGAGGACTGGAGCGCCGCATCGCCTGTTCCTGCTCCGCAGCCGGGTTCTGGGACCAAGGGGCTTGCGAGGCAGAACCCCATGCCGAACAATGGTCCCGAGAAATGTGCATAACCATCCTGTTTGCATCCCTGCCACAGTGAATTGAACGGATGGTCCGTCAATCCATGAAGACGATAACCGCTGCACGCGTCCTGGTTGCCGTCTGCATCTGCACGGTGTTGGCATTGGGACGGGCGAATTCCGTGGCTGCACAAGTGGACGGATCTGGCACACATACCCATTCCGGAGTCTTTGTCAGGCCCAACGGTGAGGAATCGGCCTTTGTTCTCAACCGCACCGGAGCGCAGGTTGTGGCCACGCTTCAACCATTCGCACTCGAAGACGGATTTGTGCTGCCCGAAGGCTACCGTCCCATGTCTTGGGTCCACAGGCGGGTCGAGGGCTATCGGGCAGACTCGGACGGTGGCAAATCCTGGCTGTCCAACATTGGATACACCATGGAGGTACATTCCGACGGTCGGTTCGGATACAGCAGCAGGGCACTCGCATACTCAAGTCCTTCACTGCAAATGCCGTACGGAGCAGAAGTGGAACAAATCACCATGGAGTGGTTCACGGCCACGGAGACCGCGGAGGGAGAGTTCGACAATCTGGCCGAACATCACCAGGGGAGGTACCGGCTGACCAAGGGGGGCGTGTACGTTTCGGCGCGGCTGTCTTCGAGCCCTTCCCCCGTCCAGCACTACGCCCGTGTACATCCGGTGCCGCTCTTCACGGTGCCCGAAGGCTTCCGACCGGCGGTGACCGTCACCCGGGCGGTGGTCGGTACAGCGGTCCACGCGGACGGGTCGGACACCGAAGCGCGGACGGAGCGTGTGTTTCGAGTGCGGATTTCACCGGCCGGGGATGTCACCTATGTAGACGCTCCGGCACTGGACGGCGTGGGCTATCTCGGTTACGCATTCGAGACGACGTGGGAAACCAGGATTTCACCGGACCGCCGCGTACTGGAGGATATGCTCGACACTGCGGATCTCGACAATGTCCTGATAGATTGGGGCCGTCCCGATGTGCCGCTGGAAGACTGGCGGGGTGTGGGCACGAATGCGGACGGCCGGGTTACGCACCTCAATCTCAGCGGCATCGGTTTGAGGGGGCGCTTGCCGACCTCCTTCAGCGACCTGTCGGAGTTGCGCGAGGCGCATCTTGGGTGGGGGGAAACGGACTCGGCCAACCAACTCACCGCATTACCCGGCGATCTCGACCGGCTCGCGAATCTTCAGGTCCTTGATCTGAACGCCAACCCCATTGATGCTCCCCTTCCGCCTGCGTGGTCCCGGTTGTACAACCTCAAGTCCCTGAACCTGCAGGGCACCAAGTACCATGGCCCGTTGCCGTCGGCATGGGCGGCTCTGGTCAATTTGGAGTCTCTGAACCTGATCCGGACCGGGGTGGCCGGGGTTTTGCCTCCGGAGTGGGGTGGCATGCCGAGTCTGCAACGACTGTTGATCACCAGTGCATCGCTGGGAGGGTCCTTGCCCGAGTCTTGGCACGCCATGCCGCGCCTGAAGATTCTGGACATCCGCGACTCGGGCATCAAGGGTCCCCTGCCGGCCGGTTGGAGTCGTATACCCAACCTGGAAATCCTGATTCTCAGGAACCAACTGTCCGGATCGTTGCCTTCTCAGGAACCAACTGTCCGGATCGTTGCCGCCGGAGTGGGGAGCCATGCCGAACCTTCGCTACCTTGACCTGGACCACAACCGGTTGGCCGGACCGCTGCCGCACACATGGAGCCGGTTGGAACAGCTTGAGGTCCTGTGGCTGGGAGGCAACGATCTGATCGGCTTCCTGCCTGTGAACTGGAAGGACCTCGGCCAACTCCGCGTCCTGTCTTTGAGCCGCAACCGGCTCCACGGTCTCCTGCCGGCCTCGTGGCACGCCCTCGGCCGTCTCGAATCGCTCCGGCTCAGCAACAATGCCCTGGTTGGCGGATTGCCGCCCCAATGGAGCCGCCTGCAGCGGCTGGAGGCAATCCGTCTCGACGGTAACGGTCTGTCTGGGACCGTGCCGGAGTCCTGGCTTAACATGGACAACCTGCGTATTCTCGACCTCGGTCGGAATGCATTCACCGAATGCCTGCCCGCCGTATGGTAGCCCTACCATCCTCGGGAGTCGCAAGCGGAGGTTGTGTTCTGCGACAGCTGAACCGGCCGCGGGAGCCCAATCCCGGAGGACTACACGGTGGTTGAACGGGCTTTCTATCTTCCGGTGGGGGCGACTACCGCCGCGCTCTCGGGCAGGTCGCATCGCCGGGCAGCCGCATGGCCACGCGCTACGGAAAGCCGCGGCTCATGACCTGGGCTTCACCGTATTTGCTGTCATTTACCACGGGCTGCGCCACCCCTTCGCCGCACCTGTCCACAAGGTTCAATGCCCAGGACAGTGTCCCGCTTGGGGATGTCGATGTCGGGCTCGAACCCAAATCAACGAAACTGAAACAGTGCTCCGGCTCTCCGGTTTCGAAACCGGGATCCGCGTCTGGTGGATAATAGGCCCATGTCCGCGCTATCCGTTTCGGAGGAGGGCATCCGATGGACAAGTTGATCATCACCGTCACCACCGACGGCACGTTCTCCTACCCGGAGAATCCGAACAACACACACTGTGACGACACCAAGGGAGTGGCCGAAGAGTACATCCGGTCCATGAACGCGGGTGCTTCGATCATGCACACGCACGGGCAGTATCGTTCGGATCCCGTGATTCAGCCGGACGGCCGCAAACTGCAAATCGCGGTCTTCGAAGGTTGGCACGACATTGTGGGGCGCATCCGGGAGCATGGCGATCCCATCATCCAACTGGGATTGGCAAGCATGCGGCTGGAGGAGAAGCTGCAGCTCTGGAAGGAGATCCGGCCGGACATGAGCTCAATCAACTTCAACTCCCACGACGAGTACTTTCAGCCCAATCCCGACTATCCCCCCACTACCATTTATGCGGTCCATCCGATCAGCGAACTGCGAGAGTACGCGCGGCTCGCAATCGAGTATGGAGTGAAGCTTGAAATCGAGTGTTTTAACACCGGCGCCTTCTGGGCCATCCGCAAGATGCGCGAGGGATCGTTCTGGACGGATGACGGCGTGCGCGAACTGGAACCCGGCCTGATGCCGGATCCGCTGTGGGCCACGTTGTTTTTTGGCTGGGCCGGCCAAGGCTGGACGCCGCCCACGGCTCGGGGTCTCCAGTACATGGTGGATCACCTGCCGGAAAACGTGAACTGGAACATCAGTTGCATGCAGCCGCCGGACTACTGGCAGTTGATTGCCCATGCCATCGGTTTGGGTGGCCACATCCGCATCGGCATGGAGGATTGCCCCTACCTGAGCGAAGGGGTGTATGCCCGCACCAACGCCGAACTCATCGAAAAGGCGGTGCGCCTGGCGCGCGAAATTGGACGCGAGATCGCCACGGCCGAAGAGGCGCGGGCCATGATCGGGATCGAGCGCTGAAGTAGCGTTGCGGCTTGAAGAATTTCGGTTGCCGACATCATGAACGGACTCAGTTGCAACTCGGCGCTCTTCGCCCATCTCGATGTGGTGGAATGCATGGGGATCCTGGCGGACCACGGCTTCCAGGCGATCGATGTATCACTTGAACTTGAACCGCCCTTTCTGCCCGTCCCCAAACCCCACATGTACGTGGATGCGGATGCTGCGGAGCGGGCACGCGTAGCGCGCGGAGCCCGCGCGGCGGGCCTAGGCTTCGGCACGTGCAATGCCCACACGAACCTGATCGACGGGGATCCCGAGGCACGGGCGCGCAATCTGGACTTCGTCTTGGATGGCATGCGTTTGGCTGGGGACCTGGGTTGCCACTATGTCATCACCGGCGGTGGCATGAAGAACATGTACGGCCGGGAACATACCTACTGGCAGCGCCTACTGGATGCACTGGCCGTGATCCTGCCTGCTGGCGAGGAACTCGGCGTGACGCTGCTGTTGGAGTGTGCAAGCCTGCCTGGATGCCTTGTGCACGATTTGGCAGGCATGCGTAGGTTGTTGGCCGAGGATGGCATGGACAGTTTGCAGGTGCTCTTCGATCCCGCTCACTATCTCGTTCGAGGAGACGATGTCACGGCCGCGTATCGGGAACTGGCACCGCGGGTGCGCCACATCCACGCCAAGGACGCCCTTGGACGAGTGGAGGATTTCGAGTTTCCACCGCTGGGCGAAGGGGAAATCGATTTTGCCAGCCTGATGCAGGCCGTCCGCGAAACGGGCTTCGCCGGCTACGTGGCATTGGAATACGAGGGATTTGCCTGGGGTCATACTCCCGATCCCCTGCGCATCCTGCGCGAGGGTCGGGATTTCCTGTTGGCCCACCTGGAAGCGGCGGCTGCGTAGGTCCGACGGTACACAAACAGGGGGTAGGCCATGCTGGCGGCGGTTCTCGAACGGTTCGGCGCACCCTTGGTCTGGCGCGAGGTGCCGGCACTGGCACCCGAACCTCACGAAGTTGTCCTGGCGGTGCGCGCCTGTGGCATCGACGGCACTGATCTCAAGCTGATGGAGGGCTTCGGCTACGAACCGGAGTTGCCCTTCGTGCCCGGACACGAGATTGCCGGCGTAGTGGATTCCGTCGGTGCGGACGTGGACGATTTGGAGCCCGGTACGAAGGCAATCGTCTACAACTTCGAAACCTGCGGCGTCTGCGCATTGTGTCGGGTAGGCCGTACCCAGCTTTGCCAAAACATGGGGAGTGTCATGGGCGTGCTGAAAGCCCAAGGCGGAATGGCGGAGTACGTAAAGGTCTCAGCTCGGCAGGTGGTTCCTGTATCCGCCGCGCTCGCTTGGGTCGATGCAGCCACCTGCTGTGATGCCGGTTTGACGGCACACCACGCGGTTGATCGTGCCGCCCTGCAGGCTGGTGAAACCGCGCTGGTGGTGGGTGCCGGTGGTGTGGGCTCGTTCGTAGTGCAGCTGGTCAGCCGCGCGGGTGCACGGGCCATCGTCGCAGAACTGGGGGAGGCCAAGCAATCCTGGGCTCGAGAAATGGGGGCCGTGGCCGTCTTGGACGGTGCTGCCCCGTCGTGGTCTGCCGATCTACAGGCTGTCGGGGCAGGAGACGGAGTGGATTGCGTCTTGGACATCGTCGGCACACGGACCACGATGCGAGCCGGACTGGCAGCTTTGCGGCCCGGGGGACGGATGGTGTTGGTTGGGTACACCCCCGACGATTTGCAGGCGGCTGGCAAAAACCTCGCTCAGCGGGAACTCCAAATTCTGGGGACACGGGCTGGAACTCGCCGGGACCTGGAGGCGGCGGCAAGCCTGTTGGCCGACGGATCGTTGCACTCCATTGTGACGCGGACGTTCCCGATGGAGCATGTCAACTTGGCTCTGGCGCTGCTGCGGTCCGGACAGGCCAACGGCCGCATCGTTTTGCTGGCACCCGGGACCAACGCGTAGCCTGGTCCCAGGGACATCGATTTCAAAATTCCGTTTGGCTGGTGGCCGCACGGGATGGTCCCAACGGAACATCCATGTCGATCAAATTCGCACATCCCCGTTTCTTTCGCCATCACATCCCGGATGCGGACTGGCAGGAGTTCACGGCCGGTGGCTACGGGCAGTCCGTAACAGGGGTTGTCTGCCGCGGCGAACCGAGGCCCATCTGCGGTATACCTGTGGGCGGCCTCGACACGGGTTGCCTGGGCATTGAATCCAACGGCATGCTGGGGGCCGTCACCATCTTCAACGATCTTGTAGTGCCGCACGGCCTCTTCAACATGCCGTTCATGGGATACCGGACGGACGGAGCTACCCACCGGCTGGTGACGGACCGAAGGGCCAAGGAGGATACCCCCACGCCGAAGGCATTCGATTGGTGCAGGTTGCGATCATGCGCCGCCTGGCACTGGCCTGGCACTGGCCATGGATGACTCCGAGTATGTGGCCAAGTGCGACGACTGGCTGGCGGCGGGTGGGAAGGCCCTGGAGGAAATCCTCTGGAACGAAACCTGCTACTGGAACTTCCGGGAACCCGACACGGGCACCGAATCGGATCTCATGTTCGGCTACCAGCTGGGCGGCCGCTGGATCACCAGCTGGCACGGTGTGGACGCCGTGTTTCCTGCCGACCGGGTCTCCGTCACGCTGCAGACCATTCGCGATGTAAATTGCCGCCTGTCGCAATCCGACGCGGTGAATTGCGCCAACCTGGACGGCACCGTGGCACAGGTGGGCGGCTACGGCCCCTATAGTTATTTTCCTCCTGAACTATTCATGCTGGCCATGACCTGCATGTACGAAGGCAGTCGGGGCTTCGGCATGGATCTGCTCCGCCACTGCCTGGCCGGCATAGTGCACTGGGGATATGTGTGGAACTTTCCCAACACAACCCGCGGCGATGCCGACTACTATCAGAACCTGATGCTCTGGGCCGTTCCCGCGGCCCTTGCCGGTGGCGACATGACGGAACCACAATCCGCGGGCGGTTTAATCCAACGGATACTGGACGCGACACAACTTGGGGCGGTATCGTCGTGACGCGTAGGTTCTCGCCTACGCGGCTGGCCGCGTTTGTACAAGGCATCCTGGAAGCTGCCGGTACGCCAGCCGACCTCGCCGCGATCGTTGCCGATACCCTCGTCGATGCAGACTTGAAGGGAGTCGAGTCTCACGGTGTGCTGCGCGTGCCCCACTACCTCGAATTGATGACGGAGGGGTACATCAAACCGGCTGGCCGGTCCACGGTAGTCCGCGAGGCACCGACCTGGGTGATGGTCGACGGGCAACAGGGATTTGGCCACTGTGCCTTGCTGAACCTGTGCGAAAGGGTGGCAGTCAAGGCCGAGCGTACCGGTGTTGCCATTGGCGGGTTGACCAACACAACCCATACGGGACGAATTGGCTGGTTCGCCGAGAAGATTGTGGGGCGCGGCCTTGCCATCCAGATCACGGGAGGGGGGGCGCACCGGTTGCCGGAACACACCTCCGTGGCCCCGTACGGCGGCCGCGAGCGAATTCTGAGCACGAATCCGATCACGCTGGGCTGGCCGGGAGGCCGTTTCGGGTCCATCATTGCCGATTTTTCCACCAGCGCAACCGCGGAAGGCAAGGTCCGTTTCCACCGCGAGCGCGGCGAATCCCTTCCGCCGGGTTGGATTCTCGATCGGGATGGGGTTCCATCGACAGATCCCGATGCACTCTACGGTGGAGGATCAATCCTGCCCATGGGTGCCCACAAGGGCTATGGCTTGGCACTTTTCAACGAGTACCTGGGCGGCATCATGCTTGGTCCCACCTACGAGGCCAATTGGACCGTAACCATCTTGGATCCGACTGCATTCGGGGATTCCCAAGTCCAGTTGCAGGACGCGGAGGCGCTTTTGCAACGGATCAAGGACTCGCCTGCGGCTCAGGGCTACCGGGAAGTGCTGCTCCCGGGAGAACTGGAAGAGATGGTTGCCCGCGAACGGACGCACACCGGCATTCCGGTAGCGGATGCGATTTGGGACCGAATCACGGAGGTGGCGGCCGGGTTGGGCATTCCCCCGTTGGATGAGTAAGCCCAAGTTTCGTCTGCTCCAGCTGCGTTGTCAGGTGGTTGTCACCGCTGTGTGCCAACTTCACTGACCGGTTCTACGCCGGTGCCGTGGAATCGACTTTCGTCACGCGACGAAATCGGGACAGTTCCGAACGATGGCGATCATGGTCGCGGCATCCTCGGCACCGTGTTCCAAGGGCGTACGCGGCGGGGTGCCGGTCGTTATGGACCGGTGGAAGTGAATCAACTCGTTGCGGAAGGCTTCCCGATAGTCGGTCGTGATCTCCCGTTCGACATAGCGGCCATCCTCCATGCCGCGATGAATCACCATGGTGGGGGCGTGTTTCAGGAACGGTGAAGGAAATCGGATCGCGGTGGAACTGCCGTCGTCGCAGGCAGTGAAGGTCTCATCGAACAGCCGGATGTCGGGCATGAACACGGCGGTGAAGACGCACCGGACGCCGCGTTCGAACTTGAGCGTGGCCGCAATCGAGCGACCGCCGTTCCAGATCTCCGTTGACAGCACGTCCTCCACGCGTCCGAGGCAGCCGCGCATGATCGAAAGTTGATGGCATCCGCTGCCGAGCAAACCCCCGTAGGCGCGTGCCACGTGCTCCGGTTGTTCGCCGATGGCTTGTTGCTGCGCCGTGCGCATTGCCCGACCTGTCGCGGCCACGCGGTCGGGATCGGCATCGTCGCCACGCAGGATCTCGTAGTGCTCAAGGAACGGTTCGTTGGGGCCATGGGCGACGTACATCGTAGCCATGCGCACCACGGACATCGCTCGTACCATGGCCGCACCGGTTTCGTATCCGGGATCGTAGGGTTTGTGGTAACCGAGCTGGCCAATCAGACCGTTGCGGCGGGCCGCCTCGACCATGTCGGTGGCCTCTTCAACGTTTACGCACATCGGTTTCTCCACGAAGACGTGCACCCCTGCGGACAGGGCTGCCATTACTTGGGGATAGTGGTACGGCGTCAAGATTAGGGCGGCGTCCAACTCGACGGTGTCGAGCATGTCGCCAATGTCCGTGAATGCATGGGGGACCCCATACCTGCGGGCCAAGGTTTGCGCCGTCCGTTCGGACAGGTCGCAGAGCGCAACAATTTCATACAGGTTGGGCAGGGATTGCAGATGGGGCAGGTGCATTACCTGTGCCACCAAGCCGGTACCCACGATGCCTACGCGCAGCCGTGTTCCGTTCATGTCGCCGCCTGGTTTGGAAAGGCCATTGTGTTGCCAGTTGCACCGTCCGCGAGCACCTGGATCGGTTCGACGAACGGTCCCGCGCGCAAGTTTGGAATGCACCTTCCCGTTGGACGGCTTACCGTCGACAAATCCGCCCCGAGCGTCGTTGCATCCAGTGTTGCCGGAGCCGAATATGCCATCGGCATGGAATATCCAAAGGCTGTGGGAATTGACGGGTCCATGATACATGCCACGGATCGGCATCCGATGGGAATCGGATGTGGTAGCGGATTCACGGACGACTGCTATTTCGCGTTCAGGCAGGATCGGTGCCCCCAAAAAAGGGATTCTGACTGATTGCTATACTTTGGCATCATCCGTGGATTTGATCGATCTCACCACCGGTGCTTCACCGTCAGGGCGTGTTTCGGTCAAGGAGACCTTATGAACGGCAACGCTATTGGTCGACGAGAGTTTTTGCGGTCCAGTGCAATCCTGTTGGGAGGTTTGACGGTTGCTGCCTGCGCTGATCCGGCTGCCATGACCGGTGCCGAACCAAGTATGGAACCGATTGAGCTTCGGTACCACCACCGCTTGGGCCTTGAGTGCGACAACCATGGCCAATGGGTGGAGAAATTCAACGAGGACAGGGCACCGGATGTCTCCGTTACGATGGAATGCTTCCCCGGTGCTGACTATTTCAAGAAGCTGAACACCCTGATTGCCGGTGGCACGATTGGTGATGCCTTTTGGATCTCGTCCATCGAGGGCTACTATCGGTTGGCCGCAGCCGGCGCGTCCAGGGCAATCGATGATCTGGTGGAGTCGTCCGGCTTTGACCTGAGCGATTTCTACGCGCTCAACATTGAGGCTGCGCGCCTGAATGGCGAACTCTACGGCCTGCCCCAGCTGGCTCATCCCGGGCGTGTGGGCCTGTTCTACAACGTCGGGTTGTTTGAAGACGCCGGTATGGATCCGCCGAACGACACTTGGACGTACGACGATCTGCTGGCGGCAGCCGCGGCCTTGACCGATCCGGACGAAGGGGTGTACGGGTTCCTGCCGTGTCTGGGCTACTTCTGTCTGCTCGTCTACCAGCGGTCCTGGGGCGGCGACATGCTGAACGGAGACGGTACCGTGGCCACGCTCGATTCCGATGAATCGATCGCGGCGCTGCGCTTCGTCAGCGACATGTTTCATGAACACGGGGTGGCACCGCTGCCCGGTACGATGGAACAGGGCACATACCAGACATTCGCGGCCAACAAGCTGGCGATGTACCAGTCGGGCTTTTGGGGCGAATACGTGAAAAACTTCGTTGAGGAGGACGCGTGGGCCGTGGCCCCGATGCCGATTGGAGCCGACACGGGCGTGCGCGGCAACATGTTCGAGTCGGACCCCGTATGCGTCTCGCGAGCGTCGGAGCACCCGGCCGAAATGTTCGACTGCCTAACGTACTTCACGACGTTCGATGCTCAGATTGGCAACTACAACGCCATGGGTGCGCCGTCGGTACGTCCGGACGTAATGGCGTCGGAGACGTTGCAGGCTTCGGCATTGATGCGGGTGTTTGGCGGCATTATGGCCGAGGCATTGCCGCTTGTCCTGCCGGCGAACTTCCGCGAGACCGAATACTTCAAGACCATCAATGAGATGCTCCAGGTCGTTTGGCTCGGTGAGAGTGATTTGGATGAGGTGATCGGCAATGTCCAGGAGGCAGCCGCTGAAATCCTGGCCAAGCCGTCGTTGGAGGCATAGACGATAGGATTCCGGCGGGCGGGTGCCGAACCCGTCCGCCGGTTTTGACAAGGGATCGTCCGCGGGTCGGTGCACGGAAAATTGCCGCGGACAGCAGGGAAAAGGGGATACACACCATGCGGACGGTCAAAGCCGCAGTCTGCTACGAGTACGGGAGTCCTCTGGTCGTCGAGGAGGTTCATCTGGAGTCTCCCGGCCGCGAGGAAGTGGAAGTCCGGATAGAGGCGTGTGCCATTTGCCACAGCGACATTCACATCATTGACGGGGAATGGCACTACGAGGCCCCCTTAATTCCCGGGCATGAAGCCGCTGGCATCGTGACCCAACTCGGTGCCGGGGTGGAAGGCATTGCGGTAGGCGACCGGGTGGTCGTGTCCTTGCTGTGGTCGTGCCGTCGCTGCCGCCACTGCCTGGAAGGCGAACCCTACCTTTGCATCGGCGAACATCCATTAGAAGATGTGCATTCGAAGTTCACCAACCGCGCGGGCATGGAACTGAACCGTGCGCTGAGGGTGGCCGGGTTCGCGGAGCACACTGTGGTCCACGAAACCCAAATCGTCAAGGTACCCGACTCGATTCCGATTGTCTCCGCAGCCCTGCTGGCCTGTGGGGTCATTACCGGCTTGGGTGCCGTGGTGAATACCGCGGGGTTCCGGTTCGGGAGGTCGGTGGCCGTGGTTGGATGCGGAGGCGTGGGCCTCAACACCGTCCAAGGAGCGATTCTGGCTGGTGCCACGCAGGTTATTGGGGTCGACATCGAACCGGAAAAGCTGGATATCGCCCGGGAATTCGGTGCCACTCATGTGGTGCATGCTGGAGAGACTGACGCAGTACAGGCGGTAATGGATCTTTCGTCGGGCGGGGTCGACTACGTGTTTGTGGTGGCCGGCGTCACACGTCTTCTGGAAGAAGCGGCGGACATGATATGCAAGGGCGGGGGCGTCATCCAAGTGGGCATGCCTCCCCAGAGCGACACGTTCGCGTTCGCGGGGCAGCGCTTTATGGGGCAACGTTCGCTGAAGGGCAGTTCGATGGGCGGGACGAATTTCCAGCGCGAGGCACCGCAACTGATGGATCTGTACCTGCAGGGCCGGTTGAAGCTGGACGAACTGGTGACCCGTACCTACCCGCTGGAGAAGATCAACGAGGCAATCGCGGCGGTGGCGGAACCCGCCACCCTCCGCAACGTGATCACATTCTGACGCGGGTCGAGCCTGCAATGGCGGGACGCGGGGTAGGTTAGGTGCCGGGTGCCCGGCGGGTTCCCATGCTTCGGGCATCACCCCTTGATGCCCGACATGACAATGCCCTGAATCCAATACCGCTGCAGTAGCACGAACACCAGCAGGCAAGGCAGCGTCATGATAATGGACGCTGCCATCATGAGGTGTTCGGTGGCTTGGCCGCCAAGGGATACCACTCTTTGGAAGTAGGTCAGGCCAAGAGCCAGGGTGAACTTCTCCGTGGTATTGAGGAAGATCAGCGGTCCGAAGAAGTCGTTCCAGCTGCCCAGGAAGGAGAAAATGCCCATGGTGACGAATACCGGCACCGACAAGGGGGTCAGGACACGGAAGAAAATCCAAAGGGAGTTTGCACCGTCGATCTTGGCCGCCTCGTCAAACTCCCGGGGAATGGTCAAGAAGAATTGACGGAAGAGGAAAATGGCGAACGCGCCACCGCCAAACCACGGCGGAATGTACAGGGAACGGAGTTGGTCGAGCCAACCAAGCCACTTGAAGAGCAGGAACGTGGGAATGATCGTGATCTGGGGCGGCAGCATCAACGTACTCAGCATGACCAGGAACAGGATGTTGCGTCCCGGAAAACGGAACCGGGCGAAGCCGTAGGCCACCAGCGATGCGGACAGAATCTGGCCAATTCCCGTCAAAACAGTAACTTTGAGGCTGTTCCAGAAGAAGAGGGCCAGCGGGGCTTGGCGGAAGACTTCGATGTAGTTGGACCACTGGGGTGCCTCGGGCAGCCAAGTCGGCGGAAAAATAAAGATCTCCCTTGGCACCTTCAGCGATGTGAGCACCGCCCAAAGGAACGGCAGGCCAAAAGCAGCGGCCAGGACCAGGACCACCAGAAGGGTTGGAATCATGCGGACTGCCTGCCGCAGGCGGACACCGCCGATGCCGGCTGCCGATGCCCGAGGTGCAGAGAGTGCGGGTTCTACCATCGCTCGCCCTGATCAAACTCGTAGTAGACCCACGAGCGGGAAAGACGCAGTTGCCAATAGGTCAGGATCACCAGGATCAGGAAGAAGAACCAGGCCAGGGCGGACGCGTATCCCATTTCCCAGTAGTCGAAGGCGTGGTTGTAGAGGTTCAGGACGTAGAAGAGGGTCGAGTAGGCAGGCCCGCCGGCGGGCCGCGTCTGGCCGGCTCCGCTGGTCGCCACGAAAGCCAGCGTGAACATCTGCATCGCGCCGATCAAGCCCAGCACCAGGTTGAAGAACATCGACGGCGACAGCAGGGGAATCGTGATGCGCCAGAACTTGGCCTGGTTGCCCGCACCGTCGATCTCCGCCGATTCGTAGAGTTCGATTGGAATCCCCTGCAGGCCGGCCAGGAAGATGAGCATCGAGCCACCGCCGACGGCTCCCCAGAGACTGATCACGATCAGGGACGGCTTTGACCATTGGATGTCGTCGAGCCAGCGGGGCCCTTCGATGCCAAGCAAGTCGAGGAGGTAGTTGGCCAGACCCACGTTCGGCTGGAAAATCCAGAGCCAGAGAAAGGCGGTGGCGACGATGGGCGTGATGGATGGCAGGAAGTAGATGGCTCTGAAAATGGTGCGTCCCAGGATGCGCTGGTTGAGGAGCAGCGCGCAGCATAGGGAGCCGGCGATGGAGACCGGCACGAAGACGGCAGCGTAGTAGACCGTGTTCCAGAGCGACTTCCAGAAGAGGTCGTCCTGGAACATGCGGATGTAGTTGTCCAACCCTACGAAGTCGGGCGGCGTGATGATCTTGTAAAACGTGAGACTGAGGTAGATGGAGGCCAGCATCGGGCCGACCGCGAACACCGCGAAACCGACCAGCCAGGGCGCGATGTACAGATAGCCCTCGATGGCTTCCCTGGTGGCGGAGGATATGCGCACGGAAGAATTCCTATTGGAAGCCGGGTGTCCGGGTTTGCTGGTCGTCGCAATCATTGCCGACGGGCGACACCTGGCTTTTCACCCCTATGCCTCGAACACGATCACGCTGCGGCGTGCTTCGCCGCGGGTCATCAGGTCGAATCCGTCGTTGACTTCTTCAAGCGAAAGTCGATGGCTGACCAAAGCGTCCAGTTTGAACGTGCCGGCGCGGAATCGGTCGATCAGCAGCGGGATGTCGAGGGCCGGGATGCCGCCACCGGCGTGTGCACCAGTGATCACCTTTTCGTTGTCGATCAGTTCCGCCTGGTCGACAACGAGCTGCGTGCCGGGGGGTCCGGCTCCTTCCAGAACCACCATGCCCCCGTTGCGCACAACGCCAACGGTCTGGTTCATCGCGACGGCCGAACCGGAGAAATCGAAGGCGAAATCCGCCATTGCACCACCGGTGGCTGCGCTCACCGCGTCCACGGGATCGCCCTGCGATGCGTCAACGATATCGGTAGCACCGAACTCGCGCGCCCAGTCGAGCTTGCGGGGTACGACATCAATGGCGATGATCTGCCGCGCGCCGCAGAGTTGTGCTGCGTTGATGCCGGCGAGCCCCAAGCCGCCGCAGCCGAAGACCGCGACGCGGCTGCCCGGCGCGACCCGGGCCCGGGTCAGGACGGCCGCCGCGCCGGAGAGGGCACAGCAACCAAGCAGGCAGGCCGCCTCAAACGACACGTCGTCCGGGATCTTCGTCAGCGATGCCTCCGGGACGACGCATGCCTCCACGAAAGTCGCGATCTCGTGGTGTCCGAAGCGCCCAACGCGAGTTCCGTCAAGGCTAAAGCGGCTGTCGATGTCGGGCACGGCTCGGCGTCGCTGGGGTTCGCAGAGGCGCGGCCGGCCCGTCCGGCACTGGCGGCAGTGGCCGCAGGCACCCAGCAGATCCGATACCACATGGTCTCCCACGGTGAGCGTGTCAACCTCGTCGCCCAGCGCCTCGACGATCCCGGCTCCCTCGTGGCCCGGGATGTACGGCTTGGGCCAGCCCGCGTGGGTGACAACGAACTTGTCGCTGGCACAGATGCCGCTGGCACCCCAGCGTACGAGCACTTCGCCCGGCCCCGGCGGAGCCAGTTCGACATCCCGAATCTCCAGGGGGGCGCCGTCGCGCAGGCACAGCGCAGCTTGAACTCTCATCAATTCTCCGGATTTCCATTGCCGACGGAAGCAGCGAGCGAATGGCTGGTCACTTGGGCCAGCGGTTCGCCGATCACGGCTTCGGTCAGCATTTCGGGGGTGACATCGGCCTTGTCGGCGTCCAACACCTTGACACCCGCGTTCAGGGCGACAAAGTGGTCCGAAACCGCGTAGGCATGGTGAATGTTGTGGGTGATGAAGACCGTAGCGATGCCGCGCTCCTTCAGTGTCTCCATCAGGTCCAGGACGGCGTGGGTCTCCTTGACGGAGAGCGCGGCCGTGGGTTCGTCGAGCATGAGGACCTGGACGCCGAAGTAGAGGCTGCGGCTGATGGCGAGCGCCTTTCGTTCACCCCCCGAGAGGTTTTCCACCAGTTCCTCGGCATCGTCGAGGAAAATGCCCATCTCGGCAATCGCCCGCAGCGACTCGGTCGCCATGTGGTCGAAGTCCAGGAATCCCCACCGGCTGCGCGGTTCCTTCCCGAGGAAGAAGTTGCGTGCGATGTTCATGATGGGGACGAGTCCCAGGTCCTGGTAAACGATTTCGAGTCCGGAAGCCCGCGACTGGCTGGGGTTCTTCCAGCGAACCTGTTCGCCCTTATAGTGCACCGTTCCGCGCGACGGCGGGAAGACGCCGGCCATGATCTTGACCAGCGTCGTCTTGCCGGCGCCGTTGTCTCCAATCAGTCCCAGAACCCGTCCAGCGTGAAGATCCAAGTCCACTCCGCGCAGTGCCTGCACGTGTCCGAAGCTCTTGTGGATGTCCGTCATGCGGACAATCGGAGTGCCGGTGTCGGTCATGCGTCGCTCCGCTGGAACTGGAGCAGCCGAAAGTTGCTGAAGCCGCGGTTGATGATCACCGCGAGCATCAGGATGATGCCGGTCACGGGCATGTAGATGTAGGAAGAGTAGCCGAAGAAGATCAGGCCCGAACGGATCACACTCACGAAGATGGCACCGAGGACGGCTCCGACCATGCTGCCCTTGCCCCCCATCAGAAGGGTGCCGCCAATCACGGCCGCCGTGATTGCCTCGAACTCCATGCCCATGCCCAATTGCGACTGGGAAGTGAGGAAGCGGGCCATGTTGGCGGCACCGGCAAAGCCTGCCAGAAGGCTGCAAAGGGCGAAATTGATTACCTTTACGCGGCTCACCGGCACGCCGGAGTTGCGCGCCGCCTGTGCGTCGCCGCCGGTCGCTAGGACCCAATTGCCGTAGCGGGTCTTGGCGAGTACGACCTGCAGAATGATGGCGAGCAGGATCCACCAGATTACGGTGTTCCGCATCAGGGAGAAGGTGATGCCGGCCACCATCTCAAGGAACTCCTTGTCCGCCTTGTAGCTGACGGAGAAGCCTCGGGTCAGGATGATGTGCAGGCCCCGATAGAACATCATCGCGGCCAGGGTCACAATGAAGGACGGAATGCGCAGGTTGACCGTGATCAGGCCGTTGACCAGGCCAATGACCGCACAGAGGACCAAGGTCACGAGGAAGGCCAAGGGCGGTATCAGGCCCGCATTGGCCATTTGGGCGAAAAACAGGGTGGCGATGAGGTAGACCGAACCAACGGATATGTCGAACTCGCCCGAGATCATCAGAAAACCGCAGCCAAGGGCCACAATGCCGACGTTGGCCGCGACCGTAAGGATGCTCGTGTAGGAGTCCACGGTACGGAAGTTGGCCGCGCCGATCGAAAAAACCCCCACTAGGAGGACCAGGGTCGAGAAGATCCCCAGTTCGGGAATCCGCCGGACCATGCGGTTGACCCGGCGACGGAAGTCGTCGCGCCCGCGGCGGTCGGTCCCGTCGACCGAAACGGGGTCCGTGGCGTTGATGGTCATGTTTGGGTTGTGGCGGAGAGTGGGTTGGGGAAAGATCGCGCCGGCAGGCTCGCCCACACCTGCCGGCAACGACTCAATCCACCATTAGGGCCGAGTAAAGGTCAGGCCCGGATTCCGGCTTCTGCTTGGCCAATCAAGGCCGCGGCGTTTTCCTGGGTGACGACGTAGGGGCCGGTCGAAATATCGTTGGCAATCAGGAACTGGTTGGTTACCCATTGCCACGCGAGGGCCGCACCGTACCAGCCCTGCAGATACACCTGCTGGTCGATCGTGCCCACGCAGTCGCCAGCATCAATCATGCCGAGCAGTTCGGGATCCAGATCGATGCTGGTGACGTAGACCTTGCCTTCCTCGAAGGGTTCATTGACGTTGCCCAGCTTGTCCATCTCGCGCAGGACCTCGATGGACCAGGCGGCGGGCCGGCTCCAGCCGGTGTGAATCGTTTCCACGTCGGGGTTGGCGATCAAATGGGCCCGGACAATTTCCTGCATCTGCACGGGATCGACCTCCCCGGCGATGCTTTCGAAGTTCGTGCCTTCCGGCGTGAGCACATCCGACATGCCCTGTCCCCGGGTGACGAGCACCCAGGCACCCGGTACGTGCTCAATGTAGGTGGAGCGCTTGGGAGCGCGCCCGGCCAGTTCCGTGAAGGAAGCCAACGCCAGTTGGGCGTTGCGGACTCCTGTCAAATAGGTGTCCTCGCCCGCGTACCGCAGGTGCGGAACCTGCTCCTCCGCCGGGCGCGGGTCCTTGGAGTTCACCAGCACCACCGGTACGCCTTGGTCGGCAAGTTGGCGGATGGGTTCGTCCAGGGCGTCCACATCGGACAAGACGGCCACGACCGCGTCGGCGTCGCCCGCCGCCACGATCCGTTCCATGTTCTCGCGCTCTTCGGCGAAGTCGCCGTCGCGGACGGTGCCGAGGTATTGTCCGTCGATGTTGTAGTGGCTGCAGAAATCCTGGAAGCCGTTGTTGGCGGCCGACCAGAAGGAGATTTCCACCGAGCCGTGGGTGTTGAAGTAGAACTTGTAGTCCGGCGATTCCGACATCATGGACCCTTCGGACGGAGCGGCAGCGGGTGTGACCGGCATCACGCAGGCAGCCGTCATGGATGCCCCCGCCGCGACCATCGAAGCACTCAGAAAGTGTCTGCGGTTCAGTTTCTTTCCGCTCATAATTTCTCCTGTGGGTAGTTCGAGTCCTGTTGTCATTGGATAGGTACTGACGACTACGCCGGTATTCGGGTGTTCTGCACCTCCTGTGCCTCATCTGTGGATATGCGGGATGTGGGCGCATCCTTGGCACGGTGGAAAGATTCTAACAGCGGGGGGAATCCGCTGATTCGGGTGTACAGCAGAACTCTCGGCTTCGCAAAGGGGCCATCGTGTGCGTGCTTTGGCAGTCTGTGTCCGGACTCGCGTGCGGTGATCTCTCATGTCGCCAACAGTTGGAGGCCATTGGAACTGCACCGCGTTCCGATTACGTGTAGGCGTTGTTTGCAGTTGCCATTCAGAATAGGTGGATAGGAATCCAAGGCTGCGGGAGCCGAGTTTGGACCCGGTGCTGCAGGTTCACACAATGGAAGGGGGCACACGATCATGCATCGGCAGTATTTCCAAGCACCCGGCTGCGACCGTCGCCTATCGGCATGGATTCCGAACAGCGGCTTGACTCCGACAACGGCCGGATCAAAACATCCGCGACGGTCAACCCTAGTCGCTCTGGTGGTGACAGTCCTGCTGGTGACGCTGGCACTCAGTGGCTGTGTGGTGAGCGAACACACCCACGGCGAGCACGGTGCCGAGGGTGCGGGCCATGAACATGCTGGCGTTGTCGAAGGGAGTGGGGAGGAATCCGGGAACCTGCTGACCCTGGAGGAAACCTATGACGTGGTCCGGCTGGGAGCCAGACTCATCCTGGCATACAGTGCCGAGGACAACGCCTTCGTCGGCACCGTACAGAACACTACCGACGAAACCTTGCCGCAGGTCCGAGTGGAAGTGCATCTGTCCAACGGCGTTGAACTCGGTCCCACAACTCCGCAGGATCTTGAAGCCGGTCAGACGGTGGATGTGGTTCTCAGCGCAGTGGAGCAGGAATTCGATGGCTGGTCGCCCCACGCGGAAGTTGGCGGTTCCGAACACGGACATGAAGGTGAAGGCTGAGTCTGTGCTTTCATAGCCTGACGGCACGGACTGCCGGCCCCGATCGCCTTTGCTATTAGGTTGGCAATCGGAAAACCCACTTCCCGGAACCGGGTCGCCGCAGTATCGCTGTCGCGTCAAATTACTGATTGGCCGGGACCTTCATTCGCTTAGCGCGCCGCAGAATCAAAGTTGCTGCGGCGCGCGCTTGGCGCGGGGTGTCCAGTTGGTGGCTGGCGCGCCGTCAGTAACTCATGGGCTTGACAGTCCCGGGACAGAAGGCTGCGCTGCCACGACCGCACCCGGTCTCCATCCCTTGGCGCGCCACCGTACCCATTCCCATGCCAATTGAAACAGTCACCTGTGCAGCAGTTTGTGGCGTCTACAAGGCAGATGGGTGATCTCCCCTGTCCAACTCGCTGTCCTCTTCACTTTCCGTTGTGATACCAAAGATTTCCCGCCATTCAGCCGGGTTGTCCAGAACCGCTGTCAGGAGATCGTCCGTGTTGCCGGGCATCCCGGAAACTTGCCAGTGCTGGGTGATTGCATTGACAGCTCCTTCATCGGACAAGATATGGCCCACAACCGTTAGGATGGTTTGCGCCCTTCCACGCTCTTCACTTTCCCGAAGTTTGTCGCCAAGGGCATCGCGCCATATCCCCAGGTTGGGGTCGAACCACTGAAACACGGGCTCATCCTCCGGATGAACCTGTTTCAGACGCACCACACTCCCGATGACTGCACTGCGCACCTCCATGTTGGGGTCGTCCCCTTCACCTTCCACGCGCACATGGTTGCTGTCGGGCTGCAGGCGATACAGGACAAGCTGTGCCAGGTATCCCCGGGAATCCCCTTCCGGTGGTTCGCCGGGATCCACAATCAGGTATTCCTTCACGCTAAGACGTTCGTAAAGGACCGCCTTGTCCCCATAGTCCCGCGCCGCAGACGAAGGCGACACGACTTCCACAACCATTTCCGGGACAGGATGCTCGGGATCGGTTCGGATGACGCGCGATTCCTTCAAACTGCGGTCGTCCCGACCCGCCGGCAACACCACCAAGTCGGGTTTGACTTGGGTCTTGGGTTTCCTGCCTCCCGTGAACAGGCTCAAATCGCGGCCCACTGCTTCCGGGAAGTGATAGTCGGGGGTGGGTTGTACTCGGTGTACTCCCTCCCTGCCCAAGGGAGTGCAGAGTGTTTCCCGCATCTGTTCGATGAGCGGGTTGTGGCGTTTCTGGTCGGGACTCACGAAACCCGCCAAGTCGTAGGGGAAGTTACGGACATTGACCTTTCCATAGTCGGGATCAGTGGTCCAGTCTTCGTAATACTCATGGTTTTCGTCGTAGACGAACTCCGGGTCGAAATGGGATAGGGCATGCAGGTCAGCTTGCCATGCGCGGGGGTGCAGCAACCGCCACATCGCTCGCTGGTAACGCGACGCAATGGCGGTTGCCGAATCCGTGTCGCCCCGCGAGGCGGGGACTTGCCAGTCCCAAGCTTCTTGGGGTTGGGGCCGCCGAGGAACAGGTGCCGCCGCTACGGCCTGGCCGGAAGTCTCTGCTTGTGCAAGGGCCATGGGGGCGCCCTCCTTGCCTGTATTACACCCACCATTTTAATCTGCCTGTTTCCGCTGAATCGGGGCAGCGGCCAATACCGGGGCTTGCTCCGCGTTTGAGACGGTCGCGTTTCCATGCACACGATGCGGTACCTGGCCACGGTGACTGCTATCCGCCACAATTCCACCATGCGCGCCGATTGCATGCGGTTGTGTCGACAGGGCAAACTCAGGCAGGGGAGCCCGCCGCCACGCGCAAGCTGCCTCTCCTGACCGCGGCGATCCGGGACCAGGTCTCTTGCCCACGGATCCTCTGTCGAGGGCCAACAATGCCTGTCCCTCAGCACGGTTGCAGGACAGTCACGTGAACTTGGTGCAATTGGGAGTTGCCGGGCTCCTAGATGATCTCAAATCCTGACTGCCTCACGATCATCAGTGAACGCCGCGGCCGGAAGCAATTGCCCTATCGCAAGGCAAATTGGGGGCCGTGAATTCCGCGATCATAAATCCTCTGGCATGCCTCGAGGACTGCGAGGCCGGTTCGACCGGGGATGGGTGACACCTCTCCATCTCTAACAGCCTGGACAAACCTTTCAGCCTGGCGCTTGAAGTTGTAGTTTTCTCCATCCCTGGTTGACGTGTCGTCGACTTCGATGCGTTGAGCCAAGCTGTTGCCTGCGATCTCCACCGATTGGCGAGCCCGAATACGGATGACCCCCTCCGTCCCGTAGATTTCGCTGCGCCATGAGGTTCCGCCCGCGGGATAGGTCGGACCGGTGACGTTGAGCGTCGCCATCGCACCGTTGTCGAATGTCAGGAGAGCGGTGACGGCTTCTTCAACCCGAGAGCCTGCGGTCAAGGTTCGGGTCGAGGCGTGCACATCGCGCAGGGGCGCATCCACAAGCCAAAGCAGGCGGTCCATGGCATGAACCCCCGTGTACAGCAGAACACCGCCCCCTGAGAGGTCTGGCGAATTGATCCAGGACCCCAGATGGGATCCGCGTGGCGACGCGATGGTTTCCATACAGTTGACCGGTACCCCAATGTGTCCGGCCTCGATCCACGCCTTGGCCTGGATTGCTTCGTCGCGGAAACGGTGTACGAAGCAGATCATCAGGACCACGCCCGCAGTCCGGCAGGCCTCTTCGATGCGTCGCCCTTCCGCCAGTGAGGAGCCCATGGGCTTTTCCATCAGGACATGGAGACCGCGCTCCGCTGCCATGCATGCGGCCTCCGCGTGTAGGTGGTGCGGCAAGGCCACCACCACGGCATCAAGCTCCGATGCTGCATCCAATGCCGTTCGCCAATCCTGAAACGGTGTGGCACCGGACCGGTCGGCTTCGCGGCGGGCCAAGTCCGCGTCCGTGTCGGCCACCGCCGTGATCTGAGCGTGTTCAACGGCGAGAAACCCGGTGATATGCCGGGCTCCCGCCTGTCCGGCGCCCAGAATGGCTACCTTGAGGGTCATGTCTGTCATCCCATCCTTCGCCAGCGGTGACTCCAATCGCCGCTGAAGGTTTCGGCACCGGTGGGTGTAATGCGGATGTCTTCATTGATGCCCGTGCTCCAGGCGGGACCATTCACGATGTTGCGCTTGGGGTGGTAGGAAAACACCATGCCTGCCTCAAGCGGCCAGTCCTGGCTCTTGCCCCAGCCCGGGGCCGCCGAGAACCAAGGGTACTCGATCGTATCCATACCCTGGCCATGGAAGTCGAAGGCCGTGGTGGTGGCACCCAATTCCCAACCTTGTTCCTGCATGGTTTGTTCGAAGATGCCGGCCATTTCGCTCAGGTGTGCTCCCGGTCGGGCGGCGGCGCGGATGCGGTCGAAGGCCAGGAGTTCACTGTCCATGAGTTTCAGCTCCTGGTCTGTCGGATCCCGGTACGCACAGTTCACGGTCAGTTCGCACCAGTGCCCGCTGGGGCCCAGGATTTCCATGTGATACCGCACGATGTCGTCGCATCGGAGCGGCGTGTCCTGGGGCGGTTCATGCTCACCGGGCCGTTCCCCAACAAAAACCAGGATGTCGCGTGCACCACCTGCCAGCGCCACGCGGCTGGCCTCGGCCGCCAATTCCCTTTGGGTTGCACCGGGTTGCAGCACCTCGACAAAGCGTTCCATGGCGGATTTGGCCAAGTCCCAGAGCTCGAATTCCTGGCGTATCTCCAATTCGCTCTTGACGGACCGTACCCGGTTCAGTAGGTCGTCCGCAATCACGAACTCCGCGTCCGGCATCCCGGAGGCCAGCAGCTCCATGGTCCCGGCTCCCAGGATGAACTGGTGGCCCGCCACTCCGATGCGCGCCTTGCCGTAACCGCGTGCAACGCATTCGGCGGCCATGCGGGGAGCGATGTACACGTCGCCGCGCACGTCCGTGATCCATCCCCTGGCGGCAATGCGTTCGGCCACCGCATATGAACTGAAGGCCAGGAATGGTTCCTCTTGGCGCGGGATGAATATCAGTCCGTCGTGTCCCCAGATGTGAAAGTCGGTGAGATAGCGGAAGTATCCCCTTCCGGTCCACCAGTGTCCCTTGCCGGCGACAAAGAGTCCGTCAAGGTTTGCTTCTGCCATGGCGGACCGAATTCGGGTTAGGCGCCTGTCGCGTTCGGAGAGATCCGGAATGGTGGTCATGTGTTCATTCCCCATGGTGATTTGAAGAGGCGTGTTAATGCGGAGTGGGCCAGAGATTGGCCGCGCCGTGGTCGGCAAACACGTGCGCGAGGTCAATCCACGTGCCTGCTGCATTCGACTGCATGCAAGCTTCGAGCAATGCCAGTGTTCCAAGATGGTCGTGTGCCGATGTCCGGACGGACAGCCCCTGGTTTACACAGGAAACAAACTCGTCGAGGAGTCCTTTGGCATCGTCCACGAACGGCCGTTGGGATTTCAGCGGCACTGAATGAAGTTCCTCAGCTTGTTCCCCATCCTTGAAGCGGAGACCGGTCAGTCCCAGTTCGGGCTCGAGCCGGCACTCCACGACATCGGCAAACTGGTTGCGCTGCAGGACCATGCCGCCTTCGAAGTCGGTGCGCCAGGCGAACTCCATGCCGTTCCAACCAGCCGTCCAGGTACCCAGATAGTTGACGCGTGTGCCGTCTGCCATCTCCATCAGGACCGACACGCAGCTGTCATGCCGATAGACACTGCCCGGGGGATTCCACATGTCTGCGCAGACCCGTACGACCTCCTGGGCGTAGCAGTAACGGATGAGATCCAGATGATGCACGGACTGTTCCAGCAGCATGGGATGCCGCATGGTCAGGGGATAGGAGTTCAGATCCCCGCGGCGTCCATCCCGGTTGCGTGTGTAGTTGAACCTGCCGAAGGCAAGCTGTCCCAATCGTTGTTCCTGTACCGTCTGCCGGAGGTGCTGGCTGGCGGCCAGGTAGCGGAAGTTCATGCCGACCATGAGTTGGCGGTCCGTTTCCTGCGCAAGGCGCACCAGTTCAATCGCCTGTGCCAACTCCTCGACCAAGGGTTTTTCGCAGATGATGTGCATGCCTCGCGCAAGGCATGCCTGAACTTGGCCATGGTGTAGTTCGGGAGGGGTGGCCAGCACCACAAAGTCGCATGGACTCGACTCGGGCTTGAGCGAAGAGTGACAAGCCGCCGGGATTTCCAGGCTGGCGGCCAATGCCTGCGCCTTCCCGATGTCGGGGTCCACCAAGGCCTCCAGGGACACGCCCGGATGTTCGGCAAGGATCCCGGCCCAATATGAACCGCGGACCCCGCAACCGACCAGGCTACAGGTGAGGGACACGGATACCTTGCTCAGTCGAAGTGGCCGGGGCGCAACCAGGCACCACAACCCGGTTGGCCAATGATGCAACCTTCGCGGTAGACCACCCGGCCGCCCACCACGGTGGCATGAACCGATCCGCCGACGGGCATGTCCTGATACAACCGGCTGGCCTCGGCGGCCTTCGTGAGCCAAGCATTGCCGTTTAGCACTGCTTCCCGGCGCGGATCGAACACGCAGATGTCCGCGTCCGCTCCCGGGCGCAGGACACCTTTGCGCGGGTAGAGGCCGAAGCTGCGGGCGGCGTTGGAGGCCAGCAGTTCCACCGACCTTTCAAGGGTGAATGTGCCTCTCAGTCCCCATGTCAAGAGCAGTGGAACCAGGGCTTCAACCCCCGGATGTCCTGGCGGGGCGTCAATGATGTTGCCCCAGGCGGCTTCCTTTTCGGCGGCCGTGAAAGGGGCGTGATCGGTGGCGACAAAGTCAAGTACTCCGTCATGCAGTCCCTGCCAAAGCGCATCCTGGTCGCCTCTTTCACGCACGGGGGGATTGATCTTGCCGTAGGGACCAACCCGTTCGAGTTCGGCATTCGTGAACAGCAAGTAGTGTGGACAGGTTTCAGCGGTGACTAGTGCGCCTGCATGTTTGGCCAACCGGATCAGGTCCACGCTCGCCTCGGCACTGGCGTGCACGATGTGAACCGGCGCTTCCAACGACCGGGCCAACTGCAGCACTCCGGCAACCGCTGCGGTCTCCACCACGGCCGGTCTGGACATCAAGTGACGCTTCCAGTCCTCTACCGACCGGCCGCGCGCCTGACGGGTGTACCAGTCAATGAGGCTCTGGTCTTCACAATGGATTGCGCATCTCAGGCCGGTTGCACGGGTGAGTTCAAGGGCGGCGCCAATGGTGGCCAGGTCGGGTGCGATGAGACCTTCAAACTCGTTTTCGCGACCGGGAGGGGCCTCGGTCATGAACAACTTGAAAGCAATGGCGCCGGCCTCTGCCATTCCGTCCACTTCGCCCTTCTCCAAGAGGCCCGGTGCACCGTACAGCGCAATGTTTACATGGGCATCCCGTATGACCAGGGAGCCGCGGTCCTCCAATGCCTGCGCGGTGGCCACACCGGGTTTTGAGATTGGCATCTCAAAGATGGTGGTGACTCCTCCTGCCGCCGCCGCCCGGGACTCGGTGGCGAAGTCGCCGCGCTCCGGAAACGAAGGAGCGCGGCAGTGGAGGTGCGGATCGATGCCGCCCGGCAGGACCAGCATGCCGGCTGCGTCAATGATCTCCCTGGCCGATGGCTTTTCGGTCGGGTCCAAAATCCCGGTGATCCTTCCCCCTTCCACGGTCACGGTACCGGGCCGGGACGCAAAGGTTGTTTCGTACGAGGGGTTGAGGATCCTTCCCCCGGTGATGGCCAGATCTGCGGTCACGAATGATCCCCATGGGAACTGGCCCGTACCTGTGCGATCGCCTGTTTCATGCTTTGTGCCTCCAGGTCTTCCTGCGATCCCTCGACCTGGACACCGTAAGCCTCCGACGCTTGTGCCGGGGAAACCAGACCCAATGAAACATCCTCCAACACGTCCTCGCGTGTTCGTTCGTTCGGCGGTCCGTGTCCGCCCCCGCCCGGTACGCGCAACACTACCTCGTCCCCCGACTTGAACTGGTACGGTACGAATCGCTCCATTCGTTCACCATTCATGATCACGTCGCCGGGGGTGCCGCGGTGTCCGCCGCGCAGACCCTCCGCAGGGTATTTCATGAGGTCGGGGCGGATGGTCAGTGTGGTTCCCTGTTCCGTCAGGGCGCGCAACCCGATTTCCTGCCCCAGTCCGCCCCTGTGGGTTCCCGGGCCGCCCGAGTCCGGAATCAGGCGTTTGTGCGTCATCAGGACCGGGCACTGAATTTCGAACATTTCCGTGGGGGTCACGGTGCTGTTGTGGGGATAGGCCCTGGGCAGCAGGCCATCGGCGTTGTGGGTGGCGCCCAAACCGCCGTGTGGCAATACGTGGACGGCATGTCGGCCATGCCGATCATCATGACCCACGATGTGGAACGGGAAGATTCCACCAGCGGCGGCAATCACGGACTCGGGCATGAGTTCGGCCATGGCACCGAAAATCAGCGGCGGGATGTGCTTGATGACCTTGGCGCGGGCCGCCACCGGGGCTGGAAACGTGCAGTTCACGATGGAGCCTTCCGGCGCGGTCATCTTCACCGGCCTGATGAGTCCGTCGTTGTTGAAGATGTACGGTGCCAGCATCGCCTTGATGGGATAGACGGCTGTTGCATAACTGATGTTGAAGGCGGCGTTAATGGCCGAATGCCACTGTTGTGGTGATGTGCCTTCAAAGTCCAGATGGATTTCGTCGTCCTTGATGGTTAGCTCCACGTTCAGGGTGAACGGCTCCAGGTAGCCGTCCGCGGTAACCGAGTAGTGGGATCGACCGTCGGGAAGTTCGCGGATGGAGGCCCGCAGCGCCCGTTCGCTGCGGCTCAGGATCTCGGATGCCAGATCATCCATGTCGGTCATTCCGTAGTCGTCCAGGAACTCCCGGATGCGCTGAATGCCGATGCGGTGCGTGCCGACGATGGCGTGCAAGTCGCCCAGGACCATATCGGGTACGCGGCAGTTGGCGGAAATGAACTCCTCGATGACGGGAACCACCTTGCCCTCGGAGTAGAACTTGTTGGGCATGACCCGCGTGCCTTCCATGAACATGTCCTGGGCTTCCAGGTCCCCGAGGTGCCCACCGACATCCGAGACATGGGCGACGGTGCCTAGGAAAGCCACCAGTCTGCCCTTGTGAAACACGGGCGAAACGAGGTTGTAGTCCGGCAGGTGGGTGCTGCCAATCCAGGGATCGTTGGTTGCCAGTACATCCCCGTCCTTGAGCGTGTCTGGCGGAAAGCGTTTCAGCATGGACTTGGTGGTGCGGGGCAACATCGTGCAGAACTGGGGTGGACTCCACTGTGCCTGGGCCAGGCCGGAACCTTCTGCATCCATGAGGGCGCACCCAAAGTCGTGGCTTTCGCCCACGATGGTTGAGAACGATGTGCGGATGACCGCGTTGTCGATCTCGTCCACGATGTTGACCAGTCGCTGCCACTGGATTTCCAGAGTGATGGGGTCGAACGTCATGCGAGGGATTGATCCTTCATGGTCTGGACAGGGATTTGCCGAGGAGGCACTTGGGACGCGCGGTGGTCACAGTGTTGTTGGGGTGACCATGATGCACGGACCAGCGCAACCTGTGGGTTGCTTGTATCCTCAGGCACCCTCGGCAATTGCGGCCGGGGATACGAGCCCAATTGTAGTCCGCGTCGGTGTACCTGGTCAGCAGAACGGCTGCGAGAATCCGAGTGCCTGCTTTCGTCGGCATCCATGACTCTGTATTTACCACGCCGATAGTCCGGAGGGGCTGGAGCTCCACCGGGTTGGTTTTTTGAACGGGTGGCCGACGCATCGAGGTAGGTGGCTCGAATCGGGTGAACCCAACCGGCCCCTCTGGCTACTTCGCGTGTTGCTTGGGTTCGGAAGTTCCCCTATGCCTCCAAACCCGTAAGTTCGGTACTGACGCGCCACAGTTCCGCCGCCAGGTGCCGATCGTCAACCGCCGATGATGCAGGGGTCTGTCGTCGATTCACGAAGTAGCGACCGGTCACCCTTGCAACTTCGGGAGCCAGCGCAAGGTGGACCGGTGTTTCGGCTCCCGATTCCACCGGGCTCCCACCGCTGAAGTTCACGTGCAGCAGCTTGGTTTCGATGACTCCCGGATGCAGAAAATTGGCGGTGACAAGGTTGGGATCCAACTTGCTTGCCAGCTGGCAAGTGAACAAGGCATTGGCAAGCTTCGAGTTGCAATAGGCGCCCCATCCGTCGAAGTTGCGGGTCATGTTCAGGTCGTCGAGGTCGATGTGTCCACTCGTATGGGCACCCGAACTCACGTTGACGATCCTCGCGGGGGCACTGTCCTGGAGCAGGCCGAGCAACAGGTTTGTAAGCAGGAACGGTGCCAGATGATTGATACCGAAGGTGCTTTCGAATCCGTCCTCGGTGAGTGTCCTTTGGTTGGTGGCGATGGCGGCGTTGTTGATGAGAACGTCAAGCTTGGGCAGGTCGTGGCACTGTTTCAATCTCGTTGATATTGGTGGCGGGCGGTCAGGGGCATCCTCTCC
>VXMJ01000102.1 GCA_009841145.1 Caldilineaceae bacterium SB0661_bin_34 | reverse complement strand
CTCAAGGACCTGCCCGACGAAGATGAAGTAATCCAATCGTGATGGATTGGTATTAGGTGCATCGGCACCTCAGCCCGCATGAGTTCCCAGGCGGTCAGCCGGGCGCCTTGCAGGCGCGGCCGGGTCTCGTCCACCCACACGTGGATGCCCTTGCCCTGTTCATGGCAGGCATAGATCACCCCCAGGGCCGTGCCATAGTCCACAGTGGCCAGGGAGCCCGTGTTGCAGTGGTGCAGCAGGTTGGCCCCTTCCGGAATCAAGGCCGCGCCGTTGGCTCCCATGCGCCGGTTGATTTCCACGTCGGCCTTCGCCAGAGCTTCTGCTTCGGCCAAGGCCAGGCTGCGGAGTTTTTCCGGATCCGCGGTTGGTGCTGCGCGCAGCGTAGCCAGGATGCGGCCGGTGGCCCACGCCAGGTTGACCGCGGTCGGCCGCGCGGCATCCAACACATGCTTGGCCTCCTTCAGGTCGTCAAGCAGGTCCTCCCGGTCCGGAGCCGTGCTTAAACGGGCGGCCAGTGCCATCCCGTAGGCAGCCGTAGCACCTATGGCCGGCGCCCCGCGCACATACATGTCGCGAATGCTGGCGGCCACGTCGGCGACCGTGTGCAGCGTGGCAGTTTCGAGTCGGGTCGGCAACAGGCGCTGGTCAATGAGCTGTACGGCGTTGTCCTTCCACCAGACGCTCGGCATATCGAGATCCTCCCTTCACTCGCGGGGCGGACTGACCAGAGCGGGTTCCGCCAACTCCAGAATGGCATCTAGTTCCAGAACATCCTCGGGGTCCAGGCGGGCACCAGGCATACGACTTAGGTTGGTGGCAAAGAGACCGCGCCTTCGCATGACTTCCTTGTAGGCGGCGACGCCGTGGGTGCGCTCGAAGGCGATTAGGGGCAACAACTGGTTCCAGGCGGTGCGGGCCGCTGCCTGGTCGCCCTCCTCCAACAGGTTCCAGATGTGCACATGGGCCGGGGACAGCTGCGAGGCCGGCATGTTGCCACAGCAACCGCGCCGGTGTTCGTCCAGCAGGTGCACCCCTCCTTGGCCCCCGAACACACCTTTGCAGGCGTTGCCCGTGGCCCGCAGTGCCTCGGTCACGGAGCGCGGTTCGGGCAGGGTTTCCGCCTTGATGTACTGCACCGCCGGCAGCTCGCGGCAGAGTCGGCCCAACAGGGCGGCGGACATCGGTGTGCCGACCGGTCCAATGAAGTTCTGAACCACAATGGGCACCGAAGTCCGGTCCGCCAAGGCCCGGTAGAAGTCGAAGCAGCCCTGCTCGTCCGGATGCAGGACATAGGGAGGCATGGCCATGATGCCGTCGGCTCCCTGTGCCTCGGCCCATGCGGCCAGTTCGGCGGCCGGCCGGGCGTGCAGGCCGTTGGCGGCGGCCACAAAGGGCACCCGGCCCGCACAAGCATCCGCGACGGTTCGCATCCAGTCCATGCGTTCCGTGTCCGACAGGGTAGCGAACTCGCTGGCGTTGGCCGGTCCGACCACGCCGTGAACCCCGGCCTCCACACAGAAGTCGATTTGCCGGCGCAGGCTTTCGTGATCCACCGACAGGTCTTCCCTGAAGGGGGTGATCAGAATGACAAAGATGCCGCGCCAACCGTGGTCCGCCATGCAAGTCTCCTGTGGGTCATTCTGGTTCCGTTTGCGTCTGGTCCTGGGACGCCGATCAGGCCTGGCCGTCCACGGAGTGATCCGACCAGATAAGCGTAACGGAGTCAATCAGGCCGGTTGCAGGCGAGGGAAGGGACCGTTTGGCCGGCGCACTTCCGTCGTTGTCGTCGTCTGCCGGTTCGGGCAGTGCCGCGCCGGTCGCTTGCGGCTTGAGGATCCGACGGCCCTTGGTCACGCGGCTGCTCAGCGGTACGTCGTCGGGGTCAAGCGTGCGGACATTGCTGCCGGATCCAATCGAAATGCGTGCGTCGGCCTGACCGGCCGCAATCGCCAGGGCCCCGGCAATGGACCCGGTTGTCTCGTCCAACTTGTGGGCGAGCAGGCCGGATCCGCCGCGCGCCTGAAGGTTGAACTCCTCCAAGTCCGTCCGCTTGGCCATTCCCTGTTTGGTCACGGTCAGGACAGTGCCGGTGGCCGGCGCCACCGCAGCAGCAGCTACGCCGTCGCCCTTGCCCAGCCGAATGCCGCGTACTCCTTGGGCAGGAAGGCGACTGGGTCGCACTTCGTCTCCGTCGAAGCGAATTGTTTTCCCCTGCCGTGTAAACAGCATGAGTTCCCGGCTTGAGTTGACGGCCACCGCCGCGACCAGCGAGTCGCCCTTGGCCAACGGCATGACCGTCACGTCATCGCCCCAGGCCGCAGCCAGATGGTGTCCGCTGATTTTCTTGACATTGCCCTGCGCCGTTGCCAGCAGGACCCATACCCCCTCGTCGGGTGCGACTTCCCGGGGCAGGGCTATCCCGGCCACAATGCGGTCGCGGCGGGTGAACGCGGTCAGGTCCGCGACATGCCCGGCCCGTCCGGTCTGCGGCACCTTGTGGGCCTGGATACGCTGGGCACGGCCGGAGGCGCTGAACACATACAGGACATCCCGTGTGTTGGCGGCCACGGCCGCGATGCCGCCGTTGCGCCCAATGTCCCTGAAGCTGCCGCTTTGCATGCCCTTGTAGGCATAGCGGCGCACGGTGCCGCGCCGGCCCACGCAGACCCAGACTGTTTGGTCCGGCTCCAGCTCCTCGGCGGTCGGCGTGCGCGCCTGGTCGTCCTTGACCTCGGTGCGACGGGAATCGGCGAACTGCCGTTGGATTTCATCCATCTCGTCGGCGATCGCATCCCGGATCCGCCGGTCGGAAGCCAGCAGGGCCTGCAGTTCCTTGATGCGGGCCGCTAGGTCCTTGAATTCGCTCCGCAGGCGACTCCTTTCCATCGCCACCAGTTGGCCCAGTGGCATGGCCAGCACGGCCCGTGACTGTGCTTCGGTGAAACCGAACTCCCGGATCAGGTTGTTGCGCGCCGAGTCGGGGCTGCGGCTGTTGCGAATGGTGCGGATGACCTCGTCGATCTGATCGAGGGCCATCAACAGGCCTTCCACGATGTGTGCACGCTGCTCGGCCCGGTCCAGGTCGAACCGGGAACGACGACGCACAATGTCCACGCGGTGCTCGATGAAGAGCTCGACCAGCCTTTTCAGGTTCAGACGCTCCGGACGCCCGTTCACCAACGCCACCAGCGAAATGGAGAAGGTCTGCTCCATTGGTGTCAGAGAGAACAAATCGGCGATCACCTTGTCGGTGTTGGCCCCGCGCACCAGGTCGATGCAGATGCGCATGCCGGCCCGGTCGCTCTCGTCGCGTAGGTCGGAGATGCCGGTGATTTGTCCGTTGCGAGCGCAGTCCGCGATCCGCTCCAGGAGGGAGGTCTTGTTGGTCTGGTAGGGGATCTCATACACCACGATGCGCTGCCGGCCCATGCGCGCATCCTCCACATGCACCTTGGCGCGGACCGTCGCCCGTCCACGTCCGCTTTCGTAGGCCTGGCGCAGGCGGTCGTCGGGGGCGCGGCCGGCCCGGCCCGGCCCGAGGCGGAACAGCGTGCCGCCGGTGGGGAAGTCGGGTCCCTGGACGTGCTGCATCAGGTCCGTGACCGTGACTTCCTCGCGCTTCTCCCACCGGTCCAGGAGATGTCTCACGGCGGCACAGACCTCTCCCAGATTGTGGGGCGGAACCTGGGTGGCCATGCCCACGGCAATGCCGTTGGATCCGTTGACAAGCAGGTTGGGCAGGCTGGCCGTCAGGACCGTCGGCTCTTCCAACGACTGGTCGAAGTTGGGGACCCAGTCAACGGTGTTCTTTTCGATGTCCGTCAGCATGAGGGCCGAGATGGCTGACAGCCGGGCCTCGGTGTACCGCATGGCGGCGGGGTTGTCGCCGTCGATGCTGCCCAGGTTTCCCTGTCCGTCCACTACTGGATAGCGCAAGCTGAAGTCCTGGGCCAGCCGCATCATCGCGTCGTAGACCGACTGGTCGCTGTGGGGGTGGTACTTGCCCAGCACTTCGCCCACGATGCGGGCGCTCTTGCGGAAGGGACCGTTGGACCGCAGGTTGAGGTCGTGGTGCATGGCGTGCAGGATGCGGCGCTGCACCGGCTTGAGCCCGTCGCGCACGTCCGGCAGGGCGCGGGCGACAATTACGCTCATGGCGTAGTCCAGATAGGACGTCTCCATCTCAGTCCGCAGACTCAGCTCGGACTGATTGACCCGGGGATCGTTGCCGTTTGCCATGTCAAGGCAGATCCGTGATGGGTTCCTGCCGTCGCAGCTCGACAATCTGGTCCCGAAGGTTGGCGGCCTTTTCGAACTCCAGCTGGCGGGCCGCCTCCTTCATTTCCCTTTCCAGCTCCTGGATCATCCTGGCCAGGGCGTCCGGCGAGAGGTCGACCTCGTCCGCGGGGGCCGGGGCATCCTCGTCCACCAGTTCCTTCGTCATGGCCTTGACCCGATCCGTCAGGTCCCGTACCTCCTTGACGATGGTGGTCGGTTCGATGCCGTGTTCCCGGTTGTAGGCTTCCTGCAGGGACCGGCGCCGGTTGGTTTCGTCCAGGGCAATCTGCATGGCGGCCGTGGTCTTGTCGGCATAGAGGATGGCCTTGCCTTCCACATGGCGGGCCGCGCGGCCCACGGTCTGAATCAAGGCACTGGCGCTGCGCAGAAACCCCTCCTGGTCCGCATCCAGCACCGCGACCAGGGTCACCTCGGGCAGGTCGAGGCCTTCCCGCAGGAGGTTGATGCCAACCACTACGTCATACACCCCAAGACGCAGATCGCGCAGGATGTCCACCCGCTCCAGGGTGTCGATTTCGCTGTGCAGGTAGTGGACCCGGAAGTCCAGTTCCGCCAGGTATTCGGACAGATCCTCTGCCATCCGCTTGGTGAGCGTGGTGATGATGGAGCGCTGTCCTTGGTGCACGCGTCGGCGCACCTCGCCAATCAGATTCTCGATCTGGCCCTTGGTGGAGCGAACCTCCACGACCGGATCCAGGAGGCCGGTGGGCCGGATCAGCTGTTCCACGGTCTGGCTGGATACTTCCAGTTCCCAGGGGGCCGGGGTAGCACTGACGAAGACCGCCTGGTGGACGCGTTCCCGGAATTCCTCGAACTTCAGGGGACGGTTGTCCTTGGCCGACGGGAGCCGGAACCCGAAGTTGACCAGGGTCTCCTTCCGGGACAGGTCTCCGCGGTACATGCCCCGCAGCTGGGGCACCGTCATGTGGCTTTCGTCCACAAACAGGAGCCACTGGGCCGGGAAGTAGTCCAGCAGGGTCCAGGGCGGCGAACCCACCTCGCGCTGGTCAAGGTGGCGGCTGTAGTTCTCAATGCCGTTGCAGTAGCCCACCTCGCGCAGCATCTCCAGGTCGTAGTTGGTGCGCTGCCGCAGCCGCTGAGCCTCGATTAGCTTGTTCTCCGCGATGAACCTGGCTTCCTGCTCCAGAAGTTCCGCCTCGATGGTCTCCACGGATGCCTGGAGCTTTTCGTCCGAGGTCTGAAAGTGCTTGGCAGGGAAGAAATGGACCTCCTCCAAGTCCGCCAGCACCTCGCCGGTCAGGAGATCGAAGCGGCAGATCCGTTCCACCTCGTCCCCGAAGAAACTCACCCGGTAGCCAAAGTCCTCATAGGCCGGGTGGACTTCCAGCACGTCCCCCCGTACCCGGAAGCGCCCCCGGTCAAGGTTGCTGTCGTTGCGTTCGTAGCTGATGCTGACCAGATGCCGCAGGACCGTTTGGCGCCGGGTCAGGTCGCCTGTCTTCAGGCTGCAGACGGCATAGCCGTAGTCCTCGGGGTTACCCAGCCCGTAGATGCACGACACGGACGCCACGATGACCACGTCGGGCCGCGAGAAGAGGGAACTGGTAGCCGCCAGGCGCAGCCGCTCGATCTCGTCGTTGACCATCGCCTCCTTCTCGATGTAGAGGTCCGAGCGGGGGATGTAGGCCTCCGGCTGGTAGTAGTCGTAATAGCTGACGAAGTACTCGACCGCATTGCGCGGCAGGAATTCCTTCAGCTCGGAATAGAGCTGGGCCGCCAAGGTCTTGTTGTGGGCGATGACCAGCGTGGGCCGCTGTACGCGTTCGATGACATTGGCCATCGTGAATGTCTTGCCGGACCCGGTAACCCCCAGCAGAGTCTGGTGGGTCATGCCCTGTTCCAGGCCGGCCGTCAGGGCGTCGATGGCCTGGGGCTGATCGCCCGTGGGGCGAAACTCGCTGATGACCTCAAAAGGCTGGCTCATGGCAACGTTGCTGCGGATTCATTTTCGTAGGGCAATGCGGACCAGCGTACGCCTGTCCATGTTGCAAAACCTGTACCAAGAGCACTTCTCAAAACGCCAAGGAGAATCCCGCGTGCACTTTCGGTAACCCGACTGGGGACAGGCAGTCCGAGCCGGTGCATGCGAAACAGGTATCGTGCTTCATCCTAGGTTAATTATCGCACTTTTTTACAGCTTGTCGCAACAGTTGTAGCTTGTGGTCCAGTGGTGGCAGTCCGCTGCCCGGCTGGCAATCGGGCCGGGCGGTACGAGCCGGGAACCCCTAGTCGGACTATAATGCCCCTTCGTTTTGGCTCAACCCGAATCTAACACCAAAACGTCGCGCCTACCGGCCGGGAGCCGCGGCGGGTTCGGTAATGCTATCGGCAACGGTGCCGGCGCGAGACGGTTGCGCATCCATGGGCCGGCTTCCGGCCTTCCGAGTTCAGTCACCATGCAAGATCCAACTCCTCGGACCGAGCAGCGGGAAGCACCGGGCCGCCTGAACATTGTGCTCGCAGTGGCGGTGGGTCTCCTGTTGCTGATTGTCCTCGGCAGTGCCCTGCCCGAACTCCGCATGCAGCCCGGTACCGAAAGCGGTTTGATGAGTCTCTTTACCGACACGTTTACCCGTCCCGAGACAACCCCTTGGTCATCCGAAGCCAAGGAGGGACCGTTCGGACTGACCCGGTTTTGGATCCTGGCCATTTGGGGCTGCCTGACGCTCTGCGTGGTGTACGCGATCATTTCCCCCACCTACCGCAAGGCGCTGGTGGGTGCGGTGGTCACCACCCTGTTGCTCACCTTCGTGTTGATGCGCGTGTTGGAAAATCAGGAATCCCGTTCGGCAGAGAGTTCGGCGATGGGCGCGCCGCCGCAGGAGGAACTGCAGTTTGCGCAAGCCGAACCTCCGGTGCCACCGGACATGGAGGTGCGGGACTGGTTGGTATGGGTGGTAACCGGAGCCGGTGGCGTCGCCATTGCGGGCCTGGGCCTGTTTCTGTTGAATCGGGCCAACTGGGGCCGCAGCGACACGTCGGAGTTGATTCGCCGCGAGGCCGGGGAGGCAATCGAAGCCTTGGACTTGGGACACGATGTCGGGGACACCATCGAACGCTGCTACCTGAACATGGTCCGATGCCTGGAGGAAACCCGTCGGGTTCGGCGCAGCCAATCGATGACGCCGCGCGAATTTGAACAACGGTTGTCGGAACTGGGCATGCATTCAAGGCCGGTGCGTCGGCTTTCGGCCCTATTCGAGCGGGTTCGCTTCGGGGACCGGCCGGCCAGTGCCCGCGACCGGCAGGAGGCGTCCGATTGCCTGCAGCAGATCAGGGATTCCCGACCGCCGCCGGCCGGAGCGTCCCTGACCAGCGGATCCGGCCCGGCCGCAGCCCTTGATGTCTGACCTCCAAAAGCGCGGGCTGGTGATGGCGATATGGCTGGCCGCCAGCTTTCTGTTTGCAGTGTTCTTCATCGAGGACTTCGTCCGCGACGTCCTAATTCGGCCCATGATGTACACCGCCTGGGTGGCTGAACTGTTCGTGCGCAGCCTGCCCCAGTACCTGTTCTGGGGCCTGTTCGTGTTCGTGGCCGCGATTTGGGGTTTGCGTCTGATACGGTTTCGCGCCCCCCGGCGCCCCCGCATGCGCACGGTCTCTATTGGCCTGCAGGGTCCGGTGGCCCGGTGGCAGGGCCAATTGCGCAGGGCCCGGATGCTGGACTATGGGCGGTTCAACCTGAATCGTTCGCTTCGCAAACTGGTCTTGGACTTGACGGTGACGGAGGCCGAGGAGGATCTGTCCGGCCCGGCAACTGGCGAGTCCCCGCGCGAGCCGGATGTCCCGGAAGAACTGCGGCCCCTGCTGATTGTGCGCGGGGACGAAGAATTCGGGCGGCGCAGCTTGGCGGACCGTCTGCTCGACCTGGTGCCAAAACCGCGCACGGCACAGGCGGAGTATCGACGCGCGCCGGAAGCCGTTGCACAGTACTTGGAAAATCGATTGGGCATGGCCGGGAGGCATCAAGAAAAAGGCTGATGGAACTCAACCAAGTGGCCCACAGGGCACGGGCCGTGACCGCGGAGGTCGCCCGCGCCATTGTGGGCAAGGACGAACTGCTGCGCCGCATCATGGTGGCGTTGCTGGCGGATGGCCACATTCTGTTGGAGGACTACCCGGGGCTGGCCAAGACGCTGACAGCCCACAGCTTTGCCAACGTGCTCGGGTTGACTTTCCGGCGGATCCAGTTCACGCCGGATCTGCTGCCAGGCGATATCCTGGGCGGCTACATCTACAACCGGAACAGTGGCAGTTTCGAACTCCACAGGGGGCCCATCTTCAGCAACATCGTGCTGGCGGACGAAATCAACCGGGCTTCCCCCAAGACCCAGTCCGCCCTGCTTGAGGCCATGCAGGAGCGCCAGGTTTCGCTGGAGGGGGAGACCATGGCGCTGCCGGATCCGTTCATCGTGATTGCCACCCAGAACCCCATCGAGTACGAGGGAACCTTTCCCCTGCCGGAGGCGCAGCTGGACCGGTTCCTGGTGCGCCTCAGCGTTGGCTATCCCTCCGCCGAGGAGGAGGCCCAAATCCTGACCAACCGCCGCGACCGCAGACAGGACGACGTGGCCATGACTCCCCGGGCCGATGCCGAAACCCTGTTGGCAATGCGGGCCGCGATCGAGGATATCCACCTCCATGACGACTTGGCCGGCTACATCGTGAGGCTGATCACAGCAACCCGTCAGGACAACCGCGTGGCCGTTGGCGCCAGCCCCCGTGGCTCCCTGGCCCTGTTCCGTCTGGCACGGGCCAACGCTGCCATGGACGAACGGGACTTTGTGCTTCCCGACGATGTCAAGGCCTATGTGCACCAGGCACTGATCCACCGTCTGATCCTGTCGCCGGACCTGTGGCTTCGGCAGGGTGCCGCCGCTCAAATCCTGGACGGCATCCTCGACTCCGTGCCCGTCCCCCTCGTGTCCGGTGCCTGAAGACCAGGGCCTGCCCCGCCTCTTCGCCGTAGTCGTGGTGGCCACGGCAGCCCTGCTGGCCGGCTTGGCCACGGTTCAGGGGTTCGTGCTGGCCTTGGCCATCCCGCCCCTGGTGCTGGTGGGATGGGCCTTGTGGCAGGCTCCGCGTCGATTGAACCTCGACGTGCGCCGGCACCTGGATCAGGATCGGGTGGCCCAGGGCGAACACATCCGCACCGTCCTGACAGTGGAGGATCGGGAGGAGGCTCTGGAGCATGCCCTGGTGGAGCAGCCGTTTCCGGCCGGCTTGGGGAAGCACGACGGTGAACACGAGGGTTGGCTCGGGCTGGAACCCGGCCGGGCGAGCCGGCTTGAGCATCGCCTGGAGGGGGCCCGGGGCTACTACGTGCTGCCTCCGCTGCGGATTGCGGCCAGTGATCCCTTCGGTTTGTTCAACGTCACCGAAACGTATGATCCGCTCAATCGGCTGTTTGTGCTGCCGCGTGCCATCAAGATTCCGACGATGGCCATCCAGGCCCGGCGCACACGGGTGTATCCCGGCCTCATCCCGGCCCGCAAGGGTGGCCCCGGTGTCGAGTTCTTTGGCCTGAGGGAATATCAGGCCGGAGACAGCTGGCGATGGCTGAACCACCGCGCCACCGCCCGATCCGACACAACCCTGTTCGTCAACGAGTTTCAGTTGGAACGGGCCATCGACATCGGTTTGATTCTCGACATCCGGGCGGTGACCAATGTCTTTACCGGCGACCGGAGCATTCTGGAGTTCAGCATCCAGGCTGCCGCGAGCCTGGCGGATACCTTGTTGGCCTACGGCAACCGTGTGGGCCTCTTCCTCTACGGCGGTTCCATCGACTGGACGTTCCCCGGCTCCGGCAAACAGCAGTACGAAAAGATACTGCGCACTCTGGCCCGAGCCAAGGTGGAGACCAGCCAAATCTTCAATCGGCTTGACTATGTGCCGGCGCGCCTGTTTCCTCACCGGTCCCTGCTGCTGCTTATCAGTCCGCTGCACCCCGACGACCACGCCGAACTGCTGAAGCTGAGGGCGCGCGGGTATCAGGTTATTGTGGTGAGTCCGGACCCGATCGCCTTTGAGGAGGCACTGTTGGAGGACGATGAGGAGCGGGAGTTGGCGGGCCGACTGGCCGCCTTGGAACGAACCCATCTCACCAGTCGGCTGCTGCGCGGCGGCATTCGAGTCACCATGTGGGACACCCGGCAGCCATTCTCCGAGGCCGCGCGGGGCATCTTTGGCCATCCACACCAAATCCAGGCCTTGAGGGTCTGACGAGACTGCGGAGGTCCGCGTCGGCAATACACTGTCGGCCGCCTGGAAGTGCTGGCGCGGCAGGCAAGGACATCGCGTAGCAGACATATGAACATTCGGGACGGTTCCGCACAATGGCAGTCCAGCAAGATCCCCACCTTTCTCCTCGCAGGATCCGAGTGCTGCGTGCGCAGAATCTCATGCGCATTGAGTGGCAGGACGATTCCGTCAGCGAGTTGTCGCTGACGTGGCTGCGCAGCAACTGCCCTTGTGCATCCTGTCGGGCGGTGCGCGGTGAATCCGGCGTGGAGGTCGATCCCTTGTCCCTGTCCAGTGGTCCCATGCCAAGCGACCGGGTGGCGGCCGTCGAGCTGGTGGGTGGATATGCCGTGCGGCTTACTTGGGACGATGGCCATGACACGGGGATCTACGCGTTCTCCTGGTTGTGGGAGCATCGGATCCAGGAAGACGGGGCGGATTCTGACTGAGTGCCCCGCCCGCACAGCATGTGAGCGCCGATGGGTTCACAACATTTAGTGCGTCCGAAAGATTTCTGGTTTCACCAACTGTGTTTGGTATGCAATGCCTCTGGGCAGAATCCCACCCTAGGCGCCTGAACTTGGTCAAGCCGCTTTTGGAACAGTCGGTGAAATTGTTGGGCAATTTGGTTGTTGGGCTGGTCGGGCCAGTTCAGGCGTTGACGGGGACGCATCCCGAGTTTCGGCAGTTAAGGGGTCCCGGCAGCGGCCGCCTCGAGAAACGGGATCGCCTTGGTTCGCTTTTTCGCCCGTGCCCGGTCGAGCGGAGTGAAACCGGACGCGTCCTTCTGGTCGAGCCGGGTTCCGAAGTCGAGCAGGAGCTGGAGCATTCTGTTGCTGGCACCGTAGTGCACGGCCACGTGCAGGCAGTTTTCATTGGCCTGGCTCTTGATGTGATTGGGATCCTGGCCTTGCTCCAGGAACCATCGGACGCCCTGAAGGCTGCGACACGATACGGCGCAACCCAGTGGGGTGTAGCCACCGTGATGTTCCGTGCCCCGCGTGCCGTCGAGCCGTGTGCCGTGCTTTAGGAGCAGTTCCAGCATTTCGAACTGGCCGTCGCAGGCGGCGTGGTTGAGCGTATCGTCGTCGGCCACGGAGGCCCCGGCTTCAAGCAGTGTCTCCATGATCTCGAGGTTGCCGCTGTGGATGGCGTGCTCAATGCAGCCATTGGGATCCGCTCCGTGTGCCAGCAGGCATCGGGCCGTGGCAGCTAACTCCTTGGCTTTGGCCTTGTCGTTCCTGCCCAGACAGGATCGGGTGCAATAGAGGAGAGCAGACCAGCCACGCTCGTCCGTCCAGATCCGGGTGTCCGGGTCATGTGACGCGGCCAGGGCAGGATTGCCCGCGAGCAGTTCCTCGACTCTTTGGAAGTGTCCCAGCACAGCGGCATGGAAGATATCGAGGTCGGCTGGGATCCGGTCCATCAGGAGGGGCAGGAATTCGGTCGAATCACCGGTGGCGCAAAGGGCGACCGCGCTGATGAGCCAAGGGCTGCCCGGCAGGAGGGGATCGGCGCCGGCGTCGAGCAGGATTTCCACCACCTGCATGTGGCCTTCGTGCTTGGGCATCGTCTTCTTGTGTTCGACGGTTCGATGCAGGGGGCGATAGTGGTGTGAGGAGCGCGACTTCACGTTCGGATCCGCGCCATGCTCAAGCAGCAGCTGCAAGGCTTCCGGCCGGCCTCTGAGACAGGCTTCCATCACGGGTTGCCAGGTGGTGGCCAGTGAGCCGTCCGCGGCAAGCAGGGACCGCATGGTGTGGAGATCGCCGTTGCCGGCAGCAGTCGCCAGTTCCTTGGCTGTGGCCATGTTTGTGTGTCTCCTTCTTGAATACAAGCGTCCGGGCCCGTCCCGGCGGGACGATCATGGTATATGTTGACAGGCAGACCTAATATCCAACAGCATGTCCTGCGGCGTCTACCGAGACCGCGGCCACCTGCAGGCTGGGTTCGGTTGTCGGTTTCGCGGCATGGTCTGCCAAAATTCGCAGACGACGCTGTTCCGTTCCGCCAGGCTGGTCGCACAAGCGATGGCTGCAATCCACCTGCTACCCTCCATCCTAACCGCCGACTTTGGCCGTCTCGCCGCATCGATTGCCGAGGCCGAGGCGGCCGGCGTGGACGGTTTTCACCTGGATGTCATGGATGGGATGTTTGTTCCCAACATCACGTTTGGGGTTTCGACCATTGAAGCCGTCCGGCAGGCCACCGCGCTTCCCCTTGATGTGCACCTGATGGTGGAGGAACCCTTGCGCCTGTTGCCGGCCTTTCTGTCCACCGGAGTTGAAATGGTCACCGTGCACGTGGAGGCATGCCGCGATCCGTACCGAGCGGTGGACGACATTCGTCATGCCGACTGTTTGGCCGGGATTGCCCTGAACCCCGGGACTTCACCGGAAGCCGTGCGGGAATTGCTGCCGTATGTGGACCGTGTCCTGGTCATGACCGTCCCGCCCGGTTTCGGAGGTGCTCCGTTTATAGCCGGATCGCCGGCCAGGATCCGTCGGCTCGGATCACTCATTGCCGCAGCGGAGCTCGAGGCACCGCCGACCATCCAGGTGGACGGCGGGGTGGATGCGTCCACGATTCGTGCCGTGGTTGATTCGGGTGCCCATTACGTCGTGGCCGGTTCGAGCATCTACAACGCTCACAGGTCCGTGGCGGACAACGTTGCCATCTTAAGGGAAGCACTTGCTTGAAGAAACTGCGACCGATTCTCGCCATCCTTGTGCTCGCGGCCGTTGCCGTTGGAATTTTCTTCCTCGTGCGGCCGACGGGGGAACCCATGCCCGAGCCCGTGCCCGAGGCGATATCCACACCCACACCGACATCCACACCGAGGGCGGCCGACGAGTCCACCGGATCGGAGTCGGCAGCAGCGAGCCCGGAGCAGGCCGAAGGGCCGCCGCCGTTCGAACAGTGCCTGGACGGGATCTGCGCGTACCTTGCGGAACTGCCTGAATCCGGTGCCCTGGTGAGGATGTTGGACGAGAGTGCCGACTATAACTGGAGCGCGCCGAATGCCGAATGCCTGGCCGACCTCGAGACCTTCCTCACGGATCAGGAACTTCTGGTCGATGCCTATGAGTTCAGGTTGCTCGATACACTCTCCGACCACCAAGGCCCCGTAAGTTATCAGTTGCCCGCGACCGAGGATCCGGTCAACGATCCGGCACCGAACGAAGGCAGTGCCCTCTGCACCTGGTCCGAGGATGCCGATCGGGAGAACATCACTTGTGACGTAGCGGTTACACGCATCGAGGAGGGGTTGACACCCGAAGTCAGGGCAGCCCTGCTGTTGGCGGCCATGGACGGTGTACGGCGCGCCTGGTATGAGTATCGGCAGTTGGATCTGCCGCCTTTCTACCATGAGGACTTTATGGAGCAGTTCGAGCCGGTGGTGTCCGTGCCGGAACCGGATCAATACACCATGGCCTGCTGGGTTCTGTACGCTCGCTCAGGTTGAGTTCGGCCGCGGTGCGGAAGGGCTCCGTGGTTGCGATCTGTCTTTGTGCCCAAGTGCCGCACTGCGGCCCTGCACTCCGGATGTTCTGCCCATCCCGCCTTTTTTGGGGCAGTGTCCACGCGTCGCCGGTCAGAGCAGGATCAAGATAAGGCTGTAGATCAAGGGCGAAGTAAAGAGCAGTGAGTCGATGCGGTCCAGCATGCCGCCGTGGCCGCGGAACAGAGTGCCCGAGTCCTTGGTGCCCACGTGGCGCTTCCACACGCTGATGGTCAGGTCTCCCAGCTGACCCAGGACTGCAATCAGGAATCCAACCCCCAAACCGGCCCACAGGTTGATGGGCAGAGGCTTGAAGTACTGGGCCTCCAGCGAAGTCAGGCTGCGGAACCAGTCGGTCCGCACGATTGGCCAGTCCGGCAGGGTTTGTGGGATGGACAGCCAACCTGGGTGCTGGGACAGGAGCACGATGATCATCGACATCAGGGACCCGAACACCAGGGCTCCCCCCAGGCCTTCCCAGCTCTTGCGGGGTGAGATTTCGGGTGCCAGTTTGTGGCGGCCCCACACCGATCCCACAAAATAAGCGCCCGAATCGGCCATGTAGGTGGTCCACATGAGCAGCACCAGCCACCAGAAGCCGCTGTCGACCTGACGTATCGGCACCAGCAATGCCAGACAGGTGCCGATGTACATCGGGCCGCTGGCCGTGGTCAGCCAAGTCAGGAAAGGGGTCCGCCGCGAAAACAGGGCCGAGGCCAGCAGCACGATCATGCCCCAGGTAATGACCAGGCTCAACGGCACGCCGCTGAAGGCGCCGCTGAACCGGATGATCAGGACGGCGCACCACAGCATGCCGAACTTGTGGTTGGTGGGATAGCCGCCCTGCCGGCACAGGCCGAAGTATTCGTAGCAGGCCAGCATGGCTGACCACACCACGACCGCCACCCAGATCAGGTCCCCCATCCAGATCAGGGACATGTAGAGCGGCACTACCAGCGCCAGCGTAAGCAGGCGCACCCCGAGTGCCGGGATTTGGACGCGCCTGCGCTTGCGCTCGGGCTGGGTCATCAGGTCGGACAGACGCCACCGAAGCGGCGTTCCCTCCGGGCATACTCGCCGAGGGCGGCCCTGAGTTCATCCGGGCCGAAGGCCGGCCAGAAGGTTTCGGTGCTGTAGTACTCGGCGTAGGTGGCCTGCCAAAGCATGAAGTTGCTGAGGCGAAACTCCCCGCCCGTGCGAATGATCAGGTCGAGGTCGGGCAGGTCCGGCTGGTCCAGGAAGCCTTGAAAACGTTCCTCGTCCAAGTCCTCAGGCTGCACGCCGGCCCGGATAATGCGGCGGACGGCCGCCAGGATTTCAGCCCGCCCACCGTAGTTGAACGCCACGTTGAGCGTAATGCGGTTGTTGCCGCGGGTCTCGTGCACGGCCCGCTGCATCTCCGCTTGGAGATGGGGGCTGACCCGGTCCAGGTTGCCGCTGTGGCGAATTTGGACACCGTTGGCGTTCAATTCGTCCAACTGCGTGCGGATGGCGCTGCCCAGGAGGTTCAGCAGCCCGGAGACTTCGTTGTCGGGCCGGCTCCAGTTTTCGGTGGAGAAGGCGAACAACGACAGGTACGGAACCCCGAGCTCCACGCAGGTTTCCAGAATGGGCCTGATGTTGTCGACGCCGGCCTTGTGGCCGGCCATGCGCGGTCGGCCGCGGGCCCGGGCCCACCGGCCGTTGCCGTCCATGATGATGCCGATGTGGGCGGGGGGTGGCGGTTCCTGTGGGCTCATGGTGCCGACGCGCGGTCTGAAGGGTCCGCGGGGCGGACTATAGGGTCATGATGTCGTCGACCTTGGCGTCCGCCAGGCTTTCGATCGTGGCAATGAATTCTTCGGTGCCTTTCTGCACGTCGGCCCGCGAAGCATGGAGATCGTCCTCCGTGATCATGCTCTCGCTTTCCATGTCGCGCAGGTCGGAAATCACGTCCCGCCGAATGTTGCGGACGGCCACCCGTCCCTGCTCGGCGCGCGCGCCGACCTGTTTGGTTAGGTCCCGGCGCCGCTCCTCGGTCAGTGGCGGAATCAAGAGGCGGATCTGCTTACCGTCGTTCTGTGGATTGATGCCCAGTTCGGATGTAGAGATGGCCCGTTCGATGGCGGTCAGGTCGTCGGGGTTGTAGGGTCGGATCAGGATGGCCTGGGCATCCGGCACACTGATGGAGGCAATCTGGACCAGGGGACTGAAGGCGCCGTAGCACTCAACCGGCATGCGCTCCACCAGGGCCGAGTTGGCCCGTCCGGTGCGGATCGTGTCGAAATCGTTCTGCAGGGCCTTAATGGATTGCTCCATGCGCTCCCGCATGTCGGACAGAAGTTCGTCGACCATGGGAGGTTTCCTTGGGCGTTGGGGGTGTGCGGCCAATTGGCTGGCCGGGTTCCGGGCCGAGGGTTCGGATGGACCCGAATCCGCATTGTAACTGAATGCAAGGCAATCGCGCCGGAGCGATGGCGGTCCGGGTCTCAGGAAATCAGGGTCCCGACTTCCTCGCCCCGGACTGCTCGCAGCAAGCTGTCGGCATGCCACAGGTTGACCACCGCGATCGGCAGGTTGCCGTCCCGGCACATGGTCAACGCCGTGCCGTCCATGACGCCTATCTGACGGTTGATTGCATCGTTGAAGGACAGATGACGGAAGGCGCGGGCGTTGCGATCCAGCTTGGGATCCTGATCGTAGACCCCGTCGACCTTCGTCGCCTTGATGATGAGCCGGGCCTGAATCTCACTACCCCGCAAAGCCGCGGTTGTGTCGGTCGAGAAGAACGGATTGCCGGTGCCGCCGGCCAGGATTACGAGGCGGCCCTTTTCCAGGTGGCGCACGGCCCGGCGCACAATGTAGGGCTCGGCCATCGTGCGCACTTCGAAACCGGTCATCACCCGCACGGGCACATCCAGCCGCTCAAGGGCGTCCTGCAGGGCCAGGGCGTTGATGATGGTGGCCATCATGCCCATGTGGTGGGCCGGGACCTCGGACATGCCGGCATCGACGAGGGCCTGTCCGCGGAAGAGGTTGCCGCCCCCAATCACCAGCCCGATCTGGATGCCGAGGGCATGCACCTCCCGGATTTTGAGCGCGATGGCGCGGGCCTCGTCCGGGTCGATTCCGATGTGACCCTCGCCGCTGAGGGCTTCCCCGCCGATTTTGACGATGATCCGGTTGTCCATAATCCTACTGCCGACCCGCATCGGGCCGGCCGGGTGGCTCGGACGTCCCCGGGTTCAGTCACCGATGGCAATGCGGCTGAACCGGTTGACCCGGATGTTCTCTCCCAGGCGGGCAATGTTGTCCTTGAGCAAGTCCTCGATCGTCAGATCGGCATCCTTGATGAAGGCCTGTTCCAAGAGGCAGATTTGGCCGTAGTACTTGTCCATGCGGCCGCTTACGATGCGGTCCACGATGTGTTCCGGCTTGCCTTCCTGCAGGGACTGCTCGCGGTAGATGGCGGCTTCGCGGTCGGACACCTCTGCGGGCACCTCTTCCCTCGAGACGTACAGCGGATTTTCCGCCACCACCTGCATGGCCAGATCGCGGGCCAGGGTCTTGAACTGATCCGTGTTGGCCACGAAGTCCGTTTCGCAGTTGACCTCGACAATGCTGGCCACCTTGGCGCCCGCGTGCACGTAGGAGCCAACCAGGCCTTCCGACGTGTCGCGGCCGGCCTTCTTGGCTGCGGACGCGAGTCCCTGTGTGCGCAGCAGGTCGGTGGCCTGCTCGGGATCGCCGTTGGTTTCGGTGAGCGCTTTCTTGCAGTCCAGGATTCCGGCGCCGGTGGCGTCGCGCAGCGCCTTGATCATCGCAGTAGTGATTTCGGCCATGGTTGGTGCGTTGTCTCGCTTCAGCTGATTGGCTCGGTTTCGGTGGCTTCGGTGCATTGGCAGCGTCTGCCGGCCGGTCAGGTTTGGTCCTCGGGGCTGGCCGCAGTCTCTGCCTCGGTCTCGGTCTCCTCGGCATCACCCATCTCGGCGATGAGCTTGAGCGCGCCGGGCCCGAGCAGGTCCTCTTCGTCCGCGGCTTCCACTTCCTCGGCAATGTCGTCGATGTACTCCCGCGCGACCTCCGCCTCGATCTCCTCGTCCGACGGACCCTTGGCCAGGTCCTTCAGGTGCCGCTCGCGTCCTTCATTGGCGGCGCTGGCGACCAGGGAGGCGATGTAGCGAATGGGCCGGTGCGAATCGTCGTTGCAGGGAATGACCAGGTCGATGGGATCCGGGTCGCAGTTGGTGTCGACCAGGGCGATCACGGGAATGCCGACGCGTGCGGCTTCCTTGATGGCCAGGCTCTCGCGCTGGGTGTCGACCACGAACAGCAGATCCGGGAGCGACGTCAGTTCCTTGATGCCGCCCAGACGCCGGTTCAGCTTGTCGATCTCCTTTTGGATATCGAGCTGTTCCTTCTTGTTGAGGGCGTTGAACTCCCCCGCCTCGAACTGGGCTTCCCGTTCGTTGAGGTACTTGATCCGTTCCGAAATGGTCTGCCAGTTGGTCAGGGTGCCGCCCAGCCAGCGGATGTTGATGTAGTGCTGGCTGCAGGCCTTGGCCGCATCCTCGATCGACTTGACCGCCTGCCGCTTGGTGCCCACGAAAATAATTTTGCCGTTCTTGGCGACCACGTCGCTAACCCGTTTCATCGTCTCGAAAATCGATTCGGCCGTGATCTCCAGGTCGATGACGTGCTGACCCTCCTTCTCCGTGAAGATGTAGGGGGTCATCTTGGGGTTCCAGCTGTGGGTGGCGTGCCCGAAGTGGGCTCCTGTCTTAAGCAGGTCCAACACCACCGGCTTGAGTTTGCTGCGGTCGATTCGCTTTCGCTCCGACATCCGGTTGCTCCTGTGTTCGGGTTGTGCGACCGGCACGTTCAACCCGGAACTACATCCCGCAGGACACCCTTGCTCCGGTCCGGCACCGTGATATTTGCCCGCGCCGCGACTCGACGCCAAAGGCGAGTCGGCAGTCTAGCACAGGCGGTCGGGCGCACGGGCATTGCCCGGTGTCCAATCTTGTTGATGTGGGTTCCAAGACCCGGAAACGGACCAAGGGCCCTTGAACATGGATTTGTTGCAATCAAAAAATCCCCAAGGTACTTCTCACTGTGGATTCATCACGCCCACTGCGCCCGGTGCGCCTGGCCCTGGCGCCGCCCATGCCTGGTTCGCGGCCCGCAGGACACGGACATTCCCCTTGGATCAACACCGCCGGTCCCAACAGGCCTTGCCACCGTCGAATCGCCGCGCGTTTATACTCAAGTCGGGCAATGTGACCGATCCAACCAAAGCAGGAACTGGCGGAGACCGGGTGTCGAGGTGCCGACTGTTGCCGTACTCGGAACGCTGGATACCAAGGGTGTCGAAGTGGCGTTCCTCAAGGATCAAATCGAACGATGCGGCTGTGACACCCTGGTGGTCGATCTGGGCATTGTGGGTCCACCCGTGTTCGAGCCTGATTTGTCCCGGCGCACGGTGGCTGCGGCTGCTGGCGAGCGCATCGATGCACTCGCTGCGGCCGGGGATCGAGGTCGAGCCGTCGCGGCCATGACGCGGGGCGCCGAGGAGGTGGTTCCGGAACTCCATGCCTCCGGACGCGTGCAGGCGGTCATCGGTATCGGGGGAAGTGCCGGTACGACGATGTCAACCGCGGCCATGCGAGCCCTGCCGATGGGTGTTCCCAAGCTGATGGTCTCCACGATCGCGGGTGGCGATGTGTCCGGTCTTGTCGGCTTGAAAGACATTGTGATGATCCCGTCCATCGTCGACGTGAGCGGCCTGAACCGGATCAGCCGACACGTGTTCGCCCAGGCGGCGGCGGCCATCGCGGCAATGGCTCAGGTGGATGAAGTCACAGCCGGGGACAGACCGCTTGTGGCTGCCTCCATGTTTGGCAACACCACGCAATGTGTCGAAGCCGCCCGGCAGCGGCTGGAGGCTGCCGGGTTCGAAGTACTCGTCTTTCATGCCACCGGGACCGGGGGCCGGACAATGGAAGATCTGGTCGCGTCCGGCTTCATAGCCGGTGTCTTGGACGTGACCACCACCGAATTGGCAGATGAACTCGCCGGCGGAGTGATGAGTGCCGGCCCGCATCGGCTGGGTGCAGCCGCCCGCGCCGGGATACCCGCAGTCGTGGCCCCAGGCTGCCTGGACATGGTCAACTTCTGGACTCCCGACTCGATCCCGGAAACGTACCGGGGACGTCGCTTCTACCGCCACAACCCCAATGTCACCTTGATGCGAACCACGCCGGCGGAGAACCTGGAACTAGGGAGACGCCTCGCGGAGAGGGTCAACTCCTCGTCGGGACCCGTGGCGGTCTACCTGCCGCTCAAGGGCATCTCGGTCGTTTCGGCGCCCGGGCAGCCTTTCGCCTGGCCGGCGGCGGACGAGTCGCTCTTCCGAGCCATCAGGGAAACCCTGCGCCCGGACATACCCCTCTTCGAGATGGATCTCGGGATCAATGATCCCGAATTTGCCGAAGTGGTTGCGGACGGCCTGCTGCAGTTCCTGGGATGCGCCCGCGGCCCTGCGCGCGGCTGAGGCTGACTGGCATTCACCGAGACGGTCGCCATGAACGGTCGCCAAGCGTCAACCGGCATGCCCAGGGAAGTGATCCTGAAGAAGCTCAGGGATCTGGTTTCCCGAAAAATCCCCATCGTGGGCGCCGGAGCCGGGACGGGCATTTCCGCCAAGTGCGCTCAGGCCGGAGGTGCGGACCTGATCGTGATTTACAACTCCGGCCGTTTCCGCATGGCCGGCCACGGCTCCCTGTCCGGACTTATGCCCTACGGGGATGCCAACCGAATTGTCGTGGAAATGGCGCGTGAAGTCTTGCCCGTGGCCCGGGATGTCCCGGTTCTTGCCGGCGTCTGCGGAACGGATCCGTTCCGCCTAATGCCGGTCTTCCTGCGAGAAATCAAGGCCATGGGATTCAGTGGTGTCCAGAACTTTCCGACCGTGGGTCTGATCGACGGGCTCTTCCGCCAGAATCTGGAGGAGACCGGCATGGATTTCGCCAAGGAAGTCGAGATGATCGGCATTGCTGCCGAACTGGGCCTGTTGACCACGCCCTACGTCTTCACCCCGGACGAAGCGGTCGCGATGACGCATGCAGGAGCCGATGTCCTGGTCGCCCATATGGGGCTGACCACGAAGGGGCTGATCGGAGCTCGGACTGCCAAAACGCTTGACCGGTCGGCCACTGAAATCCAGGCGATTCGCGACGCCGCCTGCGCGGTGCGCGCGAATGTTCTCGTGCTCTGCCACGGCGGACCGATAAGCGAGCCGGAGGACGTGCGCTACATTTTCGAACACACGGAGGGAGTAGCCGGCTTTTTTGGAGCCAGCAGTGTCGAGCGACTGCCCACGGAACGAGCAATCACCAACCAGGTAAAGGCCTTCAAAGACATCGTTCGGCAGGGTTCGCTATTCGGGCCCGGCGCTATCTGATTGAGGCCCAAGGCTCTATGCCCTCGACATCGACGAGTTCGTAGCCCTCTTCGCCAATAGCCGGGCTGAGAATGGCGAGCAGCTTGGCATCGCCTTTGCCGGCATTGAAGGAGGCGTGCACCACATCCGGACCGATGAAGGCGGAGTCTCCCGGGACAAGCATGCGCTTCTCCTGGTCCACCCACTGTTCCACCTCTCCCTCGATCACGTAGATGACTTCCTCTTGGTTGGGGTGCTTGTGAAAGGCGTGGCCCGCCTCGGGCTTAAGGTCGACCTCGAGAACTACCAAGGATCGTGCGCCCGTGTCGGCCGGGCTGCTGAACCAGGCCAGCGTCCCCCAGGGCAAGGCTTCCCGGCGGACTTCGCTGGAAGAGGTGAATCTGCCTGTCATGATCCGTTTTCCATGGTTGGCCCTTTCCGCATGGGGAATTACATACCTGACTAAGCACCGGAGCCCGGGGGACCCAGTGCAGCCGGCCTGCCTTGTTCACGGGTCACCGAGGTCGATTTGTCCATTGCCAAAGGCAACGGACAGGGACCGAGCGCCTCTCGCCGTGCAGAAGCCCCTGTCCCGCGGGCCGTCGGGCACAGGGCCAGGCCCCGCGCCAGGATGTTTTGGGCGGCGTTGCGGTCTGCGTTCGCAGTGTGTCCGCACGCCGTGCATCGGAAGTGTGCCTGTGTCTTGCGATTCTCCTTGCCGACGTGTCCGCACGCCGCACAGGTCTGCGACGTGTAGGCAGGTGGAACCTTCAGTACCTGCCCCGCCTTGTAGTCCAGCATCCGCTCCGTGCGGCCCCAGTTGGACTTCAGGATCCCGCGGTTGAGCCCGGACTTCTGCTTCACATGCTTGCCGGGCTCTGCCACCGTACCCTTGGCACTCCTGGTCCTGGCCTTGGTGTTCAGGTCCTCCATGACCACGGTGTGCGCCCTGTCGGCCATCTTGCGGCTGTGTTGGTGGGCGGCGTTCTCCCGGCGCCGCTTCTGCTTGCGCTGCAGCTTCTTCAGTTGCCCGCAGATCCGCCGCCCCCGGTTGGACATGGGCTGGCCGTTGGCCTTGGAGCGCGCCCGTGCCTTGGCCGCACTGCGCTGCTTGCGCTTGATGTTCGCGTCCAGCTTCGGGTCGTCCGGCACTTCGTACACTTCGCCTTCGCTGTCCGTGGCCTGGCCGACGTTGCGGTCGACGCCCACGGCACCGGTCCAGGCAGGTTGTTTCAGCCGGTCCGCCGGCACTTCATGGAACACGTAGGCGTACCACTTCGGATGTTCCTCGGTCCCTTCCTTGCGGATGCGCACCTGCTTGGCCTTGCAGCCCCGGTACAACCCGCTCCCTTCCAGACGCACCCATCCCACCTTGGGGATGTGCAATCGGTCGCCGTCCATGCGCACGCCGTCGGGAATGGTGAAGCCGTCGTCCCTGTCGAACTTGGCCTTGTACTTCGGGAACCCCTTGGGCTTGCCGTCCGACTTGCGCACGCCCAGGGATTGGCCCTGGAACTTGGCCGCGGCCCATGCCTCGAAGAAGCGTGTATACGCGTCGGCCAGGTACTTGGCCGTGTAGCGGAGCGGTGCATAGGGCAGGTCTCCCAACCAGGACAGCTCCATGGCGCGGTACCGCCGTCCCCACGGCGAACCCAGGAACGCCCGCACCCAGGCCGCATCGGGTCGGCTCCTGAGGTCCGTGAACCGCTTGCCCAGCGTGAAGAACGAGACGGACTTGTCTACGGGCACCGCGCCTTCGAGGGCGGTCCCCTTGCCATATTCCTTGTGCAACCGATACCGCCGCTCGCAATCGGCCAGCAGGAGGTTCCACACCAGCCGGCACGCGCCTGCGATCTGGGCACACAGGGCGGCTTGGGCGCGGCGGTCGAAGCGGATGCGGTACCGCTCGCAGCGGACTTCGGTTGTTTTAGACTTGGGCTTGGCAGCCGAGGTTGCCATTGAACCTTGCCTGTCAGGAAGCCGTGCAGTGCTCGTTACACTCACGGCTTCCGTTCATTGTAGTCCACGGTGGAAGCGTTCCGTGTGTCGTTTCCACTGTGCTTGGTTAGGTATGTAATTCCCATCCCTTGCCGCTGGCGCGGCATGCGCGACCAAGGCAACCCCTATCCCAGTCAGGGACGACAATCAAAAAGGTATCACGGGGAATGGCACTGTTTCAATCTCGTTGATATGGATTGCCGTTCACTGTCAACGGGGCAGTTCCCCTGTGCCCGTCGGACCCAACGCCGACTGTTTCAACCACATTCAGCACAGTATGCCCGTCGCTGCCTGTGGTTTCTTGGACCAAAATCAACGAAAGTGAAACAGTGCCTCGAGGCACCGGTCCCCTGTGGCGCATGCCCTGCCCCACAGGTCCGTCCGGGAGTCGATTTGCGAAGTGCAGGCCGGGTTGATCAAGGCCGACACAGAAATCTCTGCGTCGGGATATTGCAGTGAGGATACCGACCACCACGCCTCGTGGACCATCCCCTGCCCAACTTCTTCAAGACTGCCGGCAATCCTGAAAATCCAACCTTCGCCAACAAATCTGAAACAGGGGTGTTCGGTAGCCGGATTTGACGCCCGGCCCGGGCCGACCTATCATTGCCACGCCATGCGGCCCTGTCGGCGACACGCCGACAAGACCCGTCGGGGCGTAGCGCAGCCCGGAAGCGCACTTCAATGGGGTTGAAGAGGTCGGAGGTTCAAATCCTCTCGCCCCGACTTCACGACCGGCAGGTACCGGAGCCTGCCACCGACCTGAAGGTCCGGCACCAAGCCGGACCTTTGCGCGTCCGCGCCGGCTGGATCCGGCTCCTCGCAACGCCTACAAAAGTCAAACATTCGCTGCTGGTCGGCCGGTGATCCCTATGCTACGATCGCCGATGGCCCACTAGGGCGATTCTTCTCTCAAAATCACGTTCAGACCACAAGTTTCCACCATGTCGGACACCGTAGCACCCGGACCCGAAAAGCTGCAGTACCAAACTGAAGTCAAGCAGTTGCTGGACATACTGGCCCACTCCCTGTATACCGAAAAGGACATTTTTCTGCGGGAGTTGATATCCAATGCCTCGGATGCCCTGAACCGCATCCAATTCGAGATGTTGACCAATCAGGATGTGACGGACGCGGATGCGGAGCTGGCCATCTGGCTGGAGCCCGAGCGGGACGCGGGCATTCTGCGCATTTCGGACAGTGGCATTGGCATGAATCGGGAGGAACTGGTCACCAACCTTGGCACCATCGCCCATTCGGGGGCCAAGGCTTTCCTGAACGGTGTGGAACCCGGTGAAACCAGCGTGGAGGAGATCATCGGCCAGTTCGGTGTTGGCTTCTATTCGGTGTTCATGGTGGCCAAGGAGGTAAGGGTCACCAGCCGGTCCCATTGTCCGGAGGAGTCGGGGTGGACCTGGATATCGGATGGTGGCAGCGAGTACGAACTGGTGCCTGCCGACAAGGCAAGCCGCGGTACGGAAATCGAGATTCGACTCAAGGATGATGACAGTGACTTCGCGGATGCCTGGCGCCTGGAGGAAATTGTCAAGCGGCATTCGGACTTCGTGTCCTTCCCGATTTACCTGGTGGAACCGGTCGAACCCGATGCCGACGCCGAAACCGATGAGGATGCAGAGGCGCCTGTTGAGGCTGTGGCCGCCGACGAGGATGGAGACGGTGTCTCGCAGACCAAACTCAATAGCCAGACCGCCATCTGGCGCCAGACGCCCAGCTCGGTCTTGGAGGAGGACTACAACCAGTTCTTCCGCCAGCTGGCTTTGGGGGCGGACGATCCCTTGCTGCACATGCACCTGGTGACGGACTCGCCGGTCGATATCCGTACCGTGCTCTTCATTCCGTCCAAGCGGCCCGACGACATCTTCATGGCCCATCGGGAGGACGGCCTGCGCCTCTACTCCCGCAAGATTCTCATTCAGAAGCATAACCGGGATCTGCTGCCCGAATACCTGCGCTTCGTGGAAGGGGTCGTCGATTCGGAGGATCTGCCCCTCAATGTCTCCCGCGAGACCATCCAGGACAATCCGGCCACGCGGCAAATCAGCCAAACCCTGGCCCGGCGCGTATTGCGGGAACTGGATCGGCTGGCCGGGCGCGACGAGGAGAAGTACGCCCAATTCTGGGAGCAGTTCGGCATGTTCGTCAAGGCCGGGTTGGCTACGGACTTCGAGCACCGCGACAGCCTGATCGGCCTGCTGCGGTTCAAGAGCACCAAGAGCGACGGCGATTGGATCACGCTCGAACAGTATGCGGAACGCATGCCGGCCAACCAGAAGTTCATTTACTACGTGGAAGGTCCGGATTTGGACGCGGCCCGGCGCAGTCCGCACCTGGACTACTACAAGGCCCATGACCTTGAGGTTCTCTACTTCAGTGATCCCGTGGCCGACGCCTACCTGTCCATGTCCCTGATGGACTTTCGGGAGATGAAGCTGGTCAATGTGGACAGCGCCGATGTGGAGGTGCCGGACACGGCCGGCGACGAGGAGGCCTCTGTTGAGGCCGACGAGGCGTTGCAGGGCCTGGTGGAGAAGTTCAAGGCAGTGCTGGGCGAGCGGGTGGAGGATGTGCGCAGCTCCAATCTGCTGGTGGAGAATCCCAGTCGGCTGGTTTACGCCGGCGAAAGCATGTCGCGCGCGTTTGAGCGCATGAGCAACCTGATGGGTCAGGAAGCCCCCCAGCAGAAACGCATCCTGGAGTTAAATTCGGATCACGAACTGGTCAGGAACCTGAAGGCCCGACACGATGCCGACGCGGCGGATCCCCTGCTGACCGAGCTCATTGAACAGGTGTACGACAACGCCCTGCTGCTGGAGGACATGCATCCGGAACCGGCGGCCATGACCGAGCGCATCCTCGCAATCATGGTGGCGGCCTCGCGCGCCTGATGCCGGCGCTGGGGCGACGGACCCACATCACCCTTTCCACTGCCGTCCGCTATCCCGGTCCAACCCGGATTTGAACGTGTCATGTCGCCCATGAAGATCCACGACCGGATCCTCGTGGGCGACGTTGTGCAGATGCGCAAACCTCATGCCTGCGGCGGCGACGTCTGGACGGTCTACCGGGTTGGTGCGGACATTGGCATGGACTGCCGCACCTGTGGCCGTAGGACCATGCTGACTCGGCGACGCTTTACCCATCGCATGCGACGCATGCTGGAACGGGGTCCGGAACCACCTGCCGAAGGGCAGGGCGTATGACTCCCCTCGAGGTCCACGAGGGGCTGAGCCGGGCCTGCCTGATCCTTACGGCCGTCACGGGCCTTTGGGCGCTGTGGTCGGGTATCCGCAACCAAGCCCTGTCCGGGTCCTGGATGGGAACCGCGCTCGTGTGCGAACTCCTTCTGCTGGCTCAGTTTCTGGTGGGGGGCTGGCTTTGGTTCTTCACGGAGGGCTGGTACCTGCCGCGTCCGTATCTGCACGTGTTGTACGGCATCGTGGTGGTGATTTCGCTGCCAGCGGCCTGGGGCTGGCTGAGTCGTCAGCAGGAAGAACGTGCCCGGTCGTTTGGCATGGCCGGGGGCTGTGTTTTTATTGTTTTTGCGCTGTTGAGGGCTATACAGGTAGCATAGCCGCGTTGCGGACCGGGCAATCTGGCCTCGGTCTGTCCGCAGATTCTGGCCAATCCGCCAAAGGAAGGTCAAAAGCAGCGCCAAGATCATGCACCTCGACAGTTCCGTGCCGGGAACCGAGGCTTCTGTGACCCTGTCCCGGCGTGTGCTGGTTCTCAATGCCAGCTATGAGCCGCTGAGCTTGATCCCGGTGCGCCGGGCGATCGTGCTTCTGATGGAGCGCAAGGCGGAACTCATCGAGTCCGGCAAACGGGTGATTAGGACGGTCAGTCGCCAGCTACCCATTCCCCTGATCATCCGGCTCAGCCATTTCGTCCGCGTACCGCGGCGGGAGTCGCCGCCCTCGCGCAACGCCGTGATGCTGCGCGATGCCCACACCTGTGCCTATTGCGGCCAGCAGAAGGCGCGCAACCAGCTGACCATCGACCATGTGGTGCCACGCAGCCGGGGCGGCAGCCACATTTGGACCAACCTGGTGACGGCCTGCCAGCGTTGCAACCAATTCAAGGGGCACCGGACCCTGGAAGAGGCCCGCATGAAACTGCTGTGGCAGCCGTCCCAGCCCAGTCATGTGACGCTGGTGCTTCTGCGCAACCCGGTTGCGGCGGAGCGCTATCGCTTGCTGGTGGCTGGCGAGGCCGTTGCAGCCTGACCTGCACCGTCGGCAAAACCGCCGCGTCCCACCTTTTTCCACGAACCCGGGAGGCGTGGCCGGGAACTCGTGCACAACTTCCGGGTTTCCGCTCAGACGAATAATTAAGTGGTTCTGACCGGCGTACGGTTTCGGACTGCGGTGTTCAATCCATCGCGACATTGGCAGGCATCGTGATGCAACTCAAATCCGGATTCCCATTTGACCAACCGGTTGTCTGGACACCGACAACCGATCAGATCGAAGCCAGCAACCTGGTGGCGTTCCAGAACCGGATGGGACTGCCGAATCTGGCGGTCCTGGAACGCAAGGCAGCCGGCGACCCGGCCTGGTTCTGGAGTCGGGTGTTGGCGGATCTGGACATTCGCTTCGAGCAGCCCTGGACACGGGTTTTGGACCTGTCGCGGGGAACACCCCATGCGCGCTGGTGCGTGGACGGTCGGTTGAACATAACCGTTTCCTGCCTCGACAAGTGGCAGCAGGGAACCGATGTGAATCCCGAAGCCGACCTTGCCTTGATTCAGGTGGGGGAAGACGGTCGGGAGAGCTCGCTGTCCTACGGAGGGCTGTTCAGGAAGGTTGAAGCATGCGCCGCCGGCCTGAGGTCCCTGGGACTTGGGATCGGGGACTCGGTCGGCATATGGATGCCGATGGTACCGGAAACCGTCATCGCCTTCCTCGCCATCATCCGCATCGGTGCCATTGCCCTGCCCCTGTTCAGTGGGTTTGGTCCGTCCGCGGTCGTGGACCGATTGCTGGCGGGCCGGGCGCGCGCGGTGGTGACAGTGGACGGGTATCGGCGGCGCAGGCGGTGGGTGGACACCTTCCCGATCCTGCAGTCGGTGAGGTCCGAACTGTCAAATCTGGAGCATGTGGTACTGGTACGGACTGATGATCCCGACGTTGAACCGGTGGACGTGTCCTCGGATCCGGCAGTGCACCTGTGGCCGGATCTGTGCGAGCAGCCCTCGGTCGGGCGTGCGGGGGCTGCCGAGATCATGGACAGCGAGGATCCCTGTCTCGTTATCTTCACCAGTGGCACGACGGGTGCACCCAAGGGAATGGTCCATACCCACTGCGGGTTTCCCGTCAAGGCTGCCCAGGACATGTGCCACGGCATGGACGTTCGGTCGTCGGACACCGTCTTCTGGCACACGGATCTTGGCTGGATGATGGGGCCGTGGCTAATCTTCGGGTCACTGCTTCTGGGCGGGACCATGGTCATTTACGATGGTGCCCCGGACTGGCCCGGCGCCGATCGGATTTGGGAAATCTGTGCTCGGCACGGAGTTACGCTGTTGGGAATAACGCCGATATTGGCCCGGTACATGCAGGGCCAGGACGCGGGGATGGTGAAGCGGCACGACCTGTCCGCCCTGAGGGCCGTCGCCTCGTCCGGCAGTCCGTGGGATCCCGGGTCGTGGATGTGGGTGTTCGAGCAGGTCTTGGACGGCACCAGGCCCATCCTGAACTATTCCGGTGGTACCGAGATTAGCGGCGGCATCGTTGGCTGTTCGGTGGTGAAGCCGCTCAAGCCGTGCAGTTTCAATGCCCCGCTGCTGGGCATGGCGGTCGATGTGGTCGACGAACACGGCGAGCCCGTGCGCGACCGGATCGGCGAACTGGTGGTTCGCAACCCCTGGATTGGCATGACCCGGGGATTCTGGCAGGACGGGGAAGACCGCTACCTGGACACCTACTGGTCCGAGTGGCCCGCCTTGTGGCGACAGGGCGACTTGGCTGTCCTGGACAGCGACGGGTTCTGGTTCCTGTTGGGCCGCAGCGACGACACGATGAACATATCCGGCAAGCGGCTGGGGCCCACCGAGTACGAACAGGTGCTGGTCAGACAACCGGACGTGGCGGAAGCGGCAGCGGTGGGAGTGCCGGATTCACTCAAGGGACAGAAGGCAGTCTGCTTCTGTGTACCGTCTCCCGATTCCAACCCGGACCCGGAACTTGGGGAACGGCTCCGCGCAGTCGTGGCCAGAGACATGGGGAGGGCCCTGCGGCCGGATGCGGTCTGCATCGTGCCGGCCCTGCCCAAAACCCGGAATGCCAAGGTCATACGCAGGTTGTTGCGCGACATGTGGCGGGGGGATCCGCTGGGCGACACCACAAACCTTGAGGATCGATCCATTCTGGCCGGGGTGGAGGCGGCCATACGCGCCTGTCAGGCCGCGATGGCCTCAAACGATCCCTGAAGGTGGGTAGAGGCCGGATCAGGGTGCTGTGCTAGAATCCGGAACCGGATGTGGGACTTGACCTCCCCTTCGCTGCACTCTTTGGATCCCACAAAATGCAGGTCACATGCTTCTACTGCGGCGCCGAAGCCGTAGTGACCCCCGAGTATCCCGAGTGCCGTCAGTGCACCGGGGACCTGTCCTCCCTCATCACCTCCGATTTGAAGGCGGCCTACTATTACGAGAAGGCCCGCGATGCCGCCGAACAGGGCGCGCACTTTATTGCCCTGCAACTGATCCAGCGAGGGTTGCAGGCTCAGGACACTTCGGAACTGCACCTGCTGGCCGCAATTTTGTACGCGGACCTGGACCGGGAGGAGCAATTGCGCGCCCATATCGGCGCGATTCCGGTCAATGATGTGCTGCGGCCCGAGGCGGAAGCCCTGCTCAAGCGGCTAGTTCAGCGGCGAACCGGGTCCTTGGCCCAGGAACTCGACAGCAACTCCGGCCCCCAAGAAGCCGCGCTCGCAGACGGATCGTTCTGGGGCTGGGGCCTGCGCAATGCGACCGTCGGCGCGATCCTGGTCTCGGTGGCCGCTATCGCGATCCTGGTCGTGCTGCAGAATCCGGTCGGGAACCTGCAGGCATCTGTCCCCGACTGGTTGACGCAGCGAGCCGGTCCCGCGCCCTTGGTCCAGACCGAAGTTCCGGCAAGCGAGACGGAATCGCTCCTGGCGGCCGCCGGCGATTCTGCACAGTCCGAACAGTCGGCGGATTCCGCCGCGTCTGAGGAGGTCGTTCAGGCACCGGAGCCGGCAACACAAGCGGCGGTTGAGAGCGTGCAGGCGAACGGTTCCGAATCAGGCGACGCATGGTCGCAGCAGGTTGCGCTCAACGTTTTGGAGCGCATCGCGCTGAAGCGCATCGATTTCGGACCGGTCCTGGGCCAGCTTGGCTATCCGGAACTGGAGGAGCGGGAGATTGTGGCCGTGGTCCAGGGCGATCAGCTAGTGCTGATGGGCACGGTGGAATCCCTGGCCGAACGGACCACACTCCTGGATGCCGTTAGCGGCATTCCCGGCTTGGGCGAGGTAGATGCCGAAGCACTGAACGTGGTAGTTCCGTCACAGACCCATATCGTGGTCAGTGGCGATTCACTCTGGAACCTGGCCTACCGCTATCTCGGGGATGGCAATCTCTGGCCCGAAATCGTGGCCGCCAATCCCAACTCGGAGGATGGCCTGCTGGTCATCGGCCAGGAAATCCAGATACCGGAACGGCAGATTCCCGTCGGTTCCTAGCGGCGAGCCGACAGCGGTAGACCTGTCGGTGGTGTCGGCCGCCGGCGCGATCCCCGGACAGTGTCGTCCCCGGCGGCCGTGCGTCAGCGCGCCGAGGTCATCGGCATGATGACCTGGAGGAAGTCCCGGCTCTTGGAGTCTTCGGAGTCGGAAGGGCAAAGCTTGGCCGGCCGGTTGTTCTGTGTCATGTCCATGACCACGCGCTCGGTCTGGATGTGGGTCAGGGCATCGATCAGGTATTGGCCATTGAAGGAAATGTCCAGGGCCTCTCCGGAAATTTTGGCCTCGAGCTTGTTCCGGCTGTCGCCGCGGTCGTTGCTTTCCGAACTGATTTCGATGCAGTCTTCCTCGGTGTTGAACTTGGCCGTGACAATGTTGTTGTTCTCGCGGGTCAGCAGGAAGGAAGCCCGGGTGGCCTGCAGCAGGTCGTTGCGGTCCACGATCACCGAGGTGGCACCTTCCTGCGGGATGATCCGGTTGTAATCGGGGAAGTGGGCGTCAACCAGCTGGCAGATAAGCAGGACCTCGACGAACGAGCCACGCTCGTGGCTGAGGCCGTGCAGGTTGGCCAAAATCTGGCTGTGGTTGTTGGTGACGGCAACATCCACCGGCTTGGACGAGTCGGCATCCGCGAGGATGCGCGATAGTTCGGACAGGGCACGGGCGGGAACCAGGATCTTCTGATCCCGTTCCGCCTGTTCGAGGGCCGTGCGCCGCACGGCCAGGCGGAAGCCATCCGTGGCGGCCAGGGTCAGACCGGCATCGGCCAGTTCCACTTGCACGCAAGCCAGGTTGGGACGATCCTCTCCGGTGGCGGCGGCGAAGGCCGTCTCCTCGATCATCGTGCGCAGTTCGTGGGTATCCAGATTCAGGGTCGCCTCCATCTCATGGATGGAATCCTGGACATCGGGGAACTGGTTGGCCTCAATGGTGTTGAAGGCGGTGCGAAACTGGCCGCAGGAGACCTCCAGTTGCCGGGACTGGGCCAGGTAGGTCAGGTTCACCGGCTTGCCGGAGGGCAGCAGGTTGACGAATTCCGTCAACAGACGCACAGGGACGGTCAGGGCCCCTTCCTCCTCCACCGTGCCGTTGATCCAGACGTTGATGGATACGTCCAGATTGGTGCAAACCAAGCGGATGCGGCCGTTTTCAACGGCGATCAGGATGTTTTCCAGAACCGGCATGGTGACGCGTGAAGACGTCACGCGGCCGGCGATCGACAGGCCCTTGGCCAGGTTCTCCTGCAAACAACTGATGCGCATGGGGGTTTAAGGCTTTGGTGCGATTGGCCGGGCGGAAAGCGGCCCGTGATCATTCGCAATGAGAGTAAAGGGGAACAAAGTATAACAATAGATGGGTGGCAATGGTCCTTCCGGACCACCGGCGGCCCTATTACGGTTTCTTAATTTTGGCTTGAGAACGCAACAAAGCAAACACTCTTCACCATGGATGCCAACTTGTTCCCGGTCAGGTGGAAGTCCAGGTCGCGCGTCCGGGTTATCCGGATGGCTGACTTTGGCGCGGAGACAGAACCTTGGCAGGACAATGGGGCCCGGGCCAACAGGGATAATGGTTTCCAAACGCGTCAACTCGAGCGTGCTTTCATTCGGCAACGGTGGCGGCCCGGCCCCGAGATTGCATCAACGGATTAGGCTGTGCGCAAGCAAATCCGCGGCAACCAATGGGGAGGACCCCGATGCATCTCCGGGGGCAATGTCCCCAGGAGAAAGTTCCGATGCCTTCAGAACTCGAGGCGGTGCAGTACCCGGATCCGCTCCGCCGCGATGCGTGCGGCCTCCTGCCTAGCCTGTTCCGCCTCCAGCCGGCCCTGCCGCGCCTCCTCGTCGATATGCCGGCCGCAACGGGATGCTCATCCGTTGTAACGGGCATCCAGATCGTCAATCAACCGTCGCGCCGGCCGGTCTGGCGCGGATGTGGCTGCCACGTCCTGTTGGGTGGTGCGCCGGGTGGGTTGATGGGCGGCCATGGAGCGCGTTCCATGCAGTTCGGCCTCGCGTATCCGGTAGTTGGCGTCTGCTGCAAACAGACCGGCCCGTTCCCGCTGCTTGAGTCCCAGGTTGCCGACCAGCATCTTTACGCGCGTGAGCGTGCCTACCAGATCGTGGACGGGCTTGGTACCGGTACCCAAAAGGATGCCGGACAGCAGGACATCCCAGGCAACCGGAACCTGATCCAGAATGCCGTTCGCCTGCGGCTGCAGGTAGCTGAGCAACCGGATGTCCGTGTATCCGGTAATGGCGACCCCCAGGACACCGGCTATGATGAGGCTGAGGCCGCTCTTGAGTTGCGTGTAGTCGGGGCGTTTCAGATCCGCAGCCTGCCAACCGCCGACGCGCAGCAGGAACCACTCAACCAAGTTCCAGAACACCTCGATCGCCCTTTCCAAACTGGCGGAGGCCGCCAGCATGGGTACGAGCACAGGCCAGGCCTCGACTGCATTGGAACCGGGAAACGTTTGGGCCGCCGATCCGGCCGATGCGGTCCGGACCGATACGAAGGCAAGCAACGCACCCAGTCCGGCAGCCCAGACTATGGTTGACCGCCAGCGCACTGGCGGCACGGTTGGGCGGTGCAGACGCGATGTGAGGGACATGAAGGCCCCGCGGTGTCGATGGCTGTGGCGGCGGGCGGGAGAGGGCCCTAATCACTTAATGATAGCGATTGCGGCCGGCATTGTTTCGAATGCGATCGAATCGATTGCCGTTCAGATTGCGGTGGCCAGGGATGCCAGCAGTTGGACACCGTACCCGGAAGCTCCCTTGGGCTGGCCTGGCTTGCCCTTGCCTTGCAACGCCATGTAGGCGATGTCCAGGTGGGCCCAAGGGTAGTCCTCTGTGAAGTGTTCCAGGAACTTGGCCGACGAGGATACGCCTCCCATGCGGCTGCCCGCATTCTTGACCTCGGCCATGTCGCTCTTGATGTCTTCCTTGTATTCGTCGTACATCGGCATCGGCCAGACGCGGTCGCCCGTGGCGGCGGCCGCCGCCACGATGGCTTCCTGCAACGCATCGTCGTTTGCGAACAGACCGGCGGCTTGGGAACCGAGCGCAATGCCGATGGCCCCGGTCAGCGTGGCCAGATCAACCACGGCGGCCGGCGAGAACCGCTTGACATAACCCAGGCAGTCCGCCAATATTAGCCGGCCTTCGGCATCGGTGTTGATGATTTCCGCGGTCTTGCCGCTGATACCCGTGAGAATGTCGCCGGGGCGGTAGGCATCACCGTCGGGCATGTTCTCGACACAGATAGCCAGACCAAAGACCCGGCGGGGGATGTTCAGGGCGGAAATGGCCATCATGGCGCCGCAGACGGCTCCGGCACCGCCCATGTCGGTCTTCATCTCCTCCATGCCGGAGGGTGGCTTCAGTGAGATGCCGCCCGTGTCGAAGGTGATGCCCTTGCCGAGGAAGATCAGGGGCTGCTGTTCCTCGAGTCCCTCCGGTTCGTGGCGGAGGATGATGAGCTGTGCTTCGCGTCGGCTGCCGCGGGAGACCCCCAGGATCATGCCCATGTCCAACTCGCGCATGGCCTCTTCACCGAGCACCTCACACTTGAGGGCGGTATCCGCCGCCGCGGCCCTTACGCGGTCCGCCATCTCCGCAGGGTAGAGCAGGTTGGGAGGTTCATTGACCAAATCGCGTGTGAAGCAGACTCCGTTGGCCAAGGCCCGGCCGGCATCCAAACCGACCTGCATGGCAGGAATCTGCTCGGCGTGGTACTCCACCAGCGTGCAGGTGGACACGCCCTGCTCCTTGTCGTCGGCCGGATACTTGCGCACCTTGTAGGAGGCCAACAGGGATCCCAGGGCCAGCGCCTTGGCCATCTCCTCCGTGTCCCGGCCGCCAATCCCGGTCCCGTGGCAAATAGTGGCCACGGTCCGTACTCCTTTGAGGCCGGCAGCCCTGGCCAAGCCCGCGGCTGCGGCCTTGCGCGCAGCCAGAAAGTCGAAGTCCTCGGCCTTGCCCAGGCCTGTCACGATGACCCTGGGTGCCGCGATGGCTCCGTTGGTGTACAGCAGCAGCGTGGTATTCGCCTCGCCCTTGAAGTCTCCCGCCGCGATGGCACTGGTGATCGCCCCGTTCAGGGCCCGGTCGACGAAACCCGTGGCACCGCCCGGGTGGTTGACATCCTCGAAGAGGTTGACGATGACGCAGTCCGCCTCGGCGGCGGCGATGTCGCCTTGCTGTATCAGGAGCTCCATGGAAGTTGTGTCCTTATGAGCGGGTTGTGATTGGAAACTGCCGGTGTTCAGGCCTTCCGGGTCAGGGCCTGGAAACGCTCTCCGGCCTGATCCAGCGTCTCGTCGGTCTTGCAGAATGTGAACCGCGCCAGGTCCGCGACCAGGTGCCGGTTGTTGTCGCTGTAGAAGGCGCTGGGGGGAATGGCCACAACGCCGATTTCGCCGGTGAGCCAGCGGCAGACCGTCACGTCGCGGGGTTCGGACGGGTTCGGCGGCACATTCAAGTGACTGGTGTCCGAGAGGATGAAGTAGGAACCGTGGGGTACGCAGGAGGACAGGCCAGCGGCCTCCAGGTAGCCCAGCAGCCGGTCCCGCTTGGCTTGGTACATTTCCCCCAGCCACTCGAAGTAGCCCTGCTCCCTGGCCACGCGGAAGCCGGTGGCCACGGCCTCTTGGAACGGGGTGGAAATCGTGAACGGGATCCACTGGTGGGCCATCAGGATGGCGTGGACAATCTCGGGCGGCGCGATGGCCCAGCCGATTTTCCAGCCGGTGACGGAGAAGGTCTTGCCGGAACTGCCCAGGGTGATGGTGTGTTCCCACATGCCCGGCAGGGTCGCCATGCGCACGTGTTCCACGCCGTCGTAGGTGATCCACTCGTAGGCTTCGTCGCACAGCACGTAGACAGGTTGGTGGCTTTGGCTGTGCCTTTGCACGATGTCCGCAATCTGCTCCAGTTCCTCCCTGCTGAACATCTTACCGACCGGGTTGTGCGGCGTGTTGATGATCAGCATGCGGGTGCGTTCGGAGAACGCATCCGCGAGGCGGTCCATGTCTAGCTTCCAGTCGGCCGCCATCAGCGTCCGACCCGGCGTCCGCTCGGGGCTTTCCAGCGGCACGTAGACCGGCGTGCCGCCGGCCATGACGACACAGGCCGGGTAGCTGTCGTAGAACGGCTCCATCATGATCACTTCGTCGCCCGGATTGACGACGGCCTGCACCGACGCGAAGATGCCTTCCGTGGCCCCCACCGTAGTGACCACCTCGGTCATCGGGTTCAGGGTGCGACCGAACAGCGGACCGTAGAACTCCGCCAGGGCCTCGACCAGTTCCTGATGGCCGCCGCTGCGCGTGTACTGGTTGAGATCCTGGGCGATGGCGTCCTGGCCGGCCTGCTTGATGAAGTCCGGCGCCGCGAAGTTGGGGAAGCCCTGCCCCAGGTTGATTGCGCCCCGTTCGTTGGCCAGGGCGGTGAATTCGGCAAAGACGGTGGCGCCGAATCCGGTGACCCGGTGGGCAGGTTCGAACGGAGGAGCCTTGTACGGAGCGGTTACGGCAGGCATGGACGGATCGCCGGGTGGATTCGAATGGGAAACGGGGAGGACCGGGCGCGGGCGGCACACCGGATCGAGAAATTATAGCCACCGATTTGGGTTCCGGCCTTGTGCCGCGGGTTGCGATCCGGTGTCTGATAGTCTGGACCGAGTCTGTTTAGGAAGGATCGTCAAGGGGCGTAGGAACCATGCTGTCGGATTTGCGCATTACTGCCGTTGAACCGCTGCAGGCCGATGCGGCCTGGGCCGCCTATACGTTTGTCAAGGTGGAGACGGACGAGGGGATCACCGGATACGCGGAGGTGACCGACTGGCGCATGCCATCCGCGGTGGCCGGTGGCGTGCGGGATTTGTCCGCGGCCCTGGTTGGTCGAAGTGCCCTGGCCATTGAGCAGCGTTTACAGGACATGCATCGGCAGTCCTGCCAGGGGCCGGGCGGAGTCATCCAACGGTCGATTGCCGGGATCGAATGCGCCCTTCTGGACATCAAGGGCAAGGCCTTGGGCGTGCCGGTATACGAACTGCTGGGCGGCAAGGTGCGGGATCGGATTCGGCTCTACTGGTCCCACTGCGGTACCTATCGGGCCCGTTACCCGGAACTGTACGGCAAGCCCCTGAAGACCTACGCGGACGTGGAGGCTCTGGGCCGGGAGGTGGTGGACCGGGGCTATACGGCCCTCAAGACCAATGTGGTAGTGCCCGGCGATCCGGCTCGAACCCTCAACACCTTTGATGCAAAGGACATGGATTTCGTGGTGTCCTCGGTCGTTAAGTTGATTGAGGCCTTCAAGCGCGGTGCCGGTGAACGGTTCGACACGGCCCTGGACCTGAACTTCCATTTCGACACCTTGGACGTGATTCGCATCGCCAAGGCCCTTGAGCCCTACAAGATGCTGTGGCTCGAAGTGGACTCCTGGGAACCCGAGGTGATTCGGCAAATCACCGAGTCGACGTCCCTGCCGGTCTGTTCCGCCGAGAGTGTCAACACGGTGCGGGAATACCAGCGGTTCCTGGACATTCGGGCCATGGACGTGGCGATGTTCGATCTCCCCTGGGCCGGCATGAGCGCCTGCCTTCAGATTGCGCGGGAGGCGGCGGTAAAGGAGATGCCGGTGGCTCCGCACAACTACTACAGCCACCTTTCCACCTTTCAGAACGCCCACATGTGTGCGGTGCTGCCCAACCTGAAGATTATGGAAACCGATGTCGACTCCTGTCCCTGGCGGGATGAGTACGTAACTGTGTTGCCAGACATTCGGGACGGCCATCTGACAGTGCCCGACACTCCGGGGTGGGGCACGGAGCTCAATGAGGAGGCGATAGCCGCCCGACCCTGGGAGGGCAACATCCCCTTCTAACCAGCGGCGGCCGCCGAAAGACTACGCCGACGGGGCAACCCCAGACAGGTGGCGCTCGTCGCGGCCATGTACAAGTTGCTCATCGTCCTGGCTGGGACGAGATCCTCTGGCAGTCGAACTGCATGCCTCGGGCTGGCGCGGTTTGACATTCAATACGGTTGCGGAACAGTTACATCCAACATCCACTGGCCCATGATCGACAGCGGCTTGACGTGTTCTTGTAGCCACGCATGAAGCTCCTCAAAACGGAACGCGTTGGTCTTGAAGAGCTTCATGAAGAATGGGTGGGCTTCGTTGTTGTCGCACTCGATGAAACTGCCGTTCTTGCAGAGAAAGACATTAGTGGTGTAGAAGGCGGTCCGCTTGTTCCCGTCCAGAAATGGATGATTCATTGCCAAGTTTTCCATGAGGGCTGCTGCCTCCTCGATGAGCGTATCGCAGCAGCCGATCTGCGGAGGTGTGATGGCGGCTAACGCGCCCGTGCCGCGGATACCCGATGTGCCGCCGAACTCATGGACCACGACATCGTGCATGACAACGACCTCCTCCAGCGTCAGGAGTTCCCGGTTCACGAGTCGGCGAGGAGTTCACCAAGGCGACGGTTGCGCTCGAGACTTGCTCTGAAGTGGGTCATCACCTCGGGTGGTACCCTCTCCTGCGCCTTGGCTTCTATGTAGCTGCTCATGGCATCTTCCAGCACGGACTGAAAGTGGCGTCCTTCATGTTTGGCGATTGCCCTCATTCCGGCCAGCAGGTCTGGTGACACCTGACTGGAGAACTTTACTCGTTTGGTGGCCATGAGCTCCCTCCTCTCCCTGTTTGTGCTATTTCCGTCCAGGCAGGCAGAAATGTCAAGATACATCTTGATGTCCGTGGGATGGCCACCTGATGGTTCCTGATGCTCCAGGATGGGGCACGGACCTCAACGAGGAGGCGGTGATCGCCCGTACCTGGGAGGACACCCCCCCCCTTTGCCTAAAGGCGGTGGTCGGAACTACGCGGGTTGGCCATCCTTTGACTTTGAGCCCAGCCCCTCTGTACCCATCTTCCTGTTCGGAAGGCTTGAGCTCGGTTGGGAGAGTGCCACAATCGCACTGTGGAAGCCGGAGGGAGATCGGAATCCCTGTGCCAAGCCACAACAAGGGCCAGATCCCTATCCACATCCACATGCACGACCGGCACCTGTTCACCGGTGATATACTCCGCTGGAGTCATCGGCAAAGCGAGTTCGACGTAACACCGGTGTGGACGTGGTACTCATGATTGGCACTCGTCGCCACGATGGACAGGGCGCGCCACTGTCGGTTGATCGGGTATTTCCGGGTTACGGTGCGTGTCGGCGCGCCGACACCAAAGCTGAGGAGTGCAGTTGCTTGTCAGCACTGGAACCCGCGATGCGGAATGCCGATCAGAATGACTGGGCACAGCGCAGCAACAGTCCGTACGACCGGGACCAGCAACTTGGTACGCTTGGACCAACACAAACCAAGCCAACTGTCAGCAGGATGTTCACGGCTCGCGTCCTTGCAATAACCAGGTAGTGTTCACTACTGGGCAACGTTGCCACAAGAGGCCTTGAGACAAATCCACCGCAAGTTTGAGGCTGCCATGCGATACGTCTTCAGCTTTCCCAATCCGGTTAACGAAGTAGCTGCCAGGGTTGTCGCGGGATTGGTAGTCGGCCTGTCCCTCGCGACCATATTGACAGGCCAGGCATGGTTAATGTTCGTCCTTGCCTACGGCTTTTTGGCACGAGTGGCGACTGGTCCCACATTGAGCCCGATGGGACTCCTGGCGACCAGAGTTATTGCGCCGCGCATAGGCGAGCCGAAGCTGGTGCCCGGACCGCCCAAGCGTTTCGCCCAAACTGTGGGACTTGGCTTCTCGGTGGCCGCATTGGTACTGCACTTCGTTGCAGGATCACCGGTCGCGGCGAATGTCGTCCTTGCCGTGCTGATCTTGTTCGCCGCTCTTGAGGCATTTCTGGGTTTTTGCGCAGGCTGCTTTGTGTTCGACTACCTGATGCGTTGGGGGTTGGTGCCCCAGTCAGTTTGCGAGGAGTGTGCCAATTTTCGCTCGCCATGACCATAATCGGGTCGCGGATCCGGCAAGCGACGACTTGCAGGGCGCGACGGCAGTTGCGTTGTACCAAAGGTGTAGAGAACGGACAGGGTCAAGCTTTGACTCCGGGTACTGCCCTCTGTACAATCGCCTTCCCAAATCGAGGGGCTTTAGCTCAGTTGGGAGAGCGCCACAATGGCATTGTGGAGGTCATGGGTTCAAGTCCCATAAGCTCCATTCGGATACGCCGATGCATCGGCACGGGGCTGTAGCTCAGTTGGGAGAGCGCCACAATCGCACTGTGGAGGCCGGGGGTTCGAGTCCCCCCAGCTCCACTAGGATGACTACTTCGTCTGCTTCAAATGCGACGTGCGGATCGTTCCGGCGGAGATGGATTCTGTCTGCCCCTCGTGTGGGTCCATCGAATGGCTTGAGCTCACCCATTCCTAGCCAATTCCCATTTTGGCTCCTTTGTGCGTAATTATCGGACGGCCTGCAGGCAGGACCCTGTTCCGGATGTGCGATGCAACGACGGTGCAAGCAGCCTCCGCCCTGTCTGGCAGTGCCGAATGACCTCGTATTTCTCCCGAGGATGACTGACCACTCCACCTGGTCACCGACTGTGGACCGAGATGCCGGGCGTGACAATCGCCACCTGACACCGGACCGACAACCACAACGCCCGGTATGACGAATTCGGCGGAGACCGGCACAGCCCTCCGGAGCGGCGACGCACAGGTCAGGTGGGCGGCCGAACCGCTGCGCGCCGGCCAGCTGTCGGTGGCGGAAATCTGCGCCACGATGGGGATCGGGCGCACCACGCTCTACCGCTACCTCACGCCCGAGGGCGAGATCCGCAAGGAGCCGCTCCCGTGACGATCAAGTCTGACGAGGAGGTTGTCCCGCCATGTCGGAAGCCCGGACCCTGACCGGCGAAGGGCGCGAGCCATCCGCAGTTGCGACCGCGCCCCTGTATCTGCGGCTGATCGCCTACGCGGCCGACGGTCTGGCGTCGTCGATTACGGTGGGCGTGTGGGTGGCGTCGGTGGGGGCGGGCATCTGGCGGGACTCGTCCACGCCCTTGTTGTTCGCTCTGTTGTGGACCGGCGCGCTGCTGTTCGTCTGGATCAGGCTGGCCGGCCGGGGCCAGACGGTGGGCAAGGCAATGGTGGGCCTGTGTGTCGTGGAGGCCCTCCCGCAAGGCAGCCGGAGCCGGCTCGGCATTGGCCGCATGTTCGTGCGGGCCGTGATCCGGCATGTGGTGCTGGGCACTGGTTTTTTGCTGATCCTCGATCTGGTGCTCGTTCTGCTCGACGAGGACCGGCATCGTTCAATCGCGGATCGATTTATGGTGAGCCGCGTGGTCTTGGTACAAAGAGCGACACAGGCCTGACGGCTACGCGCTCCCAATGCCCGCACCGTCGAGGCCGTATGGTGTGTCAATGCCGACACGCCTTTGGCCCGGGACATGAATGGTTTGCGAAGCCGGCGGTCGGCGCAGAAAGCACAACTGCTCAGCCGTGTCCGTAGCGATGGTTCATGAACCGTTGGTAGACGGGGCTGCGGCGCAGGTGCCGGTGGCCCGGTTGACGGGCGTGACACTCCAGACAGAGACTGACCAAATTGTCCGGTGTATCGGAGCCACCACGTCCGCGAACCACGACATGATGGGCATGCAGGTAGTAGCGGTCTCGCCCAACCGCCTTCCAGCCGCAGGCGGAACAAGCCCAGTTGTCGCGCTGGCGAACCTGCCTACTGAGCACAGTCCAGCCCGGTCCGTATCCTTCGCGAACGGGTGGGACGGTGGGTGGAGCAGGCCGGGAATGACCGGCTGACCTGTTGGCCGGACGCGGCGGCGGATTGCGTCCGAACAGCCAATCGATCAGCTTGCCGAGAAGGCCGATTCCAATTAAAACAAGCAGAAACTCAAGCGTTGGTTCTCAGTGTAGCAATGGCGCACTCATTTCCCGCTGACAGCCTTGCGCACCAATCCACACCCGCACCTTGACAACTTGGCAACCGGCGCGGCACAATGTCCCCCATGTCGTATATGTCCCGGAGGCAATGGGAGAATCTGTGAAGCGCAAATACAAACTCCTGTGGGACATTGTGCCCCCGAAGGTGCGGGACCGGACCGAGGCCCTGTGGCCCGATGCCGAAGCGGTCCGCGCCTACCTGCGAACACGGGCGCAAAGCACCCTGGACAGCCGGGATGCGATCACGGCGGTCGCAGCCGACGATGCGGAAACCCGTGCCTGGGCGGACCCGCGCAGGGAAGCCGACACCGACCTGGCCCGCGTCTATGGCTTTGCCGCCCGGCACGCAGGCCGCTTCCGCACGTATGCGGCCTTCCGGGAAAACCTGAACCGTATCCATGTGGGCCAACTGGCCGCGCAACTGGAGGCGGAGGAGGGGTGGTCCGATGCGGACATGGACCGGGCCGGCAGCCTGCTGTCCGCCGGGCATCGAACAGGAGAAACGCCATGACGGTTCACACGGCGGCGAACCGATACCTCCCCGGCTTCGAACCGGACCTGCACGCTCCGGCGGCCCGGCCGGGCGCGCCCGTGCGGGTGCCCCCAGCCCATCCCCTACAACGCCCGCGGGGAATTCAACAACACTCCCGACATCCGCCCGGAACCGAGACCATGACGATCAGCTTGGAGAGTTCAAGACATGCCGTTTGTTCAGTTGTTGGTGTTCGCGGGTTTCAATCTCCTCCTGCTTCCCTACGCGGCCCACAAGACCGGTTATCGTGGGTGGGCCTATCTGATTTGGGGCGTGATCCTCGGCGCTGTGCTGGCCCTGCCCGCGGCTTTCATGGATGGCTTGAGCGGAGGCAATTTGGGCCGAACCATGTGGGTCATTGTCGACATAGGTGTGGTTCTCTTGACATGCCTGCGGCTCGCACTGACCAAGAAGCGGTACCAGGTGGAACCATGAGTGCACGGCGCCCTGTCGATCGCGGTCGCGAGCTACAACCGGGCAGGCTACATCCATGTCTTGGAACAGGTGGATGGCGGCGATCCTCGGACCTCCGCTGCCACCCGACGAACTGACGATGGGCGACTATCCGGGACTGCGCCAGGCCAGCCAGGACATATCCCCGACCATCGAGAAACGAGGCAAAGGATGATCAGGTTCAAGACACTCGAAGTAACGGACTGGCGTCAGTTTCGCTCTGTCAATGTCGAGTTTCACCCGCGGGCCACCGTCATTGTCGGTGCCAACGGTTCCGGCAAAACGTCGCTGCTCAACATATTGAGCCAGCAACTCGGATGGGTACGGGAATTCGTCGGCACACCCACCATCGACGAAGAGACGGGAGACACGAAGTACCTCACAGGGTTCACCAAAAAGACCAAGGGCCATCGCGACAGGATTGGATCATTAACCTACGTCATCGAAGGCGGGACCGAAAGCAAAGCGAATCTCTTGGCCCCTACGGAAGGCACTACGTTTGAAGTCATCTCTGAGAAGACAATCATGCGGGGCGTGCCCGGCATCTACATCACCTCGCACCGGCCCGCTTATTTCTACCAACCAATCGAGCAGATCCCCACGAAGGTTCAAGCAGGTGAAGTGCTGCTCAACCAGTACGTGATCAACCTGTGGAATTTCCACAATTCACACAACATACACATGATCAAGTCTCCCAGCTTCACACTCAAGGGAGCGCTGATCTCGCTGGCGACGTTCGGCTACGGAAACGAGGTTGTGAAGGAAAACCGGGAGGCACGCGAAACGTTCGAGGGCTTCTCCGACACTCTCAGGAAGGTGCTCCCCGGCAGCCTTAAGTTCCGCCGGATCGCAATCCGCATGCCGGAGGTAGTTCTGGAGACGGGCACAGGCAACTTTTCGCTGGATGCAGCATCGGGCGGCTTGGCCGCATTAATGGACATTGCCTGGCAAATCCATATGAAGTCGCGCTTGAGCAAAGAGTTCACGGTGCTCATTGACGAACCCGAAAATCACCTGCACCCAAGCCTCCAGCGGGCCTTGCTGCCAGGGCTTGTCAAAGCATTTCCGCAAGCTCAGTTCATTGCCGCCACCCACAACCCGTTCGTGGTGACGTCGGTGCAAGAGTCGAATGTCGTTGTCCTCGATTTCGTGGATGGCTGTGTGGAATCCACACAACTCAAGGATGAGGAGGTTGACCGGTCGGCGACTGTCAACCAAGTCCTGACGGATGTACTCGGGGTGCCGTTCCCTGCGCCCCTTTGGGTTGAACATGAACTGGACCGCATTGTGAAGTCGGTTCAAGGCAAGGAGCTGAACGCGGAAATTCTCAGCGGTCTGAGGTCCGATCTCACTCGGGTTGGGTTGGGTTCCATGTTCCCTGAAGTCATCGATCGCGTTCTGCCGGCCGACAACGGTGCCGGTGAAGGACGGGTGTAGTGATCCGACTGCGCAAAGGTTGCGAACCTCAAATCCTCGTGGAGAACCGCGACGCCTGGACCGCCGAGTACGAGAATTGGCTTGAGGATTGCAAAGGCAGCGAGCCACGGCGGTACGCGCACCCGGACATTCGCTCAGCCCTCGAGGCCGAGACACATCCAAGTGCGCCTACTGCGAGGGGCGGTTCAAGCCCGTCTCCTACGGGCACATCGAACACAAGCTTCCCAAGCGCAAATGCCCAAAGCTGGTCTGTGCGTGGGAGAACCTGACCGTGGCGTGTCAGGTGTGCAACACGAACAAAGGCGACTACTGCGATCCCGAATGCCGACTACTGGACCCTCACTTGGATGACGTCGAGACGATGGTCGTGTTCGCCGGATCGTTCGCGCTGGCCGAGTGCGGGAGCCGGGCGGACAAGACCATAGGGCAATTGAATTTGAATCGTCCTGATCTTCTTCTCGCACGCGAGAGGGTTCTGAAATCCCTGGGTCGGATTCTTGACCTTGTGGCCCGTGCGGTCGAGGAGCCGGCTGTGGTGAATGAGTTGTGGCTCGACATCGATTCGCTGACGACGGCAAGCGGGGAGTTTGCCTCTGCCTGTCGACAGGATCTTGAGTGCCAGTTGGAGACAAGGGGCATTGTCAGATAACCCGCCCCCCTGCCACCAGGCAGCCATACTCTGACGTGGCTGGTAGACCTGTCTCCTGACGACCAACCTCGGCGAAACCAATTCAATACATTCCCTACAAACCCCATCTCCCATGCCCCATTTTGACGAAGCCCTAACGATTCTGCGCGACCGTGCGACCGACTTTGCGGGCATGGGCAGGGCCTTCGAGCGGCTCATGCGCACCGCCCTGACCAAGGAGCCGGGCATTCTGGGTGATCGCTTTGAGCAGGTGTGGCTGTGGGGCGAGTGGCCGGAGTGCGACGGGCCGGACACGGGCATCGACCTGGTGGCCAAGGAACGGGAAGGCGGCTACTGTGCAATTCAGTGCAAGTTCTTTGATCCCCACCGGCCGGTGCCCAAAAAGGCCATCGACTCGTTCATCGCCGCCTCGGAGCCGTTGCGGTACACCTCGCGCCTGATTGTCAACACCGGCGGGGCCATCCGGGGCAACACACTGCGGCAACTGCAGGCATCGCCCAAGCCCTGCCGTGTGCTGCAAACGCCTGAACTTGACAGCTGGAATGTGGACTGGCTGCGCTTTGTCGATGATCCGGAAGCCTTGGAGTTTGCGGAGCGCGAACCCTACACCCCGCATTCCTACCAGCAGGCAGCGATCGACAAGGTGTGCGAGGGCTTTGCCACCCATGACCGCGGCCAGCTGATCCTGCCCTGCGGCACGGGCAAGACGGCCGTCACCCTCTGGATTGCGGAGCGACTGGTGGGCAAGGGTGGGCACGTGCTGTACCTGGTGCCGTCAATTGCGCTGATGGCTCAGACCATGCGGGAGTGGAGTGAGCAGAAACGGCTGTCTCTGCGCTATCTGGGTATCTGCTCGGATACCCGTGCCGGACGCAATGACGAGGATACTTCGCTGCTGGAACTGGACTACCCCGTGACCACGGACCCGGAGAAGATTCAGGTCGGTTTGGGGCAGGAGCGTCCGGAGGCCCTGACGGTGGTGTTTTGCACCTACCAATCCCTACCCCTTGTGGCGGCGGCCCAGATCAAAGGCGCACCCGCCTTCGACTTGGCGGTGTGCGATGAGGCGCACCGCACGACGGGTGTGGAAGACGCCGCAGTCAATCAGAAAGACAATCGGGAGGTCTCACCGTTTCGCCTAGTGCATGACGCTTCCCGCATCCGTGCCCGGAAACGGCTGTACACGACCGCCACACCCCGGATCTACACATCGGCAGCCCAAAGCCGAGCGGCGGCCAACCGGGAACTGGAAGTCTACTCAATGGACGATGAGAGAGTCTATGGTCCCGTCTTCCATCGCATGGCGTTTTCGGAGGCCATTGAGGGTGACTGGCTGACGGACTACCGAGTCATCATCCTGACGCTGAAACCGGGGCAGGTGTCGGTGGCACTGGAGAACCTGCTGGCGACCGAGAAGGAATCCGGCCTGAACTTGGACGATGCGGTCAAACTCCTGGGATGTTGGGATGCCCTGGCCGACCCCGAGGGTGTTCTGTCGGACCGGAATGTGACAGGCGACCAGCACAATCCGCTGCTGCGTGCCATTACCTTTACCAACACCATCAGGACTTCCAAGATGGTGGAAACCCACTGGCAGGACGTAGTGGACATTGTGCGTCGGCAGACGGATGAAGAACATCAAGCGTCGTTGCTGCCCTTGGAAGTGAAGCATGTGGATGGCACGCAGAACTCGCTGGACCGGCAACGCAAGCTGGCTTGGCTACAGACGGAGGATACCGACGACCGGATCAGGTGTCGGGTGCTGACCAATGCCCGGTGTCTAACCGAGGGCGTGGATGTGCCGGCCCTGGATGCTGTGCTTTTCCTGGCCCCGCGCAAGTCGCAGGTGGACGTGGTGCAGGCCGTGGGCCGTGTCATGCGGAAGGCCGAGGACAAGCAGATGGGCTACATCATCCTGCCCGTGGTGATCAGCGAGGACGAGGACCCGACGGCGGCCCTGGACAATAACCAGACGTTCCAGGTGGTGTGGAGTGTGCTGCGCGCCCTGCGCAGCCACGACGACCGCTTTGACCTGGAGATCAATTCCCTGGACCTTAACCGCAATCCCTCGGGGCGGATCAAGATCATCAACGGTGGAAACGGCTCCGGTGACGACGAGGGCAACGGGGATGACCGCATTTCGCAACTGGCCCTGGACCTCGTGTACCGGATACCGCCGGGAGCCATCTATGCCAAGGTGGTGGAGAAGTGCGGGGACCGCAAATACTGGCCGCAGTGGGCCGAGGACGTAGCCCGGATCGCGGATCGCATCCGCGTGCGGGTCGCCGGCCTGATTGACAACCCCGAACGGATCACCCTGCGTCGGGAGTTCCAGCGGTTCCTCGACGACCTGCGGCGAACGCTGCACCGCGAGCTGGGCGAAGACGACGTGGTATCGATGATCGCCCAGCATCTGGTCACGGGACCGGTGTTCCAGGCCCTGTTTGCCGACTACGACTTCGCGGCCCTCAATCCCGTCTCGCGTGCGCTGGACCGGCTGGTTGAGTTGCTGGAAACTGAGGGTCTGGAGAACGAAACCCGGGATCTGGAGCCATTCTATGAGAGCGTGCGCCAGCGCGCGTGTGCCCTGGACAACCCCGAGGCCCGTCAGAAGGTGCTGCTCGAACTCTACGAACGCTTCTTTGCGGTGGCGCTCAAGAAGGATGCGGAGCGGCTGGGCATCGTCTATACGCCCGTTGAGGTGGTGGACTTCATCCTCCACTCCGCGGATCACGCGCTGCGGCTGCACTTCGGCCGAAGGTTGACCGATGAGGACGTGCACGTCCTGGACCCGTTCACCGGCACCGGTACGTTCATCGTCCGCCTGTTGCAGAACCCTGAGCTGATCCGAGACGCGGATCTGGTACGCAAGTTCACAAAGGAACTGCACGCCAACGAGATCGTGCTGCTTGCCTACTACATCGCGGCGATCAACATCGAGGAGGCGTACCACGGGCGACGCGGCATGGAGAGCGCCTACGCGCCGTTCGAGGGCATTGCGCTCACCGACACGTTCAACCTCGGCGAAGGCGAGGGCCGGTTCCCGGAATCACTGCCCGTCAACAGCCGGCGCGTGCAGCGGCAGCAGCAAAGCCCTATTCAGGTGATCGTCGGCAATCCACCGTATTCGATCGGGCAGAAGAGCGCCACGGACGACAATCCCAACGTGGACTATCCGCACCTCGAACGACGGATTGAGGAAACCTATGCGGCCCGCAGTTCCGCCACTTCAAAGAAGTCCCTGTATGACAGCTACAAACTGGCCGTTCGTTGGTCGAGTGACCGGATTGGGGAGCAGGGGGTTGTCGCCTTCGTGACCAACGGTTCGTTCATTGACGGCAATGCCGAGGCGGGCCTGCGCGCCTGTCTGGCTGATGAGTTCTCCCATGTGTATGTGTTCAACCTGCGGGGAAATGCCAGAACATCAGGAGAACGACGCCGTGAGGAGGCAGGCAATGTCTTTGGACACGGTTCCCGTACACCGGTGGCCATCATGGTGCTTGTTCGCGATCCTGCGCATCGGGGTGAATGCCGGATTCACTACAGAGACATCGGCGATTACCTGTCCCGCGAACAGAAGCTGCGAGTGGTCCGGGAAGTTGGCTCTGTGGCTGGTGTGTTGGACTGGCAGCGGATTGTGCCGGACGAAGACCACGACTGGCTGGACCAGCGCGATCCCGCCTACCAGCAGTTCATGTCCCTGGTTAGCAGGGAGCAGAGAGGACAAGGGCATGTACAGGCCACTCTGTCCCTGTTTTCCTTGGGAATCGCCACGGGCCGGGACTTGTGGGTTTATGCCTTTGGCTGGGAAGTCCTGTTGCAGCGCATGCAGACCATGATTGCCTTCTACGAAGAACGACGGCAAGCGGTGGCAGATGGAGTGACCAGCGTGCAGGAAGCCACGCGCAACGACTATCCGGATCGCATCAAGTGGAACCGAGAGTTGAATCTGCGTCTAATGCGCAATCATGAAATCTACTTTCAGAACTCGGTACTACGCACGGGTATGTACCGCCCCTTCGTAAAGCAGCACCTGTACTTCGAGGCAGCTCTGATTCAGATGACATACCGTATCCCCGCGATGTTCCCCACGCCGGCGGCTCCGAACCAAGTCATCGGCGTCACGGGACGGGGAGAGACTACTGATTTCTCAACCCTCATCACCGATACGATTCCTAATCTGCATCTTGTTGCCAGTGGCCAATGGTTCTCCCGCTGGCGCTATGAGGCCCGCGATCCCGACAGCCCGGATGCCTGGGCACAGACCGACGACGGTGGCCTGGACACTGTTCCCGGCTACCGGCGCATCGACAACATCACCGACTGGTGTGCGCAGCAGTTCCGCGCACAATACCCGGACCTGCGGATCACGAAGAACGACATCTGGCACTACGTCTACGGCCTGCTGCACGCGCCCGACTACCGGGAGCGCTACCGGGCGGACCTGAGCAAGGACCTGCCGCGCCTCCCATTCGCCCCCGACTTCGGCGCGTTCCGCGACGCGGGCGCGGCCCTGGCGGCCCTGCACCTAGGCTACGAGACCTGTGCGGAGTTCGACCTGCAGGTTGACATCAATGATGATGGCGACAGCGTTTACCGCCTGGGTGACAAGAAAATGCAGTGGGGCGGCACGCGCAAGGAACCGGATCGCTCAATCCTGCACGTCACGCCTGCGGTCACGCTGCGCGGCATTCCGGACGCAGCCCACGCCTACGTGGTCAACGGCCGCACGCCGTTGGAGTGGGCGGTCGACCGCCTGCACATCCGCCGCGACAAGGAGAGCGGGATCGTCAATGATCCGAATGCTTGGTTCGAGGCCGATCCTGCTGACCTGGTCGCACACCTGCGCCGCCTCGTGCATGTGAGTGTGGAGACGGCGCGCATCGCAGAGGGACTGCCGCCGGCGTTGCGGGATTGAAACAGCCCTGGCAATTGATCCGGCCCAGGTCGGCTGTAGCCACCCAATATTGAACCAAACTCAGGCGCATGGCCTCCGATGTGGTCGGTGACCTATCGTCAAGTTTCCCCAAGCATCGTGTTTGTGCCTTGGGGGACCCATCACCAGAGAGCAACGGCATGGAAAACCAGAGAGTGCGTATTCAACCTCGAGACCTCTGCATACCGGAGGAAGATCCCTTTGGCTCCGACCGCCTTGGGCGCAAGGAGTCGGTGGAGGTGCTGACCCGCATTGTGGCGCGGATCGAAGGGCCGTGTGTACTGGCCCTGGATGCGCCCTGGGGCTATGGCAAGACCACGTTCCTCGAAATGTGGAAGGCATGGTTGCGCCAGGAGGCCCAGGGCTTCCCGGTCGTGGCCTGCTTCAATGCCTGGGAGACCGATTTCACCAACCACCCGTTTCTGGCCCTCTCCTCGGAGTTGACCAGGGAACTGGAATCCTGCATCGAGACTACGCCGATCCCTGGTTTCAACACGTTCAAGCGAGCAGGGAAAAAGTTGCTGCGGGTCGCTATCCCTGCAATCCCCCAGCTTGCAGGATCGCTGGTACCCGGAGGCGGGACCGCTGTTGAGGCAGTCCTGTCCGTGCTTTCTGCAGCAGTTTCTGACAAGGCGGATACCAACGACTACCTGGAGACGAAAGAGGCAATCGCAGCATTCAAAGCCGCACTGGAGAAGCTGGCGCGCGGTTTGGATAAACCCTTGGTCGTCATGATCGACGAACTGGACCGCTGCCGTCCCTTGTACGCCATCGAACTGCTCGAAGTCGCCAAGCACCTCTTTGCCGTGGACAACGTTGTGTTTGTGCTGGCCGTCAATCGCGCCGGACTGGTCCATTCGGTCAAGGCGCTGTATGGCACTTGCTTCGATGCAGACGGCTACCTGCGGCGTTTCTTTGACCTTGACTTCCAGTTGCCGGAACCGAGTCGAGAACAGTTCGTTCAGGAGCTGTTGGAAACCACCGGGTTGGCCTCAATCCTGGAATCGGGGGAGAGGCATGACGAGCGACAAATCGCAAAGTCCTTGCTGACTGTTTTCCTAGCTTCGCCCACACTCAGTCTGCGGAAGGTTCAGCAGGCAGTGCATCGTTTGGCATTGACAATGAAACTCCTGCCCGCCGAAACACCCTTGCTACCGCTTGCCGCGGTGGTAGGCATCACACTAAGGACCGCCGATTTTGAGGTGTATCGGCAATTCGTGCACCTCGAGGCCACGGACGCAGACGTGGCGGATGCGGTCTTGGGCTTATGTGGGCGGGCCACACGTTCAGAGGAACTCGGTGCACAGATAGAGTCTCACATCATCATGATGTTTCTTGCTAGGAATGAACAAGATCTTGGCCGAGACTTTGCCAGTGTGGATTCACCGCTGCTGGCTCGCTATCGGGAGGAGGCAGCAAAATCAGACGATACTTGGTATGCCGACCAAATTCTCGAACGTGTCGAATGGCAATGGACGAACATCATGAGTCCGGAATTCCCCTGGCAGATCTACGAATTGGTTGAAACGATAGTACGGTTGGAACTCCTTGCTCCTCGACTGGGAGAAGAATGGAGTACCTGAACAGGGACATGCCCCCAGGGAGACGGCACCGCGAAGTCGGATCGACCACAACCTCTGCTCTGCCCAGCGGCCCCAACGTCTGAAGCCAAGACGCATGCTGTCCGCGGTCTTTGGGTGCTGTGGGTGGTGGCCGCGCTGATGACACCGGGGCAGCTCGACCGGTATCTGACGCCAGACGGTGCGCCGCGCTAACATCGACGGTCGTCTTCCAGAGGAGGAAGCGATTCATTCGCAATAAGGAAAGTACCAAACAATGGACAACACAGTGGAGACGCTGTCCATCGAGGGGCTCAGGGGTTTTGCCGAATGCCAGGAACTCAAGCTGGCAGTACCGACTGACAACAAACCCGGGAGCGGTCTGACGATTCTGGTTGGCCCCAACAACGGAGGCAAATCGACCATCACCGAAGCTCTTGATGCAGTGTTCAGAAGCCGTCCAGTCAGTTTTTCGGAGGGCAAGCGGAACAAAGGTGCAGGCGACAGGATTTCGTTGCGCTTGAAGTTCACATCGGGTGGAACATCCGAACTCTGCACTGTTCCGACGGGAGGGAGTCAAACCCATCGACCCAACGGAGAGACTCCACCGAACGCCTGTTTTTATCTACCATCCCGTAGAAGGTTCAATCCATATTTTGGCAGCAGCAGGGAGACTCGGGATAGCTATACCGTCAATCAGGCCAATACCCTTCAGGGAACCCGCAACACTCCCTTGGATGGGTTTTCGGGGCGTCTCTTCAAGGTGCAGCAGAACATTGAAGATTTCAACAAAGTGATGAAGCAGGTGGTGAACCCGGTACCCGAGTGGACAATCGAGCAGTCCGATCAAGGGCAGCATTATGTGAAGCTGGATGCGGGCGAGCATCATCACTCATCCGACGGCTTGGGCGACGGCATCGTGAGCCTGCTGTTCATCGTGGATGCCTTGTACGATTCCAAGCCGGATCAGCTGATAGTGATCGACGAACCGGAGTTGTCCCTTCATCCAGCTTTCCAACGCAGGCTGGCGCACCTGTTCGCCGAGTATGCCAAGGACAGGCAGATCGTTTATGCGACCCACTCGCCGCACTTTGTGGACTTCAAGTACGTGGTGAATGGGGCTCAGGTTGCCCGAGTGCACAAGGCCAACCATCGTTGTGTTGTGTCGCATCTCAGTTCAGAGACTGCTAAGTCGGTTGGCAGGCTGTTGAGGGATGACCACAATCCCCACACCCTTGGTCTGGACGCGCGCGAAGCCCTGTTCCGGGAAGACGGCGTGATTGTTGTTGAAGGCCAAGAAGATGTCATCTTCTACCCGAAGATATTAGACCAATTGGCAGACAGGAATCACTTGTCTCGTTGCTTGGCCGAGGAAATCAGGGACCGGTTGTTTGGTTGGGGAGCCGGAGGAGCGGGCAAGGTTCGGACGCTGTTGGCCCTGTTCAGAGATCTTGGATTTGCCCAAGTCGCAGCAATCCTGGATGGTGATCAACGTGATTTGATGTCGGAGTTGCAGCAAGATTTTCCCCAGTACGACATTCACGCTATCCCTGCGGATGACGTTCGCTCCAAGCGTCCCCGCGCTGCCCAAGGTGCTACCTGTGGCTTGCTTGACGCCGACAGACAACTCAAGCCGGATTTTGAAAATGAGCTGGCGGAACTCTTTAGCAGTCTCCCCAATCCTGGTTTACCTGAAAGTACGGTTACCGAGACCCCGTGCTCCATTTCGACAAAGCCCTGACGACTTCTGCGCGACCGCTCAATCCTGCACGTCACGCCTACGGTCACGCTGCGCGGCATTCCGGACGCGGCCCACGCCTACGTGGTCAACGGCCGCACGCCGTTGGAATGGGCGGTCGACCGCCTGCACATCCGCCGAGACAAGGAGAGCGGGATCGTCAATGATCCGAACGCCTGGTTCGCGGCCGATCCGGCCGGATTGGTGTCGCACCTGCGCCGCCTTGTGTACGTGAGCGTGGAGACGGCGTGCATCGTCGAGGGATTGCCGCCGGCGTTGCGGGATTGAAACAACCCTTGTCAGGACATGCAGTTCGGGGCGCAGTCACTATTCCTTTCGAGCCGCCTGACAATAGAGGGGATCAGAGGTTTTCAGGGACATTGTGATGTCCCGTATGTCGCCAATGTCAAGGGTATGGGGGGCACCTCCTCTTGGCGCATTCCTTCTTTCAAAGGCTACGCGGTACTCGGACTGGTACTGAAACCTTGTGCCTTTGTAAAACGCGGCTTCCAAGGAATACGGGTCACTCAAAAACACCGGTTGGTGGTCCTGATACTGAACCCTGCCTTGCCTGGCCCTCGTAAAATCGCCGCTGATGTACTGTCTGTGCAACGCGCTGTTCAACCGATCCAGGAACTCGGAACAATCGTGAATGGCAACCAAGTGATCACCGAATTCACGTTGCAATCTCTGCGGCATCTGATAGGGGATGGCCTCTCCACCAACATTCGACAACAGCTTGTTTGACAGGTCATCCGGAGGTGTCCAAATGTGGAAGCAAACAACGTTGATATGATTGAGCATCTGAAATCTGATTGGTCCCAACAGATCATCACGGCCAAGGGTTATCTTGTCTGATGGGTCGGACCACAGGGTTAAAATACCGTCTTCACCTGACCACTGTGAACCTTCGTCAGGATCGGCTTGTCCGACTTTCCCTTCAAGTTGTTGGAAGTAACTCAGTGGCTTGGCATAGAGTTTCCCTTGGCGGAAGGCTTCAGCATGTTGCTGATTTTGAAACATTTTCATAAGAATTTTAGGACCATTTGTTCCGTTCACAGTGTCTCCTGGACCATGTCTTCCGCCATCAGTGTAGTATCTTACACGCCAATTTGAGATCTGTGCTGAAGATTCTACTTGCTGATTGACCATCTGACACCTGATGGTCGGTTGCGCCGCTGCACAGCCGTCAAGGCTGTGCAGTTCGGCGGGCAGTCGCCCACCTGTCCGGTGACCGCGCTTCGAACCATTCAATCCGCTTCCCTGATCGCTGGCAGCGTCGGTTGGGCGCACACACCGCAGCCGCTGCCAGCTCCGCGCCCACGTGCCGCCGGCCGTGCAGGACCTTCCGGATCACCGCGACGCTCCGTCCTCAATCAACGTCCTGATCGAACATCCGCGGGTGCGCGCACCATTGCGCCAGTCGGCGCAGGCGCGTCGTTGCGGCGAAGGAAAGCCGGTTTCCGGCGCGTGGGCGGGCTGTTTGGCCAACCGGTGATTGACCCGGCCGGGCCGCTCGATGTGCGGTCAGTGCGCCGATTTGCGGCCACATCGCCCACATGCGACCGCGGGTAGCGCTACGCGTTGTTCCCGGCCCTGCGACGGTCGGATCAGCTCACGGACGATTTTCGACACCGACTTCCCCTGTACAAAAGCGGCGCAGCGTAGGTGCCGCTTTTTTCACGAGCGATGATCTCCTTGAGGGTCGTCAGCTGTGCGCCGGCACCGGGTTGATCTTCGCCCGCCACCAGCTCCGCGCAACGCGCGTCAGACGGTGTCCGTCTCCGTGGCGCGGGTTCGTGCCATCGCTACACTCCGGAACCCAATACCCGTTGGCATTCCTCAAACGGGAAGTAGTGCATCACCAAACGGATCACCTCCCGGTTCATTTTGATCAAGAAGTTCGTCAACACCGCAAGGTCGTCAGTGTCTGTCCGGGCCAATGCCGGCACATAGAGCTGACGGAGGATGCTGTCGCAGTTGTCGGGTGTGGATCTGCAACGCAAAGTTCCGTTCAATGAATCGTGTCGCAGAAGTCGGTCAGCACCCCATGCACCGCCAAGGTCCCTCCTACAAGAACCCGGAAATAGTAGAGCTCCAAGGCCGTTGCCATTTTCCACAGGTGGTGAACGATGTCCGAGTCCGGCAGGGGTTTCGGGTCGTCGCCCAGATAGCGCAAGCGCCTGGTCACGCCCTTGCCGCCCTTGCTGTACTGCGCCACCAACTCGTCAAACGATTTGGACGCGGGCGGGGCATCCTTCACCTCCTTGTTGAAGATGCGGTTGACCTCAAGTCTGTGGCGTTCGTCCACATCCGCCCACACGTCCCCGAGTCTGTGTCCCAACTTCCGCAGATCGTCAATGCCGTCGGCCACCGCCAGTACCTTCATGCCCACCTCGACCGCTTGGTGGAACAGGTGCGCCGTCACCCGCAACCTGCAATCCTGCTGCAATTGCCTTGCTAGGCCGGGGGTGTGGATCTCCACCCGGCCGCCGTCCAGAACGACAGGAATGACATGCCTATCCCGGTGCAACTCCGTTTCGGCATCTTCAAAGACGGCCCGGCCGGCGAACATCATGGCCGTAAACTCACCGCCATACCAGAGAATGCTTTCCGTCCGCCGCAGGGCGTCCTCCCGCCAAAACTGCTCGAACTGACTCTCCGCCCGCTTCCGGGTCTCACCGGTGGGTCTGTATTCAAACTGGATGCGTTTGTTCTTGGGTGCCAGGATGCTCATGACCACGCGGCATTCCACCACTGCAAGGTCACGCCCTGCACCGTCCCGGAGTTCGTCCCGCCGGGTCTCCGCCTGCGCCAGGGTCTTGAAGTGTTTCCGTTCCCCCAAGTTGATCCGCCCGCGGCGATCCCGTTCGGTCAGAAACCACCGCGTGTAGGTCCGGGAACGGACGTAGTTCTCAACCTTCGGGATGTACTCGTCCCATGAGGCGGGCACAGGGATTCCTCTCAGGATCGGGGTTGTCATTGTGTTTCGCCGCGCAGCCGATTCGGTATGGCCATCAACTCGGTCACAGCAGCCGACTGAAAGCGTTGCGGGATCGACCCCCGCCCAAGGGGTGGTGAAGGGTTTGCATCACGCGGGGTCGTTACGTCCGCGCATCTAGGCGGCTGAGATTGCCCGCCCATCGCAGAATCTTGCGGTCGGACGTAACGAGCCGATGCCCGGTCAACGCGGTCGCGACAATCAGCCGGTCGGCCGGATCGTCGTGAAAGTCGGGCAGCAACACCGATCGGATGCCGATGTCGCCATCGATCGGAATCTCGACCAGCCCGTTGTCCAAAAGGCCGGCGCGCCAAGACCCGAGTTCGACATGGAAATTCAGACGCTGCTTCCTGTGCAGCAAGGCGACTTCCCAAAACGTAATCGCCGACACCGCGGCATCACCGTTGGCCCAGGCTTCGTCAATCGCCCGGCACGCGGTTTCACCCAGGCGTTGACGATCGCCAAAATGGAACCATACCAACACACTGGTGTCGAGAATCATGACGGTTCCAGTACCCGATCGGGATTCACTTCCGCTTCCCACTCCACGTCGAGTGGGGCCTCGATGTCGCCCGTGATGTCAAACAGGCCCCGGCCCGCGCCGAATGGTGGTGTTGGTTTCCGGTTCCGGTTGTGGGGCACCAGTCTCGCCGCCGGGATGCCGTGCTTCGTGATCACGATTTCCTCGCCGTCTTGGGCCACCTGATCGATCAGTCGCAGGCAGTTGGCCCTGAATTGCGATGCCGGAATCGTCCTAGTGGCACCTGCGGTGTCGTGCATGTCCATCGCTCGGATGCCTCGCGCGTGTTGTGTACAACACAGGCATTGTACATTGGCGTACAATGCTCCGTTGGGCGGTACCCCGACAGCCAACAACCATCAGAGGACCCGGCATGAGCAAGCCCCTGCCCGTCTCCATCGTCGTCGCCGTGGCGGCCTTGGCGGAAACTGTTGGAAGAAACCCGGCAGGTCGTCGCGCGCAATCGGCCGGACTGGCACGGGTGACCCCGACCGTCCGATGACCGCCGACTGAACACGCAGCCGCATGAAGCTGAAACCACCGCAGGAGCCGCGCCGCAGCGGCGTTGAACGCCTGGCATCCAAGCCGGACCGTGAACGCAAGCACGACCACTAGGGCCTTGCCCTCGTGGGCCATGCGTGGAAAGCCATCGAGCCTTTAGCCAAGAGGGATCTGGAGTACGACTTCACGTTCCTCAATGGCTGGCGTGACCGCTGGGTTGCGTTCCGCCACTGGGCAGAGTGGCGTAATTTGTACGCGCATAGCGCGCTGCGGCTCGAACGGTTGTGGGCGATCGAAACCGGTGTGATCGAACGTCTCTACACCCTGAACCGCGGCACTATCACCACGCTGTTGGATCGTGGATTTGTGCCCGACATCATCGAAGCACGGCACACCAACATCGACCCTGCGTTGTTGTTGGATATTCTGCGGGACCATGAGGCGTCGATCGAGCTGGTCCACGGCTACATCAGGGAGGACCGCGCCCTGTTGCCTCACATGATGCGCGAACTGCACGCCTGCATCACGGCACACCAGGATACGCATCGCGCCGTCGACAGCCTGGGTCGGCACGTGGACCGCCGGTTGGCAAAGGGGGATTTCAAGAAGTATCCCAACAACCCGACACGACCCGATGGCCTGGTCCACCAGTACGCGCCGCCCGAACAGGTTGACAGCGAGATCGCCAACCTGGTGCGGTGGTATGAAGTGCACGAAGCAACGGCCCATCCCGTGCTGACCGCCGCTTGGCTGCACCACCGCTTCGCGCAGATCCACCCGTTTGCGGACGGCAATGGCCGTACCGGTCGCGCGCTGATGAACTGGCACCTAATGAAGCACGGCTACCTGCCGATCGCGGTTATGGACAGCGACCGAACAGCAACTGTGTTGGGTTGTCAACTATGAATCGCTGCTGGTGCAGGTTTTGCTTGCCACGGAACCTGGTCCCGCATCATGGCATTCAGCATGACAAGCAGCTTGCGCATGGCGGCGACGAGGGCCACTTTCTTGGCCTTGCCTCGTTGACACAGACGTTCATAGAAGGTGCGGATGGCGGGGTTCCAGCGCACGGCGCTCAAGGTGGCCATGTAGAGCACGTTGCGCACGGTGGCGCGGCCACCCCCAATATGGCGCTGGCCGCGCAGTTGGCCACTGTCCCGGTTCAGGGGCGCCACACCCACCAGGGCCGCCACCTGGCGCCGACTGAGATGTCCCAGTTCCGGCAGTTCGGCGACCAGCACCGCGGCCGCCGCCGGCCCGACGCCCGGCACGCTGCGCAGCAACTCGGCCTGGCCCGACCAGGTCGCATGGCTCTGCAACCGGGCCTGGATTTCCTGGTTCAGGCTTTCCAAGGCCGCCAGCAACCAGTCCAGATGGGCCTGGATGTGGGCGTGCAGAGAGGGGTCCGCACTGGCCAGATGGTTCTGCTCCTGGGCGCACATGGCGGTCAGCTGCCGCCGTCGCACCACGAGCTCTCGCAACGCCTGCCGGTCGGCGTCCGGCAGGGGCCGCACCGGCGGTCGCATCAGGGCCGCCATCTCGGCCAGCAGTCGGGCATCCATGCGGTCGGTCTTGGCCAGCCGGCCCGAGGCGCGCCCGAAGTCACGGGCCTGGCGCGGGTTGACCACGGCGACCGGCAGGCCGGCCGCTTGCAGGGCCAGGGCCAGGGGCCGCTCCAAACCTCCGGTCGCTTCCACCACGATGCGGTCGGGAGCCAGGCGGCTCAAGCGCCGGCAGAGCGCCTCAATGTCCTGAGGGTCGTTGGCCAGGCAGTCGTCCTCTTCGGGGCGACCCCAGAGCGCTACATCGAGCTGGTGCTTGGATACGTCGATGCCGACATGGGTCTGGGACATGGCCTGGCTCTCCGGTAGACTGGGATGGCTGAATCCTTCGCGGTCCCGGTCTAGCCCATGCGGACTTTAGGTCCAAGAAACTGTTCGGGGTACTGCCAAGGCGAGGCGTGACGAACCTGGCTGTTCGACGGTCTCGGTGAACCGGACCTGGTTACAAACCGGTCTGTCACGCCCCGTCAGTAGGCACGGGCTGCAGCCCGTGCCTACTGAATTTGGCAAACATACTAAGCCTTTCGTATGGACAAATATCAAGATGAGAGTTGGTCCCGGAGATCCCG
>VXMJ01000092.1 GCA_009841145.1 Caldilineaceae bacterium SB0661_bin_34 | reverse complement strand
GCAGCAGACCGCGGTCAATCCCTGCGGGGCAACGTCGCCCCCGCCCGGGAACCGCAGTGCATCCGCCTCGGTGTGGTACCGCCTCCCGGTCGCGGTCCAGCGGGCCGGGAATGTGCCGTTGCGATCCATGACGTGCAACGGGTGCGCCGAACGCCCCACACGGGCACCAAACTGCGGGATGCGGTAAATCTCGTCCATGCCAAATATGGCAATTATACAATACAATTCAATACAAATTGAAGGCTTATCGAAGCACCGGTCCCATGTGCGTCAATTCCGTTTGCCCGGTCCCACTCCCCACACTCACTCAATGCTCGACGACCAAGAGCAGGAGCACGTACGGCCGTACGGTGCTCCGCCGAATGCGGGACAGGCGGAAACAGCGTCCCGCCAACCTATAATGGAGCCGTCTGCCGGCCGACCGGCACTCCCGCCGGACATCCGCCGGCCGGCTCCTCCCCCTGAATTCATCCGCCATGCTCAAACGATGGCGCGGTTCCCTTTCCGCGCGGCTGGACAATGTCAGTCTCCTGACCGCGATCCAGTTCCTCATGTTCATGGGGATGGGTACTACCGGGCCGTCGCTGTCCATCTACCTGAGGGAGTTGGGAGCCAGCTTTTCCCGAATCTCCGCCGTGCTGACCACCAGCAGCCTGGTTTCGCTGGGCGCCAACTATGCCTTCGGCCGCTGGTCCGACCACCTTGGCCGCCGCAAGCCGATTGTCCTCGGGGCGCTGGCGGTCCTGACCGTTGGCCTGGCCCTGCTGTCCCGGGCCAGATCCGTCGAGCAAATCTGGGCCATCATGGTAATGGACCACATTGCCATTGCCGCCTACATGACCGTCGGACTCACCTTGATTGGCGACTGGCTGGCCCAAAGCGACAACCAGGGACGCCGCATCGGCACCTATCGCGGGTTTGGCTCCATCGCGTTTGCCGCCGGAGCCCTGGCCTCCGGCATCGTGATCAACCGCCTCGGCCTGCAGCAGGCCTACCTGTTTGCCTCCGGGGGATATCTGTTGGCCACACTGATCGGACTCCTGGTCCAGGACCTGCCGCCGCAGACCGCCAGCGAAGCCGCGGCCAAGGAAGCCACCGCCTCCCGCTTCAGCCTGCGGGACCCAATGGCCCTCCTGTTCCTGACCGGAGTCGTGCTCTGGAACGTTGCCCACTCGGCCCAGACATCGATGTTTCCCAATTTCCTGCGGAGCCTTGGTATGCCCAGCGAAGCAGCCAACTGGCTGTGGGGCCTGGCCGCCCTGGTCGAGGGGGTACTCATGCCCTTCATCGGGGTGATGGCCGACAACTTCGGCAGCCTTCTGATCCTGGCCTCCAGCGGCCTCAGCCTGGCCTTGACGATGGCCGGTTACGTGTCCCTCAGGAGTGCCGCGATCGGTCCCGTCCTGATTTCCGCCCAGATTAGCCGGGGCTGGGGCTTCGCCTCCTACACGATCACGTCCATGCTGCACGCCACCCAACTGGGAAACCGCAAGAGCCGGGGCAGCAACGTGGGCATCTATGGCACGGCCATGGGGGCCGGCAATATAATTGGTCTGGCCGTTGGCGGCACACTTGTCGACTGGCGCGGCTTCACCTTCCTGTTCGCGGTCTGTGCCGTGTCCTACTTCACCAGCAGCGTGCTGTTCGCCCTCATGCGGCGCGGCGCAGTGCTCACGCCCCAGGTCGCCGGCCAGTCCACCTAACCACTCACACCGTGCCGACAGCCAAGCGCGTCGGACCAACGCAGCGGGGAACCCACATGGCAGAAGAACTGAAGATCGGCGTTCTGGGCCTGACCCATGACCACGCCTGGGGCAATCTGGCCGAACTGGAGGCATCGGATCTGGGTCGCCTGGTGGCGGCCGCCGATCCGAACGCGGAACTGCAGGACAAGGTCCGGGCAGATACTTCCTGCGAGCGTGTCTACGACGATCCGGAGGAGATGCTGTCCAGCGAGACCCTGGATGCCGTCTACGTTTTCGGGGACAACCTCAACGGAGCCGTTGGCACCGCCATGGCCCTGGCCACGGACCTGCCCGTACTGGTGGAGAAACCGATGGCAAGCACCGTTGCCCTGGCGGACGTGATGCTGCAGGCCAGCCGCGAATCGGATCGGACCCTGATGATCAACTGGCCCTTTGCCTGGTGGCCGTCGATGCAGCAGGCGCTCGCCATGGCGGAGGCCGGCGACATCGGGCGGGTATTCAGTACGCGGTATCGATCGGCACACAACGGCCCTCGGGCCCTGGGATGTTCGGAGTACTTCTGCGAGTGGCTGTACGACTCCGAACTCAACGGAGCCGGCGCACTCATGGACTATTGCTGCTACGGCGCAGCTCTGGCCGCCGCGGTCCTGGGCCGCCCCTCCACCGTCACCGGCGTGTCCAACAGGCTGGTTCACGACTTTTCGCCACAGGAAGACAACGCCATCCTGCTCCTCAACTATCCCGATGCCATGTCGGTGACCGAAGCCTCCTGGTCGCAAATTGGCCACGTGACCTCCTATGTCGGGGTCCTGTACGGCACCACAGGCACATTGCAAATCACCAGCGACCGACTGCTGCTGGCCACCGAGGAGCACGACATGGGCGTCGAAGTCGATTTGCCTCCCGTGCCGGATCACTGGTCGTCCGCCACTGCCTGCTTTCTCAACCATCTGGTCAACGGCACGGACATCATCCCGTTGTGCACGGACACCGTGGGGCGCAATGCCCAGGAAATTCTGCAGGCGGGCCTGGAGAGCTGCCACACGGGCAAGGCGGTGTCCCTACCGCTGCCGTTCCTGAATCCGTACGTATAGACATCCGGATCCACTGTCAATCAACCTCCAAGGGGGACCGATGATTCGACTCGGCATCGTGGGATGCGGCCGCATCCTCAACGCCCACCTGCAAGGCCTGTTGCGCCTGATTGAAAAGGGTGTGGACGACTTTCGCGTTACGGCCCTGGTCGCGCGCAACCGCGACGATGCCCTCATGTTCGCCCGGCGCGGAGAAGGTCCCACCCCTCGCCCGCCGGTCCTGGATCCCTCAACCGGCGATCCCCTGGCCGCACCGCACACCTACGTCACCGATCTCCACAGTGACACGGATGCAGCCATTTTCACGGACTTCCGCGAAATGGTGGCGTCGGACACGGTGGATGCCGTCATCGACCTGACGGCCCTGGATGTCCACCACCTGGTGGCCGACAGTGCCCTCAATGCCGGTCTGCACGTGCACACGCAGAAGCCCCTGGCCATCTCCGTGCGGGCCGGCCAGCGGATGATCCGCCAAGCCAAGGACAACAACTGCGTGCTTGGGGTCTTTGAGAATGTGCGGCAAAGCCTGTCCGGCCGGGCTGCAGCCTGGGCGGTCGCGACGGGACGCATCGGAGCGCCGCAACTGGTGATCTCCGGCTCCCTTGGCGGACTTTGGTCACCGACCAAGGTGGTGGCGGAGACTCCGTGGCGACACCAAAAGGTGCGCGGAGGCGGCGGTGGCACCATCGACATCGGCGTCCACCAGTTCCACGGCCTGCGCCATGTGTTCGGCGAGGTGGCCTGGGTGTCCGCCCACACCCCAACCCTAGAACCCAACCGCTACATGCCCGGGGACACGAACCATGCGGACCCGGTGGCCGTGGACGTGGACGATACACACCTGGCCTGCTTCGGCTTCGAGAACGGAGCCATAGGTCAGTTGCTGTGGTCGTGGGGTCTGCACGGACCGCCGGTGGAGGTGACCGGCGCACCAGCCTTCTACGGTACCGAGGGTGCGATTGTGGGTGGCCAACTGCACTCACCGTCGGGCACCTCGGTCAACCTGGTCGAGCTTTACCAGAAGGAGATCACCGCGGAGGAAAGGGATCGACACTTCCCGCTTGGCCTGACGGACGGGTTTGCCATTCAGGGCCTGGACTTCCTGACCGCGATCAAGGAAAAGGGGCAGATCGAGACTTCGGGCCATGAAGGGCTGATGGACCTCGCCTGCAGCTTCGCCATGATCGAATCCTCGCACCTGAAGCGGCAGGTGACCCTGGACGAGGTCCTGGACAACTCCGCCGACGGCTATCAGCGCGAGATTGACGAACACCACAAATTGATTTGACCGAACTCACCAGAGCGGCTCCACCGCCGGAAGGACACACCGCATGCGCAAGAACAGGGTTCTCGAACTATTTCGCCAGGGTGACCTGGTAGTCAACGGCTGGTGTGCCCTGGGCCACTCCTATGCCGCGGAGGTCATGTCGCACGCAGGCTGGGACAGCCTGACCATCGACATGCAGCACGGTCCGGTGGACTATACCCAGGCGGTGCCGATGCTGACGGCCATTTCCACCACCGACACCGTGCCGCTGGCACGGGTGCCGTGGAACGAGGAAGGCATCATCATGAAGCTGTTGGATGCCGGCTGCTACGGGATCATTTGTCCGATGATCAACACGCGGGAGCAGTGCGAGAAGTTCGTGGGGTCCTGCCTGTACCCGCCCATCGGCTACCGCAGCCATGGTCCCAATCGAGCACGCCTCTACGGCGGTGCGGACTACCCATCCGAGGCCAACAACGAGATCGTGGTCATGGCCATGATTGAGACAAAGCAGGCCGTGGACAACATCGACGCGATATTGTCGGTCGAGGGACTGAACTCCATCTACGTCGGCCCGGCCGATCTAGCCCAAAGCTACGGGCTGCCGCCCACGTCGGATCACCGCGAGGGCACCGCATTTGACGCTGTGGTGAAGATCGCGGAGCGTTGCCAGCACCATGGCGTCTTCGCCGGCATTCATGTGGGTTCCGCCGAGTACGCCCTGTACGCCCAAGAGCTGGGGTATCAGTTCACGACGCTGCTTTCCGATGCCGCCTTGTTGGGCGGCTCGGCACAAGACATAGTGACCGAGGTCAAGGACGGCAAGGCCTCGCCCGGTGGCAAGCGGGATCTGTATTGAAGGGATGCAGTTCCGGGAGCTGATGAGTGTTCAACTGCCTCAAGTGATCCATCAGGACACCTGCGCCTTCTGCATCAGTCGGCAAGCGGAGTTCGCAATTCACTGCATTGACACTGCACTCGGCCCTGGATTTCCGTTCCACACCAAGTCCCAACGGAAGCTCTCCCAGAGTGGACGACAACCGCGCCAGAGAAACCTTGCTTGACCTGAACAGCATTGGTCACAGACTGGGCGATGGAACGCGTACACCAGATCTGGAGAACGCGATCCATCAATTCCTGGATGACCTTGAGGCGCGCAATCTCGCACGGGCCACCTTAAGGACCTACAGCGCCACACTGGGTTCCTTCTCGAACTTCGTCACGGGAGAGGGCCTGCAAACAGTGATCGAGGTAACCCCGGATGTGCTAAGGGACTGGCGCAACAGCCTGACCCGGACCCACCAGCCTTCGACCCAAGTTCGCATGCTGACGCAGATCAAGGCTTTCTCACGGTATCTGGTTGAGCGGAACTGGTTGCTCTCCAGTCCAGCCTCTGCTCTACGTCCACCAAGATACGAACGCAAGCCCACACTCCCGTTTGACATTGAGGAGATGCGAAAAATCCTGCGTGCATGCGAGAGTACGCCCGATACCCGGGCCTTGGTCCTGTTGATGCGATATTCCGGACTGGCCATCGGTGACGCCTGTACCTTACGCAAGGATGCCGTCAGCGACGGGATCCTCTTTCTGCACCGAGCCAAGACCGGGGAGCCGGTCACGGTCCCCGTACCAGACTGTGTGAACCAGGCCTTGTCCGCGTTTCCCAGCGTCTCTGAAGAACACTTCTTCTGGACCGGTAAGTGCCTGAAGGAGACCGTGACCAAGCGATGGGGAGCACGCCTCAAGCTCAAGTTCCGCGCGGCGGGAATTACAGGTGGCAGACCGCATCGGTTCCGGGACACATTCGCAGTGGAGCTACTGAAGGCCGGAACCTCAATGGAGGATGTCAGCGTACTCTTGGGCCACAGCAGCATCCGAGTAACGGAACAGTATTACGCCCCTTGGTGCCCCAGGCGAAGGGAGCGATTGAACAGCATCGTCATGCGCGCCTGGAGCCATGACCCGCTATTGGTGGAACTGCATACCCAGACATGACCGGTTGCCCTGCAGCCGATGACTCCAAGTCCCGACTATCGGGGTCGGTATCAACTCAATCCAAGGAATCGCCGTGTCCCGCAGAAAACTGATCGAATCCGCCATGCCACTCGATGCAATCAACAAGGCATCGGCACGTGAGAAGTCGATCAGGCATGGTCACCCATCTACCTTGCACTTATGGTGGTCCCGGAAACCTCTGGCTACCTGCAGAGCAGTACTCTTTGCCCAAGCGGTTGACGATCCGGCGGAGTGGCCCAAGCTGTTTCCATCCGAAGAGGCACAGCAGCAGGAACGCGAGCGGTTGTTCGGCATCATGCGCGACTTGGTCATATGGGAGAACTCCAACAACGAAGAGGTGCTGGGCCGCGCCCGCCGGGAAATCGTGCATTCCATCGCCAGGGACAGGGGAGAAGAACCGCCCATGTCAACTAGCGGAGCTTTGGACTACCTTCAGCAGCACGGCCCGACTATCCGTGACCCTTTTTGCGGTGGTGGATCCATAGTCCTTGAAGCCCAGAGACTGGGATTCCGTGCGGCCGGTTCCGATCTAAATCCCGTAGCCACTCTGATCTCCAAGGCAACATGTGAAGTCCCGGGATTATTTGCCAGCTGTCCTCCAGTTCATCCGGAGGCACGTAAGAGGCTGGACGGAACCGCGACATCAGTAAGGGCTACGGGGTTAGCTGAAGACATCCTCCTATACGCCGAGTGGATGCGCGAACGCGCTTGGGAACGGATAGGGCACCTCTACCCTCGAGTCCGCATCGAAAAGCACATGACCGTTGGAAGAGAAGACCTGCGAGGGCTGGAGGGACAGGAGCTTACAGTCATCGCCTTCCTCTGGGTTCGCACGGTAGCCAGTCCCGATCCGTCAAGACAGGGAGCGCATGTTCCTCTTACCAGTTCGTTCATGCTGAGTACCAAGGCGAATCAACGAGCTTGGGTCCATCCGACAGTCCACGAAGATGGCAAAACGATTACATACGAAGTTCGTTTGGGGAACGGCACACCACCCACCAAGACTGTGGACCGTTCAGGCGGCCGATGCCTGCTTTCGGGTGTGGCCATGCCCTTTCCCTACATCCGCGCCGAGGGGCAGGCGGGACGCATGGGAAGCCGGCTCATGGCCGTCGTGGCGGAGGGTAACCGGCGGCGGGTGTTTTTGCCCCCAACACCGGCGATGGAGGCCTTGGCCCATGAAGCAAAGCCGAGGTGGAA
>VXMJ01000038.1 GCA_009841145.1 Caldilineaceae bacterium SB0661_bin_34 | reverse complement strand
CCAACGCCCAACGTACGATACTGGCCATTGTGGACCCGGGGAGCGGATGCCGAAGAACCATCCCCTGCGATGGATCAAGGCGGTGGCCGACGTGGCCCTGGCGCGTCTGTCGCCGGCGTTCGACCGCATGTACGCCAAGGTGGGCCGGGCCTTGGTACCGCCCGAGCGGCTGCCGAGGCTTCTCTGCTGATTACCCTGAACTCGGTGCGCAGCGAACGGGCCTTCTGCGTGGAACTCGCATACAACCTGCTGTTCCGCTGGTTCCTGGACATGGGCCTGATCGAGCGCAGCTTCGATGCCACGGGTGTTCACCAGGAACCGGTAGTGGCTGCTGGCGCACGACGCGCCCTGGTCGACGAGGTGGTGTGGGGGGCCGATGCGGAGAGCTTGCTGTCGCACGGCCCTCCCTGCAGGCCAGCCCCACCAGTTCGGTCATTGACCGTGGTTTACTGCCGGGTGTCCAGCCGCGGGGCGGCAGGACGATCTGAAACGTCAGGTTTCCGCGATGGAAGCGTACTGCCTGGGTGCAGGCGTGGCCGTGGACGAGTGGCTGTCGGAAGTCGGGGGCGGCCTGCATTTCAAGCGCGCGGTGTTCCTGTCGTTGAGGGAACGCTTCGAGAGGAGGGAGATCGCCCATCTGCCGGTTGCCCACAGGGATCGTCTGACCGGTTTGGCTTCGACTGGTTCGAGCATTTCGTCACGCAACACGGTTGCACCGGTCATCAACCAGGAGAGCCTGTCGCCGCAGGAGGCGATGGTGGCGGACCCGATGTCCATCGCGATGTCCATCGTGCCTGCCTTCTCCTGCCGCCTGTACGGGTTGCGCTCGTACCGCAAGCAGATCCGGGATGCGGCCCACCATGGCTAAGCCGGCCAAGGTGACGCGCATCCTGCACAGCCGGGATCTGAACCGATCCAAGTACGACCGCCTGGTTGCCATCGCCGTCTTGTGCGGACGCGTGCGGGGCGATGCCTGGCAGCGTTGCAGTGGGTGGTCCACGGCACAGCAGACACCCCGCGAGATCCGCGACGACTGGATGGCAGAGACGAAAAGCGGCACAACGCACAGGTCAGGGACTTCCTGTGCCAGGCCGCCCACAGCGTCGTCGACCGCGCCGGCACCATCGCCTGCGAGGATCTGACGGCATCCATGACGTCGGCCAAGGTCATGCACCGCGACACCCAACGCCGTCTGAGCGGCTGGGTCAAGGGCGTGATGGCCGACACCCTAACCTCGATATCTCGACGCAGAGGCACTGCGTTGGTGTTGGTGAACCCCGCCTACACGTCGCAAATCGACTCCCGCACCGGACTCCTGCAGGGAAAACGGCGCTGGGATCGGTTTTACGGCCTGGACGGAGTCGTGTTGGACGCGGACACCAACGCCGCCCGCGACATCCTGGCGCGCCTGTACGACGATGAGATCACGCTGTACACGCCCTTCCGGGAGGTCAAGCGCCTGCTCCAGGATCGAAGCGGGACAACGGTGGGGACGGCTCCACCCGGACTCGAGTCCGCACAGGCGGCCAACGCCGCCTGACGGCCGAGAGCGAATTACCCCAAACCCATAAGGTTTAGAGAACTGCCTCACACGTCATCCAAGCGTGTCAGGGTTTGACCGCTGGGTGTGTCCATGATCTGCCAGCCATGGGTGCGGATCCGGTCCCTGAGTCGATCCGAAAGTGGCCAGTCCTTGGCCTGGCGAGCCCGTTCCCTTTGCTGTAGCCAATCCCTCACCTCCGCCGACGGAGTCTCTTCCTCCGTTGCCCGAAGCTCCAGATCCTTCAACGTCCGCACCGTTTGGCTCCAGATCCCAGGGTCCAGACCGGATTGCGCGTCGGGGAGCGACCAGGCCCCCAGCTCCTCAAGGGCAAAGTCGTGGTCATGAACAATCTCCAGGGTCTCATCGTTCCGTACGATCGTGGCCCTGCCCTGACCAAGAACCTGTGCCCGGCCAGAACTCGGGTTCATGATCACGGCTGTGTTCTCATCGATGCCCAATACGGTCAAGTCATCCTCGGCAGGCAGGAGATCGAGCAGTTCATTGAACCGGTTCCGGCCCATGTAGCAACGGCTGGTGTCCAGACCGCTGCCACCGGACTGGTTGTTCCAGTGCGGGATTACAACCAGTTTCAGGCCGAAGGGATCAAACAGGTCCAGCCCTTCCGACCAATACAAATCCAATCCCACCTTGTATATCTCGTACACCGGCAGGGAAAGATGCCCTGCCGCCACCGTGGCGGCGCTGGACAAAAACAGGGTTCGCCCCAGACGATGGCAGATTTGGCAGATCTCCCAGCACAGGCTGTCGCGGAAGTGCCGCACAGCGTAGGTGGGGCTGCCCGGACCGGTCAGGATCACGTTGGCCTCGTAAATGGGCCCCATCAGATCCGGATTGTTGGTGCTGAACGGCCCGTCGGATCGGCGAACCGGCACCGTCGTGACTTGAGGACGGTAATTCTGCAGATGGACTCTCAGGAAGCGATCGACATCACGGGCGACTTCCTCGCTGTTGGGTTCGAAGCCGGCCGGAGTTTCCAGGATGGCAACCCGCGGTCGCTGATTCAATCGGGAGAAGATCCGATCGTAAATCCTTTGCATGGACGGTGCCGTCTCGCCGGAACCCAGCAGGACGATGTCTCCGGGTGTCTGCTCGCCCATCAGTCGCTCCAGAACCCTGACGATACGGCTTCCAGCAGGATGTTTGCCAGCCGGTCCGGCCTGTGGACATGGATGTCATGGTCCGTGTCCTTGAACCACACGGTTCGGCATCGTTCCAGGCTTGCTTCGGCATGGGCCACCTGTTGACGCCTGTGCCTGGCCCGTTCCGGATCATCCGAGGCCTCCGCGGGACAGATCAGGACCGGAACCCGCACCTCCCGGTAGTAGTCCGCCGGCTCCATCTCCCACAACGCCCGTAGAATGCGCAAATGGTTGTCAAGGGACAGGTTGGGGGACACCGTTCCGTCGTCCGCCACGGCAAAGTTTCCCAGCGTGTGCTGAACCCCCGTCGGTGTCCAGTCCGAATGGTTGGACTGGATGGCCTCCCTCATATCTTCCACCTGCCGGCCGCGGAAGTCCGGAGGCGAAAGGCGCTCCTTGACCGTTTCCCAGTCGGAACCCAGGCTCTTCCGCAGGCTCAGGAAGCCTCCGTCGATGAAACCCACCCCGGACAAGAGACCGGGCCGTGTGGCTGCCAAGTGCAACGCCACGTTGCCGCCCCAGCTTTGGCCCAGGAACACGGGCCGCTCAAGTTTCAGGGCCGTGATCACAGCCTCCATGTCCGCGCTGATGCTTTCGAATTCGTATCCGCAATCGGGCTTGTCCGACCGGCCGTGTCCCCTTTGGTCCACCGTCACCACCGCACAACCGGCCCCGTGCAGCTTTAGCGCCACCTGTTCCCAGGTTAGGCAGTTGCTGCTTAGGCCGTGGGACATTAGGAAGGCAGGGCCGCCCTCCGCGTGCGCACAACGCACATGCAGGGAGATTCCCCGGTCCGGCAGGTTAAGGAACCGCGTGTTCAACATGGGCAGGACCGACTTCGAAACGGCCTCAAGTCAGTTCAGCGCCCGGGTGCCGGCGGCGGCAAAGCGGCCCACGGCTGTACGCCGCAACGGGCAGCCCAACCATCCCACAAAGCCGCCAGTTCCCCGACCAGCTCCGGGTGCTCACAGGCCAGATCCCGGGTTTCCGTCCTGTCGGCCTCGATGTCGTACAACTCCCAGGGATCGGGGTAGCGGTTCACCAGCTTCCAGCGTCCGCGGCGCACAGCCCGATTGCCTTCATGTTCCCAGTAGAGCACTTCCCGCCCGGAGGGACCATCCGACAGCGTGGGTACCAGCGAGACTCCCTCCAGCGGCTTGACGGCTTGGCCCTGACGGGTCTCCGGGTAGGAAGAACCGGACCACTCAAGGCACGTCGCCATGATATCCGGCAACTGGCCGGGCTGTTGCCGCCATTGGCCTCGGTCTTCGTGCCGGATGTCGGGTCCGGCAAGGATCAGCGGGGTCGCAATGCCGCCCTCGTGAACCCAGTGCTTGTACAGGCGGAAGGGCGCGTTGGACACATTCGCCCAGGGGATCCCGTAGCTGGCATAGGTATCCTCCCCGCCCGGCCAGATCTCGGGGCTGTTGCCAAACCGCACAGGTTCCCCTTGCCGGGTGGCGGAGGTTCCAATCTGCTCCCAGCCGGTCGCCACGCGTTCCGCCATGGATGACTCCAGTTCCTCGGCACAGCCTCCGTTGTCGGCCAAGAATACTATCCAGGTGTTGTCGAACTGCCCCGTGTCCTCCAACGCCTGCAGAATGCGGCCAATCCCTTGATCCATGCGGTCAATCTGGGCCGCATACACCTCCATGCGGCGGCACTCCCACTCCTTGTCGGGGGCTGCCTCCCAAGACGGAACCCTTGGATCGCGTTCACTGAGTTGCCAGTCCGGGTCCAGAACCCCCATGTCCCTCAGGCGGGCTTGGCGTTGGACCCTCAGTTCATCCCAGCCGGCATCGAAGCGGCCCTTGTACTTGGCTATATCCTCCTCGTGGGCATGGAGCGGCCAGTGTGGCGCCGTGTACGCAACGTACTGGAAAAAAGGCTTGTCTTCACTGTTCTCGGCATGCTCTCGGATTTGCCGTACCGCCTCGTCGGAGATGGCATCGGTGATGAAGTAGTCGTCGCCTTCAGCCGTGATGCGCTCGTTGTTGCGGGTCAGGGTGCGTGGCTGGTAGAAGTTCGCGGCACCCGTGATGATGCCGTAGTAGTCGTCGAACCCCCGTTGACAGGGCCAGTTGTGCCTGGGACTCTCCACAAACCGAGTCACATGCCACTTGCCGGACATGAACGTGGCATAACCGCCGGTCTTCAGGGCCTCGGCAATCGTGACCGATCTGGGACTCAGATCGCCCAAGTACCCATCCAACCCGTGCGTGCCCATCATGTGGCCGATGTCTGCCTGATGGGGGTACAGGCCGGTCAGAAGGGACCCGCGCGACGGACAGCAGCGCGCAGTGTTGTAGAACTGGCTGTAGCGGAGGCCGCGAGCCGCCAAACGGTCCAGGTTGGGGGTATCCACTTCCCCGCCGTAACACCCGAGATCCGAGAAACCCATGTCATCGTTGAGAATCAAAATGATGTTGGGTTTGTCGGCCATGACAATCGGATTCCTCGCTGGCAATTGATCTTCAGAGTCTACCTGCCCATCCGCTTATTGCCAGTCAGTGACACGGGTTCCGCGCCAAATTGGTCATGCCGTGCATGTACAAACCAAAGGTGAGGATCCAGCTGCGGACCCACGATCTGCTCTGTACCACCTCGCACGGTTTGCCGGGCTCTATGTTTGCCTACTTCCGAGTCATCCGCTCTCGGCCGATCGCATATCCACTTCCGTACGGTACTGAGGCCCCGTGGCCGTGCACCAGCCAGCAAACCGGCCGGAATGCTCCAGTCTACGCAACTGATCGGGAGACCGATGGAACTGGTGTGGCAGGGCCATCGCAAAACCATGCAGGCACCATCCGATCACAGAACCCGTCTGCAACGAAGGAACCACAGAGTATTGAGGTCCGCCAACAGTCGGTTGGGAGGACTTCAGAATCCGGATCGCACAGGGACGGCCATGTGCACTGACTGAATACAGCGAAAGTTTGGGACGGCCGAATGCAGATCCTTGTCAATCTCCAGAACCGAACTGCCCCCAACACGGCACAGATAGTCCAAGCAACATCGCAGATCGAAGGCATCGATTGGCCTATCAAGCCACCATGTCGGACAGGGTCTCCGATCCCGGTCTCGTCCTGACGGGTTGCCAGCCTGACGGGTGCACCTGTACCCAATGACCATAAGGGTAGGAGCCAGAACCTCCCACAAAGCGGGGACCCTGTTCGCCGCGATGTCCCCAACCCCGCGTCCATACCAGTTCGGGGCATGGCTGAAATAGAGTGACGGTGACACATAGTCGCGTCACACGGACAGGAATTGCCTGTCCCCGTCCTCCCACCCTTCGAGGGAAGCAAGTAGCACGGGATAGTCGGGCAATCGGCATTGCGCCCTCGCCTCGGACAACATGCGACACTGCCGCTCAAGTCGGTCCGTGCAAAAGGTAACCAGCACAAGCCGTTGGAACAGTTCCAAGGACTTGGCCCACTTGGACAGGTTGCTCATGCGGATGTCCCGCTGGACCTCCACCGGCCACACTCGCTCGCTGTAGTACACGGCCAGATCCGGTTCGGATCGAATACCCCACGGATCGTCCGCGCGCTCGGGACAGGGCGGAGGCTGGTCATCCACCGGAATACCCAGGGACAGCAGATGATCCCGGGCTTCCAGAATCGCAACCGCATGGCGAACGGACACATGATGCGCCAGTACCCAAGGCAGTTCCGACGGTACCGGTTCGGCATCGCACCGTTGCCGGTACCAGTCCCTGCCGGCAGAAGTTAGGTCGTACAGCGGCCGGCCCCGGCCCTGACGGAAGTGCCAGCGCAATGGTGCGCCACCCGAGGATGCCGTCCTGATGTACCCCGCCTGCTCCAGCTGCCGCCACTGAACCCGGCATGCACCGCCCGTCCATGCCGCCTGGTCGGGACACGCGGTCCGCGCCAGACGCCAACTGCGGATGCATCCGGTTGCGCCCATGAGCCGAAGCAGACGGTAGGTCGGGATATCGGGCAAGGATCAAGTAAGGACGCAGAATCCGGTTCCGCAGCAGAACATTGATTATACGTACATTTTTTCAAATGTCAATTGAAGCGTACAGGGACAGGCAGATGCGCACACCGTTGGTGCCCTATCCGGCCGCTTTGATGGGGCACTGTTTCAATCTCGTTGATATTCCCCGAGCACAATGGAAGCCGCGGTCGATCAGGGCAGGCCCGTCCTTGCAGGCCGCGCCTGCGGTTGGTATGGCTGTCCGAGGACGGTGTCGGACTTGTGCTACTCCAGCTCCGCGTCCTCTTCCGGGATGTGCGGCAGCAGGGCCCAAATTTGCTCGTCGGGTACCCGTGTCGGGCCGCCGCCGTCCCGGATCGCGGTTATGAACCGTGCGGCATCCGGGATGTCATCCAAGTCGAAGCGGACGCCGCGCCGGGCCGCTTCGACGATGCGGTCGGCATGGACCTCCACCTCCGCCGCGAGCCGGGGGTCCAGACCGCTGTCGGCCAGGGCGCGTCGGAAGCTGACCAGCACTCCCACAATCTCCCCCTCGGCCCGTCCTGCGGTCAGACCCTCAGCCCGTCCTGCAGTCAGACCTTCGGCCCGTCCCGCGGTCAGGCCTGCGGTGTGCCGTTCGTCCATAAGACGATTGAAGCGTTCCTGAATGGTCTCCA
>VXMJ01000054.1 GCA_009841145.1 Caldilineaceae bacterium SB0661_bin_34 | reverse complement strand
ACGGCCATCAGGTCCTCGACCCACTCCGCCTGCGGGGACAGGCTGGGCTGGTTGACCACCCGGATCTCGCAGCCGTGGCTCTCGGCGAAGTACGCGAACCAGTCAAACCCGAACCGGCAGGGACGATCCTCGTGGGCGACCAGCAGGAGGCCCGGTTCGCGCTTCCCGATCCGTTCCATCAACGCACGGAACACGGGCCGCCGGAAGTCCAGGCCGTCCCCGATTTCGGTCCGCCACGCGTCCACCGCCAGGCCCGCCCCCAGGCAGAACGTCTCCATCGCCTGCTGTTGCGACCGCAGCTCGTCCCCTTGCGCCCGGTTGGACACGCGGCAGTAGACCACGGTGCGCCCGGCTTCGGAGGCACGCTCCACGCCGAAGTACCGCTCCACGTCCGCCTCCGTGTAGTAGCGGTGGCCGGCCGGCGTGCGGCGGTCCGGCAGCTTGCCCTTCAGGCTCCAGGCCTTGACCGTGTTCTTGTGGACCCCAATCTTGGCCGCAAACGCTGCGGCCCGGTAGATGTTCATATCCACAGAATTCCCTTCAGTACCGATATGTCATGCTAGTAAGATGCTCCGTTCTGATTCAGTTGCCGACTTGTGCCGGCCTCCAATTCCATCGGTGAGGCCTTGCGCGCCAGGATTTTGGTGATGCGGTTGTTGGTGTCCATCTCCACAATCTGCAGGAACCAGGCACCTTGCCCAATCCAGTCCCCGCGCGCCGGGTTTTGGCCTAGCCGGGTGAACACCAGGCCTCCGACCGAGTTGACACCGGAATCATCTGGTATCTCCAGATCCAGGTGTTCGTCCGCCGTGTCCAGCGGACACCGCGCGTGCAACTCGAAGGTCCCGTCCTCCAGAGCCCTGATGGGATGCGCCTCGCCTGCGTCGAACTCGTCGCGGATTTCGCCGAATATCTCCTCCACCAGGTCCTCAATCGTGACAAGGCCGGCGGTGCCGCCGTACTCGTCCACCACAATTGCCAGGTGAATCTCCCGCTCCTGAAACTCCCGCAGCAGGGTAGGCAGTTTCTTTGAGGGGGGAATCTGGTAGGCCGGCCGCGTATAGAAGGACAGCGGTTCAGCCAGCCTGTCCTCTCGATACTTGGCAATGAAGTCCTTAGCGTAGAACACGCCCACCACTTTGTCGATCGACCCTTCGAACACCGGCACGCGACTGTGTCCGGCATCAACCACCACGTCCAGGGCCTCCGGCAGCGTTGCTTCCATCGATATGGCCTTGATGTCCACGCGGGGAACCATGACCTCGGAGGCGTTGGTGGTCCGCAGGTTCATGACCCGTGCCATCATCTGCAGCTCCGACTCGTCGATGTCCTGCAGCTCGTCATTGAGGCCCAGCAGGAAACGCAACCCCTCCTCGGTCAGCGCCAAGGTCTCCTCCTGGGTGGACTGCTGACGATGGCCCACGATGAGATTGGACAGCCAGTCCAAGGGGACCGAGACTGGTGCCATGACCACTGCCAGCCAACGCGCGACGGGAGCCAGTCGCAAAGCGGAGACTTCCGCTTTGCGCATTGCCCAAGCCCTGCTGACCACCCTGGAAATCGCCAACAACAACAACGTGCCGATCCCCAAAGCCAATTTGGCAATCAAATCCAGGCCGGAACCGGACCAGACCAGGGTCAGTGTGGCGCCAATGCCCGTCACCAATACCAACCTGGCCAGCAGAAATGCATACAGAAACTTGGCCGGCGTGCCCAGCAGGGCTTCAAGCTGCCGATGCGCCGCCGAATCGGGGCCACCTGCCAACGCCTCAACTTCCCTGCGGTTGGCGGTAGCAAGGGCTGCTTCTGTCGCGCTCAGCAACGACAACAGACCAACGGCAACCAGCACTGCCGGATACACCCAGAACAGCGCGGTCACGACGGAGAATCCTCGCAGTTGGGCTCTTGCCGTCGAGGACCATCACCCACGGATCGCCGGGGTTTCGCCGGCACACCGTACGCGAGAGTTTCCGCTGGCAGATCCCTGGTCACAACCGAACCGGCACCGGTCATGGCCCCTCGGGACACGCGCACCGGTGCCACCAGTGTGGTGCCACTGCCCAGAAACACGCCGTCCTCGATCACGGTCCTGTGTTTCGCTTGGCCATCGAAATTACAGGTGATGGTTCCCGCACCGACATTGACGCCGTCGCCCACATCGCTGTCGCCGACGTAGCTGAAGTGCCCCATGTGGATGTCCGAACCCAGCGAGCTGTTCTTGATCTCGCCGAAACTGCCCATGTGCAAATGGGAACCGGTGCGCGTACCGCGGCGGATGCGGGCAAAGGGGCCGATCATGCACTCCCGGCCAATGTCCGCCCCTTCCACCACCGAGTGCCGAACCTCCGATCCCTCGCCCACCCGGGTGTGGTCCAGTTCGGTATGGGGACCAATCGTGCATCCCTCCCCGATGTCGGTGTTGCCCGTCAGCAACGTACCCGGCAGGATCATGGTGTCGCGGCCAATGCGGACATCGGCATCGATGTAGGTGTGGTCCGGATCGACGAGCGTGACGCCCCTGTGCATGTGCCCGCGGTTGATGCGTTGCCGCATGAGATGCGCCACCCTGGCCAGCTGTACGCGATCGTTGACTCCCCATACATCGTCCGGATCCGCCGATACCGCCTGCACGGACAGACCGTCCCTGACCGCTGTTCCCACCAAATCCGTCAGATAGCGCTCTCCGTTGGCCTGGACCGGAAGATCGTCCGCCCGAGCGAACAGCCACTGTGTGGGAAACGCGAAGACACCCGCGTTCAACTCCGTGACTTCGAGCTGGGCCGGTGTGCAGTCCCGCTCCTCCACCACCTCCTGCACGGCTCCGGCCGAATCCCGGAGGATTCGGCCAAAACCTTGGGACTCGGCGCGCTCCACCGATGCGAACGCCAAGCCGCGGCCGGAACCGGAGCGCTGCCGATCCACCAGCCTGCGGAGCAAACTGGTTCGGATCAGGGGCATGTCGCCGAACAGCACCAGGGTGACGTCGGTGTCGGCGGGCACCAACGCCCGGGCATGCCTCACGGCATCGCCGGTACCCAGGGCCGCGGGTTGGACACAGGTGTCGGCGGCATCGCCGCAAGCCGCCCACAGATCATCGGCATCCGGTGCCGTCACCACGACGGGCCTTCCCTCGCACAACGGCGCGGCCGCCGCCAGCACCCAGGCCAGCATGGTGCGGCCGCATACCGGATGCAGCGACTTGACCAGCCGCGACTGCATGCGCGCACCGGCGCCCGCAGCCAAAATCACGACGGCGGGGGACATGCCGCTGCCTCCGGACGCGCGCCAGCGGCACCGTTGCCGGTGCACCGTGTGCGTATGCGGTCGAACTGGCCTAAGTCAGGGGGAGGTTGGTCGTCCATGGGACCCGCCGCACGCGTACCGGGCCGCCCTTCGGCGGCCGCGCCGGCAGTGTTTCAGAGCCTTCCTCGCATGGCGTAGGGAGGGCGGAAACCGGGACATATCGAGGGTTTTGTTGGCAACGGCCTACTCTTGCACACAGTCACCCATGCACTACCATCGGCGCTGGCGGGCTTAACTGCCGGGTTCGAGATGGTACCGGGTGTACCCCCGCCGCTCTAGTCACCAACAAAACGCTCGATATGCTCTCCCTGGCATTCCAACCCGGGGCAGAACGGCAACTGATCAGGATATGAGCATCGTCCGGGTTCCAGACGAAACAAAAACGATTAAGCCCTCGTGCGTTAGTACAGGTTAGCTGAAGACATCTCTGCCCTTACACGCCCTGCCTATCAAACTGGTCGTCTTCCAGCGCACTTACCTAGGTTTGACCCTAGCGAGGGAACTCATCTTGGAGCTGGCTTCCCACTTAGATGCTTTCAGCGGTTATCCATCCCGGACGTAGCTACCCAGCTATGCCGTTGGCACGACAACTGGAACACCATTGGTCCGTCCACCCCGGTCCTCTCGTACTAGGGGCAGCTCTCCTCAATTCCCTTACGCCCACAGCGGATAGAGACCGACCTGTTTCACAACGGTCTGAACCCAGCTCGCGTGCCACTTTAATGGGTGGACGACCCAACCCTTGGGACATGCTCCTGCCCCAGGATGTGACGAGCCGACATCGAGGTGCCGAACCTCCCCGTCTATGTGAACTATTGGGGGAGACTAGCCTGTTATCCCCGGGGTAGCTTTTATCCGTTAAGTTCCGGCCCTTCCACTTGGAACCGAAAGCTCACTAACGCCGACTTTCGTCTCTGTTCGACTTGTAGGTCTCACAGTCAAGCTCCCTTATGCGTTTGCACTCTTCGACTGGTTTCCATTCAGCCTGAGGGAACCTTTGCGCGCCTCCGTTACTCTTTGGGAGGCGACCGCCCCAGTCAAACTACCCACCAGACACTGTCCCCTAACCGGATAACGGTCAAGGTTAGAGCCAAGACATAGCCAGGGTGGTATTTCACCGGCGACTCCCCCGATCCTGACGAACCAGGTTCACAGTCTCCCACCTATCCTACACAGACTAAGCCCTAACCCAATGTCAAGCTGTAGTAAAGCTCCACGGGGTCTTTTTGTCCTGCTGCGGGAAAGGAGCATCTTCACTCCTAGTTCAGTTTCACCGGGTCCTCCGTTGAGACAGTGCCCCATTCGTTACGCCTTTCGTGCGGGTCGGAACTTACCCGACAAGGAATTTCGCTACCTTAGGACCATTATAGTTATGGCCGCCGTTCACCGGGGCTTCAGTTCAGGGCTCTCACCCCTCCCCTTAACCTTCCGGCACTGGGCAGGCGTCAGCCTGTATACATCGTCTTGCGACTTCGCACAGACCTGTGTTTTTGGTAAACAGTCGACAGGGCCGTTTCTCTGCGGCCTCTTCAAGCTCACGAGCGCGGGGCCCGATCACCTTACCGAGGCATTCCTTCTCCCGAAGTTACGGAATCATTTTGCCGAGTTCCTTAACGAAGGTTATCCCGTTCCCCTTGGTATTCTCTACCTGTCCACCTGTGTCGGTTTGCGGTACGGTCGCGCAGGTCTCACTAGAGGATTTTCTAGGCAGCCAAGGATCAATCGCTTTGCCCATTGCGGGCTCGCCGTCACCTCTCAGCTCCGCGGGTCTTTATAACCCCCGCATCAACGCCTACGGGCTTGGAGCAGCTATTCCAGCAGCTGTCCGATCTACCTTTCTGCGTCCCCCCATTGCTCAAACAAACCTTACGCGGTACAGGAATATTAACCTGTTGTCCATCGACTACGCCCTTCGGCCTCGCCTTAGGACCGACTAACCCGACGCGGACTGACCTTCCGTCGGAAACCTTGGACATCCGGGGATCGCGGTTCTCACGCGATTTCTGCTACTCGTGCCAACATTCTCACTTCTGTACGCTCCACGCCTCCTTGCGGTAGCGCTTCGGTGCGGACAGAACGCTCGCCTACCATCCTTGCGGATCCGTGGTTTCGGTGGACAGCTTAGCCCCGTTACATCTTCGGCGCGAAGTCACTTGACCAGTGAGCTGTTACGCACTCTTTCAAGGATGGCTGCCTCTAAGCCAACCTCCTGGCTGTCTCGGTAACTTCACATCCTTTCCCACTTAGCTGTCACTTGAGGACCTTAACCGACGGTCTGGGCTGTTTCCCTTTCGACTACGAAACTCATCTCCCGCAGTCCAACTGCCGTCCTCGAGTACCGGTATTCGGAGTTTGGTTGAGTTCGGTAGGCGATCTGCCCCCTACCTCATCCAGTGCTCTACCCCCGGTACACGAACAGTACGACGCTAGTCCTAAAACTATTTCGGCGAGAACCAGCTATCTCCAGGTTCGTTTGGCATTTCACCCCTATCCACAGCTCATCCGAGCATTTTGCAACATACAACGGTTCGGTCCTCCACGAGACATTACTCCCGCTTCAACCTGGCCATGGATAGCTCACCTGGTTTCGGGTCTAATCCCTGCAACTGTGGCGCCCTGTTAAGACTCGCTTTCGCTCCGGCTCCGGCTGTGACTGCCTTAACCTCGCTACAGAAATTAACTCGTTGGCTCATTCTCCAAAAGGCACGCCATCACCCGACCACCTTTCGCTTGCGCTACGGGCAGTATCAGGCTCTGACTGATTGTAAGCATACGGTTTCAGGTACTATTTCACTCCCCATTAGGGGTACTTTTCACCTTTCCCTCACGGTACTTGTACACTATCGGTCATCAGAAGTATTTAGCCTTGGAAAGTGGTCTTCCCGGATTCACGCAGGATTGCACGTGTCCCGCGCTACTCAGGTGCCTGGCCGGAACCGGGTTCGGTTTCGTGTACGGGACTTTCACCCTCTCTGGTCCGCCTTTCCAGTGCGGTTCCACTACCTATCGGCCCCACAACGCCAGGTCCTACAACCCCGGCGGCACCGAAGCGCCACCGGTTTGGGCTCCTCCGCGTTCGTTCGCCACTACTAACGGAATAATCTCTTTTCCTCCGGGTACTTAGATGTTTCAGTTCCCCGGGTTCCCTGCTCTGCGCCTATGTGTTCAGCGCAGGCGGCACCGGCTTTCATCGGTGCAGGTTTCCCCATTCGGAGATCTGCGGATCAAAGGCCTAGCACGCCTACCCGCAGCTTATCGCAGTGCTACACGTCCTTCATCGGCTTCTGATGCCCAAGGCATCCCCCGTATGCTCTTAGTAGCTTAATCTTTTCGGTTTCATCTGTCACTATTCGTCAGATGCTCATATCCTGATCAGTTGTTAATCTGCCGGGACTTGCTCCCGCGGTCCGCCCAGTGGCGACACCGCCGTGGGTCTGAGTGGACTCGAACCACTGACCCCAGCGTTATCAGCACTGTGCTCTAACCGGCTGAGCTACAGACCCTTTCAGAGGCAGACAACCCCTGAAGAGTGGCAAGACGGACTTGGGTTACGTTACGAGTTGGATTCGGGGGCGGGGGCCACCGCATCCGCGGCGCCGGCCGACCCTGTCGATCCGAAAGGAGGTGATCCAGCCACACCTTCCGGTACGGCTACCTTGTTACGACTTAGTCCCAGTCATCGATCCCACCCTCGACAGCTCCTTCCTTGCGGTTAGGTCACCGGCTTCAGGTGTTACCAACTTCCATGACTTGACGGGCGGTGTGTACAAGACCCGGGAACGGTATTCAACGCAGTATGGCTGACCTGCGTTTACTAGCAACTCCGACTTCATGGAGGCGAGTTGCAGCCTCCAATCCGAACTACGAACCGTTTTGCTGGGATTTGCTCCAGATTGCTCTTTGGCTGCCCATTGTACGGCCCATTGTAGCGTGTTAGTAGCCCTGGATATAAGGGTCATGCTGACTTGACATCGTCCTCACCTTCCTCCGGTGTATAACCGGCAGTCTCGCTAGACACTTGTAACTAACGACGAGGGTTGCGCTCGTTGCGGGACTTAACCCAACATCTCACGACACGAGCTG
>VXMJ01000069.1 GCA_009841145.1 Caldilineaceae bacterium SB0661_bin_34 | reverse complement strand
GGGCCACCGGCAGGTGGGCGATCTCCCGCTTCTCGATGCGCTCCCTCAACGACAGGAACACCTTGCGCTTGCAATGCAGGCCGCCCCCGATTTCCGACCGCCACTCGTCCACGGCCCCCGCACCCAGGCCGTACGCTTCCATCGCGGACACCTGACGTTTCAGGTCGTCCCGCTGCCCCCGGCTGGACACCCGGCAGTAGACCACGGTCAAGCCCTGCGGGGCAACGTCGCCCCCGCCCAGGAACCGCAGGGCATCCGCCTCGGTGTGGTACCGCCGCCCGGTCGCAGTCCAGCGGGCCGGGAAGGTGCCGTTGCGATCCAGGACGCGCAACGGGTGCGCCGAACGCCCCACGCGGGTGCCAAACTGCGAGATGCGGTAGATCCTGTCCATGCTTAACATGGTATCTTACAATAGAATACAACACAAAATTTCAGGTTTATCGATGCACCGTTCAGACCCGATGCCACCCTGAGACAGTCGGCCAGGCAGTAACGTTCACAAAACCGGATCGGCAACATCAGCCGACCTGTTCCAGGCCCAGTCGCTCGGCCACATCCTCGTAGTCGGGATCGGCGGCATACAGAGTCTCCAGTTCGCGGCGTGCCCGTTGCTTCTGTTTGAGTTCCAGGTAGACCAGGGCCCGTTCATAGCGAAGCGCGTTCAGAATCTCCGGGCGCCTGTCCTTCCTGCGTCGCAACCCGGCAGTCAAGGCATCCCTGGCAGCCGTGGGCAAGCCCAGATCCCGCAGGGCCTGACCCCGGTACAGGAGCAGGGCCGCATGCAACTCGGAGACGTTTTCAATCTCCTGGGTCACCGACACGACCTTGCGGCCGCGATCTTGTGACGCGGGCCTGGTTTCCATCAGAAATTCCACCAGTGACAATTGCACTACGACATCGTCACCGGCCAGGCACAGCAGTTGCTCCAGACAGGCGATGGCTTCTGCTTGCCGGCTCAGACTTTGGTACACCTCGACCAAGCACAAGAGCACACCAATTCTGTCCGCTCCCACATGGACCGAGATTTCATCGCTGACCGCCAGTTGGGCTCTGACATTGGCACCGTACTTGTCGAACAACCTGCCCAGCTCGTCTCCCGACGCGTGGGCCGACTGGAGAAGGCACGCAGCTTCTTCCCACTTGTGCTCTCCGATGAGCAAAGCACCCGACAGGAAGTCGGCATCCGGCAGACCGTGGGCCTTGTCCAGGTGCCGGACCGCGGCCTTGTCGTCACCGCACGCGATCGCGTTGACCCCTTCGACAAAGCCCCTCTCTTCGGGCGAGGTCCCAAGGTTTCGCCAAAACCCTGTGCGGATGGGTGCCGCGTACTCGGATTCGCGGACAGTGGCCCCCGAGGTCCTAGAGCCGGATCGACCCGGCTTGGCCACCTTCGTATAGTGGAGGCCGGTGCCGGGAATGCCAGCCGTGAACCTGCGCCCGGACGTGCCTACGGTGGCTTTGAGGCCACGGGGTCCGGCCGACATCGAAACACCGCCTTTGCTGAGGTTCAAATGCACGCCGGGAGCAATGCGAACCCTGCGAAAGAAGCGAAAGGCCATGAAGATTCCCTCCAAATACTCAGCGGTTTTATTGTGGCCCTCAATGGCCAACGAGGCTTTGCAGGGCCTGTCGATCCTGTCCCGGCGACACCCGTGCCAACTCACACCCGATGCGGACCGCCGGATTCGGGCAGGCCCAGCCCCCGCGTGCCCAGCAGTTCGGCCACCTCAGCGCGTTGCGGCAACAAACGACCTGTGCCGACCCGGGTCACGGTGGCAGCGCCAACGGCGTTGGCAATCATGCCCGCCTCGTACGAACTGCAGCCGGCGGCCTCCGCCGCCATGAAGCCGGCAGCAAAGGCATCGCCGGCACCCACCGTGTCGCGCATGCGCACCGGAAAGCCGGGGCAGTGCTGCTCCCCATCCGGCGCAATGATGTAACAACCGTCGGAGCCGACCTTGACCACCACGCAGCGGGGCCCGTGATCGAGGATCCCGCGGGCCGCGCGGAGCGGATCGGCCACCTCGGTCCAGGATGACAGCTCCTCCGCCGTGGCCAACACCACGTCCGTCAACGCGAAGCCACGGGCGATGTCGTCCCCATCCCCGATGTACTCGGGCGGCCCCACGTCGAAATAGGTCCGGCAATCAGCCTCCCGCGCGATCCGAAGGCCCTGCAATACGTTGTCGCGCCCGAACATGGAGGCCATAAACATGGCATATCCGGTCACGAAGACGCTGCATGCCGACCGAATGATGGACGACCAGGAATTGCCAAACGGCTGATGCGGGCCGCGGTCGAGACTGCCGATGAACACATGGTCGCCGCGCTCGTCGACGAAGACCAGAGCGGGGCTTGTCCGAACCTCCGGGGACAGGTGCAGTCCGGCCAGGTCCACCCCCTCCTCCGCCAATACGGACCGAACATAGCTCCCGACGGGATCCTCGCCCATGACCCCGATGGCTACCGTGCTCAGTCCCAGCCGCTGCGCCATGATGAGTGTGTTGCAGGTGCCGCCGGCTTCAAGGCGCATCCACTCGGCCAACTGGTGCCGGCCGGCCTCGATGGGCAGCGTGGGAATGGGCACGATCAGGTCGGCCACCAGATCGCCCAGGGTGACCAGATCCCACCGGTGGTCCATTCTGGAGGAAGCCGTCATGCTACTCCTGGTCGCGCGGGAGCCGCACAAACCGGCGGCGACGGGAGCCGGCAAAGACCAGCGCCAGGACCACCGGGACATAGGGCAGGATCGCCAGCCAGGGTTCGCTGTCGGAACGCACCACGCGTATCCGGCGCCGACTGCCCGGCACCGGCTTGCCATCCGCATCTTCCAGATGGACGCTGAACGAAGCGGGCAGTTCGCGTGTGTCCACCGGGTATCCCTGGAAGTCCGGGCGCCGCTCCCGCAGTCGTTCCAGATCGGTGGTGGCCTGATCGTGGATTTCGTAGCCCAGGGCGGCCCCCGTAATCTGGCGCACCGCATAGGAACCCCGCTCAATCCGGCCGACCACGCGCTGGCCCCGGGTCACGACCAGCACGCCATCTTCGATTTCATCGGTCTGCAGCCACTGGTACAGATCCGGACGACCGGACGTGTCCTGCGGATCCAGCAGCCGAGTCAGGTGGATGTCGCGGTACTCCTCTTGGGCATGGGGCTGCAGGTAGGCGATGGTACCGCGCCGGAGATACAACACCTCGCCTTCGTCGTCGCTCTTCTCCGGAAACGTATACCGGTCATGGGGAATAGCCCACATGGCAACCCCCGTGGACAAAGGCTCGAACACCTTCAGCCGGCGACGTGATTCGGGCCGAACCTCCCCATCGGCAGTGCGGACCTGAATGGTGTAGTTGCCGGCCGGCAATGCAACGGGAAAGCCGCGGTTGACCTCCGTGCTGGAGTAGAGGAACGGTTCCGGTTCCATGGGCGGAGGATCCGGTTCCCCTTCCAGGGTTCCGGCCTCGATGCGGTCGTCCAAATCCTGCCGGTAGGTGACCAGATCGTTGTAGTAGGCCGACACCCGCTCCCGGAACTCACGTCGGCTCTCATCGAAATGGTCCCACTGCCGATGGGCTTCCTCGCCCAGATACACCACGGCCGCGCTTAGATCCTGGCCCTCGGGATACTGAACCACATAGTCGGTCGCCTCGAGGCCGACCACCAGTCGGCCCCTCCGGCGAATCTCGAGCACGCCCTCCACCGGCTCGTTCAGGCGGGCCCAATCCGCGACTTCGCGGTTCGTGATGGGCCAGTAGTACACCTCGGTGTGCCGCGGCGACACGACGGATACGGCATCGGCCACCAGATAGATGATATCCACACTGCGCGGATAGAAATCGCCTTCGTACCGGCCGCCGATATAGGCATTAACGCCGTAAACCAGTTCGGTGCGGCGTACAGGATCCTGGGCGGCCACGGCAGACGGCACGATCCACAACAATAGACAAGCCGCAAGCCAGAGGAGGAAGGAGCGGCTGTGCGACATCCTCACGATCGCACCCCTCCCTTCCACATCAGATACATGCTGCCCGCGGCCAGCACCAGGACCGAGCAGGACGAAATCGCGGCCGTATAGACATAGAGGAGAGCATCGGCCCGGCGCACCGCTTCGGTACCCTTGATCAGCAGCGCAAAGGGCGACACCCAGGTGAATGCCAGATTGATTCGTTCCAGCACAATTCGGGCCAGCCGGAGCGGAGGGTAGAAGCGATTGCCGACCGGGGCCAATTCAAGCAGGTCCGGACTGAACTGCAGGGCCAACAGCACCAGCAGGATCAGGAGGAACCAAGCCAGACTGGCACGCACCCGGCGCGTGGCCGTCGACACAAAGGTGCCCAGCGCGACCACATGCATCACCACCGGAATCGAAAGGCCAATCACCGCCCAGGTGGGCACCGCGAAGGCGAATCCGGTGCTTCCGGCAAACAAGGCATAGCACACCAGGTAAAGGGCCAGCAGGCCAAGGTAGGCCAGCCCGAAGGACACCAGCTTGCCCCCGATGTAGGCCGCGACGTCGATCGGCCCGTAGAACAGAACCTCGAGCGTGCCCTGCTCCCGTTCACGGGAAATGGATGTCACAGAGGCCAGGGCCAAAAACAAGCCTGTGACAAACAGCACGGAATAGATGGGCAGGTTGAACGCGCCCGAAAGCACGGCCAGGCCGCTGTCTGCAATAGACTGCGCGAGGGTGTTCAGAAACAAATGGGCTGCCAATCCGGCCAGCAGCACCACGAGATATGTTCCGGGGGAAAACAGCAGTCCCCTCAAATCCCTTTGGCAAACCAGCCAGGCGGCCCGCAACCGCCCCTTGCCCAATCTCCTGTCGAATCCCATGGAGTTCATCTGTCCGGCCGACGCGGGACCTCAGGCCGCAAGCCGCTCCACGTCCTCGTCCGTAATCGTGACGAATGCCTGTTCCAGGGTCATCTGTTCGGCATGCATGTTGACGATAACCCCCCCGTGTTGGCTTATGGCGCGTGACACGTCGGCCCGCGCCGCGGGACTAGCGACGCCCATCAGGTGAACGGACAGGCGGCCGTCGCGCAGCTCCGTCCGGCTGACAAAGTCAAGGTCCAGGAGGGCCGCGGTGGGGAAGCGGTCCGGCTCAGCCAGTTCGATTTGGATTCGGGCCTCCGGCTGCAGTGCCTGTCGAATGTTGTCCAGCGTATCCTCAACCATCAATCGGCCCTTGTTCATGATGCCGATCCGGTCGGCCAGCTGTTCCACCTCGGTTAGCACGTGGGATGAGATGAGCACGGTCTTGCCCCGTCCGAGTTCGGAATGCAGCAACTCCCTCACTTCCACCACGCCTCTCGGATCCAGCGCGCTGACCGGTTCGTCCAGGATTAGGAGTTCGGGATCGTGCAGAAGGGCCCGCACCAAACCCAGCTTCTGTTGCATGCCCCGCGAAAAGTCCCGGGCCCGGGCATCGGCGGCGTGTGTCAGGTTGACGCGTTCCAGCAAGGCGTCAATCCGATGTTCAATCCGATCCACACTGTACAGCCGCCCGAAGAACCGAAGGTACTCGCGGGCCGTCATGTCGTCGAAAAAGACCTGACGCTCGCCCAACACGCCGAGTCTGCGGCGAACGGCGAACTCGCGCGCATGGGACGGCGAATCCAACAGGTAGGCAACACCCCGGGTTGGCCGTTCCAAGCCCAGCAGCATCATAATCGTGGTCGTCTTGCCGGCGCCATTGGGCCCCAGGAAACCGTAGATTTCATTGGCCTCAACCCGCAGCGACACGTCGATGACCGCTTCAAAGTCCGCAAACGACTTGGTGAGCGAGTCCGTACGGATGGCATCAGCCATGGCTGGAATATCCTCTTGGGACCGGCATGGCGCCGGTCGGAGGGAAGATTCGGCAGTGCATCGATCCACGGATCGGCTTGGACATGTGCATGTGCGAAGAATGGACGAACCGTAGCTTGCCACCGGAACCCTGAAAAGCTGCTCGCTCCAGCATCCCTCTGCCGCGGTGCTACTATCAGTCAACTTCCCTGCCGCATGCAGCGGGAAGAGACCCGCAATAACCCTGTATCTGCCACACAACACAGACTGATGACAACACCGAGCCTCACAGACCTACTTGCAAGTCTACCGGAATTCAGGGAACGTCTGGATTCCATTGTCACCGAAACACGCGCGTTCGACGTCTTTCGGAGGATTGCGGACACCTACGCACCCACCCTGACCGTCTCCCGCACGCGGGCACCGGTCCTGAAGCGGATTCTGGATGAGGCGATGCAGGAAGGGCTGTACGCCGACGAGATCGACTTCACTCCTTCCTGCCGGGGAACCGGCGTCGCGGTGGCACGCTTGGGATCGGCACCCCGGTCGCCAGTGTGGTCCGTAGCCCACCTTGACAACATCAGCTTTCTGACCGGGCCCGGATGGAAGGGCGAGTATCCGCTGACTCCGTTCTGCCAATCGCGGCTGACTCCCGGCAAGCGGCCGGCCGTGGCCCTCGATTTGGCGGATCCGGCTCGACCGGCGCACATCGTTGCTTCCGGACACATTGCGACAGCGGAACGATCTCCGGGATCCCTGGAACCGGAACACCGGTTCGTGACCGACTGTGCGGATCTGCCACTGGCCACCAGGGTCTGCTTCGCCTCCACAGCGGAATGGGACCGGACCACGGGCATGGTGTACGGCTGCATCGACAATGCGGCCTGCGCCTCCGCCCAGTTGCTTGCGGCGCTGGTAGTCCGGCCCTACCAGCCCAATGTCAACATCCTGTGGACCGACGAGGAGGAGGGCGTCGTGGACATGGGCCCGCCCACCTTCGCCAGAGCCGCCTCGCGACTCGTGCTGCGCACACCGCTCGACCGGATGCCGGAGCTCGTCTTCGTCAGCGACATCCAGGACCTCGACTTCGCCACAGATGTGGACGTCGACGACCCTGCCTGCTTCGGCCGAGGGGCTGCCATGGAAGCTTTTACCAGCCGCACACGAGGCACCGCGACTCCACCCCTGCTCCTCGGCGGCATGCGGAATCTGTTCGCCGAAATGGAAACCATTGGCGTGCGCGTCCTCGAACAGGGACGCTATCTGAACCGGAACGACGACGTGGCGATGACCATGGCCACGCCCAACATTGTCCACCTGTGCTGCCCCGGCGCCTTTACCCACTTCCAAGGTAGACCGCGGGTGCATGTGGCGGACATCGTACATCTGGCCAAGGCCCTGGCGTGCCTGTGGATGGTGACGCATTCCGACGACTGGCGCGCCAACTTCACACGTTGAGCAGATCATACAGGGAGTGCGGCCGCCGTCGGCCCCACGGGTCATTGAGTGCACAGCTGTAGGCAACCGGGTTGTAGGTGGAGCAGGCCTTGGTAGCCGGGGTCGGCTCCCAATGTTTCAGGAGCATCTTACTAGCACAACATATCGATACTGAAGGACATTCTGTGGTATTCTG
>VXMJ01000099.1 GCA_009841145.1 Caldilineaceae bacterium SB0661_bin_34 | reverse complement strand
AGAAGCACCGGGCCAAGGGCAACCACCGCAAGGCCGACACCATCCGGAAGAACAACCTCGGCAACCAGAAGCGGGACCGGCGACGGACCCGGCACCACAAACAGGTGCGCGACCATCTCTGCCAGGCCGCCCACACCGTCGTGGACAAGGCCGGCACGATCGCCTGCGAGGACCTGTCCGCACACATGAAGTCCGCTCCGTACCGCCACAGGGACACCAACCGCCGTTTGAGCGGCTGGGTCAAGGGCGTGATGGCGGACACCCTCACCTCGATATCTCGGCGCAGAGGTTCTGCGCCGGCATTGGTCAATCCGGCCTACACATCGCAAATCGACTCCCGCACGGGCCTGTTGCAGGGCACGCGTCGCTGGGACCGGTTTTACTGTCTTGACGGGGTTGTGCTGGACGCGGATACCAATGCCGCCTGCAACATTCTGGCGAGGCTGTACGACGAGGAGATCACGTTGTACATGCCCTACAGGGACGTGCGCGCCCTGCTCGCGGAACGAACCAGGACAGCGGTGGGGACTGCTCCACCCGGACTCGAGTTGCGGGGGCGTGCAACGGAGCCCCCATCAACCGAGAGCGAATTACCAGGAACCCACAAGGTTTGAGGAACAGACGTAGCCAGGTGTTTGCCGCCCCAGTCCAAACCAAACGGGCCGGTCCTACCGGCGACGGGCCGCTCAGATCGCGTGTTGGCTGCGGCGCGGCCATGGAGATCCGTTGGCTGTAGCACCTTCCCAGTTCCATCCCGCAGGTGAACCCGGACATACTGCGATGCGGGGAATTCCACGCGGCCGTGGCCTGGCGGCCTCGTTGTTGCTGTTGCCGTTGCTGGTCCTGGCTTTGGCGGTCTTGGCCGGAGCCGTTCATGCCTTGTGGTTCACCGATCGGATCTACCCCGGGGTGTACATCGCCGAGGTCCCGATGGGTGGCCTCACCGTGGCCGAAGCGCGCGCCGTTTTGTCCGGTCTGGAGTCGAGGGCCGGTCTGGAGCCCGTTCTGGTTGAACTGGACGCCCGTCAGTTTGCATTGGGTGGAACGTGGGATGCATCCGATCAGGCGCTGCATCTGCTGATCCACCGGGCTTGGCTCCAGGGGCGCGACGGGTCTCCCGTGGCCAATCAGATCGCTAGATGGCGCCTGGTGATACAGGGCGTCTATCTGGATCCGCCAGTGGTCTACGACCCCGTCAAGGCCGCCGAACTGGTGGCACATGTCGAGCGTTCCCTTGAACGGCCCGGCCGGCCCTCCATGAGCGTGGGCTCGGTCCAGGTGCCGGCGATTGACGGGTTGGAGGTGGATACCGAGCAGTTGGCGGCTGACATCGCGGCCGCGGCGGACGGCGGGCAGTCCGATTCGATCCGGGTTGTGGCTGACAGCCCGGCCGTCGACATGCCGGAACTCCTGCCGACGGACTTCAATCGAAGCACGGTGGTGGTTGAAGATCCTGCACGGGGGCTGAGGTTGGCCTTGGATCCGTTCCAGCTGTCGCTTGCAATGCAAGGACCAGGTTTCCGGGAACTCAATCTTGAGGTTCTGGAAACCCTTGTTGCGCGCTGGAAACCACTGCTGGCAAGGCCCCCGCGCGAGGGCCGGTTTGTCTTTGATCGCAGCAGCGGAAGGTTGCAGGTGGTGGTTCCGAGCCAGACGGGGCTAGCCCTGGATGTGGAGGGCACGGCACGCGCCGTGGCAGATGCCGTGGCTCTCGGGCGCAACCGGGTCCAGGCGCAGTTCAAGGTGGTCGAACCGGTGGTGGGCACCGACAATCCCGAGGTCTACGGGATCCGGGAACTCGTCGCATCCGGTACGACTTGGTTCAAGGGCAGCAGCGCCTCCCGGATCCACAACATCGAACTGACCACAAGCCAGTTGTATAACGTCATGGTGCCCCCGGGGGCGGATTTCAGTTTCAACGATACGGTCGGTGCCATCACCGCAGCCAACGGGTATGCCGATTCTGCGATCATCTGGGGCGATCGCACAGCGGTGGGAGTCGGGGGCGGGGTCTGCCAAGTAAGCACAACCCTGTTCCGCGCGGCCTTCGACGGCGGATTTCCGATTGTGGAGCGGTACAACCATGGCTATGTGGTCAGCTGGTACGGCCAACCGGGCAAGGACGCCACAATTTACTCACCGTATGTGGACTTTCGGTTCCGCAACGACACCGGCGCCTGGATCCTGATCCAGCCGAGGTTGGACCTGGCTCAGGGCACCCTGACCTTCGACATCTTTGGTACGGCTTTCGATCGCGTCGTCACGGTTTCCAAACCGGTGATTTCAGACGTGATTGAGCCGGAGGAACCTCTCTATCTGGAAAATTCCGCGTTGGCTCCGGGCGAACAACGGCTGGTGGAAACGGAAAAGCTCGGCATGACGGTCACGGTGGACAGAACCATCGTCCAGCACGGCCGTTCCCGGACGGAAACGTTCCGCAGTGTCTACCAACCTTGGCGCGCCGTATACCTGGTTGGCTATGATCCGGAGGCCGGTGCCGACAATGCCGACCCTACGGACCAGGCGCCTTCCGCCGCGGGCGCTTCAGCCTAGCACGGTTCGTTGTCCGCTCAGGCGGACGTGCCGAATCTCAAACCATCAAACGACCCCAAAGCCGGAATCTGGATAATCGTTGCCAAAGCCGGCATCTCGCAAGTAGCATTCCTTCGTGATCCAGTACAGAATTCCCTGGCCATGTATCCAATAGCCAACATAGCCGAAACCAGGACACTCGAAAGCCGGGTTGTCGAGTCTGGGGTCCCCGTTGAGGCCCTGATGGAACGAGCCGGCACCGAACTTGCGTCGACCTTGCATGCATGGGCTCGAGCGCGACAGGTTGCCACTGGCCCCGTGGTGGTGCTGGTCGGTCCCGGGAACAACGGCGGCGACGGGCTGATTTGCGCGCGTCGGCTGCATGACGCCTGGGAACGTGTGTACGTGTACCTCTGGAACCGTTCCGACCAAGAGGATTCCCTGATCGCCGATCTCAAGCACCGCCAGGTGCAAATCGTGCATGCGGAGCAGGACGAGGGAATGTTCGTTCTGACACGTTGGTTGCGCCACAGTTCCTGGTGTGTGGATGCTCTGCTCGGCACCGGTGCCAACCGTCCCTTGCCGGCGGATCTGGTCGCCATTTTGGACGAAGTTCGCGGGCATCAGCCGCGCCTGCGCCTGTGTTCCGCTGATTTGCCCGCCGGCGCACTCAGCGGGACGGGGGTGGATGGGACTGCGGTTCCCGCCGATCTCACAATCATGCTGGGTACGTTTAAGTCCGAGGTTTGCCGCGACGGGCGTCTGCCGAATCTCGGCAGCATCGAGGTGGTGGACATCGGTCTGTTCCCGGAGGGATCTCGGGATACGGATGCCCAGGGGCTTCGGGCCGCGGATTTGGATTGGCTGCTTCCCCGGCGGAGCAACTACAGTCACAAGGGAACATTCGGTCGCGTCCTGTGCGCGGTTGGCAGCGGGCGGTTCCCCGGGGCCGCCATCCTTGCTGCGGCCGGAGTCCTTCGGTCCGGGGCTGGATTGGTGACGGTGGCTGGCTCGCGTCTCGTTCTCGCCGGGCTGGCGGCCGGGCTGCCCGAAGCCACACACCTGCCGTTGCCGGACCAGGGCGGAACGGTGGAATCCGGTGCCGCTGCGCTCTTCCTGAAGGAAGTTTCCCGCTACGAGTCCCTGCTGGTCGGTTGCGGAATTGGGCACACGGATGCCAGTGCGGCCTTCCTGCGGGAACTGCTGATCGGATTGCGAGACACCCACCCGATACCGCTGGTAATTGATGCGGATGGACTGAACTGCCTTGCCTCCGAAGCGGACTGGCCGTCGCTTCTGCCCGCAGGAACCGTGTTGACTCCCCACTTGGCCGAGATGGCCCGTCTGTGCGGATTGCCGTTGTCGGAAGTGGCCGCCAACAGCCTGGAGCTGGCGGCGGCGAAGGCACAAGCCTGGGGCTGCCACGTGGTTTTGAAGAGCCATGCTTCGTTTGCCGCTGCGCCGGACGGTCAGGTCCGGGTGCTGGTCGAACCCAATTCCGCCTTGGCCACGGGAGGGACCGGCGATGTGCTCGCGGGACTGCTGGCTGGTCTGCGAACCCGTGTAGCGGATCCCCTGCAGGCTTCCGCGGCGGCCATACTGGTCTTGTCGGAAGCGGGTCGTTTGAGCGGCACGCGCCTGGGACCGGACAGTACCTTGGCTTCCGATGTCCTGCAGGATGTTCCCAGGGTGTTCACACAGCACCCCCGTTGAGGCCAACGCCGGAAGTTCTTTGTGAACGGGCCTCCCGGTGCGCGGTGAACCGGCCGAGCGCGCCTCGGATCGACTGCCGTCGGTTCGGCATGGCATGCCGCGCCTGATCGGGCACCACGATTGACCCGGTGAATCCGTCTACAGCAGATCCCATATCCAATGCCAGGAGCGATCACGTGAGCCTACAGACTTCAAACACCCGCGTCAGGATGGTGGTGGATACCAGCAGCAATGTGCCGCCCAACCTCCTGGCCCAATTCAATATCCTGGAAGTGCCCACAACGGTCCATTTCGGTTCCGACGACTACCAGCTCAACCGGGACATTGATCTGCCAAAGTTTTTTGAGCTTCTTCAGACCCGACCGGAGCACCCGACCACCAGCCAGCCGGCCCCTGCACTGTTTGCGGAAGCCTATCGGCAGGCCGTGGCCGATGGGGCTGAGGAAATCCTGGTGGTGGTTGTCAGTTCGGAACTGTCGGGCACCTGGAACTCGGCTCGGCTGGCGATTGGCGAAGTTCCAGAAGCCGACATCGAACTGTGGGATTCACGCTTCGTCAGCATCAGCAGCGGCCTGCAGGCGATTGCGGCGGCACAGTTCCTGGAAGCAGGGGGTGCCAGACAGGACGCGATCGCACGGATGGGGGAGGTTCGGTCAGGGCTCAGCACCTACCTGACAGTGGAAAATCTGGATGCCCTTGCGCGCAGCGGGCGTGTCGGCGGGTTGCAAAAGAACATGGGCAACATGCTCAACCTGAAGCCCATCCTGACCGTCGTCGACGGCAAGGTAATTCCCGTAGCGAAGGCGCGGGGCCGGCGCAAGGCCGTAAGCGAACTGTTGAAGCGGACAGCGGCCGACCATGGGGATCAACCCGTGGTCGTAGCCGTGTCGCACGCCAAGGTGCCGGACGAAGCGGATGAACTGTTGGAGAAGGCCCGATCCCTTCTCAATGTCGACACTGCCCACATCGTGGAGCTGGACCCGGTAATCGTGGCCTTGGCTGGCATCGGCACCTTGGGCCTCGCGGCCTATCCTGTTGGCGCAGTCGCCTGATGCCGGATGCGCGTTGCAGTTGACACCCAGGGAGGGGACCATGCACCTTCCGCATTGGTTGCTGGTGCCCTCCTGGCGTCCGAGCGGTACCGGATTGGCCTGACTCTGTTGGGACATCCCGACGAGATCGAGGCCGAACTGGCACGCGGATGGCGGCCCAACGGATTGGACATCGTCGCCGCCGGCCACCGGCCGGTAAACGGGTCGACCCTGCGCAATCCCGAATCTGCCGCAGCCAAGGGCGCACAGTTGGTCCGTGCCGGAGCGGCGGACGCGCTGGTTTCCGCTGCCGATACGGCGGTGGTCCTGGCAGCTTCGCTGCGGTGGCTCGGTCGTATTGCCGGTGCGCACAGGCCCGCGATCGCCGCCGCGGTGCCGACCCCCGACGCGTATGTGCTGGTGCTTGATGTTGGTGCCAACGTCAGTTGCCAACCTGGTCACCTGGTCGAGTTCGCGATGATGGGTCGGGCCTTCGCGTCCACCTGCATGTCGATGGAGCGGCCCCGTATCGGCCTGTTGAACATTGGACACGAGGAGTCCAAGGGCAACGAACTGGTTCAGACCGCCCACCAGTCGCTGATGAAACATGGATTCCCCGGCTACGCGGGTTTTGCGGAACCCTACGCGCTCGCCTCCGGAGATGTGGACGTCCTGGTCGCGGACGGTTTCAGTGGCAACATACTGGTCAAGTCCATGGAGACCGCCAGCAGCATGTTCGCAACCGGATTGCGCACCGCCTTTGCCGCCTCCTGGCGCAGTCGGTTGGGGTATTTGTTGGTCCGATCCCAGGTGGGCGCGGTTCGTGCCAAGGCGAATCCGGGCCGATACGGCGGCGCGGTGCTCCTAGGCATCAACGGCGTGGTTATTGTGGCGCACAGCGGAGCCGGTCCGGAGGCGGTGTGCAGCGCCGTGCGCCAGGCGCGCGATGCCCATGCAGGCAGCATGTTGGAGCGGATGGCGCGGGGGCTGGGTGAGACTCCGGGCATCCGCGTACGGCACCTCGGCGACCCTCCCGGGAGGACTCAAGGATGAAGGTTTATCGCAACCTCGAGTACATCACCAAGCGTGAAACCCTTGGCAGGCGTTTGTTCCTAGTAGCGGTGCTGGCGCTGACCAGCGGCCTGATGGTCAGTTTCCTGCCCAACATGGAGTGGGCGCGCAGTCCCGAGGTAGCCAACCCGATGCTGCAGTTCCTGGTCGAGTACTACGCGGTGTTCAGCATGGCCGCGTTGCTGATTGGCTTCATCGGAGCCACCGTTGGCAGTTACTTCATCAATCGGTTTGCGCCGCGGCGGTGGCACAGGGCAAGTTCACTGGAGCGGCCGGATCAGTTTTTTGCCCGGTGTCTCAAGGGATTGGGCAATCAATACGCCTTGTACCTGTTCGTCATTCCTGGCGTTCCGCACCTGCTGATTGGACCGGGAGGCATGCTGGCCTTCTCGGTCCGCAGCGACAAGGGCCGGGTCATGGTGGAAGGCGACCGATGGCGCGAGCCTTTCAGCCTGGGACGGCTCTTCACTCTGCTCAGCCGGGAAGGACTGGGCCACCCTGGCCGGGAAGCTGAGGAATACACCCGCCGAATCGACAGGTTCATCGAAGGCATGCCGGAAGCCTTCGACCAGTCCGAGTACGCTTCGATTCCGGTTGCCGGTGCCGTAGCCTTCATCAATCCCGAAATGACATTGGAGATCTCGAACCCCAGCCTGCCGGTGGTTCAGGGGCCCGAACTCGTCAAGTTTGTTCAGAAGCAGGCAGCGGACTCCAAGGTGCATCGGTCATTGATGCGTTCGTTTCAGGAATCCGTGTCGCAATATGTGAGCTTGCCCGAGGCCGGTCCCGACGACTGAGGGCGCGGGGGAGTAGCTACCGCCAACCGTCCCGCAGTTAGACGCACAGGTGCATCAATAAGCCTTCAATTTTGTATTGTGTTGCACAGCACCATGTTGGGCATGGACATGATTTACCGCATCCCGCAGTTTGGCGCCCGCGTGGGGCGTTCGGTGTACCCGTTGCGATCCATGACGCGCAACGGCACCTTCCCGGCACGCGAGACCGCGACCGGGCGGCGGTACCACACCGAGGCGGACGCACGGCGGTTCCCGGGCGGGGGCGACGTTGTCCCGCAGGGCTTGACCGTGGTCTGCTGCCGGGTGT
>VXMJ01000030.1 GCA_009841145.1 Caldilineaceae bacterium SB0661_bin_34 | reverse complement strand
GTGCGACGGTGCCGAGGTTGAACTCGTCGGCCAACAGGCGGGCCACGTCGTAGGCGAAGACGGGACTGGTGAGGATGCGCTTGTAGCGCCTGTCGTGCACTGCCATGGCTGAAGCCACCACCGGATTGCCGCGGTTCCGAGGGCACCAGTCTATGTGCAGTTGGGTTCAACAGGCAAAAAACAGATCAAAGTTACAATGGAACACAGGCGCGGGTGAGGGTGTCGCCGATGGTGGTCCGACTGGAACGGAGCGCCCACCCATGTTCCCCAGGGGACGGCTTGGCACCGGTCCTGTCCCCCGTGCGGATGCAGGGGCAGCGGCCATGGGTCTCGGATGGAGGTGCAGAGGCACAGCGTGGACGCCCCTGGCGGCGGTGAGACGGCGTGGATGCCGGCCTTGGGCGGTCCGGGAACATAGTGCGCGGACCTGCGGGCCGGACAGGCGCCGGGATGCAGTCCGCTACGAGGGCTCCCTTGTCCTTTCCGAGCCGGACCCAACTCAACGAAACTGAAACAGTGCCTGCACCAACTCTCCTTTGCCAGATACTGCTATAGGCATCGGAGCCGTGAATGAAACGCGGCTGGTTAGGAAGGAGGCACCCTTGGCAACGGAGGAGTTCCCGATGCGCGGTCGTCCCAATCCCCACGCAGCATGCTGGCCATCGTGGCCCCGGGGAGCGGGGCCTTGGGTCCATCCGTTGCGGCGGATTAAGGAGGTGGCCGATGCGGTCCCGGCACGGCTCTCGCCGACCTTCGACCGCATGTACGCTCGGGTGGGACGGTCCTCGGTGCCGCCGGAGTGATTGCCGGGTCCTCGCTGTTGATCGCCCGGTACTCGTCCACATTAGGCGTGCAGCAGCGCACGGCACCGCCCAGCGTTGGTCGGAATCGATTCCCTCCAGGATGCCGTGAGGGCCGCCCATGGTCGTGCAGGTGCGCCGCTCAAGCCGGCCGTGCCCCCGCTCCACGGTCTCGTATCGGTCGTGGGCCACGGCACCGGTCTGTCCAGGCAGACAAAGTCGCGTTGCAGGCCGGACTCGTTGTCCTTGACGGCCGGCAGGTACCACCCGCCTGCGTCGGTAATCGTGCGGGCGATATCCGTCCGGCAGCCCATGGTGTCGATGGTCAAGACACGGCCCTCCAGTGCCAGTTCGGAGAGGAGCCGGAGGAGGGCTGTCAAGAGGTCGCCAGCGATGGCCGGGAAGGTCGCGCGCAGCCTGCACAGCCAGAGGCTGAACTGGGACAAGTACGAGCGGCTGGCGCGGATCGCCGTCCTGTGCGGACGCGTGCGGGGTGATGCCTGGCAACGCTGCAGGGGGCTGTCCAAGGTCCTTCCACCCCTCCACGTCATCCGCGGTGCCAGACATGGCCTGCCGGGAAAGCAACCAAGGTACCAGTCAAGCAGGCCATCCGGCACCGCACGCGGGGGAACAGCGCCGAACGCCACCGTCTGTACTCGCTGCTGAAGCGAAACCGCTGGGGCGATGACCCGTTCCTGCACCAGCTGATGCGCAAGCACTGGCAGGGCGGCCGGTTCCATGTGACGAACCGGATTGTGTCCGACGCGGGCTCCTACACGACCAAGGTCCGGCATGGACGGGTCTGGGTTTACCTCCAGTCCCTGGAACGCGGCCAGCGCATCCCCCTTCCATTCAAGGGCGAATACCTGCCGACCGGTATCCTCCGCCTCCTGCTGCAACCCAACGGGCAGGTGGAGTTCCACCATGCTGTGGACGAGGACACGGTGTGCAGCACGCGTCCCTGCGGGGCTGACACCGTGGGTGTGGACAAGGGCTACATCGAGGCCTACACGGACAGCAACGGGGAGCGGCACGGCGAGGGGCGACCTGCTGTCCGCGGAGAGCATCCACGGCATGGCCAAGGTCCGGCGGCGCAACCACCCTGAAGGCCGTGCACGACAAGCACGAAGCCAAGGGAAGCACCCACAAGGCCCGGAACATCGAGAAGCACAACCTGCGGCGCAAGAAGCAGAAGCAACGCCGTCGTCGGCACAAGCGTCGGGTGTGCAACCTGCTGCGCCAGGCGGCCCATGCGGTCGTGCGGCACCCTCGCCTGCGAGGACCTGTCCGCATCCATGAAGTCCGCCCGGTACCATTACAGGAACACCAACCGCCGACTGAGCGGCAGGGCCAAGGGCGTGCTGGCGGACACCCCAACCTCGATATCTCGACGCAGAGGTTCTGCGTTGGCACTGGTCAATCCGGCCTGCACATCGCAAATCGACTCCCGCACGGGCCTGTTGCAGGGCTGTCGTCGCCGGGACCGGTTTTACTGTCTCAACGGGGTTGTGCCGGACGCGGACGTCAATGCCGCCTGCAACATTCCGGCGAGGCTGTACGACGACGGGATTACGTTGTACACACCCTACAGGGACGTGCGCGCCCTGCTCGCGGAACGAACCAGGACAGTGGTGGGGACTGCCCGCCCCGGACTCGAGTTGCGGGGACGGGCAACGCCGTCCCCATCAACCGAGAGTGAAGTACCCAGAACCCACAAGGTTTGAGGATCAGCCGGTCTTGTCCCCGGTTTGGGGCATGGACCCCGGTGGATGCGGTGCAACCCCTTGCGCGGAATTTGGTGTCCGCGCATCGCTTCGGAAGGCGATTTCGCGTCGAATCGGAGAATCCCGCTGTTTTGGCAGTTTGCAGTCCGAATTGAGACCGAATCAAAATTGGTCCTGTTTGGAGGGTCAAATGGGTGAATCCGGAGCTGTCAGCCGGTACGGGGAAGGGAGTCCGGCCTGGAGTGGAGAGGGTTCATGGTTGCCGTTTCATGAGACCTGTGGGAAGGGAATCGCTTCCCATGCCGACACGGTGGAATCGTTTCGCAATGAAGTCGTGACCGGTACCAGGCATGGTGCCGGTTCCTGCCGGAATCCCCGTGCCTGACGGCCATGGGGATGCGGTGCAGGGAGTCGTCTTTGTTGGGGCTTGGGGGAGGTTCGGACGGAGCACGCCCCACCGGTGGAAGAGGATGCGCGGCGGGAGCCGGAGGACGACGGCTTCCGGCAGCTGTCGTTGGGCCTGTGAGGGAGGTGCGATCCTTCACAGGCGATGATGTCGCGGAAAGGGATTCAACGCCATTGCGTGCCGGTCCATGCAACGACGGGCGGGCCTTGTCCGCCCGCCTGTTGGCGGTGCCGGAAGGCTCTGAACGACGGTGTGGATACAGGGAGTCAGAACAGGGCCGGAAAGTTTGGAGTCCAAGGTCGCGGGACCCTCGCCACTGTCCTGGTTGACATTGGATTTGACGGAAACAGGCTTCCCGGCTCGGTGTCGAGCCACCTGCTCGAAATCTGCACCAAACTATTTAAAAAGGATTTTTGTACCGATTTTATGGGTGATTTCCACCTGTTTCATTGTATTGATGGTTTATCCGTTGAAGTTGTGTACATCATTGAGACTTGGGATGTCTTCTCGGACGAGGGGCTGTTGGGATTGTATTCGTGCCCGCTGTGTGCTCGGGTGAGGTTGGGGATCGGTGGCAGTGAGGTGGGGTATGGACGCTACGATGGCCACTGCCGTTGAGGGTGTTGTGCAGCCACTTGGGGAGACGGCTGCAACGAGTAAGGTCCGGCCAGGCTGTGTGCTTGCCGCGGCTGGGTTGGCAGTCGCGGCGGGAGTGTCTTGGTGCGGATGGAACCGAGGGCTTGGGGCTGTCCGGTCTGCCGCGGCCACGAGCCGGTCTGAATTGGGGGTGGTGTGGGGGAGTTCGGGAGCAGAGATGACCCGAGGCTGGACGGGAAGCCCTCTTGGCGGTCGACGGTGCCTGGATCAACCGGGCAGATGATGGTGTGTTGGACTGAAGTGCGGGCCGTTGCAACGCTCGCTTAGGGGAAGCCCCAAAGCCGGCACACACGGTGTGCCAACCCGGCCCCTGGGTACCGAACCGACTCAGGGATGTGGGGGTGGATGCAGAGGGAGTGAGAGCCCCCAAAATCCATTGCAACACCTCCACCATTTTGCTGGGTATCTTCGTGCAGAGACAGGCTGTACCCATGGTGTACGATGCCCCCAAGCGCGGTGAAGGGATTCGAGGCTTGACCTGCCTATTTCCCTCACTCCGACTCAGTTGGCAGTGAGGGGCCAATGCGCTACAATTACCCTAGAGGAGGCGCCGAGACGCGTCCGCATGACCTGTAACACGAGGAGACGCACTGTGACCAAAGGAACTCACTTGCTCAGGAGTGCCTTGCTGGCGCTTCTGGCGTTGGCCGTGATCAGTGGCGGCAGCTTGGCGGCTGGCGACCTGTTCGACGACGGCTACAAGGACTGCCCCCACAAGACCCGCCTGCGGGACGGCCAGATTGATGATTTGTCCGTAAGCCGCGACTCCGAGGAAGCGGATGAGGTCAACATTTCGTGGACGGCCACCGATCCCACAACCTGGGGTTTGGGCTCCAACGCCTTCAGGACGTCCCTCGTGGTGATTCTGGACGACGACGACGGCGACCCGGTAACAAAGACACTGTCACTTGGCGCGAGGAGTACCACCTTTGACGAGGTTGACACCGGCACCGAGGTGACGGTCGAGATAGCGATCGTGGTCGACACTGCGGATGGCGACTACCTCATCAGCGACATCATACGGAAGAGCATCAATCAAAGCTTGACCAAGCCGGCCTTCTCCAGTGGCTGGAACCGGATTACTGGCACAGCAGACGTAACTGCAAATGTTGCCGCGACTTCCAGTACCCATGGGTGGCAACTTGCGACTGCACCTATCGCAGCGGGTAAAATGTACTACGTGGGCTACAACGCGAACTTCTCGAATATCAAGTCAGAAGATTCCAGGCTGCTCACCAATCCGACGACGGCGAGGTTGAGGATCGGTCTTGCGCATCAAGTTGAAACCGACGGGCAGCGGGACGATGTTGACTTTGATGCCTACATCATCCGCATTACCGACGAGGACGGCGACGTGGTGTCCGAGGGTGACGATGTGCCCACCGCGGAGAGCGAGTACGGGGTTGCAAGGATCCAGTACGACAACGACGCTACTACTGATACGCCCGAAGATATTGAGGCATTCGACAATGTGCTCGTAGTGACCGGGATATTCGGAGCAGATGCCGATAGTAACCCGTTCGACGCTGACACAGGGCTCATCACCACCGCCGACAACTACGCCTTGAGCAACGTCAGGATAGTTAATGGCGACATCTCGCCCGCGATGCACAATGTAACCTTCGGGGCTGCTCGCACGGCGGCAGGGGGTACACTAGATGCTCCGACCGACGGGTTGTCATGGACCGGGGTTCGACATCTCACTGGGGGCACCGCTCCCACTACTGCTGGGGAGCCCCGTACTGGGACACCCGCTCCTATCATTGGTGTGGTGTATGCAATGCCGCCGGATGAACATCGGGATTTCCCAGTCGATACCCTTTCCTCTGACACGACCTACACAATCACGGCATGGGCGATCAATGACGATGATGAAGTCATCAGTCCGACTGCCTCGTTGGAGGTTCGGCCGCATGATACCGATCAGAGTACGTCCGCTGCTACTTTCACATACTTCCGGAATGATCCCGGAGGCGGAGCTACGGCGACCATCGACGCAAGTACGACGGCATTCAGTTACATCACAACTGCGTTCACGGTGCACGAATAGAAGGGGCGGTTTTGTCCTCAGGCAACCTTGAAGTGGGACAGGAACCGGATTGCCCCCAAGGTTTCTGACACGGAAGTTTCAAGACAGCCACCCGTTTTGGGTGGCTGTCTTGTGTTTGCTATGGTTTGGACACATTCTGAGGTTTGAATCGCATGGCCGGGCCGGTGCGGGGGGCGTGTTCAGGGACCGGCCGGCCCCGTTTCGGGAGGGGGTGCGCGCAGCCAGAGGCGTTCCGTCGGGATGCGGCCGCGGGCATTGGGGGCGCTCCGCCCGGAGCCGGGCCTGCAGGTAGGCTCAGAAGAGGGCCGCGAACATAATGTTGAAGTGAAAGTGCTGCCGGGCCTGCGAACGGGCCTGGTCGTGGTTGAGGCCTAGGCGCTGCTTGGCGTCGCGGAATCGCGGAAGGCGAACTCGATCTGGAAGCGGGCACCGTAGAAGCGGAAGATGCGTTCCGGTGCCAAGTCGGTGTCGGTGCTATACAGGAGCACGCCCTCCTTCGTCTCCGGGTCGGCGCCGCGGGGCAGGACATACACACCACCCGCAGCCAACACTGCCAGGCCTTGGTATGCAGGACCGCGTGGTACAGGTCGACCTTCTCCTTCTTCAGGGAGATGCGGGCCATGCGCGCCGGGTCGCGGCGGTCGAAACAGCCGTCGAACTGGCGCTTGCGGGCGGGCCGCCGCGCGTGGGGGGCGAGGAAGGGGCGGCGGGCGTAGCCGCCGTCCACGGCCACCCAGCGCGCACCGAGGGTCTCCTTGGCCCCGGCCTCGACGGCCTCCCCCAGCCGGGCCCTGATAGCAACTGTGTTGAAAGTCAAGCTCTTGAAGGTTCGGATTGCCACTTCTCCTGTGGCAACCAGGGTGTCCCTCAGCGGGCCACCGCATTCAGGTGCAGGAGGAGCTTGCGCATGACCGCCACCAGGGCAACCTTGCCGGTTTTGCCCCGTTGCCGCAGGCCCTGATAGAAGTGCTGGTGGATGCCTTCCTGTCGAATCACGGACAGCGCCGCCATGTACAGCGCGTGACGCACGGCGGCCCGACCGCCCCGGAGGACCGCTGGCCTCGTTTGTGTCCACTGTCCCGCGACCAGGGCGCGAACCCCACCAGCGCCGTCAAGGCCTTGCTGTCCCGTTGGCCCAATTCGGGCAGAAAGGCCACCAGCATGGCCGCGGTCAGGGAGCCCACCCCCGGTACGCTGCGGTACAGCGTGGCTTGTGAGCGGAGGGCCACACTGCCCTGCAACAGGGCCTGGTACTCCTGGTCCAGCCGTGCAATCTCCTTGTCCAGCCAGGCTAGGTGCCGCCGGGTGGACCGACCGACGGCCGGACAGACGCCCTTGTCCAGCCGGTTCCGTTCCTGGACCCGCTGGTCGACCAGTTGCCGGCGTCGGCGCAGCAGTTATTGCAGCTCCTCACGTTCCTCCTCATTCTCCGACGGACCGGGGTCCGAGGCCGGGAACACCTGACCATAGGCGAGCACCCGGGCATCCAGGGTGTCCGTCTTCGCCTCGTAGCCGCAGGCGCGCGCGAAGGCGCGCACCCGTAGCGGATGGGCCACCTGCACGGTGATGCCGGCCGCCCTGAGGCGGCTCACCAGGAGCCGTTCATACCCGCCGGTGGCCTCGCACACCGCCTGCGTGGCCCCCGCACGGTCCATGTGCTGCAGCAAACGGCGGATGCCCGGGTCACTGTTTGCGAAGCGATGCACGGGACCGTCCGCCACGGACACATCCAACAGGGCCTTTGACACATCGATACCCGTGACCACCATTTCCGACCTCCCTGCGTACCATGCCGGTATCGTTGTCCTCCACACTTGTAGATGCGGGCCTGATACCAATCCAGTAAGGTCATGGCGTTGCATCGGCGGTGGGCAAGGCCTGCAGGG
>VXMJ01000076.1 GCA_009841145.1 Caldilineaceae bacterium SB0661_bin_34 | reverse complement strand
ACCTGTGCCAACTGATTGGCCTCAAGCCCAAACCCATTTAGATGCAATCGCCCTGGGCCGGGGGGTGACGCGCAGTGCTGCAGGCCCTTGTGCGAGTAAGATGTTGCCGACCCTTGGCATGCCTAGCGCGGTGACGACCCTGCCGCTGGTCAGGAACCATCCGATGATGCAGTCCCTTCAGTTTCAAGCCGAAAGCCGCATAGAATCCGGCGTAGTGACCGTGATGGAAAGTCCGGGTGCTGTGACATGAGAGCCCTCGTTTGTGGCGCAGCCGGATTCGTGGGCAGCCACCTGGTGGCACGCCTGTTGGACGACGGCTGGCAGGTCCTGGGTGTGGACTCCTTCCTGACGGGCAACCTGAGGCGCAATCTGGGTCCGGTGCTGGACAGGCCCGAGTTTGAATTCCTGGAAGCGGACATTGTTCGGTCATTGGCGGTCGACGGTCCCCTGGATGCAGTCTTTCATCTGGCCAGTCCGGCCAGTCCGGTCGATTTCTTGTCCCTGCAGTTGGAAATCCTCCGGGTTCACAGCCACGGCATGTGGAATCTGTTGGAACTGGCTAGGGCCAGAGGCGCGCGATTCCTGTACACCAGTTCTTCGGAGGTGTACGGTGATCCGGAAGTTCACCCGCAGCGCGAGGACTATGTGGGCCATGTAGATCCGATTGGCACCCGTTCCTGCTACGACGAAGGCAAGCGGTTCGGCGAGGCCTTGGTCATGGCGTACCATCGGCGACACGGCCTGCAGACGTCGATCGCCCGCCTCTTCAATACTTACGGACCTCACATGCGGCCGGACGACGGGCGCGTCATCCCCAGTTTCGTGTCGTCCGCGCTGCGTGGCGAACCGGCCTGCATCTTCGGCGACGGTACGCAGACCCGCAGCTTCTGCTACGTTGAGGACACCATCGAGGGCCTGTGCCGGCTTCTGAACAGCGACCTGCGGGAGCCTGTCAACCTGGGCAACCCGGACGAACGCACCATTCTGGAGTTGGCGGAGATTATCAATGACTTGGCCGGCAACGAGGCGGATTGCGTGTTCCACGAACTGCCGCATGCCGACGACCCAAAACGCCGACAACCCGACATAACCAGGGCCCGTCGTCACTTGGGCTGGGAACCTCGGGTTTCGCTGCTGGATGGACTGGACCAGACGGTTGGCTGGTTCAGGCAGGTATTGGACAAGGGGCTCAATGAACCAGTCTGACATCCGCAACTTCTGCATCATTGCCCACATTGACCATGGCAAGAGCACCCTGGCCGACTGCCTGCTCGAATACACCGGTGCGGTTGCCAACCGGGAGATGCAGGCCCAGCATCTCGACTCCATGGATCTGGAACGCGAAAAGGGCGTTACCATCAAGGCCAGTGCCGTGCGCATGCCCTGGTCGGACGGGGAGCGAACCTGGCAACTGAACCTGATCGACACTCCGGGCCATGTGGACTTCTCCTATGAGGTGACCCGTGCCTTGACTGCTTGCGAGGGGGCGGTGCTGGTGGTCGATGCAACCCAGGGCATTCAGGCGCAGACCTTGGCACATCTGTACACCGCGATCGATCTCGATCTAGAGATTGTGCCGGTCATCAACAAAATTGACTTGCCCTCAGCTTGGCCCGACCGGGTTGCCGAGGAGCTCGAAAGTCTCCTGGGTGTCGAGGCGGATGCCATTCCCCGTATTAGTGCCAAGAACCACGTCAACATCGATAGCGTCCTGCATGCCATCATCAGGGACGTGCCGCCTCCGGCGGGCGATTCGGACGCCCCCTTGCGCAGCCTGGTCTTCGACTGCCATTACGACTCCTACAAGGGTGTGATTGCCCATGTCCGCGTGGTGGACGGCGTGTTGCAGGCCCGGCAGCCCCTGCGCGCGGTCAATACCGAGGTCAAGGTGGAACCGGTCGAGATTGGGTGCCTAACCCCCGCCCCGACTCCGAGATCCACGCTGGCAACGGGCGAAGTGGGGTATGTGGCCACCGGCCTCAAGAGCGTCAGGGACCTGGAGGTCGGGGAAACCCTGACGCTGGGCCAGGCCGCCGCGGTGGAATCCCTGCCGGGCTATCAGGCGATGAAGCCGATGGTCTTTTCCGGCCTGTATCCGGTGCGGGCCGAGGACTACGACGACCTGCGGGACTCCCTGGAGAAGCTACAGCTCAACGACGCGGCCCTGTCCATCCAACAGGAAGTCAGCCACGCCCTGGGGTTCGGGTTCCGGGTGGGCTACCTGGGCCTCTTCCACATGGAGATCATCCAGGAACGCCTGGAACGCGAATACGAAATGGACGTGATCTTCACCTCTCCCTCCGTGCAGTACGAGGTGGGACTGACGGACGGCACGTGTCTGTTCATTGACAGCCCGGTGGACATGCCGGAGCCGACCCGCATCGACTACATCGCGGAACCGTGGTGCGATGTCAGCATCTACACGCCGTCGGAGTTCATTGGCGCCGTGATGAACATCACCACCGGCCGCCGCGCTGAAGTGAAGTCGCAGGAGTGGTTGGACACGGAACGCGTGGAGCTCACCTATCGCATGCCGCTGTCCGAAATCATCGTCGACTTCTACAACGAACTAAAGTCGGCCACCCGCGGGTTTGCCAGCCTGGACTACCAGTTCGACAGCTATCGCCCTTCGGACATGGTGCGGATGGATATTCTCGTCAACCAGCAGCCGGTGGATGCCATGAGTGTGATTGTCCATCGGGACAAGGCCCATCCCTGGGGCCAGAAACTGGTCAGCAAGATGAAGGAACTGATCCCGCGGCAGATGTTCCAGGTTCCGATTCAGGCGGCTTTGGGCAACAAGGTGATCGCCCGGGCCAATGTGCGGGCCCTGCGCAAGGATGTGTTGGCCAAGTGCTATGGAGGCGATGTCACACGCAAGCGCAAGCTGCTGGAACGCCAGAAGGAAGGGAAGAAGCGCATGAAGATGGTGGGGCAGGTGGAAATCCCCCAGGAGGCCTTCATGTCGATCTTCAGCCTGGCGGATGACTGAGAGCCGTCAACTGGCTCTGCTGCGCAGGCACCGGATTCGACCGAAGCGGTCGCTTTCGCAGAACTTTCTCGTCGACGAGTCCTGGCTCGGGCGCATTGCCGACGCTGCCCGGCTGGATCGGGATGTGCTGGTCTTGGAGATTGGGGCTGGCCTCGGTGGCCTGACGCATTACTTGGCCGAAGCGGCCCGACAGGTAATCGCCGTCGAACTGGATGATGTCCTCGCCGGAATTCTTGAAGGCGAGTTCGCCGATCGCCCCAATGTGCGGATCCTGCACGCGGACGCCACCGCTGTGGACCCATCCGTCCTGGCCTGGGACGGGGATGTGCAGACCTTGGGGTTTGTGGCCGTGGGCAATCTGCCCTACCACGCCGGAAACCGCATTCTTCGTCACCTGTATACCGGATCGGTCCTCCGTCCGAAGCGTGTTGTGGCCCTGGTCCAGTCCGATGTGGCCGACCGTATCTGTGCCCGGCCGGGCGATATGTCCCTACTGTCTGTTAGTTGCCAGCTGCATGCGGATGTCAAGCCCCTGCTGCGTTTGCCGGCGGGGGCGTTTCTCCCGCGGCCCAGGGTAAGGAGCACCCTGTTGGAGTTGACGACCTGTCCGGACTTGCCATGTCTGTCCGACGTCGAGGACGTGATGCGAGTGGCCCGCGCCGCGTTCGGGCAGCGGCGCAAGCAATTGGCCAAGACCTTGGCCGCCGCCTTGGCCGTGCCCAGGCAGCGGTTGGCGGAGAATCTGCGCGGGTCCGGGATTGACCCGACGCGCAGGCCCGAAACCCTGTCGGTAGACGAGTGGAAGGCGGCTGCAGCCGCGGTGCGCTGCTCTAAATGAGCGTGTGCAGCCGGACGCGGGTATTGCGCCAGGCCACCGGAGACAGACCCAGCTTGCGGCGCAGGGCTTCCGGAGGAACTCCTACGCGCAGATCGCCCACCGCCGCGGTCCAACGCAGCACCTCGAAGCCGACCTTGCAACTGACCGGGCCGGCCTGTCTGCCCAAGTCCTCCAGCTGGTATTCCAGGTTGCGCGCCGTGCAGTCGAACACCGGCGCGTCGTCGTCCTTGTCGGCGGCGTACTGGCTGCGGTAGGCCTCCAGGATTGAGCCGAAGTTGCGACTAAGGGGCAGATGCCGGTCCCGGTAGGCCGGTTGGCCATCTCCGCTCCGGACATGGACCAGGGCACGGTTGCCGAACGTGAAATCCGAAAAGCGGAGGCTGGTGACCTCCTTCTTCTTCATGCCCGTTTGCAGCAGAAGCTGAAGCAGCAACAGCGGCCTGGCATCCGGATTCTGGCTTTGCCAGAAGATATCGCTGGCCTTCTGGTTCAGCCGCTTGATGTCGCCCGTATTGAGGATGGATGGCACGTGCGGATCTGCTGTGACCCGTTTGAGGCCCTGGGTCGGATCCTCCTGCAGGTGTCCCTCCTGGATCAGCCAGCCGAAAAAGGACCGTGTCGACGTGATACGGCGGGACAGGGTCTTGTTGTTGCAAGGCGCCTTGCGCTCCTTCTGCATCCAGTCGAAGTAGGCCTCCAGTTTCCCGAGCGTCAAACTGCCGACACTCAGGTGCTCCGGGAAGTACTCGGTCAGGATTTGGATGTCGCTGGCAAAGGCTCGTTTGGTGTTCTCCGCAAGGTTGGAGGCGGCCAAGTGGGTGCCGTACCGGACCAACTGTTCGCCCAGCGAGTCCGGTTGGCCTTCGGGAGGCGCAGGCGGAACGGCAGCAGGACGGCTGTCGTTTCGCACCCGCCGCGTTCGATTGTCGTTAACGTCAATTTCGATCAGGTCAGCGTCTTTGCCTGTCATTGCGGTTCGTGTACTGATGCACCGGAATTCCCCCGAAGGGGAGGAGCTCGGACCACTGGGCCGCAGGTGCAGCGTTCTCTTGTTGGGGGCCGACAGTCCCCCGTGCCGACGGGAGGACATGCGGTCGAACATCCATGAGTATACCGTTATAACCGATCGAGCCCAAGTTGATTGCGCGTAGGGAAAGGGTGTGAGGTGCAGCAGGGACGGTCGTTCCGCCGCGCGGAACGGACATTAATATTCGCGGCACTTGGCATTTAGCCAACCCGACCTGAAATCCGCAACCGAATCGGCATCGGGGTCGTACCGATGGCGCCAGGTGCAGCCGTTGTCGTTGCCCAGGAGGTGCAGCGACACGGATGTTTCGGCCGATGTGGTCCGCACCTTGTGAATATCGTTGTCGGGTGTCAACCGATAGTGGTCTCCGGGCGCCAGATGCAGCACCTCCGCAAGGGCCAGGGGCGCGCTGCTGTCCGTGAGGGGCCCCGCGGCTCGGTACACCGTTTCCTCCTGAGTGCCCCTGTAGATCCCTACCAGACCCCAGGTCAGGTGATCGTGGACCGGCGTTTCACTGCCGGCCGGCACCACCAGCGACGAAAAGGCCAGATCGCCATCCGCCGAACGGTACAGAAGCCACATGCCGATGCCTCCGCCCATCCCGCTGTTCTCCGAAGGGTGCATGAACCGTTCAGGCAGCCAGGCATGATTCGCCAGCAGTTCCTCAAAGGACGGCTCCAAGCGGTCCAGCAGGTCGGGCAGGGAACCAGTCGAGGATCTTGCCTTCTGCACGGCCTCAATAAACCGCCTCAGTTCCGGGCAGTCAAGGATCCATTGCTCTTGGTTTGCTTCAGTGTTCATAAGGTGGAAAGTCGAATGGAACTGGTGTGGAACGGACCCCGCAAGGCTCCGTTCCCCTCCACTGTAGATCAAGCGCGAATCGTGGTCACATCCGAGCAGCATGCGATCCTTCCGGTCCGTGGTTCGGGGATCGGGTCCGCGTGGACGGTGTCTGCCACGGAGAGTTGGCGTCCACGCAACCGCGTGAAGAAGCCTTCTGTGGCATGTGGTCAGCAGGTCGGCACGTCGCGGACTGGCGGTTGTCCATGCCGTTTCAGGGCCTTTCTGGTGCTACAATCCCGCCGGTCGGCGCGAGGGTGACGATGCCTCGCGAAGTTCCCGTACTAAGGCCCCTGCAAGGATGCGCAGCAACTATCGAAGACATTTCCTGTACGCGGGGATCCTTGTAGTCGTCTTCACGCTGGTCATCCAGTGGATTTTGGACTTGTCGCTGCCGCTGCCCGATATCCAGGGCAGTGCCCAATCGGCCGCCATCGACAACCTGATCGGCCAGCATGTCTGGCTCATCGCTGGTGCCGGCGCGCTTGTGCTGGTGATCATGGGCTACTCGATCGTCGCCTTCCGGGCACGGCCGGGCGAGGAGGACGAGGAAGGCGACTACTTCCACGGCCACTCCGGTCTCGAGATTGCCTGGACCGTTATCCCGCTCATTGTCGTGACGATTTACGGGGTTATCGGAGTTCAGGTTCTGGCACAGGTGACCGCTCCGCAGGACAACGAAATGACGGTGGAAGTGGAGGGTCTGCAGTGGAGCTGGCGGTTCGCCTATCCCGAACACGGGGAATTCCAGACTGTGGAAATGGTGGTTCCAGTCAACCAACCGCTCCTGCTTTCGATGTCGGCCGTGGATGTTCTTCATTCCTTCTGGGTTGTGGAGTGGCGCGTCAAGCAGGACCTCGTACCCGGCATCACCACGGAGTTGAGGGTCACCCCCACTGAGGAGGGTGAGTTCCAGCTGCGCTGCGCCGAATTGTGCGGTCTGCGCCATGCCTATATGCTGGCGGATGTGCGGGTGGTTTCGGAGGACGAATTCGACGCTTGGATTGAAGAGCAGCTGGAGTAGGTCGGCAACAGGGCCGCGAAGGCGGTTCGGTTATTGCGGAGAAAACTATGTTGATGCAATTGGGTCTGACCCGTGGCCTCATCTACCAGGCGGCCGGCACTGTCCTGGGTATGGTGGTGACGATGGTTTGGCGCCTCCTGGCCGGGATGGACCTGTGGGACCAGGAAGTGGTCTTTGTGGTCGGAGGCCTGGTCGGCGGCTTTGCATTCATGTGGGGCGTGGGGGCCATCGACGACTGGCTGGAGTGGTGCCGCGGCAAGGCAACGCCCCTTGTGCATGGTCCGCCCCGGGACAAGCCGGCGTGGACCCGGTATTTCTCCACCGACTACAACCACAAGGTCATTGGCATCCAGTATTCCGTGACCTCGTTGCTGATGCTGATGATCGGCGGTTCCTTCGCCCTGATCTTTCGGGCGGAACTGGCACAGGCCGATCTGCAGTTCCTCGGCATGGGCATGTACAACAAGCTGATCGGCCTCCACGGCTGGGCCGTGATCGCCGCCATCCTGCTGGGGGTGGGTGGCATGGCCAACTATCTGGTGCCGCTGATGATCGGGGCCGAGGACATGGCCTTTCCCCGGCTCAACGCCTTTGCCTTCTGGATTAACATCCCCGGAGGCCTGCTCTTGCTGGCCAGCGCCTTCCTGGGCGGCTTCGATGCCGGCTGGACCGCCTACCCGCCGCTCAGCACTCAGGGGGCTGTCGGCTATCAGTTCCTGTTCCTGGCCATCTACTTCGTGGGCCTGTCCTCCATCCTGGGCTCGCTCAACCTGCTTGTGACCATCCTGACGATGCGGCCCAAGGGCATGGACCTCTTCCGCATCCCGATCTTCTGCTGGGCCGTGCTGGCCACAAGCCTGATTCAGCTGACGGCCACGCAGGCCATCGGTACCGCCTTCCTCATGGGATTGTCGGAGCGGGCCCTGGGCATGGGATTCTTCGACCCGGAGGGCGGCGGCAACCCCATCCTCTTCCAGCACATCTTCTGGTTCTACTCCCATCCGGCGGTCTATGTATTCGTGTTGCCGGGCCTGGGTATCATCAGTGAACTGCTGCCGGTGTTCTCGCGCAAACCCCTGTTCGGTTACCGGTGGATTGCCCTGTCCAGTCTCGCGATCGCCCTGGTCGGATTCTTGGTCTGGGGCCACCACATGTTCACCTCGGGCTATTCGCCCTATCTGCGGGTCCCTTTCATGGTTGCGACCCTCCTGGTGGCGGTCCCCACCGGGGTCAAGTTCTTCAGCTGGGTTGCAACCATGTGGGGTGGCCGCCTCCGCTTCCCGACGCCCATGCTCTTCACCCTGGGTGCCATTTCGGTCTTTTTGCTGGGTGGCCTGACCGGACCCATTCTGGCCACGGTCGCCTCCGACCTGTACCTCCACGACACCTACTTCGTGGTCGGCCACTTCCACGCCACGCTGTTCGGCGGCTTCGTGTTCCCGTTCTGCGCCGCGATCTACTTCTGGTTCCCCAAGATCACCGGCAGGATGTACAACGAGGCCCTGGGCAAGCTTCACTTCTACATCATGACGCCGGCCTTCTGGTTGATGAGCATTGGCCAGATGACGGTCGGCACGATGGGCATGCGGCGCCGCATCGTGGACTACGATCCGACGCTGGGCGGAGGATTGGTTGAGGCGCGGCACCTGGAGACCACGATTGCCGCCTTCCTGATCGGCCTCTCCATCCTGATCATGATCTACAACCTGGTGACCAGCGCCGAAATCGGTGTCCGGGCCCCGGCCAATCCGTGGCGCTCCCGTTCGCCGGAATGGCAAATTCCCTCGCCGGTGCCGGAGCACAGCTACGCCGCCCCGCTGCAGGTGGTGGGCGAGCCGTACGACTACGGCCTGGAGGAGGAGTATGTCGTCATGGACGAATCCCAGGCCGGCCACGCGCAGGCACACTGAGTCTGCGCGCGTTCCGCACCACCTGAACCGATCCCACCCCTGAAGCGTTCATGAGCAAGTCATCCCCGTTCCGGCAAGGCATTCTGGTTGGAATTGCGCTGTTCATCCTGACGGTGATCGAGTACCTGGTCGCGTTGCAGACCGGCAGCGCGACGATTCTGCTGCTGCTCGGGGCGGCCAAGGGCGTGCTCGTGGTCTATTACTTCATGCACATCACCAGCCTCTGGCGGGAAGACGAGGAACATTAGGCAATGAGTGCTCTGGCGGCCGATGCCATCGAGGTCTACCGCACTGCCACCCGGAACAACCGGATGGGCATGTGGTTGTTCTTCTTTTCCGAACTATTCCTCTTCGGGGGTCTGTTGATAACCCGGTTCGCCCTGTGGGTGGACGAGGACGGCCACATCATCCGGCCCGAACTCGACCAGAACGTCGGGCTCATCGTGACGGTGGTCCTGCTGGCTTCCAGCTACTTCATGAACCGGTCCGAGGTGGCCATTGCCAACGGCCGCAAGCGCGACTTCCTGGTCAGCCTGTGGATTACCGGATTTCTCGGTGTCGTGTTCCTGGTGGGCGTGGTCATCTTCGAGTGGGGCCTGATTCACCTTCCCTTCATTGAACATCACATTGGACCCACGGACGGCGTCTTTGGGGCCGTGATCTTCGGCATGACGGGCATGCATGCCATCCACGTGATTACCGGGGTCGCGTTCATCGTGGTGGTCTGGCGCAACGGCAAACGCGACGTGTACACCGAGGAACGGCACTGGGGTGTCGAGGCCTGTGCCATCTACTGGCACTACGTGGATCTGGTCTGGATTTTCTTCTATCCGGCCATCTACCTGATCGGGCACGCCGTCCACTAATCCGACTCCTTTCGGGTATCGGTCCACCGCACTCCCGGTCGGGGACCGGTATCCACCCCGCCAGTGAATCCGGTATTGCAGGCGGCCCTCGCAACCTGGGAATGGCGGCCTTCGGTGTTGGCCGTCACCTTTCTTGCCGCCGCGATTTATGCCGCGGGATGGATCGGACTCCGTCGTCAGGGCCGGATTCGTCTGGCAGCCTGGTGGCGATTGGCCGCCTATCTGCTGGGTTTGGCTCTGCTGCTGGCCGCCCTGCTGTCCTTCATCGATGTCTATGGTGCCCTGTTGCTGTTCATGCACATGGTGCAGCACGTTCTGTTGTTGATGCTGGTGCCGGTCCTGCTGCTGTGGGCCAATCCGTTCCCCGTGTTGTTGTACGGGCTCCCGGTTGCGGCCCGGCGCGCAGTGATCCGCTTCCTGCGTCCCGAGGCGCGCTTCCGGCGGGAGACGCGACGTCTGACCCATCCGGGGGCTTTGTATGCGCTGTACATTGGTGCCATCGTCCTGTGGCACGATACCGGCCTGTACAACCTGGCCCAAGGCAACGGGCTGATCCACGATCTGGAGCACATCACGTTCTTCGTGGCCGGCATGCTGTTCTGGTGGCCGGTCATGGGTGCCGCGCCGCGGATTCACCATCCCACCTCGCTGGCCGGCCGGATGGCGGTGCTGTTGCTGTGTGTGCCCCCGCACGTGGTGATTGGAGCTCTGCTCAGCTTTGTTGAAAATCCGGTGTACGAACACTATCTGACGGTGCCGCGGCTTTGGGGCATGGATGTGATGCAGGACCAGCGGCTGGCCGGCATCATCATGTGGATCCCGACCGGAATGATGTACATCGCAGGCGTGGTCATTCTGCTGGCGCGTCACCTGAACCAGGCTGCACGCCGCTTGGGTTCGGGTTTGGACCGAAACGGAGTTGAAGCAACATGATGATTCGTCCTGTCTGTGCCGGACACCGTTGGGGCAACCCCCTGCGACTGTCGCTCGCGGCCGTACTGACCTTGTCGCTGCTGTTGTCGGCGTCGGTGGTTTGGGGACACGGAGGTGGCGAGCCGTTCCTATCGGATGTGGCGGCCGGTCCCTACAACCTGTACGTGTGGCTGGATCCGCTGCCGGCCCGAACCGGAGAGCTACACGTTACGGTGTCGGTCAACACGGCTGACGATGGCGCATCCGAGCCGGTGACCGGCTTGCCCGTACTGATGCGCGCCCGCCATCCCGACGGATGGGAAGTCGAAGCGCCGGCCACCCACGAGAACGCGCTCAACAAGCTGTTCTACGAGGGACGATTGGACTTGCCGCAGGCCGGAACCTGGACCATCGACCTCCTGATGGGCGATGCTTCGGAACAGGTTGTCCATGCCATTGAAGTGGATGTCGCGGCCCAACCGGGTGCCTGGCAGGCATTCCTGAACTGGTTCAGGGCCCTGTTCAATCGAAACTGACATGACCGCCCGCGCGACCCCGTCCTCCGGGACCCCCTCGGAACTGCAGGCATCCCCGAATCTGCTGCGCGTACTGGTGTCGCGACGCTGGTGGCCGGCAACGATTCTCATCCTGCTGGGCATGGCAGGCCTGGCCCAGCTCGGGTTTTGGCAACTGGACCGTCTGGAGTGGCGGCGCGGCATGAACACGCAGACCATGGCCCGGCTGAATGCACCCCCGGTTGCCGTCAACGGCGACACGGTTTGGGAGGGCGATTGGCATGACCGGCAAGCGACGGCTCGAGGTGTCTTTGACTATCGCAACCAGATTGGCATCAAGAACCGCTTCTACAAGGAGGAGGCCGGAATTCATCTCCTGACACCAATGCGGCTGGAGGGTTCGGACCTGATTCTGATGGTCGACCGGGGCTGGATTCCGCAGGCTTGGGTATTGGGCGACTGGTCACAGTACGACGAGGGCGAAGGATTGGTGGAGGTGCGGGGTCTCCTGCAGGATGCCGACCCCTATCCTTCCGGCGCGGACATCGGTTCATCTCCGGACCGTTTGTATCACCGGGAGGACTTGGAGTTGCTGGGCCGTACCCTGGACATGGAGGTGGCTCCCATGTTTCTGCTGGCGCAGCCTGTCGAGGGAGGCGCACCCGGTTGGCCCCGCCGCCAGTCCAAGGATCTGCATCTCAGCGAGGGCAACCACCTGAGCTATGCCATCCAATGGTTTTTGTTCTCGCTCATTCTGGGTGTGGGCTATGTCCTCATGGTCAGGAAGCGCGCCCGGCAGTCCGTAGAGACGGTACAGACCGACTGACCTCCGGGTTTCAGCGCCACACCCCAATCCCCAGCTCCATGGCTGCCGCCTCGGCCTCTGCCATTGCTGCGTGATGTAGGGACGTATCCGACTTTGGCTCGTACCGGGCCATGCCTTCAGCGATCATGTGCTCGTTGACCAGCAGACCGTCGTCGGTCAGAACATAGCGGAGCAGCCGGCCGTCTTCGTCCTGGTCGATGTCTCCGGCGACCAGCAACACGTCGGCATTGCCCACCAGCAGCTGATTGAGCTTGGCCGCTTCGTTGTACAACTCCTCGCCGAGATCAGGGCTGTCCGTGAACAGGTAGCGGACCAGTACGGGATGACCGTTCAATGCGACCTCGATGGTGTCTCCGCTGAGGACCCGGAGAACGTGTGCGGGGATGGGGGCACCGACCGAAACCTCGGATCCAGGGGTTGGCGCGGCTGGCTCGGTACCTGTTTCGGCCGACACCGCGGTCTCTCGTAGGGGGACAATCATGGTGCAGCCAATGGCAGTCGAAACTACGGATAGGACTATGGCGGTGGCCAGCATCCTTGACAGCCACAACTGCCGGTTGGTTGACCAAGGTGGAGTTTGGATGGGCTCAGACATGGCGGGTTGGGTTTCCGATCCTGGGTTGAAAGCAGACGTATTCCGCCCTTCGAGAGTATGGCCGGAGTCGTTCAGCCGGGCTGTACTGCCGGACCGGAAACATCTGTACCGCATCTCCTGGCTACATTCGATGCCGACGCCGATGCTAGCCGTGGGGTGGCTTGGATTAGGTTGTGTCGAAGGCGGTGATGGTCCGGTCCGGACGTTCTCCAGGGCCAAGCGCACAGTGAATTTGGCATGGTTGAAGGCTCCGGAAGTCGGACATGGGCAAAGGTGCATCTACTCCGGTCCAATCAGTTTGCCTTTTGACTGGGCTCCGGAACGAGGGGCCTTGTCTTGAAGTACCTCGCTGGCTGCGGTACTGCAACGACGATCTTGTTGCCGCTTCGCGTTTCAAGATAGATGGTCCAATTTGCCTTCGACGCGTCTGCTGGCTGAAGACTTCGAGTTCGTGAACCTATCGGGACCGAGCCGTAAGTTTCGCCAAGGGCCAATCATGGTTGATCGTGGCGTACCGAGGTAGGATCTTCCAACCGGGGAATGGTCTGCATCATTGCCAAGTTGGCAGGCAGGATGTGAGGTGGGTTTGACATGTATGTTGCGGTGATTGACAAGGATGAGGGAAGTGCCTACGGGATTCGCTTTCTGGACGTGCCCGGCTGCTTTTCGGCAGCCGACACATTCGATGAGATCGTCCCGAATGCGGTCGAAGCACTGTCCCTGTTTTTTGAGGACGGGGGAATCGTCCCGGCGCGTGGCATCAAGGCAGTCCGCGAGGAAGTAGCCGAGTACCTCGCCGCAGGTTCTGTTTTGATGATGATCCCCTACCTGAACTTTGTACAACTTTGAGCGGTGTGTTGTTGGGGGCCCGGTCGTGCTCAGCCGGTGTAGCAGACAAACTCCCAGAGCCAGGCTGGGGACAGCTGTGGGCATTGTCCATGTCGGGGGACGGCCGGGACTGTGAAAAAGGGGGCACCGGCCCATAGGATAACCAGCACAAGGGTTAGTAGTGCAACGAACCTTCATGGCATTGGAACAGCCGCTCACGGTACCGGCGGCGGATGTCAAAGGGCATAGCGAAACCTACGTTGAGGGAATTCCAACACTGTGCGCGTCCACTTCTCACAGGTTCGTTGCACTCGTAGGCTGGCTTGCCCACCATCCCAAGATCGCTCACCGAAGCATGGAACGCCAAGTCGTCAGGATCTCGAACCCCGCTCCATCGCCGAAGCGTAAAACCCCAATGACCTTCTGCGGGTGAACGAACCTGTAGTACGCTACGCCCTGTCTGGCGTAGATTGGAGGGTGTTCACGAGAGCAGGCCGAGCCAAGGCACGAGCGTAGAACCGCTGGAAAAGGAGAGCCACGGCGATGAATCACGGAGGCAAGAAGATCAGTCAATGAGTGAACTGAGCTTCAAGGGCAAGGAATTCGTCTACAACCACCACCTGTCGATTCCGTTCCGGCCCTTGGTCATGGATGCCGAGAAGGGAATCTGCGAGCCAACGCTCGACGGCAACCTGATCGTCCACGGGGACAATCTCCACGCCCTCAAGGCTCTCCTTCCGCTCTACGCCGGCAAGGTGGACTGCATCTTCATCGACCCGCCCTACAACACCGGCAACGAAGGTTGGTGCTACAACGACAACGTAAACGCTCCGATGATACGCGAGTGGCTTAACTCCAACCCGGTCGGAGTCGAGGACGGTCTCCGCCACGACAAGTGGTGTGCCATGATGTGGCCGAGGCTGCGGCTCCTTCACGAGTTGCTGTCAGACAAGGGCACCATCTGGATCACCTTGGACGCCAACGAGGTTCACCATGCCAAGCTGATTCTTTCCGAGGTGTTCGGGGATGAGTTGAATCTGGGCATCCTCGTATGGGAGAAGTCCGACAGCCCTCGAATGGATGCCGACACCTTTTCGTCAAGCCACGATTTCATTCTGGTCTTCGCCAAGAATTTGGACGAAATGATCATTCAGCGGATCTCTCCAGAAGACGAGTCTGCTCCCGACCACTACAACCTGAGAAACGAACAAGGCCGCAGCTACTACCTGAAGCCCCTGCGCGCGATGATGGGCGGTCATGAGGAAACCCGTGAAGCACGTCCCAATCTTTACTTCGCGCTTGTCGCCCCGGACGGCAACGAGGTCTATCCCAAGCGGCAAGACGGTTCCGATGGACGGTGGCGGTGGAATTCGGAAAAATGCGCACGAGAGTCCGAACGGATCGAGTGGCGCCAAGGGGCGAATGGTTGGGTACCGTACTACCGCATCTACGCCGATACCTCATCAGGCCGACCTCCGGAAACGATCTGGTATCACAGAGATATCGGCAGTTCTCGCCGCGCGAAAGCGCAGATCAAGCGAATATTTGGGAGCACCGCATTCGATACCCCCAAGCCAGTTGAGCTGGTTCGCCGCGTCCTGGAGATCGCAACCGAGCGGGATTCCATTGTATTGGACTCGTTCGCGGGATCGGGAACAACGGCTCACGCGGTGCTCGAAGCCAACAGGCGTGACGACGGCAACCGCAAGTTCGTGCTCGTCGAGATGGAAGACTACGCCGACGCCTTGACGGCGGAGCGAGTTCGAAGGGTAATCGAAGGATACGCATTTACCGGCACTCAGAAGGAGGAGTTGCTCCGCGAGAAGATCACATGGTCGAAGCTAAGGAACTGCCGCAAGCTCACGGAGGAGGTCGAGGCGATCGGAAATCTGCACGGCCACAAGTACGACCGGATCAGACGGCAAGTCAAGGACGGTGAACTCATCGTCACGGGTGAGACGGCGGTTGCGGAGCGGGCGGACGGGCTTGGTGGCTCCTTCACTTACTGCACCCTCGGCGAACCCGTGGAACTCGACCGGTTACTGACCGGGGAGACGTTGCCCCCTTGGGACGGGCTCGGGGCGGCACTCTTTCACATGGCCACGAATCGCCCCTTGGACCCGAAGTCGATCCAGGATCCCGATTGGTACCTCGGCGAAGCCGATGGCCAGCATGTCTGGCTGATCTACAAACCCGATCTGGACTGGCTGAAGTCTCCAGAGGCCGCGTTGACGCTGACCCGAGCCAAGGGCTTTGCAGCAAGAGACCCGGAGAAGCGTCACCTGGTATTCGCTCCAGCTCGATACGTCAGCCAGAAAATGCTTGCCCAGGAGGACATCCCTGTCGAGTTCGTGCCGCTGCCCTTTGCGCTCTACCGCATCGACCGGCATTGATACGGATGAAGTTCCGTCAACTGGATTATCAGGATCGGGCACTTGCCACGCTCGATGCCTACATCGAGCACCTGAGGACGAAAAAGCAACGGTCCGACGGTATCGCGGAATTGGCAGCCGAGAGGACGGATCTGGACCTGACGATTCCCGACTTCACCCGGGAGGCATGGCAGGCAATGCGGGACGAGGGCAGATTGCCGGCATCACGCGCCGCGATTCCGTTCTCGCCGCGCAAGGATGGGTGTGGCGGTCCGGTACCCAACGCGGTCCTCAAGGTCCCGACCGGGGGCGGCAAGACATGGCTTGCCGTGTCCAGCGTATCCCGCATCATGGGCCGCTACCTGGAGCGGAACACGGGCTTCGTGCTGTGGATCGTGCCGAACGAGGCGATCTACCGGCAAACGCTGAAACATCTCAAGGACCGCGAGCATCCCTACCGGCAGGCAATCGACCGCGCCGCCGCCGGGCGCGTGCGGATCATGGAGAAGATGGACCGGCTCGACGCACGTGATGTGGAAAGCCATTTGTGCGTTATGCTCCTAATGTTGCAATCGGCAAACCGGGAAACCAAGGAAAGGCTGAAGATCTTCCGGGACCGGGGCGACGTTCACGGCTTCTTCCCGCCCGAGGGCGAGCAGCACGCGCACCGGCGCGCGCTGAAACAAACGCGAAACCTCGATGCCTATGAAGGCGGGCTGGTCACGATGGTGAAGGATTCGCTTGGCAACGCCCTGCGGATTATCCGACCGGTCATCGTCCTAGACGAGGGGCACCGGGCGATCTCCGACCTCGCCTTCGACACCCTGTACGGGTTCAACCCATGCTTTGTCTTGGAATTGACGGCAACACCCAAGGACGTGAAGGCGCGCGGAGGCAAGAACCCGAGGTCGGGGCGCCATGCCAACCTGCTGGTCGAGGTGACGGGCCGGGAACTGGACCGCGAGGGCATGATCAAGATCCCCCTCAATCTTGAGCCCCGCCAAGGCACCGACTGGCGGGCAACGCTTAGCGCGGCACTGACCAAGCTGAACACGCTCCACGCCGAGGCCGACAACTTCCGCGCCGACACCAACCGCTACATCCGCCCGATCATGCTGGTGCAGGTCGAGCGTACCGGGACGGATCAGCGAGAGAGCGGCCACATCCACGCGGAAGATGTGCGGGACTGGCTACTTACGATGGGCTTCAACAAGGCCGAGGTCGCCATCAAGACGGCTGAGCAGAATGACCTGAACCAGCCGGAGAACCAAGACCTCTTATCACCGACGAACCGGGTGCGCGCGATCATCACCAAACAGGCGCTCCAAGAAGGTTGGGACTGCCCGTTCGCCTATGTGCTCTGCGCCTTGGCCGCAAGCTCGGGCATGACCGCCATGACCCAGCTTGTGGGTCGTGTCCTCCGCCAGCCTGGTGCAGAGAGGACCGGCGTCAAGGCACTCGACCAATGCCATGTCATCACGCATCATGCGGAGACGAAGCAAGTGGTCGAGGCGATCAAGAAAGGATTGGAGCGGGACGGGCTCGGTGATCTCCACCCTCTGGTCTCCCAGCACGACGCGACCGAAACCCAAAGCGGACACCGCAAGATCCACCGTCGCTCCACACTCGCATCCACGGCGATCTACCTACCTAAGGTCATGGTCGCAGATGATGACCGGGTGCGTGAACTTGATTACGAAGTGGATGTCCTGTCCCGGATTGACTGGCGAGGTTTCGACCCGGAGCCCATCGCGGCTGGCATTCCCGAGAACGCGCGGGCCGCCGATGCGCAGTTGCGGCGCATAGAACTGACGGAGGGAGGTGATGTGAGCGAGACGATAGCTGGGCCCGCAGAGGTCGCCACGTTCGATCCCGTACACACAGTTCGCATGATGCTGGATATCGTACCGAATCCTTTCGTAGGCCGTGAGATCGTGGCAAGGCTGCTCGATGCGCTTCATGATCGCGGTTTCGACGACCGGAAGTTGGGAGGGCTTGCCCAGCTCGTCATTGAGGCGACGCGGAAGGGGTTGGACAAGGAACGCGACAGGCGGGCCGAAGCACTGTTCAAAGCGGGGGTGGAGGATGGGCGAATCCAGTTCCGCCTGCGTCTAGACGGTCGCGACTGGCAAATGCCGTCCCAGCTTGACACGAACGAGCCATCTGGGAGCCACCAGTTTCTGACGCAGAGCGGCGGTCCCTTGCAGAGGAGCCTGTTCGACCCCGTGTACCGGAGCGATTTGAACAACGACGAACAGGATGTCGCCGTTTACCTGGACGGTGAGGCAGCGGTGACGTGGTGGCACCGCAATGTCGCCCGAACGCAGTACGGCATCCAAGGTTGGAGGAAGCAGAAGATCTACCCCGACTTCATCTTTGCTGTACGGGAAGATGATGCCGCCAGCCGGATCGTCGTCCTTGAGACCAAGGGCGATCACCTCGATAATCTGGACACCGCCTACAAGCGCGACGTGCTCGAGTTCCTTTCCAGCACCTTCGTGTGGGACGACAGTATTCCCGCCGGACAGCTCGAATTGGTCGCGGACGACGGCCAGACTATAGAGTGCGCGCTCATTCTCATGAGCGAATGGAAGGTGAAGCTACCACATCTCCTACTCGCTGGCGCGGACTGACGCGATGCTCTGGAAGGATATTCCTAATATGGCACTGTTTCAATCTCGTTGATATTGGTGGCAGGCCGTCATCGGTAGCCTCCTTGCCAGCGGGGTTCCGCTCCGTGCGTGGTTCAGGCCATGCCCTGGGCCATCAGGTGTCCGAAGTTGAGGGTGCCGGTTTCGGTCTTCAGCCAGGGCAAGCGCAAAGTCGCGGGTCGGGGGTGAAACGGAGCGGTGAAGGGTCGGTTCGGGACATTGGCCGCGGTCCCCGGACACGGAACAAATCCACCGTTGATTGGAGTTAAGCCGGTACGGATCATCCATGCCGGCAGTTGGTTCCGGGCCGCCGAAAGCAGCAAAAAAGAGGGCCGCCGTGCATCCTGTGGGGTGTTGCTTATCCTTACAGGCCCCACGGCAACCTCCATCACCTATATTGTCGCATGTCTCGACCCCGCCCTCCTGGCCACGCTGTCCGATCCGAGCGACCCGCGGGACGTGCGCCATCCCCTGCCCCTGCTCCTGGTCACGCTGCTCGTAGCCCTGGCCGGGGACGCCGATAGCATGGCGGCCGTGGCCGCCTTCACGCACGACCACCGGGCCTGGTTCTGACTGTGGCTGCCCCTAGGCGAGACCACCCCGTCCCGCGACACCTGCCTGCGCCGGGTCCAGCGGCTGGATCCGGAGACGACCATGAAGGCGGCCCTGTGGCTGTTGGACGGCACCAGCCTGCCCGGACTCAAGGAACTGATCCTGGCCTTGGACGGGGCAAGCTGGCGCGCCGTTCGGGCGACCGGGCCGACGGCCTCCGCCCCCTGCACATGGCTGGCGCCTTCCTGGTGCGGGAGGGGCTGACCCTGGCCCAGGAGGCGTGCGACGCCAAGAGCAACGAGATCACGGCCATTCCCCGCCTGCTCGACCGCATTCACCTGGAGAGGGCCGTGGTCACGATCGATGCCGCCGGCTGCCAGCGGGCCATCGTGCAGGCCCTGCGGGCGGCCGATGCCGACCGGGGAACCTTCAAGCCGGAGGCCGGGGACCGCTTGCGAGACCGTCGAGCGCAACGGCGGCCGCCGCGAGCGGCGCCTCTGCATGGTGCTGGGCGGCCCCGGCCTCTGCGAACGGGTGGCCGACCCCGAACAGTGGCCCGGCATCCGCAGCTTGGTCCGCGTTCAGGCGGAGCGCCGGGGACCCGGCGGCCGTCGGCAGCGTTCGGTGCGCTACTACATCGCCAGCCGCCCCCCGCACGCGGAGGCCCTGCAAGAGCTCATGCGCGGCCACTGGAGGGGCAGGAATGGCCTGCACCGCACCCTGGACGTGCAGTTCCGGGAGGACGACTGTCGCATGCGCAAGGGGAACGCGTCTGACGTCATGGGCGTCCTGCGCCGGGCCGCCCTGAACATGGTGCGCACGATCCAACGGAAACTTGAAATGGACGTGTCCATCGGCCTGCTGCGCGATCGCATCGGACGACAACCCTGGATCCTGGCCGCCGCACTGCCCTGAAACCGACTTTGCGTTTGCCCTGCTGGGGACATGGAAAAAGGCGGGATCCGGGTCCAGAGGACATGGTGGACGCAGGCCAGGATGTCGGAGAACGTGGGGACGGTCTTGACATACCATGCGGCTTGTGGCGGGCGTGGATCATGGAGGAGACCGCATCCAGGCGCAGCCGGAACAGGACGGTGACGAGTGGGGTCATGTCCTGACAGGCGGCCAGTAACCGCAGGGTCGCGTAGGTTCGGTCCCCGATTACCTGCTCGCGGTCGGGCAGCCAGCGGCGGCATACAAGGCCGTGGACACCGTGTGCCGGCCGGGGGCCGGAATGACCCCCGTCAGCAGGATCCATACCTTGCGCCAGGTACGGGGGGCAAAGAGAGGCGCGAAGGGCTCCAGCAATGGTATAACGGGAGTGGCAGATTGGGCATGAGGAACCTTTGGTGATACTTCGGTGCATCATGCCATCCTGCCTTTCGCTATCGATACATACCCCTACTTTGCACAAAGCCCAGCTTAAGGGCGCGCAACTGCGCAAATGAATTCAATAGCACCTTCAACACGATCTTTGATCGCCGTCAATTGGGTTGTTGAGTATGCTCCAGCAGCACCATGGGTTCCAGTGTTAAGTACCTGGAATAGATTCACCACATCAGAGATATTGGCATCTGCAAATTCCTCAAGAGTTTCATGTGCACTACCTTGCCGACAAAGCAGAAATTTCATTTTGGATCTCCTTGTTGGCATTCCTTGCGGTGTAAGTTGGCAATTTGGCAAAAGCTGGATCACATCTGCATTAGGTGCTTCGATATCAAGAATAGCCGTAATGATTTCTCTTGAACTTGCGCAGAAATGCCGTGCTGCATCAGGATTGTTTGGATCAAGGGCAAACAGCGCGCCATCCCAACGGTTATTGAGGTCAGGAGAGATAGTGGCTAATACATGAGTGATCTTGGAATCTGTCGAGTCTGTCGTGATGCCTGATGGATCATCATTCTCCTCAAGGAGACTATTCAGCACTTGAGCGCTATTCGCTGTTTCCCGTTCAGCAAGATCTGAAAGGAAGGGATCCGCGTTGCTTGTATTTAGTGTTTCGTATGCAGCGGCAAGTTCCAGTGTAGAGCGATAGACTATGGTGTAACGGACCGTAACAGTCTGCCGAGACAAATGTTGAAATGCTGATTGTAGACGAGACTGATTAGCTCTTACCCTTGCATTGTATTGTCGAACTTGACGGTTGTAGGTGTTGATTGCGGTGTTGACACGCGCGTTGTGGGCTCGAGCTTGATTGTTGTATTTTCGAATCTCAGAATTGACTTTCTGCACAGCCCGTCGGCGTTGGTTATCTGCCTGGCGCAGTTGGTTCCGTAACCGTGAGACATTAATGCGTCTGGCCATTGTTGCTACCTCCTCTTTGTCAAGGTGTAGTTGGTAATGGTGGTTTTCTGATTCGGTGATGCAGAGCAGTGTTTTGAGTATAGCACTGCTCTCCTCGTCCTGTGGATTGTGGAGGCACTGACAATGTTTGAGTTTCGTTAACGGTGGCCTAGGAGCAGAAAAGATGAAGAGGCCCAAGGTAATCACATTCCAATTGGACGGCACCGGCCATGGGTAGGATTGGGTGCTTCGTTCCGTGCAGGAAGCTCCTCTCATGACCCAAACATCATTTTCTGGAGTCACACCCCCGACAGGCGATACTTTTGTTGTCGGCTTTGGGGCTTCTCGGAGATTGTGTATGGGCCAGGAGGTTGCGGATCACCTTGTTGAGCTGACCGGAAACGCGCTTCTGTCCCAGATTGCGGGACAGGTCCACCTTGGACATCGGCCCATCCGCCAGTTGCCGGAGCACTCTGGCCGTCAGTGACTCTGACTGTGACTCTAGCTGCGGATCTAGCCGTGACTCTGACTGTTTTGATGTGCCTTGTGCAGCTGCGAGAGTTGAGGTACCGGTTCCTCGGTCCTCATCGTTGGAGGATGGTTTATCTACCGCTCCCGCGTCCGCCAGGCGGTACTTCTGTAGTGGGCTCTGGGGCCTTTCAGGGATTGTGTATTCAACGGTGCCATGGGCCAGGAGGCTGCGGAGTACCTTGTTGAGTTGGCCGGAAACGTGCTTCTGTCCCAGGTTGCGGGACAGGTCCGCCTTGGACATCGGTCCATTCGCCAGTTGCCGGAGCACTCTGGCCGCCAGCGACTCTGGCTGCGACTCTGGCTTCAACTCTGGCCGTGACTCTGGCTGTTTCGATGTACCTTGTGCAGCCGTGAAGGTTAAGGTGCCGGTTCCCCGCCCCTCATCGTCGGTGGACAGTTCTGCCGATTCCGTGAATACGAATTCCAGTCGCCACCCGTCGGGTTCCACGAACCACTTTGGTTGGGCCGTGCCGGTCACTTGGCAGGTCTCGACTATATGGCTGATGCCGCGTCCCCATGCCTCGATCATGCCGGCGCGGAAAAACGCATTCGCGATACCCGGATTGTGCGGTGCCGCAGGATGTGTTCCCAAGAGCTTGTCCAGGGTCCAGTCGAAAGGCAAGGTCCCCGGGTTCCACAACGAAATACGGTCGTCGTACACGCGGATCTGAATCGGTGCCGGGTTGCTGTAGTCCCGATGGGCGACTGCGTTCAGCACTGCTTCGCGCAGTGCTTCGCCAGGAGCCGGCGGGGTCTCCCGGCGGAAGATGCCCTCGTAGGAGACCTCCGCCTTTGAGTACTTCGTGCGCAGCAGGTCAACGGTACGGTCAACCTGGACGAACAAACTGCCTTCAACAACGTCTTGGTACGCGAGCTCCGTTTCCGATCTGAAGTAGCCGATCTTCACAAACGCACCCGCGAAGAAGCGCATCGGGTTGGGATGGAACAGCAGCACCGCGGCGCGCCGCAGATGCTCGCCTTCGCGCAGATGCAGCAGTTCGATCAGATTACCGTCGGACTCGCCGACGATCGTGGCTGGCATGTGGTCGCTGGCGACACCTCGCTGCCGAAACTCGTCCAACGTTCGGCCGTCCAGATCGCGAAGTCCAATACCCGGCATCGGCGTGTCGTCCCAGTTGCGGCCATGCTTGCCGAGCAGGAATCGGTTCAGCGCTGCGCCTCTCAGGACCTGCTTGGTACTGCCGCTGCGGTAGTGGTACTCGCCCTTGTAGCTGATTGGATTGGGATGAGGCTCGACCCTGATTTCCAGGTCCTGATTTCCAGGTACTCGCCACGCTCCTCCGATTGGAGGTCCACGTTGACGACGATACCCAAAAGGGACTGTGTCTTGTTGGGTATCTCCTCCAACAACCGCAATGGGTCCTTCACGCCAACGGCCTCACCACGGTCGTTCTTGCCGATGACCAACAGGCCGCCCTGAGCGTTTGCAAACCCGCAGATCCACTTCAGGTACTCGTCTCGCCAGGACGACTTCCACTTGAGGTTATGACTCTCGTCCATCGTCACTGCCTTGGCAGTGTCTGAATCACCCACGCCGCATCTTCCTTGGCAGCGGTGGTGTCAACGGCCGTGATGGCCGCACCCATGATCTTGGCGGTGCGTATCACCGACTGGAACCCTGCATGACTGCGTTCCGCAGTCTGTTTCATGGTGCGGTCCAAGTCGCGTAACGACGCCTTGGCCGGACCGGTGTTGACCTCTATGCGGCCTTCGGCGGCACCGAGTGAGGTCGTCATCAGTAGTGCACCAGTGGATCGTCGGTGAACGGCACTTCGAACAGGGGTTCGGAACCCGGATACGCCGTCAATGCCTGGATAGCGTAGCGCATGGCGAACATGGGCAGGTAGCCGGGCGGGTCGGTCAACAGGCTGTCGGCCACCTTGCCTGCCACGGCCTCGGCGGCGTCAGCCCGATCCTCTTCGGTTTCGAATGCGTCGGCGGGCAGTTCCCAGCGGTTGGACTCGTCCACGGACACGTCCCATTGGTCACCGTCCGGCAGGTGCAGTCGTAGGCGGTAGCGGGCCATGTCAACGCTCCATGATTTCGGTCCAAATGAACCGGAAGTAATCCTCGTCGTCACGCAGGAACTTGGCGGCGTTCTCGTACATCCAGGGTTTCCACACATTGCCAAGGGTGTACTGTTTCAGTTTCAAGACGGCGGTGAGACGCGTTTTGCGACAACGCCTGTCAACGCGTTGTCACAGAAGACAAGGTGAAGGAGGGACATACACCTTGACACACTCGGATGCTTCTCCCGCCACGCCACGGAACCCCGCAGCTTTGACTGTGGTTGGTCAGCCAACCATCGGATTGCCTCCAACCCTTCCCGGGAGTGTCGATGGTGCCCACCATCGGAACGCGATTCTAATTCAGGCAGTGTGCGGGGTATCTACCGTTCAACAAAATCGGACTACTGCCAAGCCGGTATGTCATGCCGACTTCACCAGTCCCAAGGTTATGGCTTGGCCATCTTGGGAGGATTGCGTCGTAATACCAGGGTGTCGATCGTGAGGGTGGTGACGGCTCCGGCCACTGCCAGCCTGAACGCCTCCCGCACCACCGGAAGGGGGTCCATCAATCCTTCGACAAAGGAGTCAACCGCGGCACCGGTCAGGACATCGCAGGCAAAGGGACTGCCCGCTTCGCGGATTGCCTCCAGCTTCACGCCGGGTGCCTGAACACCTGCATTCGCCATGATGCGCAGGGCCGGTGTGTCCAGCGCCCTGCAAGCGCAGTCGAGTCCCATCTGCTCCTCTGGATGGAGGCCGGTCACTTCGCGGAATTCCTTGGCTGCGTGCACGTAACCGAATCCACCTCCTGGCACCACCCCTTCCCTCAAGGCATGGCCCACCGAGCGGATCCCCCGTTCCAATATCCGTTTCAGCCACTCGCGTTCCACATCCGTATCGGCTCCCACGCGGACCTGACCCGATCCCAGGTCCATGGCGGCAATGCGTCGCCGCAACCAATCGGCTGACGGATCTTCGGCATCCAGAAGATCGCGCTTGGCCCGCAGTTGGCGCGCGCATTCATGGATCCTTGCTGCGCGGTGGGGTTCGGGCACGATCCGAATCCCTTCCCGGGATACATCCACGGTGACCGCGTGCCCCAAGTCGTCGGGTTGCACCTGGCCCACGGGTTTCGTGAAGGGCAAACTCAGGATGGTGGCACCCGTGAGGAAGGTCAGGTCCTCATAGGGACAATCCGCGGCCGAAGGTGTGGGGTCGAACACAACCCCGGATACCGCCACGGGACTGTTGGAGTTTCGGTCGTTCAGGGCCAGCCAAGCCACCATGGTCTCACTGAAACCCCGCGCTAAAATCAGCAGGTTGCCTTTTCGGGCATACAACGCGGCGGTCATCAGGGCGAGCATATCGTCGTCGTCGGCCAGTTCACCGTCGACCGCTGCCACAAGGCAGTCGTTCATTTGCAGACGGTCCGCCTTGCCTTCCGGGTGGCTCCAATGCGCCGGCGACGCCTTGAAGGCGGCACCAACCGTGTAGCGACTCTCCAGCACTCGGCCAAAGTGCTCTTCAACGTCGATGATGGCATCGGGACCCATCACATAGAGCATTTCGCCAATCAGCAAGGCGGCTGCGTCGTGTCCAGTCACGGTCTTGGCAGTCAGTGCCAATTGGTCTTCGTCGCATACGGGCTGGACGAGGGAGGTGAGCGCTGCCTCCACCAAATCCACGGCGCGACGCAGTCCGGTAGCCAGGCGCGTCGGCGACACTCCGCCTTCCACAAGCCGCAGCGTGTCGTGCACCAAGGCCTGGGTGAGCACGGCAACCATGGCCCCACCGTCTCCCAGGTTTTCCTCCATCTGCCAGACCAGATTGCGGAGCAGCATCGCGGAGACGTCCACCTGCGGATCCCCCAGGCTGATGATGCGCCGCGCCACGGTGGGGGCGTCATCCAGCGCATCCAGTCCGTAGCCGGCATGGGCCTGATCCATGGTCACTGCCGGCATGGGACCCAACATGCCGCCCAGCAGGTCTGCGATGACGTCAATGCCGTCCCGTAACACGCGGGACGCGTCCGGAGCCTGCACCACCCGAGGTTGGGGCACTACGATGTTTCCAATGGACAATGGCAGTCGGTGTCAACCCTTGATGCCGGTCAACGCCATGCCGCGGATGAAATACTTGGAGGCAAAGGCGTAGACCAAAATGATTGGCACGGTGGTCATGACGGACCCGGCCGACCACATGTCATACCGGGCCCAGTAGATGCTGCGCAAACCTGCCAGCAACAGGGGCAGGGTCTGCTTGTCGGGAGTGTTGAGGACCACCAGGGGCCACAGGAAACTGTCCCAGTTGGCCAGGAACGCGAAGATGCCCAGGGCCGCCATGGGCGATGTGGACAGGGGAATGATGATGGTGAAGAAGATGCGCCATTCCGACGCTCCGTCGATCCGTGCCGCATCCAGGTATTCGTACGGGATGACCTCCATGAACTGGCGCATTAGGAACACGCCGAAGGTGGACCACAACCCGGTGATGATGAAGCCCCACAGCTTGTTGACCAGGTTCAGGTCGCCGATCGTGATGTAAAGCGGTACCAGCACCACTGCGAACGGCACCATCATGGTGGACAGCAACAGGATGAAGAGGTACTCCTTCCCCCAGAACCGATACTTGGCGAAGATAAAGCCCAGAGCCGACGAGGTCAGGAGGGTTATCACGGTGACGGTCACGGCCGAATAGATGCTGTTGGCGACCGCCACCTCAAAGTTGACCCGCGTGAGGATCTCGGTGTAGTTCTCCGTAGTCCAGTTGATGGGCAACAGCGCCTTGGATTGCACCAGCTCCTTGAAGGGCTTGAAGGAAGCGAACACCATCCACACGAAGGGAAACAGGGCCACGATCGCCATGAATCCCAGAAACACATGGAGAACGCCCTGTCGCAGATTGCGCCAAGGAGACGTTATGTGGGGCGCGGGTTTGAGGGCGGGAGCGGAGCCGGTCATAGCCCGGATTCTCAATAGGACCAGTTGGGCCGCAGCACGCGGATCTGGATCAGGCTGGCAATCAGGATGAACACGAACTGGAACAGGGCGGCCACCGTGGCCGTGCCGAACCGGATGTGTGTGAAGGCTTCCTCATAGATGAGCAGGTTGTACAGGTAGGTGGCGGTTCCGGGTCCCCCTTCGGTCATGACGTAGGGCAACGTGAATTCCTGCAGCGAACCGACCGTGAGCAGGACCACGACCAGAATGATGGTGTGGGACAGCAGCGGCATGGTCACGCGCCAGAAACGCTGCCACTCGTTGGCGCCGTCCACCCGGGAGGCGTCGATGACCTCCTCCGAGATGTTCAGCATGCCGGCCGTGAGCAGCACGATGTAGAACCCCATGCTTTTCCATACCGCAATGCCCGAGATGGCCGCGAGGGCGGAACGGCTGGAGGACATCCACTTGAAGGGGGGAATGCCCAGGAAGTCCAGCATGCGGTTCAGCTGGCCCACTTCGGGATCCATCACCATGCGAAACAGCAGGGACACGGCCACCAGGGACACTACCACCGGGATGAAGATCACGGCCTGATACAGATTCCGCAGCCGCCGCACATTCGACAGGGTGGTGGCCACCAGCATCGAAATCGGCAGCATGAAGAGGAAGATATACAGGGTCCAGGTGAACGTGTTCTTGATGGACACCAGAAACAGGGGGTTCAGCAGCAGTTTCTGGTAGTTGCCCAGACCGATGAAGGGACTGTTCTGGGGGTCCAGGATCTTGTAATCCACCATGGCGATGCGAAACGCCTGGAAGATTGGATGGAACATGAACACGAAGTACCAAATCAGCGTGGGGACGATGACCGCCACGCCGAAGTGGAACTGGGACTTTCGCAACACCCGACGAATGCGGACCCAGTCCCATGCTGGACCCCGGCGGGAGCCGCTGGCCAAACGTGCCGTGGTCATGGTGTCAAGACTGCGTCCTCGAAGGAGGGTATTCGAGGACGAGGATGGAGATTGGCCGCAATCGGCCCAAACCGATAAACCTGTGGGGGATACGCCGGGACCTGTCCGTCTGACAGGTCCCGGCACATCCCATTCAGTTCCCTGCCTGCGGGTTCAGGCGGGAGTGTAGGTGGACATGTCGCTCTGGAACTGGGCGTAAATCGCGTCCAGGCGTCCCTGCAAGGCCGCGGCGCCTTCCACCGCCGTCAGTTTCTGCTGCCGGACTTCCGAGCAGACCTGAGCCACGGCTCCGTCCACGGAGGACGGACTGCCGAAGCCCTGCCCGTAGTATCCGGTGGTGGACGCCAGAGCCTGGAGCAGCTTGTGCGCCTTGACGGCCGAGCTGGCGTCCGACGAGTCCTCAAAGTGGTCGTAGACCCCCACGAGGCCCCTCCAGGCGGTGTGGGCGGCACCGCCATAGATCCGGGCATACTCGGTCTGACCTTCCAGCGTGCCCACCATACGCAGGAAGTCGATGGACACATCCGGCTGCTTGGACTGGCGCGGAGCCACAAAGCCCCAGCCGCCTTCGCCCACGAACAGTGGTGCGTCGGGCGGCGTTACCCGCGGTGCGCCTGTGAGTTCGTAGGAGTAGCCATGCTTGTGGCCCTCGATCATCGGCGTGCCGTTGCCTCGGGCCAGTGCCACCTTGCCCGCCAACGCCGCATCCACATGGTTCTGGTCCAGTTCGGTTTCAATGCCCATCTCCACCGGCGTGGCCACGAACAACTCCATGGCCTGCACGCCGGCATCGGTGTCGACGTTGAAGTTTTTGTTGTCGTTGTCCCACCAGTCGGTGCCTTCCGCAGCCAACAAACTGCGGACGATGCCGAGATAGCTTTGGGCGTCCCAACCCTTGCTGCTGAGTCCCCAACGGACGACCGTACCGTCCTCTTCCACCTGCAGGGACTTGGCGAGTTCCCACATGGAGGTGTAGGAGTCGAAATAGGGTTCGCCGTTCGTGGGCGGGAATGCATCGGCCATACCCATGGCCTCAACTTCGTCCACGGGTACGTTGACCATACTGCCGACGCCGTTCATTTCGGTGGGCACACCCCAGATGTCGTCGCCCCACGAGTAGGCTTCCACTGAATCGCCATTGAAGTCCTCGTCGACATCAAGGCCGTTGTGGTTGTAGACCGACTCCCGCAACGGCATCAGCGCGTTTTGGATGTGCAGAGGTACCAGCACCTTTCCCATGATGCAGGCCGCCTCGGGCTGGGTACCCGCGGACAGCGCAGCGATGAGCTTGGTCTCGATGGGCCATGGTTGCGGAGCCACGGTCAACTCCACTCCGGACTGTTCCAGGTAGAGGTCCGACAGGCGCTCGTAGGCTCCGATGTGGTGGTCGTACTGTAGTCCCCACAACACGCCCGCCGTGGGCATGGGGGCTCCACCGTCGGTGGTGGGAGCGACGACGGTACAGGCTGCCAGGGCTGAAACCCCTAGGGCCATGGCCGATCCCTTGAGAAACACGCGGCGATTCACGGTCCGGTTCTGCATCTCACAGACTCCTGTTGGATTGCGTTCGCGGTGCCAACTCTCCACGCGGCACCGCATCCCGGCCGTCGCCAAGAGGAAACAGACTTTGGCGGAACCCGGCCACGATGCCATTCGGACACCGAAGCTGTGCTTGGGAAGCAACCGGGAATGGCCGGATTCTAGCAAAACCCGCAGAGCATCGGAAACGGCAATTATTGGGGGGCCGGTTGCAATGCGTGCGGCTGCCCGCGGCAAGGCCGGCGTGATGTGCGGGTATCCGCCAGGCCTTGCTCCTGCCCCTACCGGCTCGACGAGTTGGAGAATACCCCTGCGAGAGCCTGATCGAAGGTCTTCATGTCCCTGACCCCACGGCGTCTGCAACTTGCCATGTGACAAAGATCCCAGGTTTGAAGTGTGGGGTGAAGCTCATGGAGCCGGCGGGCCAGTGCCACATCAACCTCTTCCAAGGGCCAAACTTCGACACCGAAGCTGGAAACCAGTGCCAGTGCCACATCGAATATGCGCGGTCTCCCAGCAGCCAAGTATGCGTGTGCCAATTCATGGAGAACTTCCGCTGAAGTACAAAGTAAATTGGGCTCTGTTGCGCCTTGATGAAGAAATCCCTGGCCGACTGTTTGAAAGTGTGTGGTCGACCGACCACGTACATGTTTGAGAGTGTATTCGTGTAACTGGCTTGAGATTGTCGCATCGGTGCTGCATGCGAGAGGCCGTGGCTATGGGCTTGGCCGGCCCCAGATGCCCAGTCGGCCCTACGTCACGGCTTCAGCCACGAACAGCTGCGAAGTCAAGGGGTTGTCAAGCCGGACGGGTATCCCGACATACTTCAGGTGGTAGCCGTCCATGACCGTCTCGGAGTCCTCATTGTCGAACCTCACGGAGTAGCGCACACCCGGATCCACACCCTTGAATCGCATGTGGTACACCGGTTCCGCAGGATCCTGGAGCCGAAACACACCGGCCATGGAGCGGGATCGGGACCGATGCGCCAACTCCAGGGCACCCCAGCCCGAGGGTTCCAGCCCATCGTGCGTCGGAGTGTGGTGATAGATGCGACTCTGCCCGTGCATGGGCCGCGCCACCTCCTTGTACAGTCTCACGAACCGTTCGACATGGGGTCGCTGCGCCAGGTTGGGTTTGGCGCCGATCAGGTGGTACCACCCCATGGTGGCATGGGTGAACAGGGCCAGCCGGCCCTGAAAGTCGATGTCCGCGGTGCGTCCGCAGTACTGGCCGTATCCGATCAACCTGTCCATGCGTTCGGGCGGCAGGGCCATGGACATGCCGCTGGTGATGGAAAACGACCGGGGCGCGATCTGGTGATCCGTGACCCAGGTATGGTCGAAATAGCGCAGGAAACCCAAATCGGTACGGGCTCCGCCACTGGCGCAATTCTGAAATATGACATCGGGAAACTTGCGGGTGAGACGATCGAAAAGGCCGTACAGGTTCTCGCACTGCCGCCAATACCGGTTTTCCTGCCACCCGTGCCGCTCGGAGTAACCCGCCGCCTCCAGGAAACCGACGTTGTAGTCGAGCCGAAAGCAGTCCAGGCCATAGGTCTCGATAAGGCGTGAGATGTTGGCCTCGACCCAGGCCACTGCCTCCGGATTGGTGAGATCGATCAGGCCGGTTTCGTAGGGAGTGTCGTCGTAACGGTGGGCAACCCATTCAGGATGTTCCTTGCGGATTTGACTCGCGGTGCCCAATCTTTCGGGCTCCATCCAAAGACCAAAGAGCAGGCCCCGCTCATGGGCGCTTTCCACAAAATATTCAATGCCCTTGGGAAACCGCCTGCGATTGACTTCCCAGTCGCCCGCCGTGGCAAACCAGTCGCCGTAAGGTTCCGCATACCATGACGCGTCGAGAATGAACAGTTCAACCCCCATTTGGGCAGCCATCTCGATTTCATGCATTACGGCCTCTTCCGTAACCTCCATCTCGGGGCCGATGCCGCTGGTGATCAGTCCGCTCTTGCCCGGCATCAAGGGCCGGAACACACTGCGGCGGGTGTGGTCGTGCAAGGCGTTGATGCATTCATCGAGATCCCCAATCACCAAGCCGAGATGCAGCGCCGGCGTGACGATCGTCTCCCCGGGATCCAGCACCCGCAAGGGAGCCGGGCCGGCGGGTCCCGCCTTGAACGATATCCGGGATGTGCCTCGGGCGGGTCCGTCATCCAGATCAAACTCGAAGCTGTATCCCCCCGAAAAGGCCAGGGATCCAATCAGGTTCTCTCCGGTCTCTCGGTTGTTCAGGATGAACATGGGGTGGCGGTGGCGGTCACGGCGGAAGTATCCGTCGATCCTGTACCCCGCGTACGGCATCTCCTGCCAATCGAAATCGCCGCAGTTGCCCCAGTGGGAATCCTGGAAGTAACCGAGCCGATATGGGCCGGGTGCGCCAAAGGCCCTCTCCGTGATGGATTGGAACACCCCGGACCAGGAACCGGCGGCCGACAGCGGCACGGCCGCTTCCGAATGATTGGTGACCTCCAACCACCTCTTCATGAAGCTGGTTCCGTCCAACTGCGTGTGCACTTCGACCGAAACAGGACGGTGGGCGTGCGCCAGCGCCATGACGAACTCGATCCCGGTTTCGACGGATACAACCTCTTCAGACACCAGGGACCAGTGGGAACGCAGGGACTGTCCGTCGACTTCCAGCGTGAAGGCCTGAGGTTCGGCATGCTGACTCGTGTCGATGCGCTGGCTCTCCGGTGCCATGAAACCTGCACCGTTCCAACCCCGGCCGACCAGTTGGCCACCAATCAACGATTCCTGATAGGCCACCAGGCCCGTGCGGAATGTCCATGTCGGGTGCGGATCATCCTGTCTGTCCACGTCGGTGAACATGGGTGAAGGCTCAGGCCTCATATCATCGATCCTCGTTTAACGCCGATGGGTAATGATCAGGCGAGGCATTCACGAGCGCACCTGAAGCGCCAATGTCGAGCCCGTCCTGGTGCAGGGCAGGTTATCACCAACCGGTCTGTGTCTTGCGAGTGGGTACCGCCCGGCCCGACAGTGACCGGGGTGGCCGATGCCGCTGTTGCATTCCACTCGGATTTCACGCTGTCGACGGGCCCAACGGGTTGCGGGCCACTTGGCCTTTCCGGATGCTGTTGTTGGGATGGGCCGGGTTTCAACAACGTGCCCAGGTTCGGTGACGATGTTTTGGTGTGGTCATGCCTGGACCCGGCCGAAGGACCGGAGCCTGTCTTGAATGACGTCGGTCAACAGTGGGCGATCCCTTCCGCTACAATGCGGTGTCCTGCCCTTGCCCGGTGGAAATTGCTACCGGCTTTTGAGAACCGTGATGCTCCATGATCCTTGACCAGTTCGACCTCAGCGGCATGGCAGCCGTGGTGTCGGGTGCCGCCAGCGGTTTGGGCAAGGCCATCGCCATGGCCGTGGCCGAAGCCGGTGCCGATGTGACATTGGCGGATCGCAACGGGGAAGGCATGGATGAAACCGCCCACGCCATCTCCGCGCTGGGCTGCACCGTTGTTCCTCACGTCTGCGACGTATCGGAGCCGGAACAGATCGAAGCCCTGTTTCAGCTTCATGACCGTGAGTTGGGTCATGTGGATTTCCTGGGAAACGTGGCGGGAGACGGCCTGTTGGCCCAGCCGGAAGACATGGCAATCGACGATGTGAAACAGGTTCTACAGAACCTGGTGGTGGGCCGTTTCGCCATGTGCCAGCAGGCCGGACGGCGCATGCTGGCCCGGCAGTCGGGCAGCATCGTCAATATCGGATCCCTGGCCAGCATCACGGCCCTGGGCAGGGGACACATCGCCTACAGCATGGCCATGGGAGCAGTGGTGCAGATGACCCGTGAACTCAGTACGGCCTGGAGTGGTCGGGGCGTGCGGGTGAATGCCATTCTGCCCGCCCAGGTGCTCAATCCCGGCCTGCGGGAGCGTATCGCTTCCGATCCCGGTCTGGAGGTGCAATACCTCTCCGGGATACCCAGGGGCAGACTGGGTCATCCGCGGGACATCAAGGGATTGGCCGTGTTGCTGGCGTCCCCCGCCAGTTCATGGATCACCGGGACCCTGATTCCCATGGACGGCGGCAATCTGGCCATGAATGCCGGAGGCACGCCGGGGACCGGCGTGTTTTGAGGCACGGAACCATGTCTGCTGCACAGACAGTCCACACCGCTGCCCATCCGGAGCAAGCGTTGAGGGAGGCGCATCTCTATAAGGAGATGCTCAAAATTCGGGAAACGGAACTGCAGCTTGCCCGCGCGTACCGGGACGGCCACGTCATGGGAGCCTGTCACACCTATGTCGGTCAGGAAGCCGTCGCGGTGGGAGTCTGCGCCCATCTCCAGGTCGAGGATGCTGTCTTTTCGACACACCGGGGACATGGCCACGCCCTAGCCAAGGGTGTGGCGGCTACGGAGGTCGCGGCGGAACTGTTCGGACGGGCCACCGGTTGTTCGGGAGGCAGGGGCGGCAGCATGCATCTCTTCTCCCCGGAAGTGGGCATGATGGGTACCACCGGCATCGTGGGCCCCAACATCCTCCAGGCCGTGGGTGCAGGCTATGCCTTTCAGTTGAATGGCGAGGATCGGGTCGCCGTGGCCTTCTTTGGGGATGGTGCCGTCAACAACGGTGCCTTTCACGAAGGCCTCAACCTGGCTTCCATCTGGGATCTGCCGGTTGTCTTCGTCTGCGAGAACAACCTGTATGCCACTGAGGTGCCGTTCGCCTACTCCGCCGGCAACCCGGAAGTTGCCATGCGGGCCGAGGGGTACGGTTGTCCGGGCCGGGTGGTGGACGGCAACGATGTGATGGAAGTGGACACCGTGGCCGGGGAGGCGGTGACACGGGCCCGCCGGGGGGACGGCCCCACCCTGCTGGAATGCAAGACCTATCGCACGCGGGCCCATGCCGAGGGCATGCCGGAGGTCGGCTACCGCACGCAGGAGGAGGTCGACTCCTGGAAGGCACGGGATCCGATCGCCTTGCTGCGAAGCCATCTCATGGGCACGGAGCGCGTTGCGGCTGACGAAATCTCGGCTTGGGAAGACGAGGCCCGAGAGGAGGCGTTGGCAGCCATCAAGTTCGCCAAGGCGAGCCCCTGGCCCGATCCCAGCACCGTCTTCGATTTCGTGGATTCCTCCGACTCCGCCGAAGCGGCGCGGCGTTCATGAATGCCTCCCTGCGGACACTGACGTTTACCGAAGCCGCCCGCGAGGGTCTGGCGGAGGAGATGGAGCGCGATTCCTCCATATTCGTGGTGGGAGAAGGCATTGGCGAACGGGGCGGCAACTTCAACACCACCTTGGGCCTGTTCGACCGATTCGGCCCCAGTCGGATTCGCGACACCCCCATCACCGAAAGAGGATTTGTGGGCATGTGCACCGGCGCCGCCATGGCAGGGGCGCGACCGGTAGTGGACTTCATGTTCCTGGATTTCATCCTGGACGCCTTCGGGGAATTGGTCAACCAGGTGGCCAAAATCCAGTACATGAGCAGTGGGAGGCTGCGCATGCCCATGGTACTGAGAGGGTGCATCGGGGTGGGCGGCTCCGCAGCCACCCACCATTCGGGCAACTACTACCCATTCTTCCTGCACCAACCCGGGTTCAAGGTCGTCGTGCCTTCAACTCCACACGACGCCAAGGGTCTGCTCAAGACGGCCATTCGCAGCGACGACCCCGTGCTGTTCCTGGAACACAAGCTGCTGCTGGCAACCCGGGGCGAAGTGCCGTCCGAGCCGTATCTGGAACCCTTGGGCAGGGCCCGAGTCAGGCGTTCCGGCCGGGACGCCACTGTCGTGGCTGTCGGCGTGATGACCCCCAAGGCCGTCGCGGCAGCCGACAGCCTGGCCGAGTCCGGTCACGACATCGAAGTGATTGACCTGGTGAGCATCGCGCCGTTGGACACGGCCACCATTCTGGAATCGGTGGCCAAGACCGGTCGGCTGCTGATCGCCGACGAGGACTACCAGCCATGCGGTGTGGGGGCGGAAATCAGCGCCAGGGTTTGTGCAGACGGCTTTGACCTGTTGGATGCGCCTGTCGCCCGGCTGAACGGCGCCTACGTACCCATTCCCTACAGTCCTCCCTTGGAGCAGGCGGTGGTCCCTTCCCAGGATGCGGTCGTCAAGGCTCTCCGCGACCTGCTGGCCGAATGACCTGCCACAGGTGATGCAGGACGATTCATGGCGGGCGGTGGGCATCAATGGCAGTAGAAGTGGTGATGCCTCGTCTGGGCTGGACCGCCACCGAAGGGGTGCTGAAGGAATGGCTGATGCCCAGCGGTGCGTCGGTTAAGCCTGGGGATGTATTGTTCGCGGTGGAGGGGGACAAGGCCGTCGAGGAGATCGAGTCGCTGGACGGAGGCATCCTGCATATCCCGCCGGACGCGCCGCAACCGGGTGACACCGTGCCGGTGGGCCAACTGCTGGCCTACATTCTGGAAGACGGGGAAGAACCGCCTACAGGCCCATCGGACCGCGCTTCCACCCAACAGGTCGTCATCCAGGCCGACATTCCCGCCCTGGGGGCCGTTTCCACCGTAGCCGATCGCAGTTCCGCCGACCACGTGCGGCCGGCAATCAGTCCCCGAGCCCGCAAGACGGCGTTGGAATTGGGGGTTGACTGGACCGGCCTGCAGGGCAGCGGCCGCACTGGCCGCATCGTGGAACGCGACATACGGGCGGCCGCGGCTGCCCATACGTCCGGCATCTTGTCCATTTCGCCCGTGGCCCGAAGGTTGGCCCGGGAACTGGGCGTGGGCATGGATGTATTGGCCAAGGCTTTCCCCAATGTTCGCATCACCGTGGACATGGTGCAGCAGCTTGGTGCCGCCGCCAAGCCTCAAGAGGACGCGATACCGTTTACTCCCACCCGTCGGACCATCGCCGCCAATTTGACCCAAAGCCTGGCCCGGTCCGCACCGGTGACCCTGACGACGGAATTGAACGCCACCGAGCTGGTGCGGCTGCGAGATCATTTGAAGGCGGATGATCGCGCCGATGTTCCCACCTACAACGATCTGTTTCTCAAAATCTCGGCGCATGCCCTGTTGGACCACCCCGTGATGAATGCCACCGTGCTGGAAGACGGCGTGCGCATGAACGAACAGGTGGACATCGGGTTGGCGGTCCACACCGACCGGGGGCTGTTGGTGCCGGTGGTTCGGCATGTCCACCAAAAGAATCTTGGCCAGATCCATGCGGACACCACCGACCTGATCGCTCGGGCCCAAACTGGCCGCCTGAAGGGTCTGGATATGCAGGGGAGCACCTTCACCCTGACAAATCTGGGAGCCATGGGTGTGGACCACTTCACCCCGATTCTTCCGGTGGGGCACACGGCCATCCTGGGTTTGGGCCGCATCACTGTCAAGCCGATGGTGTTGGACGAGGCACGGCAGGACATCGGTGTGGGACATGCCATGGCCTTGAGTCTGGTGTTCGACCACAAGGCGGTGGACGGTGCACCGGCCGCCGAATTCCTGCAACGCATCAGACAGTTCGCGGAACGCCCCTACCTTTGGCTGACGCTTTGACTTGGCGGTGGCGATTTGGCGAGGAACCCCTCGCCGCGGGCGTAGGCCGAGAAGGTGGGCTTGTCGGCGGACATGGACTGAAACCCTCCTCCTTTCCGCATTGAAGTCCCGCCGCATTTCAGACGGGAACGCGATGTACGGTTCGAGCCCGGGCCGTCGTCCATTGGCAAGGCCCGGCACCGTGCCGCCTCCCTGACGAGCCGTGACGATGGCCAATTTTGAAGACGATTGGTTCGTACAGTCTGAATCTGACGATTTGCCTACGCGGGGACAACAATGCTTCCGCACTTCTGTCAGACAGCACCGGGATGTGTTGTCGTGTACCAACCTAGTGGGGTAGTTCGACCGTGAAACGTTAAAATCCATCACTAGTATTCCGGTGTACAATCGACGCGGCACGTTATTCGTGTCGGCAGACATCGAGTGCCTCCATTCCATTTCCAAACTTGGGAGAGCGCAATGCGCAAACTCACTTTGCTATCCGCCTTGGCGTTGGCAGCCTTGATCCTGCTCCTGGCTCCTTCGGCTGCCTTGGCCGATGGCCATATGGCTGGCGAAATCGAAATTCCGGCTGGCTACCGCACAGTGACGGTGTCCTTCGACGGCATCGATCCGGTGAGCATGGACGACGGCGTTCTCAGCATGCGGATCAACGGGACCGTCGATCTCAACGATGTGGTCAAGTTGATCGACGATCAGTTGGCGTACGGCGGCTCTGTCGAGGAGTCTTGCGAAGTTCGCATGCGCTGGGTCCCCGCCTCCACCGTCATTACGAGCGGTGCCGACAATGTCATGAACCTCCGCTCCCGCATGCAGTTGTCCCAACGCACGTGCGAGCCAAACATGTCGCTCTACACCAGCAGTGTGCACAACGTGGACTACACGGTTACGGTAACCGAGGGTGGCATCGACGATCTGGGCGTGTCCCTGGTCGTCAACTCCATCTCCGGCCTGGGTGAGGATTCCACCATGTCCGCGGCCCGGCTCAACCAGATTGCAGATGCCAACGTTACGCCCGTGACCGCGTGGCTGCGTCAGGTGGCAGCGCTCTACCAGACTGGCTGCCTGGCTACGGCCGATGCGTCCATCAGCCCTGTGTCGTTCAGTAGCAGCGGTCGGGTTTCGGTCGGCATCAATGCCAGTGGCAACCTCCAGGCCATGTCGGCTTGTGTCGTGCTTGACGACTCCATGCGCGACCTTGTGGCAGGCACAGGCGTGGCAGCACTGATCCTGGGTGATCTCAGCCCCGGGACAGTCGCCGGCATCGTGAACGGCGTCCTGATGGGCCAGATGATGTCTACCGCTGACTACATCACCATGGTCGCCGACGACCTGGCCGATGAGACGTGGCGCGGAATCGTGCAGGAGGCCTTGCGCGCGCCGTTTGTCCAGGAAACGGTCGCGGCCGGCATGGGCGACATGCTGCCTGGGCAACTGGCCGAGCGTCTCTTCTCCGACGCAGCCATCGAACAGGTCTGGGGCGGAATTTTGCTCCAGGACATCAACCCTGACACGCTGCAGGAACTCGTAATCGCGGTCGCTACCGGCATGGGCGACATGAACGCGTTGACAGGTGAGCTCGTCGGTCAGATTCAGCCTGCGTCGCTGGCTTTGGCGCTGGCCAGGTTGCTGACCCTCGGCTAGATCCTGAAACCCCGGACTGAAGATGCAAGGTTGATTCCCATCGCGGAGTCCCAGGGTCGGAGTCCGGTTTGAACGCGGAGAGCGTGGATCAAGTCCACGCTCTCCGTGTGTTGTGGCGTTGATCCTGCGGCACCATCAGCCTGCAGGCTCATTCTGCGGTCCGAGCCACGGAAACATCCATGGAATGCGCCCTTGCAAGGCAAGCCCGGGAACGGTGCCGGATGATCAAGGTTGTGCTGATGGCCGTGCTGGGACGGTGTTGAACTGCCACCAACTTTGATCAGGCCCTGCTGTCGGCTCGCGCCATCCTGCGCAGGACCCATCGGAAGGGCAGGGCACGCGGCGATCGAACGGCCGCGTGCTCCGGCATGTACTGCTATTAAAGGTTCACCCACTCCGGATCAGGTGTGATGTCATCATTGGGACGACTGCCCGGATCAGGCCGGCCGGAACCCTCCAGGCGATTCAAAATCTCGACCTGCATGCCGTCCGCCGCCTGAATCTGGCACGATAGGCGGACACCGCTCAACCCCCGCTCCGCAAGCTTGGCCTGTTCGGCGGCCGTGGTGACGGTGGGCTCGCCCTCCACAAAACTGACGGCACAGGTGGTGCACATGCAGTTGCCACCGCAGGCGTGCATTTGGTCAATGCCGCACTCGTCTACCAGCGCGAGCACCAGGCGCTTGCCTTCCGGGACGGAGAAGGTGCCTTCCCCCTGGACAGTGATGTTAACAGTGCTCATGTGCAGTACTCCTTTTGGTGGGCGATGTTGCCGAGCGGGTCGGCGGATCTGCGCGAACCCGAATCTTACGGGCCCGACCGCCTATTCGAAAACGAACAGGGCCATCAAATCGTTGACATTGGTCATTGTGGGCCCGGTGACCAGCATGTCACCGGCCGCGATTAGCCACGGGTAGGCATTGTGCCTGGCGAGGTGCCGACGGGGATTCAAACCGGCCGCCATGCCTCGCCGCAGGGATCCCGCATCCGCCAGCGCGCCTGCGCTGTCTGTGGGGCCATCTGTTCCATCCGTGGCCAGCGAGGCCAGGACCGTGCTGGGCTGGTCCGCCAATTCGAAGGCGGCCGCGAGCGCGAGTTCCTGATTGCGGCCGCCCTCGCCGCTGTCATCGCCAAGGGTTACCGTTGTTTCCCCCCCGAACAGAAGACAGGCCGGAGCGGACACGGGCAGGCCGTATCCGGCAACCTCGCGTCCGAAGCCGCACAGCACCTTCGCGACCTCGGATGCTTCCCCTTCCACATACGAGGACATCCACACCGTGTTGAATCCCAACTCGCGCGCCCGGATTTCGGCCGCGGCCATGGCCGTGCGGTTGTCCGCCACCACAAGCGTGGGATTGCCCTCGAAGAGAGGATCGTCGGCGTTCGGAGTATCGGGAAGGTCGCCGCGCCAACCTGCTTCCAGGCGGACGCGGATTGGCGGCGGCAATGACGGCATCAACTGAAATTTCTCCACGATGCTCCGGGTTTCCTGCCAGTCACCGCTGTCGGGGACCGTGGGTCCGCTGGCAATCACGTCCAATGGACTGCCGATGACGTCGCTCACGGCGAGGGTTGCGAAGCGAGCCGGGTGGATGGAACGGGCCAGCTGCCCGCCCTTGACCAGGCTGCAGTGCTTGCGCAGGCAATTGATCTCGTTGATCGTCGCCCCGGCCCCAAGCAGGCTGGCTGTCATGGCCTGCAGATCGGCCAGGGTCAGGCCTTCGGCCGGGGCCACCAGCAACGCGGAACCACCGCCGGACAGGAGGTTAATCACCAGGTCCCGTTCCGTGGTGTCCGCTAGCAGTTCAAGAATGCGGCGGCCCGCCGTCACGCCGGCCTCGTTGGGTACGGGATGGCGGGCTTCGCAAATTTCGATTATTTCCGTTGGTGCCCGATGGTCGTCCTTGACCACCACCAGGCCCGCGGTTATCCGGTCCCCCAGGATGGCCTCCAACGCTTGGCTCATTAATGCTCCGGCCTTGCCCGCTCCGGTCACCAGGATACGGTCCACGGCGGACAGGTCAATGGTTTGATCCGCCAGTCGCAGTTGGTCGCCGTCCAGCGACACGTGGTGCAGAACCGCACGGGCCGGGTCCACAGCCTCCAGTGCCGCCTCCAGCACTTGGAGTACGGTGTGTCTGCGTTCCGGGTCCGCGTCCTGGACGCGCAGGTCGAAGCGGCTGCCGCCGGAGCCGGTCACTGGTCGTTGCCCTCCGCTGTTGTTCCCGGTATCAATTGGGGCGCGCCGGCCAGATTCGGCAGATCTCCGGGTTCGAATTGGAGAGGCGGTTGTTCCTGCAGCAGGCGAAGTGCTTCGGCCACCGCGGTGTCGAGTTGGGAATCGCGCTTTTCGCGGAAGTCGTCGGGGGAAATCTCGACTTCAATGTCCGGGTCGGTACCGTAGTTCTCGACTGTCCAGCCCACGTCCTTGAACCAGAAGCTGTACTCCGGCTGCGTAGTGACCGTGCCGTCCACCAAGGCGTGGCGCGGCCAGATCCCGATCACGCCGCCCCAGGTCCGCGTGCCGATGAGCGTTCCCAGTCCCATCAGCTTAAAGGCGTGACTGAATATGTCACCGTCGCTGCCGGCGGCATCGTTGGTCAAGGCCACGATGGGGCCGGACACCGACTCCTCCGGATAGGGTGCGACTCCACCCCACCTGGTTTGGTCGAACCCAATCTGGCGGCGCGCCAGCTTTTCGAGCAGCAGGGCACTCACATGGCCGCCGCCGTTGAAGCGCAAATCCACAATCAAGCCTTGCCGATGGAGTTCACCCAGAAAGCCGCGGTGAAACTCCGCATAGCCCCACGGTCCCATGTCGGGAATGTGCAGGTAGCCGAGACGGCCGTCCGACGCTGCATGCACATTCGCTCGGTTGGTGTTCACCCAGGCACGGTACAGCGCACGTTTGTCACCGGTCATGGTGCGGACCGTGACTTCCTTCAGCATGTCGGTTTCGGCTGATGACTCATTGTCGACAGACTCGACTTGGGCGCCGGGCCGGAAACCAAGCTGAACTTCCTGACCGGCCAGGTTGACCAACAATCTGGCGGGGGGAACGCTTTCCGAAACCGGCTGTCCGTTGACGGACACCAGCAGGTCTCCCTTGGCCACGTCGACCCCGGCCTCGGCAAACGGGGAATGGACTTCGGGCTCCCACACGTCACCTTCGATCCAGTCGTCGAGCCGCCATCCCGGCGGATCCGCCTGCCACTCGAACTCCGCGGCCAGGGTGCCGATCGGCCAATTGGGGCCCGGTCGGTAGTCGCCTCCGAACTCGTAGCAGTGGCTCGTGCCCAGTTCGCCCTGCATTTCCCAGCACAGATCGCTGAATTCGCGCCGGCTTGCGAGTCGTTGCACCAAGGGTGCGTACCGGTCGTGAACTTCTTGCCAGTCCACACCCGACATTTCGGGTGTCCAGAATTGATCCCTTTGCAGTCGCCAGGCCTCCGCGAGCATCTGTTGCCATTCGGCCGGAGGCTCGATCGACAGGTGAATGCGGCCGAGATCCAACCACCCGGTGACGCGGGGCGCGCCTTCATTGGTCAGGCTGTCGGCGTTTTCGCTGGCCTTGATGACCCGAAGGCGCTGATCGGCCCGGTACAGCAGGTGTTTGCGGTTGGCGGACAGACTGAAGTCCGACACGTCCGCGGCCACCTCACTCGGTTTGTGGTCCTTGAACACCCAAGCCTGGAGTACGGCTCCGTGCGGCGTTTCATCGTCCAACCACGGATCCTTCATGGTCTGCCTGGTTTCCGAAGCCAGCCAGAACACCCGATCCTCGGCCGCCGCCAGGCCAATGAACAAACCTGCAGGCACCGGAAAGGGGAGAACCCGGTCCGCGATGCCGTCAACGTCAATCCGTACGGGTTCAGGAACGGAGTCCTCCGCCTTGGTTGGCTTCGCATTGTCGGATCCGTCGGTGGTTTCCGCAGTCGAATCGCCGTTTGCCGCGGACGTGCCGTCTTCGTCGGGTTTGGTCTGTTCCTGTTTTTCCTCTTCGTCTTCCTCATTCGCATCCTCACCGGTGCGCGGCACGAACGGATTGGGCATATCCTGCTGCAGCGTAACCAGATAGGGGCGCATGGGGGCGGGAAACGACAGGTTGAACTGAACAGTGTCATAGACCGGGTTGAGGATCCGGCTGCTCAGAAAGTAGAGATAGCGGCCCTTGGGGTCGAATACCGGACAGTGGTCCTGCAGTACGGGTGTCCCAAGGTCCACGGTCAGGGGCGGTTCCGAACCATCGGGTTCTTTGCCGTCGGGTACCGACACTTCCCTGCGGTATAGACGGATGGCATGGCTGTGGAGGGTGGGAGCCCTGTCCCAGGCCAGCCAGCGGCCGTCCGGGCTCCAGTCGGCATGTTCGATGTGGCCGTGCGGCGATCGGTCGACCAGCAGGTGTGTCCGGTCCTCCAGGTTGTACAGCCAGAGTTCGTAGCGGTGGTTTGTGATCGCTACCATGTCCACCGCCGGGTTGACGTACAGATTCATGGCCCGGCCGAAGGCGAACCCCTCGTGCAAGTCCGACTTGGCCGGCTCGCGGCCCGGTGTGAACACCTGGAGACGCTCTTCGCCCATGGCATCGGTTACGGTCACGATGCGCTTGCCGTCCCGCAGCCAGGAAGGCAGGCGATAGCGCACGCCTTGGGATGTCCCCAACTGCAGGACCCCGCCGGCATGGTTTCCGAATGCAAAAGCCTTGCCGCGCGCCGACAGCGCGACCGAATGGCCCTCCGGATGCAAATCGGCCGACTCGAGATGCCCGGACGTCTCTGCGAACTTGCGGTTGCGTTGCACCCTCGGCGAGGACCAGGTCACGTCTATCCGAACGGCGGTGTCGTTCAGGATGTCCAGCAGGTGGAGGTCGGCTCCTGCATGGTAGGCAATGATGGGCCGGCCATCGCCAACCAAACCCCAGGCTGGATAACGCGCGTAGAAGTCGGCATGGTTGGTGTGCCTGGTGAGATCTTCGCCGGAAGGCAGGCAACTGTAGATGTTCCCGCAGCCTTCATGGTCGCTGACCAGGAATATGCGTTCGTCGGCCAGGCCTTGGCCAGCCCCAATCCACATGGGCGAGGCCAGGTTGCCGTCCAGATCGGGAAGAATGCGGTTGAACTGCTCGCCTTCCCCGGGGGATACCCACAGCCGACCGGCCGTGCCGCCCCGATATCGCTTCCAACGGGCCGGATCGCCGGTGTTGCGGCCCAGAACCATCGCGCCGTTGGGTCCGAACCCGATTGCTGAGGCCCGCCCCAGTGGCACCTCCTCGACAACAAACCGGGAGGGTGAACTTCGAACCCGATTGAGAACCGTCGAGCCGCGCACGGGCTGGCGGGCTGTTGTCACGAAGTAAATCCATTCACCGTCGGGGCTCCACGCGGCCGTTTGCATGGCATCTCCCTGCCACGTCAGGCGCTGGGCGGGGCCGCCGCCGGCATCCATTACATAAATGTCGGGGACGCCTTCATCGCGGGCCACGAACGCAATCCGGGATCCATTGGGAGACAGCAGGGGAAACTCGATTTCGCCAAGATTGCTGGTGAGACGCAGGGGTACTCCGCCCTGAAGATCAATGGACCACAAGTCGTCCTCGCTGACGAAGACAATGCGGTCTCCCTGGACAGTCGGATGTCGGTAGTAGCCCTGCATGTGTGTGTTCCAAAGGTGGGGATACGCGCGCGCCGGTCTGCGCAGACCGGATGCGGAGAGGTGGGGCCAGGTAATTCCACTGCCCGTGTCCGACTCCGGCACAAGGCCCGGTTGCAAACCGGAACCGGACCATTGTCGCAAAGACAGAGCAAAATCCGGATCTGAAGCCGGTGCAAATCCGGGATTGTCCGAGAATGCGCCCGGATCTCCGAAGTACATGCAGCGTCCGATCGAGACGGCTGTACAACGGAACATGGTTCGTCAGCGGTTCGCTTCGACAGGGCCAAAATTCTGCCGCCAATTCCCGTTCCGGCTTGCTACGCTTTGGATAGGAAGGCACGGTGGGTTCCGGGCGGTTGCCATGGCTGCTGCTTGAGTTCCCGGTATTTCAGGCCTTCTGCAAGTCCACGGAACCTCCCGCCAAACCTCTGCCATGCAATCCTCCCTCCACCCCCGCAAGTTGCATGCCCAAGCCGGATGCGAGGAAGGCCGCGTCGGTTCGCGCCCGAACACGGCTTCGGCCTGCGGGAACACGCGATCCCGCTCATGTTGGGAGTGGCGCGTCAGCCTGTTTTGGATCCTGGTTGGAACGGTTTGGGCGACAACCGGTTGCATGTCGGTGATCACCAATCCAATTGAGATGGCAATGGCCGGGGGAGAGCCGCATCTTGGTCCTCCCCTGCCGCCTGGCCAAGGCATGTTGGCTGGTCAGGTGGTGCACGAGGGCAAGCCCGTTGCCGATGCTGTGGTCTTGGTAGCCCAGCCTGCGGGAACACCGCATGTCACGCACACGGACGCGGAGGGGCACTATCTGCTGACGGGTTTGCCACAAGGCTCCTACGTGCCCATCGCCGGAGCTCCGGGTTTCGAGTACGGGATGCCGAGGTCGATTCTGGGATTGCCGGTCTCAAGCACCGTCCAGGACAATGTGACTGCGGTGGCGCCCGTGATTGAACTGGAGTTGGAGCTTTGGGATGTGTTGGGCCCGGTTGCCGCAGAGGCCTACAGTCTTCAACCGATGGGCAGCTACGTTGCAGAGACCCCGTTCCCCAAGGGGGCCCGAGCCCAAGTGCACCGATGGACCTTTGAACGGGCGGAGGCGGTCAATGATTCGCTGTATCTATACCTGCCGCTCGACGCCGGGCCGGAAGACCAAATCCCGATGCTACTGGCACTCTATCCCAATGCAACCAGGAACTGGGAGGATATCAGTGTTGGGTTTGCCAGTCAGGGTTTCGGAGTTGTGGCCATGTCCCCCATCGGTGCCCGGGGGCGCAATGTCACCGAACATGCCCTGGATGCACGCCTGATCCTCCAGTTTGCCTCGCAAGGCCTCCTGGATCCCCGGTTGGACAGTTCAAGGCTTCTGGCCATCAGCGGCAGCTATGGCGCCGCCATTCTCAATAAACTGATCCGGATCTCGGATCGGGAGTTTGCCGCGGTGGTGACCCTGGGCGGAATCAGCAACGCATTTACGGGCGCGGCGGCGTTTTATTCGGGTGAACTGGAGTGGCCGCTGGTCTTGCGCTACGCTTTGGCCATGCTGGGTACGGCCAACGAGCGGCCAGACGGCTACATGCAATACGCACCGGTGTATTCGGCGTCCGAGATGCCACCCATTTTGTTGATTCACACACTGAAGGACGAAATGGTGCCGTTGTCCCAATCGCTTGAATACGAATTGGCCCTGCGTGAAGCCGGAGTGCCGGTGGAGACCATTTACTTCGAAGACGAGAGCCACTACCTGAAGTTGGGTGCCCGAACTTCAGACACCACGCGCTATCTGTTTGCCAGTGTGCTCGAGTTCCTCCACGGATGGCTGGAACAGCCGTCTGACGCATAATCCCTTGGCAATCAAGTTGTCCTCTCTATGCAAAGGGAACAGCCATGACCCAAACCGAAGGACTTCACGAAGTCGTGACTCGCTTGCCGCAGGGAGCCTGCCTGCTTCCGGATCGCGGACCGAGGGTTCTATGGATGAGCGGCGATGACAGTGAGGATTTTCTCCAGCGCATGACGACGAACGACATGCGTCTGTCGGTTGGGGGATATCGGCCAACGGCTCTTCTGACGGGCACGGGCCGTATTCAGGCTGTGTTCACTGTGATTCGAGATGGTGAAGGTTATTGGCTGATCGCACCGCCACACGGGTCGGAGGCTCTGCGTACTGTGTTGCAGGGCAACATCTTCTTCATGGATCAGGTCACTGTGGAGGATGTGAGTGACCAATGGGACTTCCTGTACTTGGTGGGTCATGGGGCGTCCAATGTTGTCGAGCTGTTGGGGTTCGCCGCGGCGGAACCGGCTACGGTCGTCCGTTCTGGCAATCGGTTGTGCCTGTACGAGAACCTGCTTGAGCTTCCCGGATTTGGGCTGTTGATCCCCACGGCCGAGACGGATGGTGTCCGCCGGGCCGTGCAACAGGGTCACGGTACTCTGTGGTCCGACTTGGGCGAATACGACCATTTGCGCATCCGGTCCGTGCGGGGTGGCTACGGATACGAGTACACGGGGGCCTTCAATCCCCTGGAAGTAGGTCTGGATGCAATCTGCTCGGACAACAAGGGGTGCTATCCCGGACAGGAGGTGATCGCACGGCAGGTCAACTACGATCGCGTGGCCCGGGCGCTGGCGCTGCTGGAGTCCGATCAACCGCTGTCCACGGGGGATCCTGTCAAATTGGAGGGGCGCCCGTTGGGGGAGGTTACCTCCGTCAGTTCGGTGTCGGCAGATCCCACATGGCCGTCGCTGGCGGTTGTTCGTTCCCGGCAACTCGCGCCAGGACAGAAAGTAACGGCCGGAGACCGGCCTGCCGTCGTGGCAGCCATGCGCCAAGCGAGTTTGGTCTAGGGCGCGCTTGTGGACGCGTACGGTGGCATCGGCGGAGAGTTCGTTGCAGGTTGTCCGTGGCTGAAACCTGGCGCTTGATCATCGAGCCGCAGCCGCGGCGGGCCAGCGTCAACATGGCAATGGACGAAGCCCTGGCCGAATCCGTGGCATCCGGTTGTGCACTGCCAACCCTGCGCCTGTATCGGTGGTCTCCGGCCGCGGTCAGCATCGGTCGATTTCAGTCCGTTGCCGACCTGGACTTGGAGCGACTTGACGTTAGGGGCTTGGACTGGGTGCGTCGGCTCAGCGGCGGCCGGGCGCTCCTGCACGGGAACGAACTTACCTACGCTCTCCTGCTGCCTCTGGCACACCCCGTTGCACAACTGGGCATCCTGGATTCCTACCGTGCCCTAGCCGGATCCTTGCGGGCCGCTCTCGCGGCTCTGGGTGTCAACGCGGATCCTCTGAAGGCCCGTGCGCGCAGAATGGCGGCTGCTTCGGCTGCCTGTCTCGAGCAGGTCAGTTCGTGGGAGCTTGCCGTCGCGGGCCGCAAGCTGGTGGGCAGTGCCCAGTGCCGACGACACGGTTACGTTCTCCAGCATGGCAGTCTGCCATTGGACGGGGATCCGGCTGCCTTGGCCGAAGTGTTGTGCCTGGATACCGGTGGCCGGGAGCGGCTGCGCGACAACCTGAGGGCAACGGCAACTACCCTGGCACATGAAATGGACATGCCGGGTGTCGAAGGCGAATTGCCGGATTGGCAACCCCTGGCGCGCGCGTTTGCCTGTGGGTTTGGCAATCACGCCCAAGTGGACTGGGCCGAAGACGGCAGCCAGCCGGCGGAACTGGAAGCTGCGGCCCGGCTGGCGAGGGTTCGTTATGCGGCCGGTGCTTGGCTCAATTTGCGGTGAGCTGCACGTCGAGCCTCTGCCGCACCCTCTGAGTAAACCGCATTGCTTTGGCGCCGGATGCGCAACAGATGACGAGAATACCGTGTCGGTTGGGTTGCTGACGCTCGAACTCTATTTGGGAGGCACCACCTCCCTCAAAGAGAAGCGAAGCCGAGTCGCTCCCGTCGTCCGACGCATTCGGACCAAGTTCAACGCTTCGGTCTGCGAATCGGATGCCCAGGATGTGCTGACGCGTGCGGAGCTCTCCGTGGTGGTCGTGAGTACCAACGACAGCCATGTCCACAGCCAATTACAGGCTGTTCTCAACTGGGTTCTGGATGCCCGGCTGGATGTCGAGGTGCTGGACAGTCACGTCGAACTGATTGCCTGAACGACCAAGGCTGCGCGTCCGCCACCGCTCGAACCTTGCCGGTCGGAATTCACGTGCCCGGGATCGGCCGGGCCGAGATAGGGCACCCTATGAGGATGTAGCCACCGCCTTCGGATTGCTCATGCCAATCCATGAGTCCTTGGCCTCCGGATATCCGGGCCAGTCCACATGCCGGTACAGGAAGGCGGCCACCGTGACCACCACCGAAATCAGCGCGAACCATTGGGCGGCTGCCAGGGAAGTGCCAATCATCCAGGCATCGGGGCGCAGGAACTCGACCAGGAAGCGACCCACCGGGTAGAAGAAGAACAGCATTAGAACCCCGTCCCCGAAGCGCAGGCGGCTGCCGAATCGGAGGAACAGCAGGTTGATGACAAGTACCGCCATCAGGTTCCAAAGCATCTCGTAGAAGAAGGTGGGATGGAAGCCGTTCGTGGCGTACCAGTCGATGGCTTGCTGTGTGATGTTCGGATCGCCGCACACCCCCAAGGCGTCCGCCGGTACCTGACAGGGGTAGTCCGGGTTGATGTGGAAGGCCCAGGGCAGGTCCGTGGCCGGCCCGTACAACTCCTGGTTGACGAAGTTCCCGAACCGGCCGACGGCTTGGGCCAGCGGGACGTTGACTGCGATGTAGTCCAGGTACTGCAGCACGTTGATTTTTGAGATCCAAGCATAGACGATGACGGCCAGGACCCCGCCAATCAGTCCGCCGTAGATGCCCAGCCCCCTGAATCCCCCGGACCAGAAGTTGATGATGTCCATTGGATTTTCGCGGTAGTGGGACCAGCCGCCGCCGTCCGCCGGCGAGCTAAGCACGTGATAGACCCGCGCGCCCAGGATGCCGACGATCAGGCACCAGGCCAGCAGGTTCCAGATGTGGTCCGGATCCCCGCCCGAACGCTTGGCCCACAGGGTGCTTGAAAATGCGCTCAGGACGGCGCCTCCAACAATCAGCAACCCGTACCAGTGCAGGGAAAAATTACCGACTTCCAACAGGATGGGATTCATGGGACGGGGATCCTAAAGGGAGGACAAAGGGTGCGGGAGACCGGATTGGCGGTCGCATCGCAGGCCAACACGCAGCGGTTGGCGAATCAGTAGGGGCTTATATCCAATAGTTGACAGTCGAATACTTGTGCTATAATTGCTGCGAAAGAGAGGATCCGACTGTGAACCGGACCCCCGACCGGATACAGTGATAGGAACACTGTGGCCAGCACCCCCAAGTCTACAACGCAGGAGCCCCCGACCGCCATACGGACACTCCACGTGCGTCTGTATCCCGGCACCGCGGCCAATGGCCGGTACCTCGAACAACTGGCGGGAGCCTGCCGGTTCGCATGGAACCATGTGCTGGCCGGGCACGAGACGGACTACCGCACATGGAAGGCGTCCGGCAAGTCGGGGGATGGTCCGGGTGATCCGACCTTCTTCACGCTGGGCCAGCGGTTCACACAGTTGCGGAACGCACCCGGCAACGAGTGGCTGAAGGGCTACAGCTACGAAATCGTCCGGTACGCCTGCAAGTATCTGGGGGACGCCTACGCCGCATTCTTCGACCCGGACCGTCCGGACCACGGGCGTCCGCAGTACAAGGCCAAGTACTACACCAAACCCGCCTTCACCATCCCGTCGAAAGTCCAGATCAGGGACGGTTGCCTGCCCATTCCGAAGTTAGGTTGGACGCGTCTCGGTCCCATCCACCGGTATGCCGACGGCAAGCCTCTGACAGTGCGCATCAAGCAGGAGTCGGAGAGCAAGCAGCCGAAGTGGTACGCCTACATCGTGTTCGAGGTGCCGGAAGACCATCCGGACGTGTGCCGGCCCGCGGAGACCGGAGCGGTCGGCATCGACCGCAACGTGGGGCAGGCCACGGACAGCACGGGCGAAGTCCATGCCCTCCCCGACACGACCGTCGAGGACGCGAAGATCAAGCGGTACCAGCGCAGGATGGCCCGGCAGCAGAAGGGCTCCCAACGCCGCCGCGGGACTGGCGGGAAACTGCGCAAACTCCAGCGCAAGCGCGCCCGACGCCGGGACAACGCCACACACCAAATCAGTCGCAAGGTGGCGGACACCGCCCACACCGTCGTGCTGGAGGACCTGAACACCAAGGCCATGACGAAGAGTGCGAAGGGCACGGTCGAGAAGCCCGGCAGGAACGTGAAGCAGAAGGCCGGCCTCAACCGTGCCATCCTGGCGTCCGGCTGGGGACAGCTGGAGCGCAAGCTCGCGTACAAGGCCGGCGAGTTGCGGTTCGTCGATCCTGCCTACACTTCGCAAGCCTGCAGCCGGTGCGGGCACACGGCCAAGTCAAACCGACCGTCGCAGGCGGTGTTCCGATGCGGAGCCTGCGGGTTCCAAGCGAACGCCGACCACAATGCGGCGATCAACATCCTGGTGCGGGCGGGACTGCCGCCCGTACCCGTTTCGGCCCGCGGGACTGGGGCTGCTGCACGGCGAGGAGCGCTCCCTCCCTGGTCGGTCGCAAGGCCAGCCACAGGGACTCCCGCGACCCGTGAACCGGATATGCGTGGTGTCCACCATCGTATATGAGCCCCAATCAGTATAGGTTAGGTGGATGCTGTCGGTCGGAAGATTCGGCAGGGCCCCAGGGAGGTCGCGGCCTTGGTGGCCACAGGACAGCCACACCGGAAAGTGGCAATGTCACCGCCATGCGGCACCCGATTCCAGCCAGGTTTCCAGGACGGTTCCGACCCGCCAGAGGCTGTCCGCGCTGACCTTGTCCATCGTGTCGCCGACGGTATGCCACCATGGGTAGTCGAAGTCGATGATGTCCACCGCCGGAATCCCGGCATTCAGGAATGGGTGGTGGTCATCGAGGATGGAGTAGCCCTGTACCGGCTGGAACCAGGCGTCCAGACCCAGGTTGGCCGCCTGTTGCCAAATGGCGGCCTGCAGCTCCGGGGTACTGGTGCGCTCAAGGGGCAGTTCCTGCCGGCTGTCTCCAACCATGTCCACGATGACAACCGCCGTGGGGTCGTTGCAGGCCGGCAACAGATCGAGGTCCGCCGCGAACGCCGAGGATCCCAGGATCCAGTGCCAGCCGGGGATGTTGCCGTTGTCCTCGGCGTCAAAGAAGGCTAGGCAAATCCGGTGGCCCGTCTTTTCGGTCTCCAGGGCCCGCGCCAGTTCCATCAGCACCGCCACACCCGATGCTCCGTCATTGGCCCCGACTACCGGGCGCGTCCTGAGGTCCGGATCCGGATCTTCATCCGCAAACAAGCGGGTATCGAAGTGGGCGCCCAGCAGCAAATCGGGTCCGGATCCTTTCCAGGCGAGCAGGTTTTCGCCGCGCTCACCGTTTGGCAAGGCAAATGGGTGGGCGTACACCTGCCAGTCCAGGGCCTCCAGGTGCTGCCTGATCAAGACCCTGGTACGGCGGTTGGCCAGGGAGCCCGTCGGGCGCGGCCCCAGGTCAACCTGGGCCTGCACGTGTGCCAAGGCCCGTTCGCCATCGAAAGGCGGTGGTCCGTACACGGCATGGGAGAAGTACCCCCATCCCAGATGTCCCCCGTAGCCGAAGCAACCCAGGACCAGAATCCCGAGCAGCAGTTCGGAGCGGCGAACCCGCCATCGTTCAAGAAATTCCTTCACGGCAACTTGGAGATCATGTTTCAGGAACGCGTGCGGAATTCGACGCGGATCGGAGTGCCAATGAAGGGATGCTGCTCGCGGATCGCGTTCTCGATGTAGCGCGCGTAGGTAAAGTGCACCAACTTGCTGTTGTTCACGAAGAGAACGAATGTCGGCGGTGCCACGGCCACCTGAGTGCCATAGTAGATCCTGAGCGGCTGGCCGTTGCGCGACGGCGTGGCTCCCTGGAAGTACGCCTGTTGGATAAGCTGGTTGAAGGGGCCGGTACCAATCCTTTGCGTCCTTGCCGCGTACACCTCCAGGGCCATGGGCAGGATGCGGTGCAGCCGCTGCCGGTCCAAGGCCGATATGAAGAGCAGCGGCGCGTAGGGCAGAAACTGCAGTTCTGATCGGATCTTCTTCTCGTATTCCAGGATGGTGTGCTCGTCCTTGGCCACCGCATCCCACTTGTTGGCGAGCAGGACCACCCCGGTTTTGCATTCCTCGATCATGCCGGCCACGTGCGCATCCTGTGCCGTAACCCCCTCGGTGGTGTCCAGCAACAGCAGGGCGACATCGGCCCGGTCGATGGCCTTGGCGCTGCGCAGCACGCTGTATTGTTCAATGCCGCGTTCGATGCGGCCTCGCCGACGAATCCCGGCGGTGTCGACCAGAGTCACGTCCCGGCCATGCCAGGTGAGTCGGGAGTCGACAGGGTCGCGCGTGGTGCCTGGTACCTCGCTGGTGATGGCCCGTTCTTCGCCAATCAGGGCGTTGAGCAGGCTGCTCTTGCCGACGTTCGGCCGTCCCACCAGGGCAATTCGGACGGAATCGTCCTCCCCGTCCTCGGCCGGTGTGCCGGCCAGGTTGGACAGTAGGCTGTCCAGGAGTTCCGCCACGCCGTCGCCATGCAGGGCGGAGATGGCCATCGGTTCGCCCAAGCCCAGTTGCCAGAACTCGGCGGCATCCAGAACGCGGGCATCGGTCTCGGCCTTGTTGACCGCCAGCACCACAGGCTTGTCGTGCTGGCGCAGAAACGTGGCCACATCCATGTCCTCGGCTACCACGCCGTCCTTGACATCGGTCAGTAGGATGACGGCATCCGCCTCGTCCAAGGCCACGGTGGCCTGTTCCAGGATCGAAAGGGAGAACTCCTCGGACGAGTTGGCTGAGCGTGAACGGGCCTTGGACGCACCGGGATCGCGGAAGCGCAGGCCTCCTGTATCGACCAGCGCGAACCGCTGTCCCTGCCATTCCGCCGTGCCGTACAGGCGATCGCGGGTGGTGCCCGGCAGATCCTCCACAATCGCCGTACGGACACCGGTCAGTCGATTGAACAGCGTGGACTTGCCTACGTTGGGACGGCCTACCAAGGCTACGAGTGCGGGCGGCATGCTGCAGGTGGTCCCGGGGATTCAGGATGATGGAACCAAGGCGGACCTCAGGCTCGCGACGACCTCTGCCTGTGCGGGATCGTGGCTCACCAGCGTGATGAGGCTGGATGATTCAACGGCCGGGTCCGTAAAGACAAACCGGACAGGGGCAAGTTCCCATGTGCCCTGTTCGGCCGGACAGTCAAAGAGGGCCAGCCAGGCAAATTCGCCTGCGGCTTCCATGGCGTACAACTGTTCGAAGGCTTCAAACGGACCGCGCAGGTGCATGAACAGGGGTGTGAACTCGTAGACCAAGTCCGGGTGTTCCACTTGACAGACCGCTCGGGCCTTTTGCGTATTGTCCAGGATGACGTGATCCACTGCAATTACGAAGGCGACTTCCGCCGTGTTGGTGGTCGCACCCTCCGGCACGTCCACGGACGCGACCACCGTGGTGGTGCGCGTGAGGGGTTTGACGGGTTCCTCCGGATTCAGCGGCAGCGGGTCCGGCACGGATTCCAACACGTCCCGCGGACCGCGCAACAGCAAAAATTCCGGATCGGTACGCACCTCCTCCAGACTGTAGCCAGCGGCTACAGTCGCCGACGGCTCCAAGACAACCCGTACGCGTCGGGTATTGGGCAAGGACGAATAGCGCACCGTTGCCGACACGATGCCCGGATCGGCGGTCAGCGCCGTCAGCGCGTTGCCGCTGCTATCCACAGCCTGCACCGACAAGGGCAATTCGAACGCACCCGCGTTGATGGTGAAGGCCGTGGAGTAGAACGGCAAATAGGCTACCGCACGATCCAATCGCGTCAGGTCTTCCTGGGGTCCTGTGATCATCGTGTGGGTTGTGTTAAGCGTCGTCCCTTCCAACACATAGCCGTCCGGCAGATCCCCCACCCGGATCAGGGTCACTGGGACGAGCGAACTTTGTTCCTGCAGGGCCAGGGCCTCGGCCAACACTTCGGGAGAGGACTGCAGCGCGATGTCCACGGCGCAGGCCGCGCCGGCCGGCGCAGACGACGCCCGCACCGAGAGAACCTGGAGACTCGATTCGCGGGACACGGCATCGCAGAGGAAGCGGGGAACGCCGCTGGTCAGTTCGTGTTCCTCGTCCGCGGGCCGCAATTGAACCTCCAGGTACTGGGCATAGGGAGGTTGCAGATCGGCCCAGCGGCTTTGCGGTGAACGCACGCGGATCGTGAGTGTGGCATTCACATCGGCGCACTGCAGGTCGGTGTCCTGCAGATCCGGGCAGGGCACCGGCACGTTGGCGATGGTGCGCACGATCATCGGATCCTGCTGACTGATAATGATCAGCCAGACGAACACGGAAGCCAGCAGGGCCACCAGCATCCGGAGCAGCCGCAGGACCCACCGGGAAGCAATCGGTCTCAAGGCCGATCCTCCACTGCCGGGGAAGGTCCGGGCCGGATACCCGGCTCACTCAGGAACCTCAGTGCGCCCAGTTCGTACAGTTCGGACAGGACATTCTCCGGCGACGTCTCCGTGAGCTGGCCGTCGATCGAATAGGCTATCCCGCCCGTCTCTTCGGACACGACCAGGCACAGTGCGTCGTTGTGGGCGGTGATGTTCTGTGCCGCCAGATGGCGGGTGCCGGTCTCCGCGCGGGCGCTCAGCGTACGGCCCGCCTGATCGCCGATGGAGAAGAGGACGTTGGCCCGTTGAATCCGGCCCTGCGCAATGATCACCGCGCCGTCGTGCAGACTGGACTGCTTCTCGAAGACGGAGTTGAGCAACTGCCGGGAAAGAATCGCGTCGAGGCGGATGCCGTCGCTGGCGGTGTTGGCCAACAGGTCCCGGCCGGTCAGCACGATCAGGGCTCCCAGACGGTTGCGGTGCAGATAGCGGACACTTTCCGCAATCTCCTGTATCCACTGTTCGTTGAGGCGGCCTTGGCTGCCGGCCTGTCGGATGCGATCCCAGAAGCCGACTCCGCGTCCGGCCTGGGACAGCATATTGCGGATTTCGGACTGGAAGATGATGGGGATTGAGACCAGGACGACAAGGTAGCTGTTGCGGATGATGAGGTTGAGGGCGGTCAGTCCCTCGAATGCGGTGACGGCGGAAAACAGCACCAGGAGAAACAACAGGCCGTTGAGGAGTCTGCGCAGCGGCGAACGCGCCAGCTGGCTCAGCAGGATGTAAAGGAACGCGCACAGGGCCGCCACATCAAGCAGGTTGAGCGGTTCCAGCAGCCGCGGGAGGTGGGCAACCACGTTGCCCGCTGCAGAGTCCTCACGGAAGAGTTGGAACAGGAACCCCAGTCGCTCCATGAAGGCTAGTCCGGCAACGGTACCCGGCCCAGGAGGTGGGCCAACAGCGCTTTTTGCGCATGCAGGCGATTGTGGGCCTGCTGAAAGACCCGGCTGCGGCGGCCGTCCATCACCGCGTCGGTGATCTCTTCGTTCCGGTGTGCGGGCAGGCAGTGCATCACAATCACGTCCGGGTTGCCGGTCCGGTCCAACAGGCCGGTGTTTACCTGGTAGTCGCGCAGGTCCGCCGTGCGCTGCGCGGATTCGGCCTCCTGGCCCATGCTGGTCCACACGTCGGTGTACAGGACGTCGACGCCTTCAACCGCATCCAGCGAATCCGTGACGAGATCGGGTTCGCATGCGGTGTCCCATTCCTCGGGACGAGGCTGGTAGCCCTTGGGGGCAATCACCCGAATCTCCATGTTGGCCAGGCCGGCGGCCTCGATCAAGCTGCGGGCCGTGTTGTTGTCGCCGTCCCCCACGAAGGCAATGGTCAGTCCATGGCAGGCGCCGGCAATCTGCTCGATCGTGTAGATGTCGGCCAGGGCCTGACACGGATGGGAGTGGTCGCTGAGCCCGTTGATGACCGGTACCGTTGCATGACGTGCCAGATCGTCGATCGCCTCGTGTTCGAACACCCGCGCCATGATCCCGTCGGCCATGCCCGAGAGGACCCGCGCAACATCCGCCGCAGTCTCGCGCTCGCCCAGGCCGACTTCCGCGGGACTTAGGTAGAGCGCTCCGCCGCCCAGATGACGCATGCCGACTTCAAAGGACACGCGTGTCCGCAGGCTGGCCTTCATGAACACCATGGCTAGACTGCGTCCATCCAGCACCGGCTCGTTGCGTCCTTCGCGAACCCATTCGTCCTGGAGGTTGCGGGCCAGCTGCAGAAGACCTCTGAACTTCTGTTGAGACAGACAGGAAATGTCCGTAAAGTGCTTCATGGCGCCTGAGGGGGAGTGTGTGGCAGCCTTTGCGGGATCTTGCCGATACGCCTGCGATGCGAACCTGAAAACGGTGCGGCCGGTCGATTCTGCAACGGCTAAACAATAAATATATCACTGGATTCGCCGGCCGGTCGCTGGTTTCCGACCAGCCCTCCGGGAACGACGTTGAATTGGGTCAGGTGCTTGGCGGTCGGTCCTCGCGGCCGGTAAAGATACGCACATCCCGGCCCGGCACATGCACCGGTTCGAACTGTCCGTCGATGCAGCGCAGGGCCGAACTGTCCCGGGCATCCGTCAGGGTGAAATGTTCGACGGTGCCGCCCACGTTGGTCAATTGAACGCGGGTGTCGCTGCGGCCGGCATTGAATACAACGAGCGCGATCCTCCCGTGCCACGTCCGCTTGAATGCGAACACAGCATCCCGAGCGCGCAACTGGATACAGTATCCGCGTCGCAAAACCTCATGTTCGCGGCGCAGTTGCACCAGCCATCGAATATGCGACAAGAGGTCGTGATCCCACGTTTCGGGCTGGTGCCAGGGAAACGCCTTGCGGCACGCCGGGTCTCCGGCGCCGGTAATGCCCACTTCGGTGCCGTAGTAGATGATCGGGGCGCCGGGCATGGTCATTTGGAAGGCCAGCATCAGCCGCACCGCGCCGGCATCGCCTCCGGCCAGATGGTGGATGCGGGGCATGTCATGGCTGTCGAGGTAGTTGAGGCTGGCCAGCGCGTATTCCCAAGCGTGGGTCTTCAGCATTTTCTCCACGCGTCCGGCAAAGGCCGCCGCCTCCAAACCCGGCACTGCGTATCCGGAAATCGAGATGCCCTCGGCCGGCAGGGAATCCCGGGCGAAAAACCCCAGGGCCAGGCGACCCAGTTCATAGTTGGTGATCCCGTCGCAGCGGTCGCCATCCAGCCATCCGCGTCCCGTGCCCCACAGTTCACCCACAATGTAGGCGTCGTTCGAGGCACCCTTCACCACCGTGCGGAATCGTTCCCAAAACCCTGGAGTGCCGATTTCCTCCGGCACGTCCAGCCGCCAGCCGTCGATGCCGAAGTCAATCCAGTGGCGGGCCACGTCCAGCAGGTAGTCCTGGACAACCGGATTGTCCACGTTCAGCTTGGGCAGTTCCGGCAACCCCCACCATGCCTCGTAGTTGCAGTTTCCGGCCTCGGGCGTGGTGTAGGGCCGCAGGGGATACCCGCGGATCCGGAACCAGTCGCGGTATGGGGACTGTTCCATGGATTCACAGACGTGGTGAAATGCCCAGAAGCCTCTTCCGACATGGTTGAAGACAGCGTCCAGGACAATCCGCATGCCCCGGGCATGGACATCGTCCAGGAGTCGTCGCAGGGCATCGTTGCCGCCCAGCAGAGGATCGACCGCGTAGTAGTCGTATGTGTGGTACCGATGGTTGGCGGCGGAGGCAAAGACGGGGTTCAGGTACAGAGCCGTAACACCCAGCTCCTGGAGATAGTCCAGCTTCTCGCGGATTCCGTCCAGGTCGCCGCCCTGGAAGCCCGTGCGTGAAGGTGGCGAGCCCCAAGGTTGAAAGGCATGCTCCTTCCGAGCAAGGCTGCCCTCGCTACGGCGGAACCGGTCGGGAAAAATCTGGTAAAAGACTGCGTCCTGGACCCAGTTGGGTGGCTGCTGAGAACTGGAGGCCAAACTGGTCGAAACATCGTCCGTGACAAGCATCGCTTTCTCCATGGTTGCGGTGGATGCGGCCTACAGGTACTTCCGGACTGGTGCTTGGCCACCGACGCGCAGTCCATTCGCCACCGTGTGTCGGGCCGCGGCCTGAAGCTGCGGGCTCCTGGTCCGGCAGTCGGTTCGGGCCAGTGGCTTGTCCGGCATGGATTGGTTCGGTGTGTCTTGACCACACAATCCATGTGGACCCATGGGAGGTTTCTTGCAAATGCCAATCAGTTCCATTTCGCGCATTCCCTGGCACGATATTTTCGGACGTACCTCCACGTAGCAACCCGTTCCCGACTTTCAACTGGCCCGTAACCAAGGAATAATCAGCCAGCGCGGGATCAGCGACCAGTTCCCGGGAGGAACGGCTCTGTGCCAACGACCAGCACGGTATGACATTCAACATGATTGCGGCACAGTTGTGCAATCCATGTTGATGCCTATGGGGGTTGCGTCGCGTCGGTTTGGCGGTCCTCCATGCGATGTGATCGAGCGTAGCGCTTGCCGAAGTTCCAAACAAATCGACCAACCACCGCAGCCAAGACTCCCATGGCTACGGCAAAGCCCCAACTCGTGGTCGATTCCAAGGGGGCTTATATCCAATAGTTGGCAGTAGAACTCTTGTGCTATAATTAATGCGAAAGAAAGGATCCGACTGTGAACCGGACCCTCGACCGGACACGGTGAAGATGACACCATGACCAGCACCCCCAAGTCTACAACGCAGGAGTCCCCGACCGTCATACGGACCCTGCGCGTGCGCCTGTATCCCGGCACAGCCGCAAACGGACAGTACCTCGAACAACTGGCCGGTGCCTGCCGGTTCGCCTGGAACCACGTGCTGGCCGAGCACGAGACGGACTACCGCACATGGAAGGCGTGCGGCAAGCCGGGGGAGGGTCCGGGCGATCCGACCTTCTTCACGCTGGGCCGGCGGTTCACGCAGTTGCGGAACGCGCCCGGCCACGAGTGGCTGAAGGACTACAGCTACGAAATCGTCCGGTACACCTGCAAGTACCTGGGTGACGCCTATGCCGCATTCTTCGACCCGGACCGTCCGGACCACGGGCATCCCCGGTACAAGGCCAAGTACTACACCAAGCCCGCCTTCACCATTCCGTCCCGCGTGCGCATCGAGGACGGGAGGCTGTACGTCCCCAAGATGGGCTGGACGCGTCTCGGTCCCATCCACCGGTATGCCGACGGCCAGCCGCTGACGGTGCGGGTCAAGCAGGAGTCGGAGGGCAAGCAACCGAAGTGGTACGCCTACATCGTGTTCGAGGTGCCGGAAGACCACCCCGATGTGTACCGGCCCGCGAAGACCGGAGCGGTCGGCGTTGACCGCAACGTGGGGCAGGCCACGGACAGCACGGGCGAAGTCCATGCCCTCCCCGACACGACCGTCGAGGACGCGAAGATCAAGCGGTACCAGCGCAGGATGGCCCGGCAGCAGAAGGGCTCCCAACGCCGCCGCGGGACTGGCGGGAAACTGCGCAAACTCCAGCGCAAGCGCGCCCGACGCCGGGACAACGCCACACACCAAATCAGCCGCAAGGTGGCGGACACGGCCCACACCGTCGTGCTTGAGGACCTGAACACCAAGGCCATGACCAAGAGTGCGAAGGGCACGGTCGAGAACCCCGGCAAGAACGTGAAGCAGAAAGCGGGCCTCAACCGTGCCATCCTAGCCTCCGGCTGGGGACAGCTGGAGCGCAAGCTCGAGTACAAGGCCGGCGAGTTGTGGTTCGTCGATCCTGCCTACACTTCGCAGGCCTGCAGCCAGTGCGGGCACACCGCCAAGTCAAACCGACCGTCGCAGGCGGTGTTCGCGTGCGGAGCCTGCGGGTTCCGGGCGAACGCCGACCACAATGCGGCGATCAACATCCTGGTGCGGGCGGGACTTCCGCCCGCACCCGTTTCGGCCCGCGGGACTGGGGCTGCTGCACGGCGAGGAGCGCTCCCTCCCTGGTCGGTCGCAAGGCCAGCCAAAGGGACTCCCGCGACCCGTGAACCGGATATGCGTGGTGTCAACCATTGTATATAATACCAATCCAGTATAATTTCATTACTTGACATGTTGAGGGTGGTGCCGGGAGGAACGGCCATGGCTCGCAAGACGGCGGTCGTCTGGGCCGCCGAGGACACGGCGGAGGCGCTGCATGCCCGGTACCGGTCCGAAGCCGTGGCCGAAGTGCGCACGCGGCTGCATGCGCTGTGGCTCTTGCGCCGGGGCGAGGGGCCGACGGCGGTGGCGGCCGTGGTGGGGGTCAGCCGCAATGCCGTGCAGCAGTGGCTGCGCTGGTACCGGTCCGGGGGATTGGCCGCGGTCCGGGCCCATCGGCGGGGCGGTCCGGGCAAGCCTTCCTACCTGACGGCGGACCAGGAGCGGCAGCTGGTGGCAGAGGCGGCCACGGGCGTGTTCGGGACGGCGCAGGCGGTGCGGGACTGGATTGAGGCACAGTTCGGGGTGGTTTACACCCGTGACAGCATGTACACGCTATTGCCGCGGCTGGGGATCCGGCTCAAGGTGCCGCGGCCCCGCCACACGAAGGCCGATCCCCAGGCCCAGGCGGCCTGGAAAAAGGGGGGCTCGGGGCCTGCCTGGCCGCAGCCGGGTTGAAGGCGGGGCAGGGGATCGTGTGGGGCGACGAGATGCGGCTGGGGTTGCTCGGCCGGGTGTGCAAGGTGTGGGCGCCGCGCGGGGTGGCGGTGGCCCAGACCGTGCAAATCGGCTGGAAGTACATCTATGTGGCGGTGGCCCTCGATCCGCGGACGGGGCGGCTGTGGTGGGCGTGGCAAAAGAACATGAAGGGCGAGGAGATGGCCCGCATCTGGAGAGACTGGGCACAGGAGCCGGGCATCGACGGCTGGGTCTGGGACGGGGCCGGCGGCCACACGGGGAAGGAGATGCAGGCCGTGGACGCGCCCCGGGTGGTGCAGCCACCCTATGCCCCCGAACTGAATCCGGTCGAGCGCTTCTTCCGGGAGTTGCGCCGGGCCGTCGAGGGACGCGTCTATCCGGACCTGCAGGCCAAGCAGGACGCGCTGGAGCCCATCCTGGAGGCGTGGCAGGCAGACCCGAAGCGGGTGCGGCAACTGTGCGGCTGGCGCTGGATCCGGGAGGCCCTGAAGGCCCTGCCCGCCGACTCTCAAGTAATCCAATCATGATGGATTGGTATAAGTCCCATTCCAAGAGACCTACCGTAGCAAGGATCAACAAGACAATGACAAGCAACAACGCGACCACGAATGCCATTCACTGAACGCGCCGCACGAGCTGTTGCCGGGATTGCAAGAGTGCCATTGCCTCCGTGTGATTTTGGTCCTGCGCGCGGCCTGCCTGGCGCAACCGTTCTTCGGCCAAGGCCAGGATCCGATCCGCGGCACCCGGGAGAATGTCATCCAGTTCGCGTAGATCGGCCGGCGTGGGCAACCGGTCTTGATGAAACTCGGCTTGCAGGTGCCGATGCGCCTGCTCTTGCTCCGGACCATCGGTTTCCGGTACATGGGGCAGGTTCCCTCCGCCTTCAGGGTTCGGTAGCGGCCCGTCTTCTTGTGATGGTGGCTGGTGTGTCATTGGGAGGCGACGATCATGGGAACTCGGACGATGGCACCGCGATGGCTTCCTTGATGGCCTGGTCCACACCGACCCAAACCTGAACCAAAGGGAGCGGTGGCGCAGGGGTTTCCCAAGGTTTCTTGGCATTGGGCCACCGTCGCATCGCAAAGATTAACCTATTCGAAAAATGCCCGGACCTGGTTGACGTAGCGAACCGTTCTGGCTGGCGGGAGGTCTTTCAATATGCGAAAGCGATAGCCCTTGGTGGTCAGGCGCGAGTCCAGGATGGTTACGACCCCCCGATCCGAAGTGCGCCGTATCAGGCGCCCGAAGCCCTGCTTCAGGGACAGGCTTACCGCCGGCAGAGCGTAGTTGTTCCAGGCCCACCATTCGTTGCCTTCGCCGTACCGGTCGTTCAACAGTTCGGTTCGGTACTTGTATACGGGGTCGTTGGGGGGCACGAAGGGAAGTTTGTCGATGATGACCGACACCACGGCATCGCCTGGAATGTCGATGCCCTCCCAGAAGCTGCGGGTTGCGCACAGCACGCTGTGCGGCGTTTCCCGCAGCCACTGGATCAGTTCCCCGGGATTCCCGTCTTCCTGGGAGCGCACCTGCCAGGTTCCGTGCCGTGCCTTGTCCCGGAGTTCGTCATGCACTTCGCGCAGCGCGGCATAGCTGGTGAACAGGCAGAGTGTGTCGCCGTCGGTGATGTCGACCAGCGCGTAGATAATGCGTTTGATGCTGTCGTACCAAGGATCCCGCTGTCGGAAATCGAATGCATCCACCTTGGGCAGAAACAGCAGGGCCTGGTTGCGGTAGTCGAAGACATGGGGCAGTTTGGTCTCCGCCACCGGGTGTTCAAGCAGTCCGGAGCGCAACCGAAAGTTGTCGAACGACTGGTCGACGGTCAGTGTGGCACTGGTGCAGACGATGGTCTTGCCCAGCGCGAACAGCAGTTCGTCCAAAGCCGACGCAGGATCCAGCGGCGCCCGGACAAGGGCGGCCTGACGCTTCTCCTGCTGCCGGTTGCCGGTGATGTAGCGAACATACAGCGGATCGGGTTCCGCCATGTCCTTGGCGGTCTTGGCCAGCAGTTCCAGGGCCGCAACGGCCATGTCCTTGCGGGCCGACGCTTCCCGCTGGGAGTCGTTTGCGGCCTCCGACACGGGGACCTTGTCTGTCAGTTCCTGGGCGGCGGCTTCAAGCTCTTCGGCCAGATTCAACGCTTGTTCCAAGGGGCCGTGCACGACGCCGTCGCCGTCGGCGGCGCCTCCCGCCTCGCGCAGCAGCAACCCGCAGATGTCTTCCAGTCGTCTTCGCTGGTCGCCGAGCCGCTGGTAGGTGCGACGGAACATGCGGGAGTTCAACAGTGCGTTAATCTCGCCGGCGGTCAATTCGGTGGCCAGCACCCGTGTGGCAATGTCCTCCAGGTGATGGGCCTCGTCCAGGATGTAGATGTCGGCTTCGGGCACAAGCTCGTGCAGACCGGTGGCAACGGATTCCTTGAGGCTGTAGAGGAGGAGATCATGGTTCGTAATCACCAGATTGGCCTCCTGGGCCCTCCGTCGCATGGAATCAACGTAGCATGGTTCCTGAGCGTAGGTGCAGGCATACCCGAGACAGTCCACCGGCAGCGAGACGATGTCGCGCAGGACCGGGCCGGATGGCCGGTGTTCCAGGTAGGCGACGTCTCCCGTGAACGTGCGATCGGACAGCTTCAGTTCGATTTCGTCAAAGGCCTGTGCGTCCTCGTTGTCCGCCGGTTCCAACAGGGAATCCTGGTCGCGGAGCATGTGCCACTTGTAGTGGCATACATAGTTGCTGCGGCCCTTGGCCACTTCGACCGACGTGTCCAGGGCCAAGGCATCCCGCAGGAATGGTATGTCCTTGTCCATCAACTGATCCTGGAGGGTGCGGTACGCGGTGGATACCACCACCTTGCGGCCGCTCAGGATTGCCGGCACGAGATAGGCAAAGGACTTGCCCACACCAGTGGGCGCTTCGATTATCGAAATGCCGCCCTCGCCGATGGTCCGTGCAACCTCCGCCGCCATGCGGACCTGTGGCAGGCGAGTTGTGAAGTCCTGTAGCTTGGCGGCAAGCGGACCGGTGGCGCCGAAAACCGAAGTCGTTTCGGCTACGAGGTCCATGGGGTGGATTGTTGCGTGCGGGGACGGCGCGGGAGCGGAGGAAACTGCAGGTGCCGGCACGGAGCCCGCCGGCCGGACCGAGGTTGGGCAAACACCCGGCCCGAAGTGTTGTCTGGACGGCTTAGCGAATGAGTGTGTCCAGAATGTGGATCGTTCCGTTCCATGGTGTGGACACCGTGGCAACCACCCTGGCGTTGCCAATCAGCGTCTGTCCCTGGTCGGTTTGGGTGACCGTCCACACCCGGCCGCCGATGGACGTTGCGGTCCCTGCATCCGCCAATTCGGCAAGACTCAGGTCGCCGCTGAGCACATGGGACCGGTTGAATGCGGCCAACGAGTCCAGTGAACTGAAAATGGACTTGATCGTGGCGGTGTCGGCGGCAACCCAGGCCGCGTCGCTTGGCGCCAGCAGCGTATAGGGTCCATCCTGCCCCAACGTTGCCCGTACCGGACTCAGGGTTAGCGCGTAGGCATAGATTTCCAGTCGGAAATCCTGATTGATGTACTCGGCGATCGTGAGCGATTCAGGATCGACAACGACGGGCGGCAGAGGCGTGGGGGTCTATTAAAAAAATAAGACGCAGCCGACGA
>VXMJ01000018.1 GCA_009841145.1 Caldilineaceae bacterium SB0661_bin_34 | reverse complement strand
TCAAGGACCTGCCCGACGAAGATGAAGTAATCCAATCGTGATGGATTGGTATAAGGAGGAAACTCCCATGAAAGGAACGAACTTCAGCAGGCGCGAGTTTCTTCGCACTTCAAGTCTTCTGGTCTCTGGCCTTGCCTTGTCGGCTTGTGTCGTAGCGACACCGGCACCCTCCGACACGGAGGCAATGGCAGGCGATGCGGCACCCAGTGTAATGACCTTCGCGTGGTGGGGATCCCCCCACGAGAAGGACACCGTTGTCAATATGCTGGATGCGTTCACGGAGGCAACAGGCATTCCGAACGAGAAGCACCATGTGCCAGTTGGCGACTACATGAACAACATGCAGGCGCGGGCCGCAGCCAATACGCTGCCGGACGTGTTCTATCTCCAGACCCCGTTCTTGGTGGCTTGGGCGCAAAAGGCCGTAATCAAGGACCTGACCGATCGGCATGCGTCCGATCCTGAAGCCGACATCGAACAGATTGTCGAGGTGAACCGTTTCATGATCGGCAATCGGGTCTTTGGCACGGGAGCCTGCACCGAACCCTACATGATGTTTTTCAACCGCAAGATCTTCGATGAACGAGGGGTTGACCATCCTCCCGCAACCGTGGAGGAGGCCTGGGCCTGGGATGACTTCATCGCCGTTGCCAAGCAGGTAACCATCGACGAGAATGGCAATTCCGCCTTGGATGCCGGCTTCGATGCCGAAAACATTCAGACCTACGGCGTGGATCTGCCGCGCTGGGGAGGTTCCTGGCGGGTGTATTCGCCCGGGCTTTGGCAACAGGGATCCGAGGTCTATTCCGAGGATGAAAACACCTTTTTCCCGGATCAGGACATTGCGGCCGACGTATTGCAGAAAACCGCCGACACCTATGTCCAGCACAAAGTGACTGCATCCCCGGAATTCCTGGGTCAGGTGGGCATGAGTTCAATCCAGTTAATGGAAAACGACCGCCTAGCCATGTTCCTGACCGGGAACTGGAGTTTGGAAGCGCTGTCCCATACCGACATTGACTACGGTGAAGCAGTGGTGCCCATCATGGGACCCCACTACACGGTTTGGGCTCCTTCCGAGGCAATTGGTGTCAGTGAGCAGACTGCGGACATCGATTCGGCCTGGGCCCTGTACAAGTGGGTGGTTTTCGGTGAAGGCAGTCTGGCCCTGAGTCGAACCGGTCTCTGGCAACCGCAGAGGGAGGATTTGCTGTTGACCGAGGAAGGCCGTGCCAAGTGGATGACCGAAGGCGTTCACACGCAGGATCACATCACGGCCGGCTGCATTCCAGCCGTCTACAATTCCCGCCGCATGCCCCTGCGACTGGGTCACAGCGAGGTTGAGGGCCGCCTGCTGGGACCCGCCTTGGGACCTGTGTACACAGGAGAAACCACCGCCCAGGAAGCATTGGATTCCGTGTTGCCGGAAATCAATGGCTTCCTGGCCGAGAATCCAAACTGGAAACCTTCGTAAATTCACCTCGGAAACACCGGGGCGGATGTCGGGGCTCGACCTGGCATCTGCCCCCGTTTCCTGTGCGATTCCCAAGAACTTCGCCCACCAAAGGTACATGCCGTGAACACCGATCTGAGTCCAGACCAAATCTCGCAATTCCAGACAGAGGGTTTTCTGGTGCTGGATCAGTTCCTGGACGAAGGGGAACTCGAGGAATGGCGCACGGTCATCATGGATGCCGTACAGGATCGACTGGCCCTGGATCCGGAAGTGCGACGGGCTTTCAATGCCAAGTACGGCTCCGACGAACTGAAGCTGCAGAATCAGGACGATCCGGAGACCTTCTATGCCAATGTGTTTACCCAATGCCTGCGCCTGGCTGACAGCCATGTCGATACGGCGCGGCTGATACGGGATCCGCGCCTGGGCGAACTGGCCGCCACGTTGGCGGGAGTTGATGGCGTCCGCATCTGGCACGACCAGGCCCTGTTCAAACCACCCTACGGCAATCAGACCACCTGGCACATGGATGTGCCTTATTGGGCCTTTCACTCCAGGCAGTCGGTGAGCATGTGGATTCCGCTGGATGACGCGACCTTGGACAACGGTTGTCTTTGGTACCTGCCGGGCACGCATCAACTGGCCACCTATGATCTGGTGCCCATCACGGAGAACATGAGGGACGTTTTTCAGGCTTATCCCGAATGGATGAGCCTGGAAGCCCGGTCTGCGCCGGTGCCGGCAGGGGGGCTTGTGGTGCACAACTCCATGATTGCGCATTCCGCCGGACCCAACATGACACGGGAACCGCGGCGGGCGATGACGGTGGCTTTTTTCCCCGACGGGCTGACCTACAACGGCAACTTCGATACGCTGCCGGTGGAGTACTACACCGATTTGAAAGTAGGCGACTGCCTGAATGATGATCGCTATGTGCCTCTGACTTGGCAACGCGACAGTTAGAAGCCGTCGATTGAGCGTTGGGCGATGGCGCCAATCGCAACCTTCATGCCGGATGCGGCGAGGCGGCGTCGCGTCCAGCGGACACTTGCCGGCTACTTCTTCATCTCCCCCGGTCTGCTGGGTCTTGCCCTGTTCCTGGTCGGGCCCCTGATCTATTCCCTCTGGTTGAGCCTGACCGAATGGGACATCATCTCGCCCCCGGTTTTTGTTGGTCTGGAAAATTTCCGGACGGCCTTCCTGGATGACAAGCTGTTCTGGGTGTCCCTGTACGTTACGGTCCGATACACTCTCGTAGCCGTACCCCTCACCCTGATTGCAGCCTTGGCCGCGGCGCTGTTGCTGGACCTCAACATACGCGGAATCTCCGGGTTTCGGGCCATTTACTACCTTCCGGCCATGACTCCCGCGGTTGCCTCCGTGGTACTGTGGCGCTGGATATTCAATTCCGAGTTCGGGCTGCTCAACTACATCCTGGACTTCGTTGGGCTGCCGAAAGTGGAATGGCTGATTTCCGCAGACGTGGTCATGTATTCCTTTTGGATCATGGCTCTCTGGAGCATTGGGCCCATGATGATCATTTTCCTGGCAGGCTTGCATGGTGTGCCGCGCACCCTGTATGAAGCAGCCGAAGTGGATGGCGCCAATGCCTGGCGCAAACTCTGGGCCGTAACCATTCCCCAGCTCTCCCCGGTCATTCTTTTCAACCTGGTCATTGGTCTAATCAACACTTTTCAGGTGTTTACGGCGGGTTATCTGCTCACTGCCGGCGGGCCCAAGAACGCAACCCTTTTCTATGTCCTCTACACCTACCGCAACGCGTTTGAATGGTTGAAGATGGGGTATGCGGCTTCCCTGTCCTGGGTCCTGTTTGCGATTGTCATGGTCATGACAATCTTCATTTTCCGTTCCTTGGGCAGAGCGGTTCATTACGAAGCAGGATAGTCACGGGACCGGGATTGGGTCAACCATGCCCGGTGTGCATTCATGACGGCAACCACTCCATCGACCCGCCCTGCCCCCGCTGTCCGGCCAACGCAGGCAATAGGCCGCGTCGCGACCAGAATCGCGATCTGGGTGACTCTGTGCGGTGGCGCGGTTGCCATGATCCTGCCGTTTCTGTGGATGATAAGTTCCTCCCTCAAGACCCGCAGCCAGGTGTGGGTGTTCCCGCCCGACTGGATACCCGACCCTGTCCAGTGGTACAACTATGTTGAGGCTCTTAGCGGCCTGCCCTTCCATGTCTACACTTTCAACACCTTGCGCATCACGATACCGGTGTTGCTGGGCACTCTGTTGACGGCTTCCATGTGTGGATACGGATTTGCGCGCATGCGGTTTCCGGGTAGGGACACCCTGTTCATGGTGTTCCTCAGCGTGCTGATGTTGCCCGCGATTGTCACCATGATTCCTGTGTTTGTCATGTTCACGCATCTGGGTTGGGTCAACACCCTGAAGCCGTTGATCATTCCCCCGATCCTGGGTGGCGGACCCTTCAACGTATTCCTCTTCCGCCAGTTTTTCCGCACGATCCCCAACGAACTGTCGGATGCAGCCCGCATGGACGGCTGCGGCGACCTGTACATCTATTGGCGGATCATATTGCCGCTTTCCCGCCCTGTACTGGCCACCGTTGCCATCTTCACTTTCCTGGCCAACTGGAACGACTTTATCGGCCCTTTGCTTTACCTGCAATCCGATTCCAAGAGAACGATCGCACTAGGTCTTGCGACCTTTTTGGGACTGTACTCAACCAATTGGGAATTGCTGATGGCTGCGGCGACCACGGTAACGATTCCAGCCCTGATCCTCTTTCTGTTCTGTCAGCGGTACTTCGTGGAAGGTGTTGTTCTGACAGGTCTGCAGGGTGTCTGACCCCTCCGGGCAGTAAACCAAGTTCCTTCTTGAACCGTTGCAAAAATGGTTGACTTTGGTGGCAAACCGCCGTCAGCCATTCCTGAAGACGCGGTCCGTGCCGCGCCGCCGCCCCAACAGTGCAAGGCGACTCCGCCCTGGAACGCACTAGGAAACACCGAACGGATCCCTGCTCAAGCCGTCCACCAGGCAGCCGGCTCGCGCGCCCGCCGCATCCCGCTTATAATTCCAGTGTGCATCAATCCATGGGGAACCGCCCACCAAGGCGATGTCGAAGCCAATCCTGGAAGCGTATCCGGGAGCGGAACGGGTCAAGGAGTTCGTGCCGCTGGGCACGGACCGGCCGCGCCACCTGATCCGGGACCAGATCGAGGACTTTAACGCCAAGGGTTACCTCTGCCCGATCGATGTCTACACGCCGGACGAGGCCGAAGCCAACCGCGCCTACTTCGACGACCTGCTGGCCAAGGCCTTGGCCAAGGGCTGGAACAGCTACGGACAGGCCGGATGGCACATCCACTGCCGCGGCCTGCACGATTTCGTGACCGAGGAACGGATCCTGGGCCCCGTGCGCGATCTGCTGGGGCCCGACCTGGTGTGCTGGACAACCCACTTCTTCACGAAGCTGCCCGGCGACGGCAAGCAGGTCAGTTGGCACCAGGACGCCTCCTTCTGGCCTCTCACCCCTAGCAAGACCGTAACGGCCTGGCTTGCATTCGACGACGTGGACCGCGGGAACGCGGCCATGCAGGTGATTCCGGGCACCCACCGGCTGGGTCAACTGCCGTTCATCCATTCGGAGGAGGGGGAGAACAACGTTCTCGACCAGTCCACGATGGACATTGACTCCTTCGCGGAACCGCCTGTCCACCTTGAAATGAAGGCCGGCCAGATGTCGCTGCACACCGACTGGCTGCTGCACGGCTCGGACGCCAACCGTTCCGACCGGCGCCGCTGTGGCCTGACTCTGCGCTTCACGTCTCCGGACGTGCGCAACTTCACGGTTTCGGAGGGCACGGGCGTGATTGCCTGCGGGAGTGATCCGTCGGGCTACTGGCAGCACCAGCCGCGTCCGGCCGGAGAGGACATTCCCGACCCGCCCCGGCCGGAGGACGACTGGCAGCGCCGTTCCGGCTGGAAACGGGCGTGGGACGAGGCCCAGGACCGGTAGCCTCCACACAGCCATGGCCGCCTCCGCTCCCGCCTTTCCACAAGGTCCCGTCGCGTCCCGCGGCGGAATGACCGGTCGGCGCCGGCGCAACCTGATTGCCGGCTACGCCTTTCTGATTCCGAACCTGCTGGGCGTGCTCGCCTTCAGCCTGTTCCCCATTGCCACGACCATCTATCTGACGTTCCACGAATGGAACCTGTCGGATACCCCGGTCTTCAACGGCCTGCAGAACTTTGTCCTGATGGCCGGGGATTCCCTATTCTGGAAGACGTTGGGCAACACCTTCTACTACACCTTCGTGGCCGTGCCCGTGGCGGTATTCCTGGCGTTCTGGCTGGCCCTTCTCCTGGACCGCAAGATGCGCGGCGTGCTCTCGTTCCGGGTCATCTATTTCCTGCCCCACGTGACTCTGACCGTGGCCGCTTCCATCATCTGGGCCTGGATTTTCCAGGCGGAGTTCGGGTTGATCAACTGGGCCCTGTCCAAGATCAACGTCGATGGCCCCTACTGGCTTACGGATAGCCGCTGGGCCATGATCTCCATCATCATCATGAGCAACTGGAAGGGGATTGGCTATGCCATGCTGATCTTCCTGGCTGGTCTGCAGGGGATTCCGGCGGAGTTGCTGGATGCGGCGACCGTTGATGGGGCCAATGGCTGGCGCAGGCTGCGCCATGTCAAGGTGCCGCTGCTGACCCCCACCATCTTCTTCATCCTGACCACCTCGTTCATCGGGGCGTTCCAGGCCTTCGACCAGTTCATGATCATGACCAACGGCGGCCCGGCCTTCGCCACAACGCCGCTGGTCCTCTACATCTACAGGAACGGCTTTGCCTACTTCAAGATGGGCTATGCCACGAGCATGGCCGCCATCCTGTTCCTGTGCATCCTGGCGATCACGCTGTTCCAGTGGAGCGTGGCCAGGCGCTGGGTCTATGGCTTTGACATGGACAACTGAGAGGCGGGAAGTTTCGTGAACACAATCTCCACCGAAGCCGTCCAGGGCCGTCCCGCGGCCGGGTTGGGTGCCGGAACCAGTCCGATGGGGACGGAACGCTCGCGCCTGCTGGGCAACCTGGGTGCCTGGGGCCTGCTCTCCCTGGGCGGCATCATCATGCTGGTGCCGTTCCTGTGGATGGTGCTGATGTCGTTCAAGAGCCTGGACGAGGTCTACACCTTCCCGCCGCAAATCCTGCCGAATCAGTTCCTGTTCTCCAACTATGCGGAGGTGTGGGACCAGGTGCCCGTGGCGCGGTTCTTCTCCAACAGCGCAACCGTGGCCATCAGTGCCACGCTGGGGGTGCTGCTGACGTCGAGTCTGGGCGGCTATTCCTTTGCGCGCATCGACTACCCGGGCCGCAACACCATCTTCCTGCTGTACCTCTCGACCATGATGATCCCGTTTGCGGTCATCATGATCCCGCTGTTCGTGCAGATGCGCATGCTGGGCTGGATCAACTCCCTGTATGCCCTGATTGTCCCCGGGCTCTTCAGCGCCTGGGGCACCTTCCTGATGCGGCAGTTCATGATGGGCATCCCCAAGGAACTGGAGGAGGCGGCCGAAATCGACGGCTGCGGCCACTTCCGCATCTACAGCACGATCATCATGCCCCTGTGCAAGCCGGTCCTGGCCACGCTGGCGATCTTCACCTTCATGGGCTTCTGGAACGACTTCCTGTGGCCCCTGATTGTGATCTCCTCGCGGGATCTCAAGACGCTGCCGTTGGGTCTGGCCGGGTTCCAGCAGAAGGTGGCGCTCAACACCCCTTGGCACTTGGTGATGGCCCTGGCCGTCGTCAGCGTGCTGCCCATCCTCCTGATCTTCATCATCGGGCAGAAGTACTACGTGCGCGGCATCGTGACTTCGGGCCTGAAGGGCGCGGCCTGATCCGCGCTCCCCGATACGGTTTTTGTTCACTGTCAGCTCAACAAGGGAGTTGGTCAAAATGAAGGAAAGAAAAACCGGTTTGCAGATGACCCGGCGGGACTGGCTGCGCTTTATGGGCGTTTCCGGCTTCGCGGCCGGCCTGGCAGCCTGCGCGCCTCCGGGAGCGGCACCGGCCGAAGAGGCCGCGGATGCCGAGGTCCTCGTCGATCGCTGGACCACCGGCCTGGTGGATCCGGACATCAGCGGAACCTTCCGTATCATTTCTTGGGAGGGCGAAGGGGAGATCGACAAGTTCATTCCCTTCATCGAGGGCTTCTTCGAGGAGCGCTACCCCAACATGGAGGTGGAGATCGAGTCCGGAGTTCCCTGGGGCGACTACTGGACCAAGCTGCCCACGCAGATCGCCGGCGGCGACCCGCCCGACTTGGCTTGGCAGCACCAGAGCCGTGGCTGGGTCTATCCGGACAAGGGTTGGTCCCATTCGATGCAGCAGTACGTCGAGTCCCACCCGCCGGACGGCTGGCCCGACGACTGGGAACCGAAGATGATCGAGATGTCCACCTATAAGGGCGAACTGCACTCGCTGCCCTATGGCTGGGTAACCTGGGGCCTGTTCGTAAATCGGGAAATCACCGACTCCATCCAGGAGTACCCATTCCCCGACGACTGGACCTGGCAGGACCTGCGGGAAATCGCCAAGGAAGCGACGTCGGGCGAGGGCATGGACAAGATCTACGGCTGCCGCATCCCGATTTTCGACAAGACCCTGTGGGCCGTGTCCATGACTTGGGGCGCCGACCTGTTCGACACGGAGCGCACCCGCGGCAACTTCGACGATCCGATCGTCGAGGAGGCAGCCAAGTATCTTTGGGATCTCCGCTGGACCGACGGCTCGTCGCCGACGCCCGGCGACGAACAGGCCATGGGCTTGGGCGGCGAATTCCTGTTTGCCTCCGGTCGCATCGGCATGCACATGGGCATCAGCGACATCGCGGCCCGGCTGGACAACGCCATTGGCGACAAGTTCCCTTGGGGCATCGCCCCCATTCCGACCGGCCCCAATGGCCGCTTCGGCTACGAGGGTGGCGCGCAGTGGATGATTCCGGCCGGTAGCAAGTTCCCGGAACTGGCCTACGAGCTGACCCGCTACGTGCTGTCCAACGAAGACATCCTGCCCACATTGGGAATTGAGGGCAGCCTCTATCCGCCGCGCCTTAGCCTGGCGGAGTACGGCCTGCCCAAGGGTTGGGAGGAAAAGATCCCCAATGCCAAGCATGCCCTCCTGACACTGGGCCTGGAGCAGCCGACCTACTACCAGTACTTCACCAAGTACCAGGAGTGGTCCGCACTGTGGAGCAAGTGGATGGATCCGATCTTCGTCGAGGGCAAGGAAAACATCAAGGAGGCTCTGGTCGGCCTCAACAACGAGACCAACGAGCTGTTGGGCGCCGCCTAGCGGGTGTGCCATCGCCGGTGCATGCACCGGCAAAAGCAACGGGGAGCCGGCCTAGGCCCGCGACCCCCGTTTTGTTTTTTTTGGTTTGGTTTGGTGCCCAGCGCCCAAACCCCAGGGCAAACCAAACCCAAGAAGCCCCCGCGCGATGG
>VXMJ01000048.1 GCA_009841145.1 Caldilineaceae bacterium SB0661_bin_34 | reverse complement strand
CAAGACCTCGCAAGGATAACCCGTGTCTTCACATTCGTCCATACGAAAGGCTTAGGCGAACGGCCTCCCTGCGAAGCTCATCCCGGTAGGCTGCAAGGTCAATCCTCGATGGGAGCGATTCGGTGTCTGCCACGAGGCCCGTTTCCGTGGCTCCCGCGCGCAGGACTTCAGCGAGGCAGTACCAAGCGACTTGCCTCGGACCCTTTCGATGGCCCCCCTTTTCCGTGAATGGACGGAGCAGCGAGATGACATCGCGCAACACCTCCACATCCGGCCATATGTCAAGTCCGATCCGGAGTAGGCGGACGTTCGACGGGTCTTCGATCCAGCGCTTGATTAGACCTAGTGCAAATGCTCGGGCGTCTTCGTCTAACTCGCCCCGTGTACGCGCCGCGCGAATTCGAGCAGCGGGTTGGACCTCGACTCTACCCACCTCTGTTTCCTCTGACTCGTCGTCATCTTGGAGTAGCGGCCTGATGGAACGGAACGTGGTTCGAAATCGGGCAGCACCGAATCTGGCAACTGTGTCGTCCTGCACGTCCGGAACCGGAGAAAACCGCCAACCGCTGTCGTCCCCCACACTCAGGGCTTCCTGCGCGCGCATCAGGCCTTGGATGGCATCGAGGATCTCCTCGCCCCCTAATGCGTCGAACCCTCCCGATACCGCCGACTGGATGCGGTTCATCTTGGCACTCTGCCGTACCAGGGGTCTGTCATCGCCCCCGAGTGGTGCAATCTGGGTCTTCTCGGAGGAGAGCCTGAGGCTGGGTCCATTTTCTTCTAGGACCTGACTTAGCCAACAGGAGACAGTCTCCTCAAGGTCATTCGACGAGTAATCCGAGTTCGGGGCAACCGCAATGAGGATCCGCAAGTCGTCGACGTACCGGCACGCATCCGCCAATTGGATTCCTGGGGCGATTTCGGTCCCGATCGCCACGCGCAGTGCCTCGTCGAACGAAAGGAGCACAACGTTCGCAAAGAAACCGGAGGCGACGAGTCCCTGTGGCAGAGCCACCCGCGTGAAGTCTTCCAGCCCCGTCTGCTCTGCGTAGATTCGGACATTCTCTTCGTCGCTCGGATGCCAACCCCAATTGAGCACGGATGTCATCAGAGAGAAGAACGCTGGGTCATCTCCGTCGTGTCGGATCTGGTTGATGGCTTCGGCAAGATTGTCCGGGCGCACGCGGTCGTAGAATTGCCTAAGGTCCGCATGGACGACATAGATGTGTTTTCCCTTGTCTGCCGGAATTGACTCGGCCACGACTTCCGGCCGGGAGAGAAACGCGCGGTAGTCCTGATAGTATGCACGGTAAAGCTTGGTGGATCCCCATCGATGGCGTAGTTCCCCGCCCATTGCGTCGCAGAACAGCCGGTTGCCGTAGGAGACCACCCGCCTTCTCGCCTGTTGAGCACTTACCAGTTGTCGCGGATCCCTTTGCAACGTCTCGACACGATCGGCGAGACAGAGCATCAGTGCAGTTGCTACCACTTGGTCAGCCAGACTGACATGGGCGAGTGGTCGAAGCTGTGCCAAACTCGCTCCCTCTTCAACCGGTTCCCATACATCTTCCCGCACTCTCCAACATTGGCTCTTGGGTGCCGGAACGATTCGTAGAGGATCGTTCTCCCAACTCTCCGAAGACTGTAGACGTTCCCTGAGTTCTCCGAGAAACGTCGGCAGGTTCACGGCTGCTTGATCGAGAGCAAGCGTGTCGGAGAACCAGTTGTGGTAGCGGATGTAGGACGCGGTCTTCTTCCAAGCCTGAATGAGAACGTACTCCATATGGAGCAGTTCCACGCTCGGTTCAAGCTGCTCTGGAACCATACCTCAGCCTCCTTTGTACTTTGGCCAGTTCTGTGATTGCCTGCGGCTCTCCTTCGTCCACGCCGGTGGGCACGAACGGCTTGAAGTTCAGGTTTGACGTACTTGAGAGCGATCTTCACTTTAGCGCCAGGAGGCCCCTCCCAAGTCAATCGCGTGCCCATGGGATAGGCCATCTAGGGGTAGGATCGGCAGACCAGAAGGCTACAGTTCGTCATTGCCACTACGCTCGAAAAGACCGGCTGAAACAGGCAAAACCAGTTCAAAGATCTATCGAAACGGCATGCGATTGTTCGAGCTCCCATCACAGGAACATGCCCAGCTGAGTTCTGACACCCTCGACCGCCCACGGAAATCATGCAAGAACACACCACCGATCGTACTCCCTTGTTGTGGGTCTTGGATCCTTGGTCCAAGCCATTGACCGTTACATCGGCATGACGGGACGTTGGCCGTGAACCCCTATCCCGCCTATTACCCCTCGGGTGTCGAGTGGCTCGGTGAGATCCCAGAGCACTGGGAGACGAAGCGACTCAAGTTTGTCGCGTCTATCAATGACGACACGCTTTCTGAACGTGAAGATCCGCTGCGCCCAATTTCATACGTCGACATCAGTTCGATCGATTCAACCTTCGGGGTTACCGAGATGGAGGAGATGTTGTTTGAGGATACGCCATCGCGGGCTCGCCGGTTGGTTTGCGACGGAGACACAATCGTATCCACCGTCAGGACCTATCTCCGAGCGATCGCTCCAGTGTCAGTACCACCGCCGGAGATGGTGGTCTCAACCGGCTTCGCAGTGATCCGGCCCCGCGCGATGGACCCTGGATTCGCCTCTTGGGTTTTGCGGGAGTCGGGACTGGTTGAAGAGATCGTTGCGCGCTCTACCGGCGTCAGTTATCCAGCTATCAACGCCTCCCAGATTGGTGACCTTCCAGTTCCACTCCCCTCCCACGATGAGCAACGAGCTATCACCGCATACCTTGACCGGGAGACGGAGCGTATCAATACGATGGTGACAAAGCAACGGCTGCTTGTCGAGCGGCTTCAGGAGCACCGCGCGGCACTGATCACACAGGCTGTGACGCGCGGCCTACCCCCCGAAGCCACCCGCGCTTCCGGCCTCGACCCCTACCCCGGCTATCGCGACTCTGGCATCGCATGGCTCGGTGACGTGCCAAAGCACTGGGAAGTAAAATCGCTCCAGCGGATACTTCGAGAACCCTTGAAGTATGGTGCGAACCAAGCAGCGGTGCTAGACGATCCGGACCTCCCACGATTCATCCGGATCACGGACATTGACGGCGGCAGACATCTACGCGAGGAGACGTTCCGCTCACTTCCTATCGATGTAGCAGAACCGTATCTCCTTGAATCAGGGGACTTGCTGTTTGCTCGAAGTGGATCCGTAGGTCGGACGTTCCTATACGACGATTCCTGGGGAGCGTGCGCCTATGCGGGATATCTCATTCGGGCTCGTGTCGATCACTCACAAGTCATTCCCGAGTTCATCTCACACTTCAGTGACTCGCACGCTTATGTGAGTTGGCTCCGCACCGTGGCAATACAGGCAACCATTGAGAATGTCAATGCAGAACGGTACGCGAAGATGCTCCTTCCCCTCCCACCCCTCGACGAGCAGCGAGCGATCGCCGCGTACCTGGACCAAGAGACAGAGCGCATCGATGCGGTGTTGGTGAAGCAGCGACAGCTCATCGCGCGGTTGCAGGAGTACAGGACAGCGCTCATCACGGCGGTGGTCACCGGAAAATTGATGTGCGGGAGTCTTTGGGGCTCCCACAGCAGGGAGGATAGCTGTCCTCGTGTACACACCCGTCGGAACCTGCAGCGCACTGGTGAGCACGCCGTGCATGCCAACGCTGCTCGGCAGGTTTACAATCGTGTGATGCCGACGATACTGAGAGAGGGACCGTACCGGTTCTACTTCGTGTCAGCCGATCGATACGAACCGCCCCACATCCATGTGCGGCATGACAACGGTTTTGCCAAGTTCTGGCTCGACCCCGTGGAACTGCAAAGCAGCGGCAATTTCAGCAGGCCGGAGCTCCGCCGGATTCTCCAGATCATCGGGCAGAATCAGGCGCGGTTTCTGGAGGAATGGAATGGCTACTGCGATAGTTGAATTGGTGGTGCCGGGAGCCATGACAGTAACCGCCACCGAGGACACACTGACCGTCGAACTGACGGATGGCCGCACCATCTCTGTACCGTTGGCTTGGTACCCCAGATTGCTCCACGCGACACCGGAGGAACGCGATAACTGGGAACTCTTTGCGGATGCCCAACACATCCACTGGCCCGATCTCGATGAGGACATCAGCGTCGAGGGACTTCTGGCGGGAAGACCCTCTCAGGAAGGTGCCGGGTCCTTCAAGCGGTGGCTCGAGGCGAAGCGCGCCGGTCGGCCGCTGACCCTCGATGCACTTCGACGTGACTATGACGGCCGATAGGACGCTGTTGAAGTCCTCATCAAAACGAGCAGCCACGGCACATCATGACCACGCAAACTACCGAACGGGCCTTCGAATCCGCTGTCGAGTCGATGCTGCTTGATGGTGGCTGGTCCCAGGCAGACCGCGTTGATTGGGACGTCGAACGCACACTGTTCCCAGCACACGCTATCGCCTTCATCCGCGAGACACAACCCAACGAGTGGGCGCAGATGGTCAATCTGCACGGTGACAACCTCGAACCGCTGCTCCTCGACCAGATCACCCGGGAACTCGATCACAAGGGCTCGCTCCACGTGCTGCGGCACGGTTTCAGGTTCTACGGGCGGAGTTTTCACCTCGCCTTCTTCGCACCTGCGCACGGCCTTAACCCGGACGCGCTGGCGCGTTTCGAGCGCAACGAGCTCACCGTAACGCGGCAGGTTCCATGCCATCCGGGCAAGAAAGACACGCTCGACCTCGTCCTTGCCCTCAATGGTGTGCCGGTGGCGACATGTGAACTCAAGAACCCGATGACTGGTCAGACGTGGCGCGATGCCATTCGCCAGTACCGGGAGGACCGCGACCCGAACGCACCGGTCTTTCGCTTCAAGCGGCGCGCCCTGGTCCACTTCGCCGCCGATCCCGACGAAGTCCACATGACCACGCGCCTTGCCGGTGACGGAACGCGTTTCCTGCCCTTCAACCGCGGCAGCGATCCCGGTGGAGTTCGCTGCGGTGCCGGCAATCCGCCGAATCCCGATGGCTACCGCACGCAATACTTCTGGCGCGAGGTGCTCGCTCGCGAGTGCTTCCTCGACATCCTTGGTTCCTACCTCTTCCTCGAGACACGCGAGGAGAAGGTCGAAGACGGAAAGGGCGCACGGACCGAGAAGCGCGAGACAATGATCTTCCCGCGCTACCACCAGCTTGACGCTGTAACCGGGCTTATCAAGTCCGCCCGCGCCGAAGGGTCGGGCCACAACTATCTCATCCAGCACTCGGCGGGCAGCGGCAAGACGAACAGCATTTCGTGGCTCTCACACCGCCTCGCGAGCCTGCACACTACTACCGACGAGAAGGTTTTCGATTGTGTCGTTGTGATCACGGACCGCCGCGTCCTCGACCGCCAACTCCAAGATGCCATCTACCAGATCGAGCATGCCCAGGGTGTGGTCAAGGCAATCGACAGGGATTCGCAGCAGCTCGCACAGGCCCTCGTAGACGAAACGAGGATTGTGGTCACGACACTGCAGAAGTTCCCATTTGTCATGCAAGGCCTGTTGCGTGTAGCGGGTGTCGATGCGGTTAACACGCCTTCGGCAGCCGAGTGCAAGCAAGCCGCTGAGTGGCGCGAAGCCATCTCCGGCCGTCGCTACGCAATTATCGTGGACGAGGCGCACTCGAGCCAGACGGGTGAGAGCGCGCGGGAGATGAAGGAGGTGCTTGGCTCGCGCGCCCAGGAAGCGGCCGACAACGTCAGGGACTGGGAGGATGGTCTCAACGCCGTCGTCGAGTCACGCGGCCCTCAGCCCAACCTGTCGTTCTTCGCGTTCACTGCGACCCCGAAGGGCAAAACCATCGAGCTGTTCGGCCGGACGGGGCCAAGTGGCAAGCCGGAACCGTTCCACGTCTACAGCATGCGGCAGGCAATCGAGGAAGGCTTCATCCTCGACGTATTGCAGCACTACATCGACTACGACGCCTATTACCGCATCGTGAAGGCAGTCGAGGACAACCCTGAGTTTCCGAAGCAAAAAACGGCCGTCGCCCTCGCAAAGTTCATGACACTCCACCCACACAACATCGAGCAGAAGACCGAGGTGGTCATCGAACACTTCCGCAACCACGTCCGTCAGCTCATGAGGGGACGGGCAAAGGCGATGGTGGTCACTTCGTCGCGCCTGCACGCGGTGCGCTACATGCAGGCGTTCCAGCGCTACATCAGGGAACATGGCTACAGTGATGTGCGTCCCCTCGTCGCCTTCAGCGGCACGGTCCATGATCCCGATACCGGCGAGGATTTCACCGAGTCGGGCATGAATGTCGATGTTGTGACGGGCGCGTCGATCAGTGAGTCGGCATTGCCGACCCGGTTCGCCTCGCCCGACTACCAAATCCTGCTCGTCGCGGAGAAGTACCAGACCGGCTTCGACCAGCCGCTGCTACAGGCGATGTACGTTGACAAACGCCTCGACGGCGTGCAGGCCGTGCAGACGCTCTCGCGCCTCAACCGCACCGCGCCGGGGAAGGCGCCGCCGTTCGTGCTCGACTTCGTCAATGACCCCGACGACATCCGAAACGCTTTTGCTCCCTACTACGACCACACCCAACTGCTGAAGGCCTCGGATCCGTACCGTCTCGAGAAGCTCAAGCACGAGCTTGACGGTATGCAGATCTACCACCACTCTGAGGTTGAGGCGTTTACAAAGGTCTTCTATCTGCCTCAGGCAAAGCGGCAGCCCGACAACCACGCGCACATGGAGGCGCAACTGCAGCCCGCCTGTGACCGCTTCTCGGAACTCAATGATGAGGAACAGACTGCCTTTCGGGATAGCCTGGGTGCGTTCGTAAACCTCTACGCCTTTCTCAGCCAAATCATTCCCTACGCGGATCCCGATCTCGAACGGCTCTCAGCCTTTGGCCGTGCCCTGCTCCCGCATCTGCGCCAGGAGCGCGGCAGCGCGGTCCACCTGGGCGACGACGTGGAGCTCGAGTACTATCGCCTGCAGCAGATCTCATCGGACGTACTTGAGGTCGGCAAGACGGATCCCGCCTACGTCACGAGCCCAACTGAAGTCGGAACGGGGGATCCCGACGAGGACACGGCTCCGCTCTCGGAGCTCATCGACCGCCTCAACGAGCGCTTCGGCACAGACTTTACGGATGAAGACAGGTTGTTCTTTGAACAGGTGAAAGAGCGCGCTGTCCGCGACGAGGATGTGTGCCGCTTGGCTCTCGCCAACCCGTTCGAAAAGTTCGTCCTCGGTGTCCACGACAGGATCGGTCAACTGATGTTGCAGCGCATGAGTGAGAACGATGCCCTGGTAACCCGCTACCTTGACGACGCGGAGTTCCAGCAGATTGCTTCCAAGGAGCTGGCGCGCGAGATCTTTGTAGCGGTTGGAGCTGGTTGAACATTCGACAAGCGATTGGCCTGTCCCATCACGCAAACTCTACACCTCTGCTGCAACAGTGCCAGGTGGGACTGGCCTGGCAACGAGTGAAGAGGCCCGTTGTATGTGGCGGACATTCGGAACTTCCTGGTGAGTGAGCGAGCGAAGTCGCGCGGCCGGAGACAGTCGGTGCTTTGCGCAATGGATGGACACACCTCGGTCAGCGATTCCAATTCCTCGCGTTCTTGTTGGCTCGTCAGGCGGCAGCCTCTATTGCGGCCTGCCCAAGTGCTTCTGCAAACGACACGGGAACGGCATTGCCTATCCATCGCGCAATTCGGGTCTTGGGACCGAAAAACTCGCAGGCGTCGGAGAATGTCTGGAGAGCTGCTGCTTCCCGAAGGCTGATGGCCCGATTCTGCTCGGGATGACCAAACCGCCCATTCGACAGGCTGTTGCATCGGCTGGTCAGCGTAGGCGCGACCCGATCCCACCACATCCTGCCGTACACGTCGCTGTAGCCGTCAGTACGCATGTGACATTCAAGTCGCAGCTGTTGCGGCCAATCGCGATGACTGCCACCGTCGACCGGTGTGGCAGTGATCCTTTCCAGATTCCGTTCCGAGAGTCTCGCTGCGTGGTGATTCGGGATCGATGAGTGTGTTTCCCCAGCATCAATGGCGGGAAAGCGCTCAATCGTGCTTCGGACCGTGTTGTCTTCCAGATCCGACATGGTGTGCATCGGGGACGACGGCAACTCGACAGGCTTGTCCTGCGCGGCTAGAAGCACATATCGACGCCGATGCTGCGGAACGCCGAAGTCGCGTGCGTTCAAGACACCGTACTCGCACTCGTAGCCAGCCTCTCGCAGAGTCTTCAGAAACCTGCGGAAGGAACTGAATCCCGGGACCGCGGCAATGCCGGGAACGTTTTCCATCAGCACGACGGCGGGCTCCAGGTCAATCACGAGCCGTCCAAACTCGCGCAACAAGGTAGCGTCGGAGCGCGTTTTTAGGCCTCGCCGATGACGCTGCTTCGAGAAGGTTTGACAAGGAGCACAACCCGCGAGGAGCAATTCTGGGCCCGCGAGACCGTCTGCAGCACCATGAATGTCGGCTGCCGGCAAGGAGCGAAGGTCGGCCGCCAAGAACTTGCTTTCGGGGTTTATGCTGCGGTAGGTCTCGCCGACAGTCGCATCCACATCGATGCCCAGAACGACATCCCAACCAGCACGCCTGAGTCCGAGGGTCAACCCCCCGGCTCCACAGCAAAGATCAATGGCCTTCATGTTCGTTGGCCGCCAGTCTCAAGGTAGTTGGAGATGTCATCCATCCAGCCTTCAACATCGATATTGGGGACTCCGGGGCGGCCCGTGACCCGAAGGTACGCCCAGACCACCATTTCCCGAAACGGGCTGTCGGTCGAAGCCACGCGACAAAACTCGGGGTGTGCCTTCTCGGCATCGTCATCCTCCACTCCGAGATCGATCCTGCTCCACTCGATGAGTTCCAAACGTTTGAGGTTGGCAACCATCAGCGGAACGTGACCGCGGAAGCCGGGAATGGGAAGGATGTTGTCGGCCATCCCCTCGGTCAGAATCGAGCTCAACTGATTCTGCACCCGTGGACGGAGCCTCTGGCCCATTTGTAGCTGGATCCTTCCGAACTGCTTCATGGGCTCACAGCAGGCGACCAAGACCTTTCCGACCTTCGGCTCTCGGTCGTGACTGGTAGCCAGATCGCAAGAGGGCGTAAGAACCAAGCGGAAGGCTTTCTGGTTTTCCCAATCCTCCTGCTTGAGCCTTAGCAAATCCGCCGTGAGCAGGTGATCGCCTAGCGGTGGCACGATCCATCGCTCCCAAGCATGCAGCGTTGCGTCCGCCGAAGCTCCGGCATCGACACGGGCTGCTACCAGCCGGCGCACAGCGCGCGCAAGAGTCGAATCAGCAGAGCCATTGGTCTCTGTGCCCATCTGCTCGCCGAGTGCGTGGACAGAATCACGCAGTGCCTCGCGGACACGCGCGTCAAAATCGTCATGCACGGATCGAATCATCTCTGCTTGCGGAACGAACCCCTTCAAGCAATCCCGCACTTGCACATCGCTGTCTGAACCCTTGACGATCATTTCCACAAGCGGGTGCTTGAAGTGCTGCTCATCTGGAAAAGCAGAGTAGACAACAACGGGACAGAACCAAGTCTCACGGATCTGATCGAACGATCTGTTCCCGGTGTCTGTGCGCTCGGGAGGGTTGCCTTCCATGAGATCAAGGACAACTATATCGGGCCGAAAACGAACAAGAGTTTCTTCGAGGACCTCGAATCCGTGGTCCTCCACAACCCACCCAGTCTCCTCCATCAACGTGTCGCGGAGGGTCTGCCTAGGAGATTCCTCGTCGTCGATGATCAGCACTCTAACGGTGTTCACGAATGCCTATCCTCGCCTGCTTTTTCAACGAGCGGGAGATCGAACTGGAACGTTGCCCCGCCTAAATCTCCCGGCACCGTCGTTTTCATCTTGCCTCCGTGTCCATCAACGAGTTCCGACGCGACCGTCAGCCCCATGCCGAAGCCATCCGGCTTGCGCGTGACTCCGGGCCAGAACACTCGTTCCCGGTCTTCGGGATCGATTCCCGGACCGGAGTCGTCCACCGACACCGTAACCCGTCCAGAAACCGAGTCTTCTGCCAATCTGAAGCGGAGTCTACGTTCCCCTTCGTATCGTTGCAGCCAATACAAAGCGTTGGCAAGCAGGTTGAGGATCACCGCGTCGATCTCACCCGGATCGATACGCACGGCGGTGCAGGAATCGGATGGGGCCTCAATGGCAACTTGACTGGCACTGATCGCCCGTTTTTGCATCGCGAGACAACGGTCGATGGATTCCTCCACGACCGATGTGCGTCGGCCTGGACGGTAACCTCGGCTGGCAAGCGGTGCGAAGCGATCGGCTAGAGACTCCAAAGACATCACTGATTCCTTTGCCATCTCTAATGCCCGGCCAACAACTAAGTCCTGGACCCGGTCGGCCAACTCTTCGGCCTTTCGGAGCCCTCGTCCAATGACGGTTGTCCGGTTCCGTATCTCATGAATGACCATCTGGGCTATGGTGCCGATGACCGCCAAGCGATTGTAGTACCCGAAACGCCGCTCGATGTCGGCGCGACTTCGTTCCAGTTCCTGCCCAAAGTCCTTGGTAACCTCAATGGCATCCGACATGCCTCCTCCAGCCTTGCGCAGTTCTTCCAGTCTGGTGACGAGGGGTTCCGCGCTCAGGTTCGCAAACAGTTCCTGCGCAGTATCCGTGTCCTTCTCCTGCATGCGGTCGGCGTGCCGTTCAACCTCCAGCAATTCCACGATTCGGAGAATGAGGTCCCGGAAGGTTGCCGTGGCAGTGCTCGACACGAGGCCCTCTCGATCACTCGTGTCGACGATCCCGGGGTTGTCCTCCTTCGTGATCCGGACGTATCCGACAACCTGACTAGTGCTCAAACGCGGCCCGACCTTGCTCACCCTTCTGATGTCTAGTCCCAGCCAATCGCGGGTGCCTTCCGATTTAGGCAGCACAAGAACACTGTCGCGATAGACGGATATCCCGCGTCGCGATGCAATCAGACCGCGGATCCTGCTCCGATTCTCACCGAAGTGTTCGGCAATGTCGCGCGTGTCGTCCTTGGTGAGATCCCACACCCGGATCTCAAACTGAAACGGACCACATTCAGGACGGTGCCCACTCAGCTCCGATGCATTGAACAGAGATCCAGCCGGTACAGGTTTCACCCACTCCTCGCGCAACACGTGTTCGCGTGCGATCGGACGGCCGACGGGATGATACCGATACAGGGCCCGAATCGTCCCGTCATCATCAACACAACCCTCGATCGCGTACTTGGGCTCCGCCATGAACTCTGGAGCGGTGATCCTCAGCGTCGGCTCCTCGTAGAGATCCGCAACATTGAGGCTCAGCGCGAAGTCCTCCGCAGTCGAGAACGGTGACACGAGCCGCACCAGATTTTCACGCAGATCATCAATCTTTTTCCTGTCCCAAGTACTCCTCAGTCCGTCGATCCGAATCCGGGTACCGTGTTGTCCATCAAATGAGTCAGGGGGCAGGTGGGACACTTCGAAGGCCGCATCGGCCAAGTCATCCACCTCCATCATCTCGTCCCAGTCCAAGGAGAATCCCAACACGGGGCTATTCCGGGCTCTTGTGACAACACTGAGTGTTCGCCCGAGTCTGGCCGCCGAGAGGCGACCGAGACCTTTCTCGCCGGTAACGGCACGCGAATATCGGCTGGTCTTCGAGATGGGGCGTTCTTGTCGGAAGGGAGTTGCGATCACACACCAAACATCCACGATCGTGGTGTGGTCCATCCCTTGTCCGTTGTCGATGATTTCGATGGAGGGTCCCTCTCCGCCACGGGCTTCCGGACGGATGCGTACCTCAACCTGGGTCGCGAGCGCGTCGTACGCATTCTTGACCAGCTCCATGACTGCGACCACATCGTTTGTCACCAGGTCGCGGCCGAGTGCCGCAAGGACCCTGGAGTGGAAGCGAAAGGCAACTCGCATTTTGTCATTGTCGTCGGTATTACTCGTAAGTTCCGACGCGTCAGATACGTTCATTGACTGCGCCTCCAAGCCACACCCGGCCTCACAGTGTCCACGATCTTGTGGAATGCGCTGTCCAGGATTAGGTTGAATCCAAGTAGTTTGGGATCTGTCTTTTTCAAGAACAGGACAGTCTCCCAGTAGAACTCGAACGCATCTCGGCTCTCCCGGGCCGGGTTAGCGGAGTCGAATATCCTCCTGCCCTTCGTACCGCGGGGTACATGCGAATTAGGCGGGAGATCGTCCGAACTGCATTCACCCCGTCGAGCTTCCTGTCCACCATACATCGTGCGGAGCAGCGGCCGGTTGGTATCGAATCTGGCGATCAAGTCGTTCATGAGTGCCTCTTGGTCCCACATTGATTCCTGCGCATTGCCAAGAGCCACACTGGATCCGCCAAGGATTTCTCAGTCGCTCGCCTTCGAATATCGGTTGATTGCACGAATCCGTTTGCGTATCTCTCTTGCAGTCCAATGGATTCCCGTTCGCGAAGAAGGATGCATTGAGGCAGTGACTTCGAACAAACAACACTCATCTAAGCCATTATCAGTCAATTGTGACACATATATGACAGCCACCCAGAGATCGGCACTGTTTCAATCTCGTTGATATTGGTTGCGGGCCGTTATGGGCAATCTCCATACAAGCGGGGATTCCGTGCGTCGGTTCAGGCCATGCCGCGGACCATCAAACGCACGAAGTTGAGGGTGCCCACCTTGGTCTTCAGCCTCCGCACTAGGCGGTCCCTGGGATTGAAGCGGCCGAACCATCCCTCGAAGCGGTTGACGGGGCGGGCATGGCAGCTGCCAGCTCGCTGTGCACCGTGTCGTACCAGCATTCTACGAGGTGCTGCAGCAGGGCCTGCACCTCCGTTTCAGGCGTACCCACCCCTGCATAACCGCTTCCCGGAGGTTTAGCAGTTGGGTCCCGCCTCCGGCGGTCGTTCCCGTACCGGCGTGGTTACTCGATCAGAACTTCCACGCGGATGCTGTTTTCGTGGTCGGTGACTTCGACAATCTTGCCGCCAACACCGTCCGCTAACCCGGCGACCAGTTCATCCACGTCAATGGCCTTGACCCCGGGCGCGTACTGGGAACCGATGCGCAAACCCAGTTCCAGCAGTTGAACGGGCAACTGCGCCTGGGCCTTGACCTGCCCGTTGTGCAGGTTGCTGACCTTCAACCTGACCACCTTGCCGGCCAGTGTCTTGGTCGCGAGGCGGGCGGCAACCGTGTCTTCCGGCCCCGCGGACCGGTCCAGGGCATCCAGCAGGCGAAAGGCTTCGTCCACTGTAATGGTTCCCGCATCAATCATCTTGAGGACTTGCAGGCGTTCCTGCTCTTGAACGGGCATGGATGGCACAACACTAGGGGCTTAGGCGGCCTTCATCTTGCAACAGGCAACCAGTGTGGTTAGAACTGGCCCAGCAGTCCCTTCCGGCGGGCGATCCGTTCCGCCACCAGGTAGAGCGACAGGCCCAGGACAAACCATATCAACGAGTGGATCACCAGCAATGGGAGCAGGCCGTCGGCCCACGCGGCGGCCAGGGTCAGATCGTCCAGCGTGACCAACCTGGCCACCTCGATGCTCAGCGTGGAAGGGAGGGCCCGGGTGGCCGTCGTCATCCAGGCGGGGAAGACGGTGACCGGAACGATGGCGCCGTTCAGGAACAGCAACACGTTTTGGATGAGGTTGGCGAATGACAGGATGTTCTTGAACAGGATGGTCAGGCCGGCCACGACAAATCCAAGGCCGTACAGGCCGAACATTGTCAGGCCCAGGACTGGGACCAGGCGCCAGTTGAGGCCCAAGTCCAGGCCGAACGCCAGCGTGACCGTGCCGCCCCCCAGCAGGATGACGGCCGTCGTCCATGCGAAGTTGGAAAGGGTGCGACCAAACAGTAGCGCGGCAAAAGGGGTCGAGCCCATGAACATCTGCTCGATTGTGCCCTGCTGCTGTTCTTCCCGCAAGGCAAAGCTCATGTTCGAGATGGCGAAGATCGAGTAGGTCCAGATGCAGAACCCGACCAGGGTGAAGGCCAGATCCTCGCTGTTAAACGCGCCGTTGCCGATGAAGAAGTTGATGCCCAGAAACACCATGAACAGGCCCAGGACTTCGGACACCACGTTGAACTTGAAGGTCCACATCAGTTGCAGGCCCTTCCACGTTTCCGCAGCAATGCTCATGACATGGTTCAGTCCCGGCGGAACGGGACGCAGTGAAGCCGACAGCGGCTGAGCTTCGTGTCCGGTGGGATGGTGAATGGCCATCTCATTCATGGTTGGCAGTCCTTCGGGTTTCCTGGATAAAGATGTCCTCGAGTGACGGCATGGCCTGAGCAATGGAGTTGATGCGCGCCGGCCAGTCGTTCATCGCGGTTGCGATGGCGGTCAACGATGTATTGCCGTTGGCCGGGATGCTGATTTGTGCTCCGTCTTCCTCCTGTTTGACGGTTGCTCCCGGCCACTGCACCGAGGCCCGCCAGCCGATTTCAACCGGATCGCCCTCCGCCTGCACCAGGAAGAGTTCCTGCTTGTGCAAGCGCTTCAGGTCCGCCACTGCCTGGTCGGTCACCTTCACTCCGTTCTGGATGATGACCACGCGTTGGCACAGCTCCTCGGCCAGGTCCAGTTGGTGGGTGGTTAGAACCAAGGTCATGCCATAGCGGATGGACAGGGTGCGGATCCATTCCTTCACTGTGACCGCTGCCTCGACGTCCAATCCCAGCGTGGGTTCGTCCAGCAGCACGAGGCTGGGTCTGTGGATCAAGGCGCAGGCGATGGCGGTCTTTTGCTGCATGCCGCGCGAGAACATGCGCACCGGATCATTGCGGCGGTCCCAAAGATCCAGGTCCTCCAGCAGCACGCGGCCCCAATTGTGGACGGCAGTGGCGGGGATGCCCTTGATTCGAGCTGAATAGGCCAAGTTCTGCAGGGGAGTCAGCCGCCAGTAGATGTTGCGCGTCCCTTCCAGGACGGCGCCCATCAGCTGCATGACCCGGCGGGTCTGGCGATGGACATCGTGGTTGAGGACCGTGACGGTGCCCTGGTCCGGCAGGACCAATCCGCATATCAACTTGATGGTGGTCGTCTTGCCGGCACCGTTAGGGCCCAGGAAGCCGATCACCTCCCCTGTTGACACGGTCAGATCCAGGTTGGAGACCGCCTGCACGGTCTTGTTGCGCGAAGCCCGATAGGACTTGGACAGATTTTCGATGGCAATGGCGTGCATGGGTGAACCTGTGAAGGTGGAATGCAGTGCAACGTGAGCCGGCCTCGACTCAGGAACCGAGCGCCTGGAGCAGCTGGTTGGCTTCCTCAACGGAAATCTTCCCCTCCTCCAGCATGCGCAGGATCATCATTCTTTCCTTGGCCTGTGCCTCCGGCGATACGGGCGGGGTTTGTACGGGTTCGGATTCGCGGGTCAGGAAGTCCAGATTGGGTTTCACTTCCTGTTCCCACACAGTGCGGGACCGCGTCTGAACGGTCTCCATGGCCTCCTGCGCCGCCTTGACCGCCTCCTCCTGGATCTCGGTAAACTGCTCCTGCAGGTCGGCCCGTTTGTCCGATGTCAGCCCCTGCTCGTCCATAACCGAGGTCAAGCGGCTGGTTGCGGTTTCAATCACCTGTTCGATGTGGCGACGCACCTGCTGGGCGATGTTCTCGATCGGTCCGGGACCGCTGGATGCCGCCTTGGCTTCGCTGTTCGCCCCCGGGCGGTGGCCTGTGGACAGCGAAATCATGCCGCCGGCGTTGAGCTGGAAGTTGGCCGATCCGTCACCGAACACCTGTACTGAATTGCCGATGCCGCTCGACATGTGCACGGTGGCTCCGGCATCGACGGGGAGGTTCAATGCAATGTTGCCGCCTGCGTTCACCGAGTAATCGGAGTCGCGGAGCGCCGACAGCTTCAGTTTGGCGTGGCCGCCCGCGTTCAGGCCGTCCATGCTGTTGATATCCTGGAACTCGATGTGGCCGCCCACGTTGCCCAGGAGCATGCGCCCCTTAATGTCGCGGCCTCTGGCATGGCCTCCCACATTGGGGGTGGAAAGATCCCCGCCGATGGCTTCGGCGTTCAGGTGTCCGCCGACGGATCCGGTGGATACGTCCTGTTCCACCCGTGCCACTGAGCAGTGGCCGCCAATGTCCTTCAGGGCCACCGAGCCCAAGCTTCCGAGACGGGCGTGGCCGCCGATCGCGCCTCCCGTCACGCCTTCGGGCAGCTCGGAGACATCCACATGGCCCCGGCAGTCCTCAAGATCCACACGGCTTTGGCGCGGTACCTCCACGGTTGCATCACGTCGGATGCGCAGGTGGAACGTCTCGTGTCGGTCCTCCCATTCCAGAGTCTTGGCTCCCTTGCCGCTGACCTGCACGTCCTCAATGTCCCGGCCCCGGACGACCAGGGAGCAATTCTTACCGGAACGAATGAACAGTTTGGGGCTGTCGCTGTTGACCGTTAGCGAGGTTGTGTTCATGGTTATCCTCTTGTGTTGGGGTTCGTCAGGCCCGGTTCTATTGGTGGTCGCGCGATCCCAGGCTGATCAACGCTTCGTCAACGCTCAGCTGGCCGGATTCCACCTGGGTCAGTACGTCCATGCGGTCCGGTTCAGAGTCAAACCCGTCGGTACCGGATGCCGCTTCGAGTCCCAGGGCCTGGATAATCTCCTTGAGCCGGGACCTGAGCGTTGGATAGGAAAGGTTGAGTTCCTCCTGCATGCGGTTGAACTTGCCTTCACACTGGATGAAGGTCAGCACAAACTCGATTTGGTTCTGGTCCAGCGCCAGGAACGGCGACTTGACCTCGAAGCGGCCGTCGAACGTGACATCCCCGTCCGGGCTGTAGAAACGGGTCACGATCACAGGCCCCCCGGTAATGGGGCATTGGGCCGGCAGCTCGGGCATGGTCAGGCCTCCGGCCCGAGGGCCGCCCGCATGGTTCCGGTGCAGGTGCAACGGTTTTGAGTCTGCACTTTCGGAATCTTCATGTCTGCCTCCTTGTCCTTCAGAATTATTGAAGTATACATTGATAATATCACATCAACACTACGATATACGCAACTCACAGTGTTGATGGTTGCAGAATCCTGAAGCCGACTTTGATTCCCAGCCGGATTCCATGGCTCGGGAACGCGGTCGGTCCGGTTTGGGACAAGTGGGCGGGACCGGCCCGGGGCGCGCCGAGGTCCGCAGGCACCATTCCAGCGCGGCAACCGGGTCGCGGTTGTCCCAATACGTCGGTTTGGCTTTGGGGTGGGGGAACGCCGACCACCGATTGGCGACACCAACCTTCTTGCATGGTGCACAACGCGCGGAAACACCCGCCGGAAGGCGCTTCCGTTAACCAAAAATTCTCAGGTGTGCCCTGTCCAAACCTGAGGATTGTGGAATTGTCGTCGTGAGGCCGGGTTCAGGCCTTGGCTCAACTGGACGCCGTGTTCTCGTCGTCCTTGTTGAACAGTTCCTTGATGCCGCCCAGGGCTCCGAGAACACCGGAGGCTTCGTAGGGGATGAATATCTTGTTGGAATCACCCTGTGAAATGGCCTCCAGGGTGTCGAGGTAGCGGACTGCAATCAGGCGATCGTCCGGCTGTGCATCCCGAATGGCGTTGAAGACCACGGTGATGGCATTGGATTCGCCGGTCGCTTCGGTCTCAACCTGATACCGCCTGGCGTCCGCGGCCAGGCGCACGGCTTCGGCCTCGCCCTCCGCCTGCAGAATGGCGGCCTGCCGCTGGCCTTCGGACTCCAGAATGGCCGCCCGCTTTTCGCGCTCGGCCTTCATTTGCCGGTGCATCGAGTCGGTAACGTCGGCCGGCGGTTCAATCCGCTGGATTTCGACCCGCACGACCCTGACTCCCCACTTGTCGGTGGCTTCGTCGAGCACGTTGCGCAGACTGGTGTTGATGGCGTCCCGCGAGGTCAGGGCCTGGTCCAGCTGCATCTCGCCCACCAGGTTGCGCAGGTTGGTCTGGGCCAGCTTGATGATGGCGACCAGGAAATTCTCCACGTTGTAGATGAGCTTCACGGGATCGGTGGCCTCGTGATAGATCACGGCGTCCACCTGCACGGCCACGTTGTCCTTGGTGATGACGTCCTGCGGCGGCACGTCGATGACCTGTTCGCGCATGTCCACCCGGCGCAGGGTGTCGATGAACGGGATGAGCAGGTTCACGCCCGGCTGGGCGGTGCGCTTGTAGCGGCCCAGGCGCTCCACGACGCCCCTCTGGTATGGGGTGATGATCTTGAGGCCCTGGACGATGAAGACCAGCACCAGGACCAAAAGAAGAATTATCGGAAGGTATTCCATGGAGGGTTGGCTCCTCGGCCGGTGGCGGGTTGGGTTCGACTGGGGCAGTTAATCCCGCCGGTCAGGCAGGGGGCGACACTTGAAGGTGGGCACCGTCCACGGACTGGACGACGACTTCGGAGCCTTCGGGAATGGCAGAGCCGTCTACGGACCGGGCCCGCCATTCCTCTCCACGGATCTTCACCATGCCGGAGGTGTCGACGCCATCAATGTCCTTGGTGACGGTACCGCTCATGCCGACGAGACGATCCACGCCGAAACTCACGTCGGGGGCATTGGTGACGCGTGCGGCGAAGGGCCGCATCGCAAAGTACGCAATCACCGTGACGCCGCAGAAGACCAGCACCTCGACCACTGGGCCCAAGCCGGTGAAGTAGCTGATGATGGCGGCGGCCGCCGCCGCGACGGCCAGGGGCAGCATATAGGTGCCACCGGTGAAGATCTCCGCGATCAGGAAAACCACGGCGACGGAGGCCCAAATCCAGTGGCCATCCAGCAAATACGGAAGGTTCACGGCCGCGTCCAATGCATGAACAGGTGTCCCGGACCCATCGGCAACCGGGACGATGCCTCGATTATATACCCGTGCGCGTTGCCCGAATCGGGTTACCTGCCGGTCAGGATAGAGCAGTGGAATGCTGGTTTGGGCGCGGTGCCTGCAGGATAGGCGGTGTGGTCTTCCCTACTTTCGGCAGTTTTCGTTGCGACCTATGCAGTTGGGACAATCGCATCCCGTTTGGCTGGGTTCTTGAGCAGGTATTTGCAATGCCATTTGACCTGTTCGAACGCAGCCACCATGTCCCAAGCGGCGCGTTGCACCGGCACGGCATCGGATTTTCGATGTCCGGCGCCATGTTTCTTCCCATGCGTGCCATTGCCCTGTTCAGAATGTGATTGGCTTGGTGATCTCGATCTTGGCCATGGACTCCCCGTCAATCTGTGTCTTCGTGGTCATGTTTGCGTGCCAGCGGTCCGATCGAAGGTGAGTCTCGATGTGCACCCCGATTCCACCGCGTTATCGCGCGACCGCGTCGCGTGATTTCATCTCTTCCTGCCATCCGCGTGCCCTGCGTGCCTGGGCGAGTTCATAGCTCGCCTGCATGCGCATCCAATGATCGGCCGTACCCCAGCCAACCGCCTCCAGGGCAAGAGCCATGTTCGCGGACACCCCCGTCTTGCCGTTTAGGAGACGGGACAGGGTTCCCCGCTCGCACCCCAGATGCGCCGCTGTCTCGGTCACATTCCATCCGACCGCGTCCATGCTCTCTCGGATCAATTCGCCCAGGTGCGGGGGGGTCAGCATTGGCCCTACGCGCTCGCTGTCGGTACCATCCATCACCTTTCTCCTTCCCATCAGTGGTAGTCAACCAGATCCACATCCACGACTTCGCCGGCCTCGAAGCGGAACACGACACGCCAGTTGCCTGATACTCGCACACTCCACTGGCCTGCTCGGTTTCCCTTCAACGGATGCAACCGAAACCCGGGGGCGTCGGCACTGCCGGGATTCGCCGCTTCTTGTAGTCGGAACAGAATGCGTCGAAGCCGGGGCACCAGATTTGCCGGGAGCCGAGCCTGATTGTTTTGCTCATGGAGCGCCCGCAGTCCCTTGTGCCGGATCTTCATGGCCCCAATGTAGCATGTCGCGTCACTGGCCGCCCACGCCGTGGATAACATTGTCGTTCCTGTGGCACCAAGCCTTCACCTGCTTTACCGGAAGACCACTGACAAGGGCAGTCTCGCGGCCCAACGCAAGCAGCCAGCCGGAAGAACCAGGACCTGCCAGGGGCCTGTCCCACAGAATGCGATTGTCCTGTCTCTACGGTTGCCGTTATCGTCCAAAGTACCGAACGGGAAGCTATTCTCGACTGGCCACGCTATCTTGGCTGGCAGAGCGTGGACTACGGCGACATCCTGGAATTCTCTCTGTACGACATCCTCTCTGAAGCCTGAAACCATCCGGCAGCGAGACCCTGTGTAGTGCTTCGGCGAAGGCATTAAACTGCAAGGTGCTGTCCACCTGCATCCAGGCTGGTTCCCGCGCTGCGGCCACAACGCGGGCCGTGAGGCCCGTGCGACCGCTACCTGCCGTCCGTCTCGGCTGGCGGCAACTTCATCAAGCCAACATCGAGCCTGCCCAATGCCCGACGCCTTTTCTTCTCCAAACCAGGTTCGGGAGTCGCTGCACGACCAGGGGTACGTCTGTTCGTCCGAAATCGCCACGATCACCTACCTCAGCGATCAACTGGACAAGCCCCTGTTGATTGAGGGGCCGGCCGGCGTCGGCAAGACCGAGCTGGCCAAGGTCGTGGCAGCCGCCACCGGGCGCGAGCTGATCCGCCTGCAGTGCTATGAGGGTCTGGACGAGACCAAGGCACTCTACGAGTGGGAGTACGCCAAGCAGCTCCTGTACACACAGCTACTGCGGGACAAGCTGCAGGAGGTGCTGGCATCCGCCGGCAGCCTGGCCGAGTCGGCGGACCGGATTGCCGCCGAGGAGAACGTGTTTTTCTCGATGCGCTTTCTGTTGCAACGGCCCCTGCTCAAGGCCCTGCTCAGCCCGGAACCGGTGGTGCTTTTGATTGACGAGATCGACCGGGCGGATGCCGAGTTCGAAGCGTTCCTGCTGGAGATCCTGAGCGACTTCCAGGTCAGCGTGCCCGAACTCGGCACACTTACGGCCCGGGTGCAGCCGCTGGTGTTTCTGACCAGCAACAACACGCGCGAACTGTCCGAGGCCCTCAAGCGCAGGTGTCTCTATCTTTTCCTCAACTACCCGGAACTGGAGCAGGAGATTGACGTGGTCAACCTGAAGGTGCCGGAACTGGACGGCGCGTTGACCCGGCAGGCCGTGGAGATGGTGCAGGGCCTGCGCAACCTGGACCTGCGCAAGCATCCGAGCATCAGCGAAACCCTGGATTGGGCGCGTACGCTCGTGGTTCTCAACGCCGAGCGGCTGGACCGGGGTCTGGTGTCCGACACACTCAACGTCCTGCTCAAGCACGAGCGGGATCTGAAAAGGGTGCAGCAGCGCCTGGAACCCATGTCCGGGGACGGTCCCGAGTATCAGGGACCCGAAGACGAAGACGACCAGTCCCGGTACCTATAGTGCACGGGATGCTCGAATCAGTCAGTGGAGCTGGAACATGGAAACCCGTCTAATGCAGTTCGCCCGTGCGTTGCGGGCCGCCGGCGTGCCGGTGAGCATGGCCGAAACGGTGGATGCGGCGGGAGCCCTCACCGCTCTGGGCATCAAGGATCGGGAACCATTCCGCATCAGCCTGCGTTCCACGCTAATCAAGCGCACCATTCACCTGCCGGTCTTCGACGAACTGTTCCCCATCTTCTTCGACGGCAAGGCCGAACTTCCGCCCGACATGGACAACGCCCTGGAAAACCTGTCGGACGAGGAGGCGGAGCAGTTGGCATTGGCGCTCAGACAACTGAAGGACGACATCGCCGACAGCCTGCGCCGTCTGCTGCGGGGCGAACCCCTGACGCGGCAGGACCTCAATCAACTGGCGGCGATGACGGGCCTGGACCGGGCTCGCAACATGCGCTGGAACGAATGGATGGTACGGCGCATGCAAGCCGCCTTGAAGCACGACAGCGTGCGCCGGGCCATGGCGGAGATTGCCAAGCTTCTGGAGCAGGTCGGCTTCTCCAAGGAACGCCTCGACGAACTGCGCGCAATGCTGCAGGCCAACATCGAGGCCGAGACCGGCCAGTTGCAGAACTTCGCCGGCCAGCGCATCACGGACAACATGCAGGCCAGGCCTCCGTCCGAGGATGTCGAGGATTTGCTGCACGCCCCGTTCGGCCGTCTGGGCGAGGACGAAATGAACGTTCTGCGTCAGGAGGTGCGCCGTCTATCGGCGGCGCTCAGAAGCCGGATTTCGCTGCGGCAGAAACGGCAGAAGACCGGAACCCTGGACCTGAAGTCCACCATCCGCCGGAACCTGGGGCACGGGGGTGTGCCGTTCACCCTCAGCTACAAGCGGCGCCAAAAGAAGCCGCGGCTGGTGGTCATCTGCGACGTGTCGACCTCGATGCGCTACTGCACCGAGCTCATGCTGGGCCTGATCCACGCCATGCAGGACCAAATCTCGCGCACCTATGCCTTCGCCTTCAACGACCATCTGGAATACATAACCCCCGATCTGGCCCATGGTTCGGCCCAGGAGGCGGTGGACCGCGTGCTGGTCCGCATGCCGCCCGGCCACTACAGTACGGACCTGGGCGGCAGCCTGGCCGAGTTCGACCGCGAGTGGCTTGACCTGGTCAACCACCGGACCACCCTCCTGATGGTCGGCGACGGACGCAACAACTTCAGGGATCCGGAGACGGGCATCTTTCAGGAGATGGCCCGGCGCTGCACCCGGACCATCTGGCTCAACCCGGAACCGCCCATGCTGTGGGGTACCGGGGACAGTGACATGAACGAGTACCTGCCCTTCTGCGACCACGTGCTGCAGGTGCAGACCATGGCGGAACTGACCGCGGCGGTTGACGAGCTGCTGACCCGCTGACCGGCCTTTGGCACTGTTTCACTGTCGTTGATGGTGGGCCGGGTGTCGGGTCCTGCCTGACGTCCCCAGGCGGACACGCCTCAAGACATCGGTCCCAGCCGCCATCCATGCCGGGCGGCCGCTACAGATACCCACTTGCTCACTAGTCACTTGTAGTTCACGATAGCTCACGTATCCTTCTACCAGGATTTTCGCCCAGCCTGCACGGATGGCTCCCAGGTCCGGCTCCGAGCGGCAGGGCACGAGGGAGTTGTTCATGTTGTGGCAGGCCGGTGTCTGGAATGTGTGCGTCCCTCTCCCGAGGTGCACAGGGATGCTGTCCGCCACGAGGAGCCCCTTGGGTTTTTGGTTGTTCGGAACCAGGTATGGGGTTCCTGGTCGTTCCAGCCTTGAACCAACATCAACGGGATTGCAACAGTGCCCTGGTGGGAAAGGGTTGCCTTGACATGACAGCATCAAGATTGAAACTGGCCATGTGCACAGGAATCCTGCTGCTTGTTGCAGCCACCTGTCTGGCAGGTTGTGGCCGCGGCAGAACCAGGTCCGGTCCACAGGCAAGTCAGGATATTGTGCCTACTTCCACCATGGCGGACGAAGTTGTGGAGCCCGTGCCCACCTGGACGTCAACACCCGTCCAGATTGCCGCCGGTGCACCGGCCGCGACACCAGACGCGCCTGTCGACCTTCCGTCCGGCGATCCCTCCTTTGAGGAATGGAACGATCTGGAACCCCAATCCTGGTGGCGCGCCTCGCAGCCCTACTCCTGCACGCCCTCCCCGAATCCCGCGTCGCCGTGGGTTGGGGCGGGCCTGCTCGATCTGGGCGGCAGCGATCCGCTTTCCTTGATCCGCTATTACGGGAACGGCAGTTATCTGCGCTATGGCCATATGGGATTTATAGGCTGTACTCCCATGGTTCGATATCCTGACCGCACCCACCTGGATCCGCCGGCCGATCCCACCTATTACTCACTGGGTGACTTGGAGATATGGGTCGACATTGCCCGTGTCCCGACAGATGCCGAGGGGTGGTTCATGGACGACGGCACTCGCATCGCGATGAGCCTGGAAGAAGCAGTCGCATTGCTGAATGCCCATGTGGCACCCTATTACCGACAGATGTCGGAGGGTGCCTTGCGCATCACGTTTCGGGGCGGTTTCGACTTTCAAGTGGCTGGGAATGGCACAGTGCAGGCTGTGGAGGAACAATGGCTTGGTCTGGTCGTGGAACCGGGCTGCTGTGATCTGGGCCAGCCTGGAGGACTGAACCGGCTGCTGTTCAACGATGTGGCGAACGACAGCGGCGGTGATGCGTACAACGGATTTGCCCACTTGGGACTCGTCAGTCTGCGTGAGGCCAACATGGAAACCATTGTCCACGAAATCGGACATGGGTGGATGGGTTGGCCCCACTCCTACACCGAGCTGCTTTGGGAGCCTGTCCTCGGTGATGAGCTGGAGCCACCCAACCCCTACAGCAACCCGTTTGACATGATGTCGGCCCTGAGGATAGGCGTTCCCGTCCTCGGATGGCGGCAGGACCTACCGCCTACGCTGGCCGTCAATCGCTATTCGGCTGGCTGGGTTGCCCCGGAGGCCGTGGCCCTCCATCTGTCCGACAACGGGGTTTACAGGCTGAGCCCGCCCTTGGTCTCGGGGCATCAGTTCCTGGTTGTCCACTCGGGCCGTCCCTACGCGTTCACAACGCTGGAAGTCTTGCCCGCGCGCCCCTTGGACTATGTGGATGAGTGGCCCCAGGCCTACGATGCCTCAGTCCCCGGGCAGCGCCGTCCCGTACGCTATGAGGGTGTGCTCGTGAGCCGGTATGACCAGACCACGGGAACGGGAGTGAATGCCCGTTTGGGACCTGCGCTGTACAATCCCGCCAATGAGACATTTTTGCATGATGTCGGTTGGGGCCGGGACGACTACTCGCTGATCGGCGATGGTGAAAGGCGGGAGATTGGGAGTGGCGTCACCGTCGCGGTCAGCCGCATGGACGATGGCAGTTACGAGGTGGAGGTCCGCGGTGGGAAAGTGGCGGAGTTCAAGCCGTGGTGCATTCCCATCTGGTTTTCGGCCGAATATGATACGGGCTGTCTATTGGCCCCCATGTCCCAGTAGTGCAACGGGGCACGGTTTCACCTTACGTTGATTGGCTCGGGAAGCCAAAGGTGGCAACGGGCACCCGGTACTGAATGCCGTCAAATCAGTTGGTACCGAACGCAAGGGGTCGCAGCGACGCCGACCCCTTGCAATGAACGGATACCCAAATCAACGGGATTGAAACAGTGCCCCGGACTTTGCCATCCGCGGACCGAGTCCGTCCGCGGGTTGTATAATCCCGCTTCGGGCGCGCGGCGCCTGTGTTTTTTAGGCGGGCTTTCTGGTTGCCGACAAGCCGGATGCCACAGTGCATATACATTTATTAGGAGTGCAGGTACAGGCCCATGACCATGCGTGCCGACTACATCTGGATGAACGGCGAAGTGATGCCGTGGGACAAGGCCACCGTTCATGTCTTTGCCCATGCCCTGCACTACGGCTCAAGCGCCTTCGAGGGCATTCGGGCCTATGAAATCAACGGGACCCCGCACCTGTTTCGGGCCCGGGAGCACTACGAAAGACTCTTGTTCAGCTGCAAGGTAGCTCACATGGAGTCGCCGCTCGACGTGGACGGATGGATCGACGTGACCAAACAGGTCCTGCGGGCCAACAAGCTGGCCGGCGCCTACATCCGGCCGCTGGTGTTCCGGGGCTACGATTCGCTGGGTGTGGACGGCCGGGGTTGCCCCATCGATGCCATCCTGGGTGCGGTGCCCTGGGGTAAGTACCTGGGCGAGGAGGCCATCGAACAGGGGGTGGACGTCCAAGTGTCCAGCTGGCGCCGCATGTCCTCCAACAGCTTCAGCCCCATGGCCAAGATTGGCGGCCAGTACGTCAACAGCCAGAACGTGGTGATGGAGGCCAAGGACAACGGCTTCGTCGAAGGAATCGTGCTGGATGCCAACGACAACGTGTCCGAAGGCAGCGGCGAGAACATTTTCCTGGTCATCGACGACCGAATCTATACCCCGCCGGTGGCCAGTTCGATCCTGCGGGGCATCACCCGCGACAGTGCCATCAAAATTGCGCGCAGCAAGGGGTTTGAGGTGCGCGAGGAATTCATTTCGCGCGAGATGCTGTACCTCGCCGACGAGATTTTCTTCTCCGGGACGGCTGCCGAGATCACGCCGGTCCGGTCGGTGGACCGCATGCCGGTGGGCAGCGGACAGCGGGGTCCGGTCACCCAGGAGATCCAGGCGACCTTCTTTGGAATCGTGGAGGATGGCACCCACGACGAATGGGGCTGGCTTGAGGCCGTCCCGCTTGACTGATTTGCCAGGTTGCCGCTTCAAGGTTTGGAATAGGTCGCGTTGGGCGGCGAACAGGCAGAAAGGTCTTTCCCGGCTCAGGTTCGACCGGGCTCCGAGGCTGGAGCCGTTCTTCCTGCCTGTGACCGAAATCGTCAGGCGCAGACCGCGGCTGCCGACGAGGTGTTGAGCCGATGACCGGATATCTCTTTCCGCTCGGATCTGCCCGACAGTTGACAGGCCGTAGTCGCTCGGCGCACATACGGAGGACCGGTCCAGGCCCATGACCATGCGTGCCGACTACATCTGGATGAATGGCGAAGTGATGCCGTGGGACCAGGCGACCGTTCATGTCTTCACCCACGCCCTGCACTACGGTTCCAGTGCCTTCGAGGGCATCCGCGCCTACGACATCGACGGGACCCCGCACCTGTTCCGGGTCCGGGAGCACTACGAACGGCTTCTGTTTAGCTGCAAGGTGGCCCGCATGGCGTCGCCGCTCGATGTGGACGGGTGGATTGAAGCGACCAAACAGATCCTGCGGGCCAACCGGCTGGCCGCCGCCTACATCCGGCCGCTGGTCTTCCGGGGTTACGATTCGCTGGGCGTGGACGGCCGGGGTTGTCCTGTGGATGCGATTTTGGGGGCAATTCCGTTGGGCCGGTACTTGGGCGAGGAGGCCATTGAACAGGGGGTGGACATCCAGGTATCCAGCTGGCGGCGTGTTGCATCCAACAGCTTCAGTCCCATGGCGAAGATTGGCGGCCAGTACGTCAATAGCCAGAATCTGGTAATGGAAGCCAAGGACAACGGGTTTGTCGAGGGAATCGCTCTGGATGCCAACGACCGTGTGTCGGAAGGCAGTGGCGAGAACATATTCCTGGTCATCGATGACCGGATCTATACGCCGCCGATGGCCGGTTCAATCCTGCATGGCATCACGCGCGACAGCGCCATCACCATTGCGCAAAGCAAGGGGTTTGAAGTGCGGGAGGAGTTTATTTCGCGGGAGATGCTGTACCTCGCCGCCGAGATTTTCTTCTCGGGCACGGCCGCCGAGATTACGCCGGTCCGTTCGGTGGACCGGATGCCGGTGGGCAGTGGACGGCGGGGTCCGATCACCAGGGAGATCCAGGCGACCTTCTTTGGCATCGTGGAGGACGGCGCCCACGACGAATGGGGCTGGCTTGAGGCCGTTCCGCTTGATTGAAACCGGAGGCACCATGTCCGACAAGGAGTTTAGACACATAGGTCTTCCCTACCTAAGGTACGAGCAGGCCCGGGATCTGAGGCTGGATCTGTACCTGCCCCGGACCGATCATCCGGCACCGCTGCTGGTCTGGATCCACGGTGGGGCCTGGATGCACGGGGACAAGTCGGATTCTCCCGTGCTGCCTATGGTTGACGAGGGTTGGGCTCTGGCCAGCATCCAGTACCACTTCAGCCACGAGGCCCTGTTCCCGGCCCAGATTCACCAGTGCAAGGCGGCCATTCGCTGGCTGCGGGCCCAGGCGGCGCGTTTTGGCTTCAATGCCGAGCGGATCGGTGTCCTGGGTGCATCCGCCGGCGGACACCTGGCGGCCTTGCTGGGGACCTCCAACGGACAGGCGGCCCTGGAGGGCGATCTGGGCGAGCACCGGGATCAGTCCAGTTCGGTCCAGGCGGTGGTCGACTTGTTCGGCCCCACGGACTTCATGCGCCTGCCGGACCACCCCAGTGATCTCGACCATGCCGCGCCCGACTCGCCGGAGGGGTTGCTGCTCGGCGGTGCCGTGGCCGAACATCCGGACCGCGCGGCCATGGCCAATCCCATTACCTGGATTTCGGACGACACCTGTCCATTTCTCATTCTCCACGGCAAGGCGGACATGATCATCCCCTGGCAGCAGAGTCGGCTGTTGGCCGATGTCCTGGCGGACAACGGGTCCCATGTCGAGTTCAGGCTGCTCGGTCAGGCCGGCCACGGCGGTCCGGAGTTCCACGAGGCCGAACAGGGCGAGGCCATCCGGGCCTTTTGCCGTCGCCATTTGCTGGCTTGACGGTTCCCCGATCAAGCAGCCCGGTTTCAGCCCCAATTTCCCCCGCCGCTCGGAATGTGGCTATAATGCGCCTCCTGCTTCCTGCAATACAGATTCGTACATGTGCCATAGTTCGCTTGGCGAGCCGCTGTATGCCCGCGGGGAGCCTCGCAGTATCCAATCAACCCTCCAAGTAAAGAAAGGAGAGACGCAATGGAACTTACGCGCAGACATTTTCTGAAAGCCACTGGCCTTGTGGGTGCCGGTTTGGCGCTGGCGGCTTGCGCGGCACCCGCTCCGGCCGGTGATGAAGGGGATTCAGGCCAGGCCGCGGACGATGCCACGGTCGTGCGCTTCATGTCCCGCTCCGGTGCCAACATCGGCGGATACGAAGACACACTGGGCAACGATTTTCGCGAGGAATTCCCGAACATTCAGGTTCAGGTGGAACCGGCTCCGGAAGGCTGGATCGATCTGCTGCTGACCCAGATGGTGGCCGGCACGGCCCCCGACATCTTCCAGGCCTGGGGCAACATCTTCTTCAACTGGACGGAACGCGACCTGATCCTGGATGTGCAGCCCTACGTGGACGGCTTCATGTCGGTCGAGGATGTAGCGGACTTCAACGAATTCCAGTGGACAGGCCTGGAAATCCTGGGCATCCGCGCGGGCCTGCCGAAATACATCAATCTGATGACGGTCACGGTCAACAAGGACCTGTTCGCCGAACTGGAAGTAGAGCTGCCGCCGGAGGACGGCGACTGGAACCATGACGACTACGCCGCGATCGCCGATCAACTGACCCAGGCGGCCCGGGCGCAGGGCAACGAGGATTTCTGGGGTGCCTGGTATCCGGCCTGGAACTGGGATCGTTTCTGGTACCGGGTGGACATGTTCGGTGGCAGCGTCGTCGACGAGAAGTACGGTCTGGTCTGCCAACTGGACACCCCCGAATCGCAGGCGGGCCTGCAGTGGTCCTGGGATCGCATGTGGGCGGACAACACGTTCGCCCAGCCCGGCCAGGTTGAAAACCAGTGGTTCCACAACGTGATGAACCCCGGTTTCGTGGCCATGGCCGAAAGCGGCACCTATCCCGGCAATACGGACCGGGCTCTGGGCGAGAACTTCAGTTGGGACATGCGCCATGTTCCGGTGGGGCCGACCGGAATCCGCAAGGTCCTGGGCACCTCCGATGCCTGGTCCATCACCAAGCAGTCCCAGGTGCCGGACGAGGCCTGGGAAGTCCTGAACTACGTGGCCGGGCCGCACTTCCAGCGCAAGGTCGTCGTGGGGGTCGAAGGCATCATTCCGGTGCGCAAGTCCCTGATTGCCTCCTTCATCGACGACATGCGGGCCCAACGCCCGAGTCTCGCAGACGTGCGCTTGGAGACCATCGCCGAAATCCTGGACTGGGGTTACGCCGAGGATTCATTCTGGTTCAAGAACTCCAACGCGGCCAGCGAACTTCTGGTGCCCGCACTGGAGAAGGTCTATATCGTGGGGGATGTGGGTCCGGAATACCTGATCGACATCGCCGCCGAGATTACGGAAGCGCAGCAGTCCTGACCGCTTCCCGTTGTTAGCAGCCGGGGGCGGAGCCGTTCGTCGGCCCGCCTCCGGCCCTAGTCACCATCGGTTCCGTCCCGCCTCTGATGGCCGTCACTTCCAAGGCTTCCGCCTCGCGCATGAGCATCCAGGCCCGGGACAACATCGCCGGGTTCCTTTTCATTGCGCCCTGGCTGATCCATTTTGTGTTCCTGATTGCGGGCGCCATGGTTTTCTCCATGGGCATCAGCTTCTTCAAGACCGATTTCCTGACCGGTTTTGAGTTTGTGGGATTCGGCAACTGGCGCGACATGTTTCAGGACGAGTTGTTCTGGAAAGCCCTGCGCGTCACGTCGTACTACACCTTTGTCCTGGTTCCGGCCAGCGTCATCCTGGCCCTCACCATCGCCGTGCTCATGAACCAGAAAGTCAAGGCACTGGGGGTCTGGCGCACCGTGTACTACCTGCCCTCCGTGGTCCAGGGCGTGGCCGTCGCGGTTCTGTGGGGCTATGTGCTCAACCCGCGGTTCGGACTGCTGAACCAGGGACTGGAACTCATCGGCATCGACGACGGGCCCCGGTGGCTCTTTTCGGAAGACTGGGCGGTGCCCGGCTTCATTCTCATGGGCCTGTGGGGCGCCGGCGGCGCCATGCTGCTCTACCTGGCCGGTCTGCAGGGGATTCCCACCCATCTGTACGAGGCGGCCGACCTGGACGGCGCGGGTTCCGTGCGCAAGTTCTTTGCCGTCACGATTCCCATGCTGACCCCGACGATCTACTTCAATGTCCTGATCAGCATCATTGCTTCCTTCCAGGTCTTCACCCAGGCTCTGATCCTTACGGCCGGAGGGCCCAACAACGCCACCCTGACCCTGGTGCTCCTGCTCTATCGGGAGGGATTCCAGAATTTCCAGTTTGGCTATGCCTCGGCCATCGCCTGGGGTCTTTTCTGCGTGACGTTCATCTTTGCCATCCTGGTCGTGCGTACCTCCAGCACCTGGGTGCACTACGAGGGGGAAACCAACAATTAGCGCTCCTGCCACCCCCCTTCCCGCACCACAGGCCTATCCTTCGCGGACCTCCCTTCTGGCCCGCCGGGTTGTCGGCAAGACACTCCTGTACATCGTCCTGCTTGTGGGCGGGCTGATCTTTCTCGCGCCGCTGTTGTGGATGCTTTCCACGTCCTTCAAGCCCGAGCACCAGGTCTACAACGTTCCCATTGAATGGATACCGGAAACCTTCGATTACCAGAACTACATCGAGGGCTGGCGCTACCTGGACTTCCCCCAGTTCTACATCAACACCACCTATCTGACCGTCGTCAACATCTTTGGCCTGCTGCTCTCCAGCTCGCTGGTGGCCTTTGGCTTCGCCCGCATTCGATTTTGGGGACGCGAGTGGATTTTCCTGGTGCTGCTCTCCACGATGATGCTGCCCCAGCAGGTCACCATGATTCCCATCTACGTCTTCTGGAGCCGCCTGGGTTTCGTCAACACCTATTGGCCCCTCATCATTCCGGAATTCCTGACCAACGCCTTCAACGTGTTCCTGCTGCGCCAGTTCTTCATGAGCATCAACCTGGAACTGGACGATGCCGCGCGCATTGACGGGGCCGGATGGCTGATGATCTACGCGCGGGTACTCATGCCCCTGTCCAAGCCGGCCCTGGGGGTGTTGGCCATCATGGCCTTCACCTGGAACTGGAACAACTTCCTGTATCCGCTCATCTACATCAACGAGACCCGCAAGTACACCGTGGCGATTGGCCTGCGCCTGTTCGAGACCCAGCAGTCCCAGTACATGGCGGAAACCATGGCCATGACGATGGTGGCCCTGATCCCCGTCCTGCTCGTGTTCTACCTTGCCCAAGCCCGTTTCATTCAGGGCATTGTGATTACCGGGGTCAAAGGCTAGCCTCAATGCTGTTTGCCTGGCACGCGGGAGCCAGGATTGGGAACGGCCGGGCTTATTCGTTTCCGCGGCTGTTCGGCTGGTCGGGAAACAGCAGCGAACGCCAGTCGGCCTGGCCCAACAGTACCGCTGCCACTTCCGACGCGGTGCGGCCTTGTCCCGCCCGGTGCCAGTTGGCCTCGATTTGTGCCAGCAACGCACCGGACAATTCCGTCTCCAGCAGCGAGTGCATGCCGGCAACGCGCTCGTCCAGCCGGGCCTCCTGCGTCTTGCGCTCGGCTTCCGCCTGGTGTCTCCTCTCGGCATCCACCTCGCGGTCACGCCAGAGACCCTGATCCGGATCCCACCACTGCAGCCAATGTCGGCTTTCCGTTTCGTCCGGCATGCCGACATCCATGTCGCGGGCCGCGGCCGGCAGCATACGGATGTCGGCAGCCAGTACTTCGCTGTGGTACACGGCCCATTCCCCTTTCCCCGGCTGTCGCGGGATACGGACATAGCTGCCCGTGTCGTCTAGCCGCCAGCCCCAGAACGAAACGCCGTCCGCGTACGCCGGCGGTGCATGGCCCTCCGGGTCGTACAGCCAGTACTCCGCAATGCCCATGGCGGCATAGGTGTCCAGCTTGGGTCCCAGGTCCGACTGCCACGTGGATTCGGAGAGGACCTCCAGTACCAGCAGCGGGGGTGGATCCACTTCCAGCCTGCAGGCGCGGGGCAGCGGTTCACCGGGCATGAACACCTCCGACAGTACGGCCACGTCAGGGATGAGGTGTCCCTTGTTCCTGAACTCGTGGTCCGGTGGCAGAGCCTGCCGGACCGCGTCCGACAGGTGCACCGTAAATTCGCGCCATGCACATGGGCCCCGCAGGGCATCCACGGTGTATTTGAAGGATGCAAGTGCTTCTTTGTGCGGTTCGGTGGTCAAGTAGGTAACCCCGTCCACGCCGTAGTCCGGATCCGTCGTGTATTCGTCGTCGTACTCATGGGTCGGGTCGTAGGGGTAGGCCGGGTCGTAGTGGGTCAGGGCTCTGATTGCCGCCCACCAGGCCGCACTGCCGGGCACCGGCGCGGCAGGCAATTGTGGCAGTGCAACGGTTGCAGCCCCGTTGAAGGGCCGGTCCGCCGTCCCGTTCGCGGCGTCGCCTTCAGTTCCGGTCCGTTCCTGTTCCCGTGCCTTCGGCGTGGCCATGGCCGCGCTCCTGCTCACTCCAAGTGTTGGTCTGCCATTGTAGTACCCCCCGAATCGGCGGCCTGCCACGCCTCCCATTGCCTGTTGATATGGCAGCCAAAAACCACGGTGTTTCGAACCTGTTGCGGGTTCCGCTAAAGGGTTCCGTTAAAATTGGGCTTGGCAGGTGCCGGTCGATTTCTGAGCGCCCGCCGCACCAAGCCATTGTCCAACCTAGACAGGAGTAACCGTATGAGCAAGTCGTCAGCGCGCCTGAACCGCAGGCAGTTCCTCACCTTGGCCGGCGCCGGAGCCATCGCTACGGGACTGGCGGCCTGTGTGCCTGCCGCGCCCGTCGGTGATGCCGGGGACGGTGCCATGGAGGATGTCCAGTTGCAGTTCGTGACCAATCACGGCGATGTCGAGATTCCGTTCTTCCAGCAGGTAGTGGATAACTTCACCGAAGCCAATCCCCACGTCCAGATCGACCTGCTGAATGTTTCCACGGAGTACTACACCAAGATCAACACGCAGGGGGTCGGGGGCGATCTGCCGGACATCTTCTACACCCGGACGTTCGATGTGGTTCCCTACGCCTCCAAGGAGTGGACGGTCAACCTGCAGCCGCTGGTGGAGCGGGACAGTGTCGACACCGACGATTTCTGGGAAGCCGAAGTGGAACAGATCACGTACCAGGGCGATCTGTATGCCCTTCCCTATGACTTCTCAAACCTGGGCGTTGCCTACAACATCAACATCTTCAACGAGGCGGGCCTAGAGGTTCCGGACGGCGGTTGGGATTGGGACGGCCTGCGCACCGTGGCCGAATCGCTTACGACTCGGGAAGACGGTCGCACCACCCGCTGGGGGTGGGCCGCCCACCCCTGGCCCTGGGTCTGGGTTGGCATCATTGCGGCCAACGGCGGCGGCATCCTCAACGAGGATCAGACCGAATGCATCATGGCCTCGCCCGAAAACATCGAGACCCTCAGCTTCTTTAAAGGCCTCTGGTCCGACGGCACCATCCCGGAACAAGGTGCCATGCCACAGGGGGTGGAGGGGTTCTCCGCCGGCATTCTGGCCATGACCACGATGGGTTCCTGGGCCACGCAGTGGCGCCGCGCGGCCATCGGCGACAGTTTCGACTGGGATGTGACCGCCTACCCGTTCGGTTCCGAGGGGCGCCGGGCCGTTTCGGCCGCAGGTGGCGCCTGGGGCATTGCGACCAACTCCGACCATGTGGAGGAGACCTGGCAGTTCAATGTTCACCTGACCAGCACGGAGTCGACCAACATCCTGATCTCCGAACCGGTCCGCTCCATCCCGGGACGCAAGTCCTCGGTGCCGGCCTGGACAGCGGCGGCTGCCCGCGAGGATCTGCCGCCGCGGAACGTCGAAGTCTTCGCCGAAATGATGGAGGATGCCTACTCGGCACCGTTCCCGGCCTATTGGAAGGACCTGGAGACGATCTGGTTCAATCGGGTGGCACCGCTGATTTCGGGCGGAGATCCTTCGGTGGATGTCGCCGAGTCACTGGGCAAGTTCCAGGACGAGGTCAACGAGCTCATAGCCATTTCCTAATGCGGTTGGCTCTGTATGGGTTGGTCGCCGAGAGGCGGGGCCGCCACGCCGCGACCCCGCCTTCCCTGATTCAACTCCGACGGCTGGGTTTATGGGTTCCCGCGGCTGTCCGGCTGGTCAGGGAACTGCAGCGAATGCCAGTCGGCTTGGCTCAACCACACCTTCGTCACTTCCTCCATAGTGCAGTCTTGTCCTGCTCGACGCCATGTGTTGGCTTGCCACACCTCCCATCGCCTGTTGATATGGCAGCCAAAGCCACCGTGCTTCGAACCCGTTTCAGGATCGGGTAAAATTTTTCTTCGCAGGTACCGGCAGACTCCCGATTGGCCACCGTACCGAGCCATCGTTCAACCTAGACTGGAGTAAAAGCATGAGCAAAGTGTCAACGCGCCTGAACCGCAGGCAGTTCCTCACCCTGGCCGGTGCCGGAGCCATCGCCACGGGCCTGGCGGCCTGTGTGCCCGCCGCTCCCGCCGGCGATGCCGGGGAAGCTGCCATGGAGGATATCCAGATTCAGTTCGTGACCAATCACGGTGACGCTGAACAACCCTTTTTCCAGCAGGTGGTGGACAACTTCACTGATGCCAACCCGCACATCCAGGTTGACTTGCTGAATGTCTCCGCGGAGTACTACACCAAGATCAACACGCAAGGTGTGGGAGGCGATCTTCCGGACATTTTCTATACCCGGACTTGGGACGTGGTTCCCTACGCCTCCAAGGAGTGGACCGTCAACCTGCAACCCCTTGCTGAGCGCGACAACATTGATTTCGACGACTTTTGGGAAGCTGAATTAGAGCAAATCGTCTACCAGGGCGATCTGTATGCCCTTCCCTACGACTTCTCAAACCTGGGCGTTGCCTACAACATCGACATCTTCAACGAAGAGGGCATAGAGGTTCCGGACGGCAGTTGGGACTGGGACGGTCTGCGCAGCCTGGCCGAATCGCTCACGATTCGGGAAGACGGCCGCACCACCCGTTGGGGGTGGTCCGCCCACCCCTGGCCTTGGGTCTGGATTGGCATCATTGCGGCCAACGGAGGAGCTCTTCTCAACGAGGATCAGACCGAGTGCGTGATGAACTCACCCGAAAACATCGAGACCCTCAGCTTCTTCAAAGGCCTCTGGTCCGACGGTATCATTCCGGAGCAGGGTGCCATGCCACAGGGGGTGGAGGGGTTCTCCGCCGGCCTTCTTGCCATGACCACGATGGGTTCCTGGGCGACGCAGTGGCGCCGCGGGGTGATTGGCGACAAATTCGACTGGGATGTGACTGCCTATCCATTTGGGTCCGAAGGACGACGGGCTGTCTCTGCCGGTGGTGGAGCATGGGGCATTGCCACCAACTCCAATCACATTGAAGAGACCTGGCAGTTCAATGTGCACCTGACCAGCACGGAGTCGACCAACATCCTGATCTCCGAACCGGTCCGCTCCATCCCGGGACGCAAGTCCTCAGTACCGGCTTGGACAGAGGCGGCTGCCCGCGAAGATCTGCCACCGCGGAACGTCGAAGTCTTCGCCGAAATGATGGAGGATGCCTACTCGGCGCCGTTCCCAGCCTACTTTAAGGATCTGGAGACGATCTGGTTCAATCGGGTGGCACCGCTGATTGCGGGCGGAGATCCTTCGCTGGATGTGGCCGAGTCCCTGGCCAAGTTCCAGGACGAGGTCAACGAGCTTATTGCCAGTTACTAGTGCGACTGACCCTGAATGGGTTGGTCGCCGAAAGGCGGGGTCGCCACGCGCGGCCCCGCCGTCCCTGATTCAACAATGCTGTCCGACCGTTGATTGCCCTGCCCAAGACTCCCAGGGCCCGGCGTGAGGCGCTGGAAGGCTATATCTTCCTGCTGCCTTGGCTGCTGGGGTTTCTGCTGTTTACAGCCGGACCCTTGCTGGCTTCGTTTTACCTGGGATTCACCTCCTACCGCGGAGACCGCAGTTGGCCGGACTGGATCGGGTTCGCCAACTTTACGAAGCTGTTCCAGGACGAGCTTTTCTGGCAGTCCCTGAAAGTCACAGTTATCTACGCCGTGGGCTTTCTGCCGCCGGGTATGGCGCTGGGCTTCGGCATTGCCCTGTTGATGAACCAGCGCGTCAAGGGCGTCAGCATCTTCCGGACCATCTACTACCTGCCCTCGGTCATCACGGGCGTGGCCGTGGCCGTGCTGTGGGGTTTCGTATTCCACAAGGAATTCGGCATCCTCAATTCAGTTCTGGAGTGGTTCGGGGTCACGCCCATCTCGTGGCTCTTCAACTCGCGCTGGGTCATGGTTGCCTTCATCATCATGGGCCTCTGGGGGGTGGGCGACGGGATGATCATCTACCTCGCCGGCCTGCAGGGCATTCCGACGGAGTTGTACGAGGCGGCTTCCATCGACGGCGCCCGGCGCATGCGGCGGTTCTGGAACGTCACGATCCCCATGATGTCTCCGACCCTGTTCTTCGTGCTGGTGACGGCGCTGATCAAGACGTTCCAGATCTTCACCACCGCGTACATCATGACGCGGGGTGGACCCAACTACGCGACCTATTTCTTCAGTGTCAACATCTACAACACGACCTTCGTGTCGTTGCGCTTCGGCTATGCCTCGGCCCTGGCCTGGCTGTTGTTCGTGTTGATCTTCCTGCTGACACTGTTGCTGTTCCGGTCGGCGAAGTTCTGGGTTTTCTATGCGGGCGAAAAGGAGGAAGCGGCGTGACAGTCGGCACGGAACAGATTGTCCAGACTTCCGCCGACGACGAAGGTCGCAAGCTGGGTACGGCGGAGACGATCGTCACCTACATCGTTATTCTGGCCGGGGCCATTGGGCTCATGTTTCCGTTTGCGTGGATGTTGTCGACCAGCCTCAAGCCGTTGGACGAGGTGTACAGCTATCCGATCATCTGGATTCCGTCCCAGATCGTCTTCGAGAACTACATTGAAGTCTTCAAGAAGGTGCCCTTTGCCCGGTACCTCTGGAACTCTTTCGTACTGTCGGTGCTGGGGATCATCGGCAACATGGCCGGCAGTTCGCTGGCGGCCTTCAGCTTTGCCCGGCTGCGCTATCCGGGCCGTTCTTTTTTCTTCATCATGATGCTGAGCACGATGATGGTGCCCGTCTGGGTGACCATGGTGCCGACCTTCGTCATGTTTTCCCGACTCGGCTGGCTGGACACCTACCTGCCGATCCTGCTTCCGGCCTACTTCGCCGTTCCGTTCTTCACGTTCCTGATGCGGCAGTTCTTCCTCAGCGTACCGGTGGAGATCGAGGACTCGGCCCGGATCGACGGCTGTTCCTCCTTCGGGGTGTTCTTCCGGATTCTGATGCCGTTGTCCGTTCCGGCCCTGGCCACCGTGGCCATTTTCTCGTTCTTCTTCTACTGGAACGATCTGCTGGGCCCGTTGATCTACCTGCGTTCGCAGATGAAGTTCCCGGTGGCCATGGGCATCGCCTCGTTCCAGACCGAGCAGTATGCGAACTTTGCCCTGATGATGGCCGCCGCCACAATGGCCGTGGCCCCGATGCTGGTGGTCTTCTTCTTCACCCAGCGCCTGTTCATCCAGGGCGTGGTCATCACCGGGGTCAAGGGCTGATCCCGCATCATTTGGAGGGGGTATTCGCCCACTGGAGGGATTGAGTTCGACTTGGTTTAGTGCAATCCGATGAGGTCCGGCCGACTCGGCCCGGAGGTCTCCCATGCAGAACATACTGACGGAACGAGAGGAACTGGTTGACGGGATGCCCCGCGACGCGCGGGGATTCTGGCAGCCCGAGGACGGGACGGCGGATCCCAATCCGTTCTTGACTTGGCCCCTGAAGCCGAAGGAGGCCCTGATCTGGCTCAAGGACTACATCTACCCCTGGAACCTCATCTACGCGGCCCTCGCCACGCTCACCTGGTACTTCCTGACACCGGACCTGACGCGCACGGCCGAGTTCCGCTGGGACTGGATCCTGCAGGTCTTTCTCCGCAACCAGGTGATGCTGATCGTCATCGTGAGCGCATGGCACATCTGGCTGTGGGTCAAGAAATCCCAGGGGATGCAGTACAAGTACACCTCGGACTGGATGGGCGCCGGCAAGCGCCAGTTCCTGTGGAACAACCAGGTGCGCGACAACGTCTTCTGGAGCTGCGTCAGTGGCGGCATCACCTGGACCGCCTACGAAGTCCTGATGCTGTGGGCCTACGGCAAGGGCATCATCCCCTACCTGGATCCCGCGGCCGGACCCCTGCAGATTGTCTGGTTCGTCCTAATCCTGGCGGCCATTCCGCTGTTCAGGCTGTTCCACTTCTACTGGGTGCATCGGCTTCTGCACTGGCCGCCCCTCTACAAGGCCGGCCACTACCTGCACCACAAGAACATCAACATCGGTCCTTGGTCCGGCTTGGCCATGCATCCGATCGAGCACATCCTGTACTACAGCTGCATCCTGATCCACTGGGTGGTGCCATCTCATCCCATCCACATGATCCTGAACGCGCAGCACGCGTCCTTCACTCCGGCCCAGGGCCATGTGGGGTTCGAGCACGTGGTGGTCGGGGAGAAGGGGAAAATCCCGGCCGGCTCCTACTTCCACCAACTGCACCATCGCTACTTCGAGTGCAACTACGGGGAACCGGACATTCCGTTCGACCACTGGTTCGGCACGAGCCATGACGGCTCCGCCGAAGCACATGAGCAGATGCGGGCGAAGAGGCGGGCCGTGCACAACGTGTGACCGCAGCTTGGTGAATGCCAGTGGTTGCCCTTTCTGGTATTCGCTGCAGTTCCTAGCCGGCTGCCTGGCCTCCGTGCGGTTGCCGGCGAAACATCCGGCCGGGCCGTGATATTTGTTGGACGAAGCCTGTCCCCGAGAAGTACCTCTCGGGGACAGGCTCACTCTGTCAGCGGCTTTCGGTCCTCTCCCGCGTCGGAGAGGTTAGTGATTGAGACCTCGCCCTCGGGAAACTCGGCCACAATCTTCAGCTGCCCGCCCATTGCCTCGACGTAGGACCGGAGGCTTGATACGTACATGTCAGCCCGCTGCTCCAGCTTGGATACGACGGGCTGGTTCACCATCGGCTTCTTTGCCAGGTCCCGTTGGGTTAGGGCCATCGCCCGGCACAGTTCGTGCAGTGGCATTTCAGCGAGTAACTCCCTCTTCATGCCGTCGATGCGCCGTCGGCGCTTCGGCGAGAAGTCCTTGATCAGCTCGTTGAACGGATGGCGTCCACTCATCTGATTAGCCCCTTCTTTCGCGGTTCTGCTGAATGTTCATCGTAGAGGCCGTTGGCACTCCGCGCAGAACCGACCGTTGTTTGCCTCGTTTCCGCCGATAAGCCAGGTGGACTGCTGACCCAACGGCGATCTGCTTGGCAAGTCAAGGGTACCTGGCTGCCAGCGGAGCAACCGGAGTGTACCCGTTCAAGAGGTGCAAAGGTGGACGGGTAAAGTACCGTGCCCGTTGATCCCGATGCAGTCAAAGCCAACCGGCTGGCCTCGCGTAGTGAGCGTTGCCAACCGGACCTGTCTATTAACTTGCGCTTGTCGGCATCCATAATCATGCCAGGGAAGGTCTGGACGCGAGCGAGAAACTTTCAGGCCTGAACTTTCGGATGCAGTCCGGGGAAGTGGATCCAGATGTACCGACACCGTGATCGGATTCTGTGCCAACGCCCATGGTCATTGAGGCGTGACCTTCAAAACAGGTGCCAAGCAGTTACACTTCGAGTACCCAATCCGGCATGGAGGTCAACGCCATGACTACCGATCACGAAACATTAGGCCACGTTTCCGACTTGGTACGTACGGAACTCACCGGATTCCTTTCCGATGCTTTCATCATCGCAGAGGTGACCTCGGAAATTCTGCCGGGTCCCGACGGCGACGACTACATCAGAACCATCGTAATCTTCGAAGACGACCATCCCGAGCTCGACGCGCGTGCGCTGAACAAGTTTTCCACCCACATTGATCCCCTGTGCAAGGCGAAAGGTTTTGACCGACCGACTATCGCCTACGCAAACAGAAGCGAGATCCCGGCATGACTACCGGCGTTGCCCAGCCGCCCTTTCAACTCCCTGCGCCCATTAGTTGGAGCGAACTCATCGCCGCTGGCCGGGCAAATCTGGTTCCTCAGCCCCCAGCTACTCAACCGGCTCCAGCGGCAATACGACGGGCCATCAGCACCGCATACTACGCAGCGTTCCATGCCTTTACCGCCAGCAACGCCGACGTGCTGGCCGGTCCTGTCTACGATTCGCTGACTGCCGATGCCTGGATTCGGATCTATCGTGGCCTGAACCACAATCAGGTTCGCTCTCAACTTCAACAGAACCGGTCCCGCTTTTCCGCCAATGTGCAAGTCTTCGTCGACCTCTTGCGCGACCTCCAGAACGAACGTCACAACGCAGACTACGATCCCCGGGCGACTTTCACCACTCAGACTGCAGCCACCTGGTTGAACAAGGCTGACGATGCCATTACCAATTTTCTTCAAGCCAGCCAGAGCGAACGCGCCGCTGTCGCCATATTCACCCTGGTCAGAACGCGGTAAGCGCCCGGACACACTGGGATTGCAATAGTCACAGTTACAGTCAGATTGTCTTTTGGCTCACAGATTGTCTTCTGTCAGAGCCTGCAAGTACTCTTGGTACTCGTAGGCCCGGCCGCGTTGCCTGCCCGTGATCTCGCGCAATATGCCAAGGTTCTCCAACAGGCCTATCGCCTTGCTGGCTGGTGGCACCGTCAGGCCGAGTAACTTTGAAGCACTGGGGACAGTGACGACCGGATTGGAAGGCAGGAGATCGAGTAACTGAATGGACGCGACGGTCGGACGGCCATGGGCGAGCAGACGGTCACGGTCACGTCCAACCAACGCGTGGAGAGCCTGAGCGAGACGCACACCGTCGGCAGCGGCTGTCCGCACACAGCCAAGAAAAAACCGGATCCAATCTTCCCAATCTCCAAGACGGCGTACGGCATCCAAACATGCGTAATACTTTTCCTGGTTCCGTTTCAAGGCCAAACTGACGTAGAGCAGGGGCTGATCGAGCAGGCCCCAATGCTCCAGTAGCAGAGCCATCAACAGTCGCCCGATGCGCCCGTTGCCGTCCAGGAACGGATGGATCGTCTCAAACTGCACATGTGCCAGACCGACCCTCACAAGAGGCGGTAGGTCATTCTCCTCATGGAACCATCGCTCCAGAGTGCCGAGTGCATCAACTACCTCATCCGGTGGCGGTGACACGAAACAGGCGTTGCCAGGACGGCTGCCACCGATCCAGTTCTGTGAACGGCGGACTTCTCCCGGCAGCTTGTTTTCGCCGTGAACCCCGGCCATCAGAATGTGGTGTGCCTCGCACAACAAGCGGATGCTGAGCGGCAGTCCGTTTGGATCCGCAACCTGGGCACGAGCATGTTCCAGTGCAGCCACATAGTTGCAGACTTCACGTACATCATCTGGACGGTCACTGTGGCTGGTGGCTTCGAATGCCACAACGTCTTGGAACGTTGCCTGAGTCCCTTCGATCTGCGACGTGATCACTGCCTCCTTGCGGCCGAATCCGTAGAGGAACCAGTCCGAGGTCGGTACCATCGAACCCGCGACCGCGAGTCGTGCCAGTTCCGTCATGGCAGCGGAATGGAGATCGGATGTCGGACCATCCATCTCCAATGGAGGATCGGCCGGAGGTAGCGGAAAAGGCACAAACGCGCGTACCTCTTCTCCTGCGGTGCGGGTGATGTGGTATCGCCCTGTTTGACGAGTCACAGGTAAGAAACTCTCCATTCCTACGCAATAGGTTAAGAAACGATCGTTGCTTATATACATCACAAGGAAACGATCGTTTCGGTAGATGCGCGGGGAGCTGCTCAATCCAGACAGCGACGTGGTCGCTTGCTGTCCGACGGAACCCTGCTCGTGGTGGAACCACAGGGGTTCTGAACGTCCGGTTCGGTAAGTTGGTATTAGTGGATCGAGAAAGCTGCACCTACACCCAGTTAGGAATTGGCCTTGCGGATACTGGCGGCCTGCCACTTGGCGGAGGTATCACCTCTTCCGTAGTGGGTTTCCTATCACGGCCCATCACCAGCATGGCCCAGAGTCAGGATGTAGGCAAAGCCCGAGCCATTCATGGGGTTTGAGGTCCTCGAGTGGTTGGCTCCGGATTTGGTGAGGTGGGCCGGTAGGTAGTCCTCCTTCCTCCTACCAGTCATTTGACAAGTGCATGTGGAGCACCTGTGTGTTCAGATTCTGCAGACACTGTCTGCAGAATCTGGTGGCGGTGGTGTTCAGGGCTGACCACCCCTGCGACCGCACCGCGATCGTGGATGCCTACGAGGGTACCAGTTGCGCCGTATCCGTCTCGGTACCGGAGGCGAGAAGCCCGGGCCGTCAAGCTCTGCAACGTCGCAATGTCCGTCGTGGTGTAAGTTGCCGCGCCGGGTCCAGATGGTCTTGCGAGGTGAATTCCGCCAAGTGATCCATGGTCCAGACGGCCGGAATGATGGTTGTCGGTCAAGAAATCACTTCGCGCACTACCATGTTCGATTCATGTATCTGTTTGCCTTGCAGGTCACCCGGAAGGAATTCTTCAGACACCGTCTGGAGAATCGTGACTACTAAGGTGCGCTTTGGAGAATTTGCCAGACAGTGTCTGGCAAATTGGGGTGTCTGTGAGGATGGTGACAAGTAGTGGGGACAGGTTCTCGTCAAATGAGGAGCTTTGCCCGGGTGGAGTTGAAACGAACCTGCGCTAACGCTCCGCCGCGAATGTCAGTACTGCCTGGATGCCTTCCGGTTCAAGGTCTGGAAAATCCGCCAGGATTGCGGTTTCCGTCGTTCCAGACCCCAATCGAGAACCTCGTACACTGTGATTCCGAGCCCGCGAATGCAAGGCTTGCCGTCTCGTTTGTCTGGCTTCAAAGTGATGCGTTCCAAACGGCTCATGTCCCCATGTTGCCTTTGGGTTGGATCGGAGTTAAATTCTCGCCGTTTGGCTGGGTTTCGGAACTGCGGACAAGTCGGACATAAAGGCTTGACATCCAATCCAGTTTGCCGAACAGTCACAGATAATTACATCATGAACACATCCGAACCGGCTGCTCCGACCAGCATCCCACCTGAGCTGATTGCTGACCTTCACCGACTCAACCCTTGGTGGACGGACCAACCGGCTGCACGGATTCCTGTCACTCGTCGTCACTTGGCGGCTTGGGTACGGCGACGCCTCGATGTTGACATAGCCCCCATTGTGGCGGTGCGCGGACCACGCCAGGTGGGCAAGACCACTATCCAGTTGCAACTCATCGCCGATCTGCTTGGCGAAGGAGTTCTCCCTACCAGCATTCTGCGGACCCAGTTCGATGAATTGGTATCCACTGATCGGCTGATCGATCCCATCCTCCGCATCGCCTACTGGTTTGAAGAAAACATCGCTACCGATCGCTTCAATGCGCTGGACCAGCAGGGGCACAAGGCCTACCTGTTTCTTGACGAAGTGCAGAACCTTGACAACTGGAGCGCGCAACTCAAGTTCCTGGTGGACACCGTCGGGGTCAAGGTTCTCGTAACTGGTAGTTCCACCCTGCGCATTGAAAGGGGGAGGGATAGTCTGGCCGGACGTATCCACACTGTGGAAGCCGGAGCTCTTTCACTCACAGAGATCGGCAGGTTTCGCCAGTTGGACCATCCGGACCCGTTCCTCCCTGACAATGGTCTGGGTCATCTGTTGCGCAAGGAATTCTGGCAGGAGCTCGCTGAACACGGACGTAGCCACTCTGGATTCCGCGACCAGGCCTTCCGGCATTTCTCGGATCGCGGTGGATACCCCATAGCCCACAACCGTGCCGAGGTCGACTGGTCCCTGCTGGCCGACCAATTGAACGAAACCGTCATCCAGCGCGTGATTCAGCATGACCTGCGATTGGGGAACCGTGGCCGTCGCCGCGACGCCTTTCTCCTGGAGGAACTCTTCAGGTTGGCCTGCCGCTATGCCGGTTTGACTCCTTCCTACGATTTGCTTGCCGATGAGGCTCGGTTGTCGATGGGTGCCGATGTGGGGCGCCAGAGGGTTGCAAACTACCTGAGGTTCCTCGCCGACACCATGCTGCTGCACCTGATACCGCCTTTGGAACTGCGTCTCAAGCGACGCCGGGGCAGCCCCAAACTGTGCCTGGTTGACCACGGTCTCCGGGCTAGTTGGCTCCAGGAGCAAATCCCGCTGGCCCCGGAGGCGTTGGCGGCAAGTCCGGAGCTGAGTACCATGGCCGGCCACATTGCCGAGAGCACACTTGGTGCCACAGCCTCCGGCATTCCCGGCCTGGGCATTGCCCACCAGCCGGAGCGTGGCTTGGACCGTGAGGTTGACTTTGTCTTTACTGTCGGCGACCGACGGTTGCCGGTCGAAGTGAAGTATCAACGCCGTATTGATCCGGTACGGGACACCTTGGGCATCCGATCGTTTGTGGAGAAGGCGGCCAACCGCGCCCCCTTCGGGCTGCTCATTACCCAAACCGACACCCCAACCGAGGATGCACCGCATGTTGTCAGCATGCCGCTTTCCACATTCATGCTGCTTGCATAGCTGGGGCGTGCCCGAAGCAACAGTTCAGCAACCGTATTGAGTCGTCAAACCTTGATCACGGAAATTGGAATCTGAGCTGTAGCAGAGCAGATTGAGTGTGCACACGGAGTGCCAAGCATCGAACGGTCGGCAGCACCCTATCCAACAGGAATCAACCCTTCACTGCCGTTTCTACCTGGACCGTACTGTGGGTCAGACTGCTTGGGTATCGCTCCAGGGTGTTGAGTCGCCGGTGGGAACAGTGACTCCGGTTCCACCAACAGATCGGTGGTGTGTCGGCCCAAGGCCTTGGCGATCGCGTCAAGGGTCTTGAATCGGGGTGACTGCTCTCCCTTCTCCAATCGCACCAAGGTCACCCGCCCTATGTTGGCCGCCTGGGCGAGTGCCGCTTGCGTCAAACCTGCAGACTCGCGAAAGTCCCGGATGCGTTCACCGAGGGTCCGTCTTCCTTTCATGGCAATGGCCTCAATCGCGGGGCGATAGGCAGCATCGCAGTAGTGGCGGGCGAAGTCCCAGGGAATCTCGACTGTCTCGCCGCGGACCGTCCCCAGAACCATTTCGTACGGATTCGGCAATGCCAGACTGGATAACGCTGTGCGCTCCTCAATCTCGGGTATGTCCTTGTAGGGGATGCGTCCTCTGGCCCCATCTGCAAAGCCGATTTCGATTGAATTCTTCAGCAAATGGGCGACCGTCATCATCCGATAAGCGTTATTGACCAGAACGGTTTCCATTGTCTCCTTACCTCCCGTGAATGGCGTCCCACACCATTCTGATTCTCTCTGCATATTTTGTATAGGCTTTCATGATGTTTCTGAAGGTTCCAGCCGGAGGCGGCTCCATGAAAGTACCCCCGTTGAGTTCCACGCGGCATACGTCTTGGTTGCCCACCCAGGCATGTACGTGAGGCGGTTCGAAACTGTTTTCCCTGGTGTTCACAACAAACCGGAACTGGCCTTCCACCACTACAGTCGGCATGTGCAGTCCTTTGCGACTGGCTCTCCACCGTGTATGCACACCCTGTAGGGAGTATCATACAACGATACATGGTGTTAATGCTCGTGTTCTATCTGTCTGGGGTTTACTGCGATCCGGGGCACCCTCGGCTTGACCGCCGTCGCATCAGTGTGTGCTACAGCACGGTCAGCCTTGGGTTGTCCAGTACTGTCCGCCATGTCCGCTCCCTCGCTGTATGTACGTATACCGCTTGGGAACCCACCAGGAGGGCCGCATCGCGGTGCGTTCCCAGCACCTCGACCGCGTTGAGCAGCGTCTCCCGGGCTTCTATGTAGTGTCGGTCAAGGGAAGTTTCCATAGGTCCTCATGGTCCCGCATCCACGCAAGAAGGGCCTCTGCCTCCGCCGGTCCTCGCCCCCGCCCTGTCATGAGGTCCAGCAGGACCTGGGTCACGCGGGCGAATGTGATGCCGTCTTCGTATTCGGTCCGTTCGAACGCCACGGGGTCGAATGGGTGCACCAGGAGGACATTGCCTCCGGTCTCCGCTGGGCGCAACCCCAGCGACTGGGCGGTGGTGTCAGGGTCGTCGACGTAGAGTGCCGCCAGACGCGGCTCCGCAACGGGCGCAAAGCGATACCCGGCAAACGATCCGGTCACGGCGTACCGGATGCCCGTGTCGCGAAGCCGGGAGAACAGCGCCCGGGTTCCTCTCGGTTCAAGCCACATCGTCAGGGCGTTGGAGGTGGCGAAGTCGTAGTCCATGGCCCATCGGCGGGCCAAGGCCTCCCAGTCCACCCAGACAATGCGACCCCGCGGGCTCTCCTTGGTGACGATCTCGTCGGGCTCCAACAGGCTGGATACCCTCGAAACCATGGCCGCCGAGCTTCCGGTCTTGCCGGCCAGCTCCCGCGTCCCGAAGGGAGGCCGGTAGTCCAGGAGCCCTCTGGCCACACGGGCAGCGCGGCCTCCCTTGAGCGAGTGGAGCGGACGTTCCTCCCTAAAGGGGTTCCTGTCCGCCCCTTGGATCTCGATGTACACCGCGGGACGGTCAACGGCGAACCTGATGTTTCCGGTTGCGTCGGCGTAGCTGATTCCGGCTTCCATTAAGCGCTCCTTAGTCAAAGGGCTCAGGTAGGTCGAGATCAGCATGCAGGCAGGGGTTACGCCAGCCTGCTCATGTCTCGAATTTGACAGTGCCTGCAGTTGGGAGGCTATACGGTCGACCATCCTGGGCTCCACCGGATTTGCCTTGACCTCCACGATGATGTCAGATGAGAGTCCGTCAGGGCCGCGGAGTTCCCAGATGGCGCCGGCAATGCGGGTGGCATTCTGTGGGGACCACCCGGTTGCCTCTCTCTCACGGTCGAGCAGGAGCCACCGTGGAGGCAAGTGCTTGCCTATTGCCTTGATGGCCGTGTCTATCAGCTTTGTTTCAGATATAGGCCTGTTTCGCATCATGCGAAACAGTGTAAATTCTGCAACACTTTCTGTCAAGGATGAGCCGGTTACTTTGGCTTGGTGTGAAACACCAAGCCAATCGCATTCCAATTGGAGGCACTTGCGGGCAGGGCAGGCGCGGGAATTGCCCCTGCCTGAAACCTCCGTCATGGCTACTTCTACTACGCGTCCAAGAGGAGACGACGGCGGCCAGGGATGCCATCCTGGCGCAGCAGGGCCTCGCTAACGTACGGAGAGACCGTATCGAAGCCACGGCCGTGCGCGGGGAGAGTCGCTCACCGCGTTTACGACACCCTTGCTCCTTCAGGAGAGGATCAGATGGACCGGAGAAATTGGGCCCGCGCAGTGGACAGTGATGCCGGAATTTCTGCACTCCGACACCAAGACCCGATGCCGGACCAGCGGGGAAGGGTGCTGCAGCGTTAGCGCTGGTGCGACCTTAGGGAAGTCCAATCGTTGTCGATACCGTGCACGGAGCGCACTGCACCCTCGATCGAAATCCCGCCTTCCCGTGTCTTCGCAATATGGAGGGCTATACAGGTCGCATCCGCCCTATTGTCCAGTTCCACGAGCAGGCCCCGGCCGTATTGCTTGAGTGCAGTCTGGTCTTGTGCTTCCTGCAGGCTGCGGTTGTATTTCAGTTCCATAACGGCGATCCGGCCCCCACATATGGTTGCCAAGTCGTAGCGTCCTGCCAGTTCGGCTTGTTCCGAACGCGGCATGATACCCATGCCCATGAACAGTCCATGCAGTGCTGCATGGTAGGAGAACTCGTCGTCCATGATGTGGTAGGGAAAGGCATACAGGCAGTCCAACAGAGCTGTTGGAAGATCCTCGTACTTTCCTGACACCAGGCACTTGCGCACACGCTCGACGCCCGGCAGCTGCTCACCCACATGGCCAAGGGCCAGATCCCTGAGCATGGTCCGCGAGACCTCGCGGTTGGGCCAACCCAGGCGTGCCGGGTGTCCATTCTGGGCAGGATGGTGTGTCAGGTAGCCGCTTTGCAGCATGAGCGACTTGAGGCCCGTTGCCTTGTTGCTGTAGAAGTCGGCATCCAACTCGTCGGGATGTGCGAACGGAATCGAGTTCACCGAGTTGGGTTGTTGCCTCAGGGCATCCACCAGTGTCTTGGATACCCCCGAGTCCGACCAGTGCGACGGCAATCCATGCTTCCTGATGCCTTCCCGCACAGCCGGGGTCAACAGGTCGGAAAGGGTATTGCACAGCGACCACGGGTTGTAGACCGCCGGCCCCTGTCCGTCGCGATCGAATCGATATCCGTTGTAATAGGTTTGAAGCGACGCACGCAACTCGTCGTTGGATTGCCTCAGACCCTGTGCCGCCGCCTGGACGATGTTTGACAGAGGGGGTTGGTCTAGCTGGTCCTCGGTGAATCCGCACACACTGCCGAGATCCGCACGCCAGGTGCAGTCCTGCAGGTTGTTGAGTGCCGAGAACAGTTCTCCGTAGGCGCGGCGTGTGATGCCGGTGATCAGGACCTTGTGGAGAATGCCGTCACATTGCTTGAGGACCCGAAAAAAGTCGCGAAACAATCGGAAATACGGGTCAACCTCCGATGGCCTCCGGCCAAGGAGCGACAGCAGCGGGGTATCGTACTCGTCCACCAGCACCACCGGGTCGTTGCATTCCACCTGCAGCGACTGGATCAGTTCGTCAAGCATGTCCTGGGCTGCAAACCGATAGCTCGTTGGATCACGCAGGTGCTTCAAGTCAATGCCGGGGTTGTACCCCCTGCAGTACCAGAGCAGGGCCTGTTGGGCAACATGCCTTTTGAGGGACAGCTCCATTTGACCGACGCTGGAACCGGAAATCCTGCTCAGGTCAAGCCGAATGACTGGATGGCGCGCAGAGGTTGTGAACGGCTGCTCCCATGCCGTGACGGCGAAAAGCTGTTCGTCCTGAACCTTGGGCATCGCCCGAATCGTTGAACGATCGGGGTGTCTTACTCTCGGCAAGTCGCCTTGGAACATGCACTCAATGGTCGAGAGCATCAGGGTTTTGCCGAAGCGGCGCGGCCGGGACAGGAATAGGAACTCGCCGGTATCCAGCAGTTGAGCCAGTTCGCTGGTCTTGTCGACGTAGGCGTGATGCTCGCGCCGCAGACGCGTGTAGTCGGAGATCCCGGGGCGTAGTCTCGGAACGGTCGGGGATTGCCCTTGCGTCTCGTCTGGATTGGTATGGATGTCCGGTTCGTCCGTCATCGTGCACTGCGTCAGGTCGGAGGGGCCGAGTTGGTGTCAAGCCCATTGGATTGTAGTGCGCTGTTTGGACCGGCACAGGTCCAAGCCGGATACCAGCAGTGTTGGGCGCACCACGCGCCAACTGTCGTGTCTTCCGAACTTTGCCTCGGATACGAGACCAAGTTTGCCAAGCGTTGGCGCGGCCTCCGAACTTGAGGATCTGGTGCATGGGGCGTTGCGGCATTCCTTGGAAGCCCAACTGATTTCGGGGATAGGGGCCGATCTGCGTTCTCCGAAGACGCGCCCGAAGGAGTCGTGCGAGAGGATGCCGTGCGGTAGGTCGAGGAACATCTCCAGCCAGGTCTGCTTCCGGCGACCGACGCACTCAACCTCGGTCCAGTTGTTGGCACCGCAGATGACGGCCAGCGTCGCGAGCAAGAGGATGGCCTCCAGGGAATGGTGCTATTCCTGGGGCCGACTGGGATCGTCGACCTCGGTCAGCAGGGAAACCAGGGGGACGGGGATGGCGGAGATGTCAGGCGTGCCAGACAAGGTCAAAATGGTCCATCCTACCCGCAGAAATCACTGGTCCAATTGGCGTGTGATTGCCCTGATGGAGTGTCCATTGCATAGGACAGTGCCAATTGGTGGCGATGTACACTCCATGCAAATCTTGGTGTGGTGTCATGGAGCAGGTACCGCAATGGTGAGTGTAAGGAGTGTGCGGATGACGAACCGCACCAACTTCAAACCGCGGCGTTTGACACCACAGTTGCAGTTCGGTGCGCGTCGGTCTAGGCTACAAGCTGGAACTTGGTGAATCCCCATGCAGTCTCAGCCCCTACGCAATAAGCATGTCTCGGGCCCGGTGGTGAGAGCCGCTCATACGGCGAGTATCAGGCAGATAAACGAGCTGAAACAGTTGGGGCCGGAGTGGGACGGTCCAGGCAGCACCACGCCGGAACCTGCTCTTCTTGACCTGACCGCTGATTGGCTCGGAAAGCACTGGCACGCCAGCCTTGGCATCCCCGACATCTGCCCCACCTCTGACGGTGGGGTCAGCATCAGCTGGGAGCGGGGTGTGATTGAACACAGTCTTGACGTGCGCCCCGACGGCTCCGGTATGGAATGGTGCCGGTACGATCCGCGTACCTTGCAAACTGTTGAGACCGAACTGACCATGAACGGGCAGGGATGGGACACCTTACAGGCCGATCTTGACAAATCGGCGGCATGACGACTAGAGGAGAGATCCCTTCACAGACACGCCCCAACCGGAATTTGCTGCGGCAGGCCAACCCGTTGGTGGTCAGGAATGGCAAAGCCCAAAAGGGTCAGTTCCGCATTGACACGGACCCGGAAATCGGGGGACGCGCCATTTCAATGTGATGCCCACTCTCTGGACCTACTGACCGCTTGGGCAGGCGGGATGGCTTTGACAAAGTCCAGCTTGGTATCGGTTTATCGGGTCTGTAGGGGATCGAAGAGGTCAGGATCCCTGCGGCAGTGAAGCTCAGGAAACACGGGCGGCGCAAATCTTGCACATACAACCGTGACTTGTGAAATGCCTGACTCCAACGGTTGTTGTCCCAATTCTGTCAGCCCTTTGAAACACAAGGTCAAACAGCGTTTCCTCATCGTTCTCAAGATAGCGCCTGAGCGCATAGGCACACAGGTCGGCCAGCTGCACCATGTTGGTCAACTGACTGTCCACAAACATGGGAGTTTCAATCACATGGTGAATTTTTGTCCAGAGCGTGCCTTCGCGCAGGAAGGTCTTCATTAGTTCCGTATGTCTCTTGGCCACAGTCTCATTGTTGTCATGGATGAGCAGGCCGTAACCCGTGTCACGGTTTTGCAGGTATCGCTCGAAGCGCGACACGACTTGCTCAAAAGCTTGCTCGTGAACAGTAGTAGAGGTTCTCACGGGGTCAAAATGTACTTTGTCGATGCATTCAGCAAAAAGTCTGACTACACCCCAATCGGATATAAGTTCTGCCAGTTCTGTTACGATCTGCCGTCTTTCTTGCAGTGTGAGATGGAATATATGCAGCTGTCTTCCGGTAATTTTTTCGAGTTTGTCTGTAAGTTTTGCTGCTTACTTTTTGTAGTCGGAGGAGTTCCGCGGTTCGCCGCTGGTGTACCGCAGCCCTTCGCTCATCATAGGATCTGGTTTCAAAGCCCGGGATCAACTTCTGTTCGAGATAGGACCTCATCATCCAGGCGACATGAATCTCGGCTTCCTCCAGACCGTAGCGTTGCTTGATACGTTCGAGTTGCCCGTGGTGCTGCTTCCAGTGGGTGTCTGGCACCGAGAGGCCTGCCAGGATGTAGTGCGATGTGTTGCCAGGGATGTCCGGTGTACCTGACTCGTCAAGGTAGCAAAGATGCATCGGAACGACCCAACAAAACAAAAAGGCGACTAGGGTCGGGGCGTGAGCCCCGAGAAGAGACGCTTGGCGATTCTACCTAGACGCAGGGAGATTGTAACATCAATCTCAGGAACGGTACTGTTTCACTTTGGCACTGTTTCACTTTCGTTGAAAACGGTTCAGTCCCGGAACAAGACGAGAAGCCCTGTAGCCTTGGTTTGACACATGCAACCAGGCAAGGGCTTCTCACCATGTCTTTCACGGTAGTCCCTGAAGATCCCGCGCGTCAACTCGCGGACCCCGGTCCGCCGGAGGCGTGTCCCTACTGCGGCAAGCGCGCCTCTTGGCGCAACGGCTGCTACGAACGCCATCGGCTGCCGCTGGACCCCTGCCGCGTACAGCGCTGGCGCTGCCAGACGTGTGGGCGTACGCACTCGCCCTCGCCGGACGGCGTGACTCGCCAGCAGCGCACGTGGCCCTGGCAGGAGATTCTGATGCGTCTGTACTGGCTCGGCGTCAGTCTGCGCGCGACCTCTGCTAGCCCGGAGGTCCTGGGTTGCTTCGTAAGCCCCACCAGCCTGTGGCGGGACGTGCCGCGGCTGCAGATGGAGGTGCAGTGGGGGCAGAGTACCCGATGTGGGACATTCATCCGCGAATCCGTGGTCGCGCAACTGTCCAATGATGGGCATTAGGAGGGAACCGGTGCAGATTGTGATGGAGTGGCCACTTCCTTTTGCTTGGCCCCCTTACGCGCCACCGTACCCAATTCCACGCGAATTGAAACGGCCAAGTACTGGGCATTGTGCGGTATGTGCAGGAAATTTCCTTATACTTGGCGGACTGTATCCACCTTGTCCCAAGGACCTTTCACGGACGAACCACATGTCTACCGAAATTCCCCGCTACAACCCGGCGGCCATCGAGGCCAAGTGGCAGCAGGAATGGGAACGGTTGGGCTTGTATCGGACCGTGGAGGATTCCGACAGGCCCAAGTGGTACGCCCTGACCATGCTCCCCTATCCCTCGGGGGACCTGCATGTGGGGCACTGGTACGCCATGACGCCCAGTGACACCGCGGCGCGCTACCGACGGATGCAGGGAGCCAACGTCTTCTTCCCGATTGGGTTCGACGCGTTTGGTCTGCCGGCAGAGAACGCGGCCATTGAACATGGCATTCATCCTCGGATCTGGACGTATGACAACATCGACAACATGCGCCGTCAACTGCGGCAAATGGGCGCGATGTGGGCTTGGGACCGCGAGGCGATCACCTGCGAACCGGGGTACTACAAGTGGTCGCAGTGGTTCTTCCTACGCCTGCTGGAGGCGGATCTCGCCTACCGTGAGAAAGCCCCTGTGGACTGGTGTCCGCGCTGCAACACGACCCTGGCCCGCGAGCAGGTTTGGGGAGAAGACAAGCATTGCGAACGATGTGACACCCCGGTTATCCAGAAGGAACTGGAACAGTGGAAGTTCCGCATCACCAACTTTGCGGACGAGCTGCTCCAGGACCTGGAAACCATTGAGTGGCCCGATCCGGTCAAGATCATGCAGACCAACTGGATTGGCCGCAGTACGGGTGCCCAAGTGGCCTTTCATACGGAGGACGGCAAGCCCATTGAGGTCTTCACGACGCGCCCGGATACGCTGTGGGGAGCCACGTTCATGGTGCTGGCACCGGAGCACCCTCTGGTTGCCGAGATCACGACCGAAGACCGGCGGGCGACAGTCGAGGCCTATGTTGAGCGTTCGTCCCGCCTCAACGAAGCCGTCCGCACGGACATTGGCCGAGAGAAGACCGGCGAATTCACGGGGGGCTATGCCGTCAACCCCGTTAACGGGGCCCGTATTCCCATTTGGATTGCGGACTATGTGATGCTGGGCTATGGCACGGGTGCCATCATGGCCGTGCCCGGTCATGACGAGCGCGACTTCGCATTCGCCGAGCAGTTTGGCCTGGATATCGTGCGGGTGATTTCGGGTCCGGACGGAGCCACGGGACCCCTGACCGAGGCCTGGCCCTCCAAGGAAGATGGCGCCATGATGAACAGCGGCGAGTTCGACGGCACCCCGGTGGCGGGGGCCGCGGACAAGGTCATTGCCTGGCTGGAGGAAACCGGCAAGGGCCGCGCCCAGGTCAACTACCGGCTGCACGACTGGCTCATCTCCCGCCAGCGCATGTGGGGCACGCCCATCCCGATTGTCTACTGCGACCATTGCGGTACGGTGCCGGTGCCCTACGATCAACTGCCTGTGTGCCTGCCCGAGGAGACCGAGTTCCAGCCTTCCGGCGAGAACGCCCTGCTGTATACCCCTGCATTCCTGAACACGGAATGTCCCAAGTGCGGCAACGCAGCCCAACGCGAAACCGACACGATGGACACCTTCATGTGCTCGTCGTGGTACCAGTACGCCTACGTGGCCCCCTACTGGGGCGATGGCAGGCCCCTGACCCGCGACGCGCGCCCTTGGAGCCGCGAGGCCGGGAACTACTGGCTGCCCGTGGATCAGTACACCGGCGGCATCGAACATGCCACCATGCACCTGCTCTACACCCGGTTCTTCACCAAGGCCCTGCGCGATCTGGGCGTGGTGGATTTCGATGAACCAATGGACCGGCTCTTCAACCAGGGCATGATTCTGGGTGCCGATTCCGAGAAGATGTCCAAGAGCCGAGGCAACGTGGTGGATCCGGACGATGTCGTACAGCGATACGGCGCGGACACGGTGCGCGGCTACCTGATGTTCATCGGACCCTGGGATCAGGGCGGACCGTGGGATCCGCAGCGTATTGAGGGCGTACGCCGTTTTCTCAACCGGGTTTGGACCGTGGTGACAGAGCCGGTCGAGGTGAGTTCGCAGGATGCATCCGCCGCGCGCCAGCTGGAACAGAAGCTGCATGCCACCATTGCCAAGGTGACCGCCGATCTGGATCACTTCCGCTTCAACACGGCCATCTCGGCCCTGATGGAGCTCAACAACCAGATGATGAAGGTTAGGACGACCGCGGTTGCCGACACTGCGCTTTGGACGCAGGCCGTGGATTCGATGTGCCTGATGATGGCGCCGTTCTTCCCTCACATTGCCGAGGAGCTCTGGCATCTCACGGGCCACAAGGACAGTGTCCACCTGCAGAGCTGGCCCGTCCACGACGAGGAACTGGCCCGGGCCAACGAGATTACCATCGTGGTGCAGGTCAACGGCAAGGTCCGCGCAACCGTGGAGGTCGAGCAGGGCATGGCCCGGGAAGGCCTGGAGGCGCTGGCGCTGGAACAGCCCAACGTGCAGCCCTACCTGGACGGTAGGGAACTGCGCAAGGCCATCGTGGTCCCGGACAAGCTCGTCAACCTGGTGGTTTGAGCCGCCCTAAATTCCGCCTCGACTGTTTCTCCAACGGAGACTCTGCATGGACGACTGCCTGTTCTGCCGCATCATCAAGGGCGAACTGCCGGCGAAGATCGCCTACCAGGACGACTTGGTGACCGCCTTCCACGACATCGATCCCCAGGCTCCCGTCCACATCTTGGTGGTGCCCAACCGGCATTCCGAGAGCTTGGCGGAGATGGGCGATGCGGATGCCGAAAGCCTTGGGCGCGTCGTGGCGGTGCTGAACAGGGTGGCGGAGCAGGAAGGCGTGGCCGCAAGCGGCTACCGTACGCTGGTCAACACCGGGCCGGACGCCAATCAGATCGTGATGCACACCCACTTCCATCTGCTGGCCGGCAAGCCGCTCGGCCCCATGCTGAGCGCGTTCATCGACTGATATTCAACCGGAAGCGGCGGTGGCCGGAGTCCGGACCGAAGGGAACCACATGGGCATGACTGGCAGCGACAAGAAGGTTCGGAAGACCGCCCTCGCCTATTCGGGCGGGTTGGATACGAGCGTGGCCGTGCCCTGGCTGCGCAACAACTACGGATGCGAGGTGGTGTGCTTCTGTGCCAATCTCGGCCAGGAGGACGAACTGGATGGCCTGGAAGACAAGGCCAGGGCATCCGGGGCCAGCAAGTGCATCGTGCGTGATGTCAGGGAGGAGTTCCTGACCGACTTCGCCTTTCCGACCCTGCGGGCCGGTGCCATCTACGAACGGGACTACCTGCTCGGAACCTCGATGGCCCGTCCCCTGATTGCCAAGCACCTGGTGGACGTGGCGCGCGCGGAAGGCTGCGACGCCATTGCCCACGGTGCCACCGGCAAGGGTAACGACCAGGTTCGCTTCGAGCTGACCGTCATGGCCCTGGAACCGTCCCTGCGCATCATTGCACCGTGGCGCGAGTGGAACATCAGGGGACGCGTGGACGCCCTGGAATACGCTGAGGAGTGGAACGTGCCGGTCAAGGCCACGGCCGACCGCATCTACAGCCAGGACACGAACCTGTGGCACCTCAGCAACGAGGGCGGTCCGCTGGAGGATCCTTGGAACGAGCCGCCCAAGGACATGTTCGAGTGGACGGCGGCCCCCGAGGATGCTCCAGACAAGCCGGTTGAACTAACGCTGGGCTATGTCAAGGGTGTTCCGTGCTTTCTGAACGGACAGGACATGGATCCCGTGTCCCTGCTCAAGGAACTCAACGCCTTGGGCGCGATTCACGGGGTGGGACGGGTCGATCTGGTCGAGAACCGCCTGGTCGGCATGAAGAGCCGGGGCGTGTACGAAACTCCGGGCGGCACCATTCTCTATCGCGGACACCAGGCCCTGGAGCAATTGTGCCTGGACCGGGAGACCCTGCACCACAAGGAGCAGATGGGCCTGAAGTTCGCGGAACTGGTCTACAACGGCCAGTGGTACACCCCCCTTCGGGAGGCCATCACCGCCTATGTGGAGAGTACACAGGCCACGGTCACGGGCGAGGTGCGTCTGAAGCTGTACAAGGGGAATGTCATCCTGGCCGGCCGGCGCAGCCCGCACAGCCTGTATCGCGAGGACTACGTGACCTTCGAGGAGGACGACGTCTACGATCAGGAGGACGCGGAGGGTTTCATTCGCCTGTTCGGCCTGCCGCTCAAGGTGCAGGCCCTGGTGCGGTCCGACGGGGCCGCTTCCGACTGAACCACTGAATTCAGGGAGCCGGCCAATCCGGCACCCCTGCCAAGACAAGGAGCAACCCGATGGCCGTAGGCGGAGAAATCGGATACACAGGGGCACAGGCTGCCGTTCCCGGATTCGATGCGGCCGGGGTGGCGGCCGGCATCAAGCCGACCGGGGATCTGGACATGTCGGTGATTGCCAGCCCGACTCCCTGCACGGCCGCGGCTACTTTCACGCAATGCAAGTTCCCGGCCGCCCCGGTTCTGTATGACCGGCAGGTGGTGGACTTCAACCCTTCGGGTATTCACGGGGTGGTGGTCAACAGCGGCTGTGCCAACGCCTGCACCGGCCCGGAGGGCATGGCCAACGCCCGCATGATGGCCGAATCCCTGGAGAAGGCCATCGGCAGCGGTGATTCGACCACGCTGGTCATGAGCACCGGCGTGATTGGCGTGCAGCTGCCCATGGATCGCATTCGGGCCGGCATTCCGGATGCCGTGGACAAGCTGAAACCCGAAGGCTGGCACGATGCTGCCCGCGGCATTATGACCACGGACACCTTTCCCAAGCTGTACACGGGTGGTGTGGCCCTGGCCGGCGAGGAGGTTCGGATCTCCGGCATTTCCAAGGGCGCCGGCATGATTCATCCCGACATGGCGACCATGCTGAGCGTGATGACAACCAATGCCGCGGTCACCGCACCGGTGCTCCAGGAGGCTCTGTCGGCCGCAGTGCGCAAGAGCTTCAACTGCATTAGCGTCGACGGCGACACGAGTACCAACGACACGGTCCTGCTGCTGGCCAGCGGCCAGGGTTCGGCGCCGGTCATCGACAAGGCCGCAGGTCCGCTGTGGGACGCGTTCCTGGCCGGGTTGACGGAAGCTTCCATTGAGCTCTCCCGGGCCATCGTGCGCGACGGGGAAGGGGCCACCAAGGTGGTTTCAATCGAAGTGGTAGGTGCCAAATCCGACGAGGATGCCCACAATGCGGCCCGTCGGGTTTCGATCAGCCCGTTGGTCAAGACCGCTTTCTACGGCGGCGATGCCAACTGGGGTCGCATTCTGTGTGCGGCCGGAAACTCGGAGGCCGAAATCGCTCCGGAGGAGACCAATCTGTTCATTGCTGCCAATGGCGGTCCCGAGTTGCAACTGGTGGCTCAGGGCACCCCGCTGAACTACGCCGAAGAGGATGCCGCCGCCATCTTTGCCGAGACCGAGGTGGGGGTCAGGATCGACCTGGGATTGGGACAGGGAGAGGCCACCGTCTGGACCTGCGACTTCAGTCACGAGTACGTGACCATCAACGGCGACTACAGAACCTGAACTACTTCCTGGGCTCTCGGAGCGTTCCGTCGGCTGGGCGGGCGCAAACCACCAAACCCAAGGGACACGCGATGCTGTTGCCCGATCAGGGGAACTTGTTGAGACAACATCCTCGCGCAGCTGGGTAATGAGGGTGTTGTGGAAGTCGGGCCACGAGTCCGGACGCTCCCAATAGGGATTCATCCCCGGAAGGGGATTGTTGAGCCGCATGTTCATCACTCGCGCGCGACATGGATGCTGGCCATCTGTGCTGTTCCAAGCTTGTCTCCGTGAGTTGCCTATCCCGCAGTTTCATCAACGGCCACCGGAGGTGTTTCCTCAGTCGGGTTGATACACGGAGTAGGTGGCGTACTCTATGCAAAACCCTTTGTCCTCGGTGCGGGGCACGAAGTTCAGACCCAGTGCCAATACCTTGCGCGTCCCACCGAAGTGCCGGCGGCCATAGTCGTGCGACCGAATCTGGTCCAAGGCCGCCTCCCGCGACTCCCCATACTTGAACTCCATAACCCAGACGTGTCCGGGGAAGCGGACCTCCATGTCGGAGCGGCCGCCGCCTTGGTGCACTTCCGACTGGAACTCCACCTGCATCAGCTGGCACAGCACGTGCAGGACGAGGTGGCAATCCGTCTCGCGGCGCAACTTCTCGCTGGGGATACCGGCCAGAAAGGTGTGGAGGAGATCGCAGAACTCCTTATGGTCCTCGTCGGCCAGTGCGCGGTGCATGGCCCGCAGGGTCCGCGAGTCGGGTGGTCGCCGGTAGGTCTCCAGCAGTTCATGGCCGTAGGTTCGCCGCACCTCGTCATTGGGGTAGTCCAGGTACAGGTCCCCGTCCTTGTCTTGGCGTAGGGTGTAGTAGCCGGTCTGGAACATGAGAGAGACAAAGTCGACCGTGTCCAGGCCGTAGGCCGTGTTCATCAGGTTGTCCCAAGGGGGCGGATCCTCAGGCAGAGGATACTGACCCTCCTTCATGAGACGGATGAGAAACATGGGTGTGCCGGAGACGGCCCAGTGGTTGGGCCATCCGGTGATCGCCCATCTCCGGACGTGGTTTCGGTCCTGCATGTCCCGGAGGCAACAGGCGAGGGTGAAGGGGTTGTAGACGCGCTCGCTGTCTTCGGGAAAGCCGAAGCAATAGCCGTTGTAGTGGCGGCGCACCTTGTCCATCAGTTTCTCAAGGGATACGTTGAGGTGGTCCGCACCGGTGACGAGGTGGGGATGCAGTGCGGTTCGCACTTCCTGTTCGGTGAAGCCGCACAGAGTGGCGTAGGTGGGTTCCCAGGAGATGTCCCACAAGTTGTTGAATGCTGAAAACAGACTGACGCGGGCGAAGCGGGTGATACCGGTGACGAAGACAAAGTGCAGTTGGTTTTCGAGGCTCTTGAACTTGACGTAAAAGGTGCGCAGGATGTCCAGGATGGGCTCGGAGTCCGTCTTCTTGCCCAGCAGATGAACTAGGGGTGCATCGTACTCGTCGACCAGGACGACGGGGTTGGCTTGGTAATGGGCCTTGAGGCGGATCACCAGTTCTTCCAAGCGCTGGGCCGGGCTGACTTCCGGAAGGGGTGGGAACGTGACAACGCCGGATTCATCCACGGGATCCAGTCCCACATCAATGCCGTATTGGTTCCACTGGGTATATTGGCTGCTCAGCATCTCCAGCAGATTGGCTTCCAGTCGCTCTGCTGTATCGGCGGGGGTATTAGCCATGTTCAGGCGCACAACCGGGTGGAACCCCCGGCTTTCCACGAGATCTGCCACCTCCGTATCGCAGAATAGATCCGTCTTGCTTAAGGTTTGTGGCGGGTTTTGGCCGTTAAGATAGCGCGGATCAATTGGTACTTCTCCCTGAAAGAAGGCCTCCAGGGTTGTCACCAGCAGGGATTTGCCGAAGCGTCGGGGACGGGCCAGGAATACGTACGGGTTTCGGAGTGTGGAGACATCCTTGGATTCGGAAGCCAAGAGTGATCGGAAGTGATGGGTCTTGTCGATGTAGAGGCCACCGCCGCGCCGAATCTGCAAGAATTCGGACCGTCCCGGATTTAGGGAAGGTTGTGGACGTTCGGAGGACATGACCATGTTCACAGCGCCTGTGGACTGAATGCCCCGATCCTACACTGACCTATGGAGGGCGAGCCGGACCCCGGTGTGCTGCGTTATCGCACAAAATGCCCGGAAATTCCTTGTATCAAGTTACTGACGGAGTACAGGTTGGCCGGAAGGGATGCCGACAACGACAGCCTGTCTGTGCAATAGTCAGTGCTGTCGGGGCCCCATCCTGGCCAACAACGGGCAACTTCCCTCGCTCAATCGGAAGTCGGCCGCGTGGGGAAGGAACCGCAACCTGTTGAGAACCAGGTTGCGTCGCATGGGGATACGGGAACAAGCAGGGAGGGATCCGGATCTCGATCGGGGGCCATGTTGCGTCAGAGGCTCTGTTCCTGAAACACCTTGGCTCGTTCGGTTTCGGGATTTTCGAAGAAGATGGCCACGCCGGCCATCTCCACAATCTCGTCGGCATCCATGAACACGAGCCGGTTCGCCACTTCGCGGGCGAACCCCATTTCGTGGGTTGCCGCCAGCAGGGCCATCTCGGACCGCGTCAGGTCCAGCATGACGTTCGGGTTGGCCATCAGGTCGTCTACCAGACGGTGACCGTCGCTGCGGATGGGATATCGAACTATGGGATATTGGCGTTCATGCGGGTTGCGACGCGTCTTGGTGGTTGAGACCCTAAACATGAAGATGCAGGACAGCCATTCTTGTGGCACAGACGATCTGCGAGCCCGAACCGCCAGTTTGGATCATGGGCAGTGCCTTGCTGGATTCACCTCCTATGGATGTTCTGCCACGACGCGGTGCTCAGGCCGTGGTCAAACCACTGCTTTGGAGGTGGATCCCCGCCCTGACGCGACTTTGTCAACGTCCTGCGGACATGGTAATCATGCGTAACCCGGTGCTGGGGCGTGCCCGGAAGTGACTACAGTGGACCGGGAAACCGTCCACCCCGCCTACGCCAGGATTTGGGAGAGGAACAGCTTTGTCCGGTCTTCCTTTGGATTGTCGAAAAACTCTTCCGTGGCGCTTTCTTCGATGATTTGTCCGTGATCGAACATGAGGACCCGGTCGGCTACCTCCCTAGTGAATCCGATTTCATGGGAGACGACGACCATCGTCATGCCCGACTCGGCCAACTCACGCATCACATCCAGGACTTCCTTGATCATCTCCGGGTCCAGGGCCGAGGTTGGCTCGTCGAACAGCATGATTTTGGGCTGCATGGCTAGGGCGCGGGCAATGGCGACCCGTTGCTGCTGGCCACCGGATAGCTGACCCGGATACTTGCCTGCCTGCTCGGCGATACCCACTCGCTCCAGGAGTTGTTCGGCAATTTCCTCTGCCTGACGCGCCGGAAGCTTGCGCACTTTCATGGGCGCGAGGGTGATGTTGTCCATGGCCGTCAGATGGGGGAAGAGATTGAACGACTGGAAGACCATGCCTACGTCGCGTCGGATGGCGTCGATGTTGCGCACGTCGTTGGAAAGCTCAATGCCGTCGACGATGATGTCCCCGCGCTGGTGCTCCTCCAGCCGGTTGATGGTACGGATGAAGGTGGACTTGCCCGACCCGGATGGTCCCACGACGACCACGACCTCGCGCTTGCGCACCGTGGTGGTTACGCCCCGCAAGGCGTGGAAGTTGCCGTACCATTTGTGTACATCCCTGCACACGATCATGTCGGAAGTATCGATTGTTGATTCGCTCGCGGCCATGTTGCTAAGGCTCCGACTGGTTCCAGGCTTCTTTAAAGGCGTCTACAAAATCGGTGTGGCGTTCACTCGCTTTTCCTGCTTCCATCCGCTCCATTCCCGCTTCTGCCTGCCTTTCCCGCAAAAGCGGGAATCCAAATGCAGGCCGAGTGACAACATCGAAACCGATTACGCGGATCCGATGCCCTATCGTTGCCCGACTCGGAGATGTACCTCGACTCTCCTGCTGACATAGGACATGGTGTAGGTAAAGATCCAGAAGACCAAGGCCAGGAACAGGAACAGCTCCCTTGCGCTGGCCAGGTACTCCGCGTTGCCCTGTATAAACGCCCGGCTGAACTCAACCACGTCCAACATTCCAATGATGTATACGAGGAGGGTGTCCTTGAAAAGGGAGATGAACTGCCCCACAATGGCGGGTATGACGTTGCGGATGGCTTGGGGCAGCGAGATTAGCACGGTGGTCTGCCAGCCAGCCAGCCCCAATGCTCGCGCCGCCTCCACTTGGCCGGGATGAAGCGCCTGCAAGCCTCCCCGAATATTTTCCGCCATGTACGCCGAGCTGAAAAGGGTAAGAATTATCCCAGCCCGGAACAGGGAATTGGTGGAGAAGTCCTGCGGGAAGGCCAAAGGCACCAACACTTGGGACATGAACAGGAGCGTTATCAGCGGCATGCCCCGCATCACCTCAATGAACACCACGCACAGCAGCTTGACCAGCGGCAGGCTGCTGCGCCGTCCCAGGGCCAGGGCGATGCCGATGGGCAGGCTGAGGGTGATGCCGGTCACCGCCAGCAGCAGGTTCAGCATCAGGCCACCCCAGTATATGGTCGACACGGGTTGCAGGCCCGGCACTCCCGGCACCCCCCCTATCAAGACCAGGATAACCAGGAAAAAGAGGACTCCCAGCATGACTATCCAGCGGACCGTGCCCAGGGGCGTGCGCCGGGCCAGCACCCAGCCCGCCGCCACTGCGGGAACGTTCGCTGCCAGCAGCAGCCGTACGTCCAGGCCCATCTGATCCATGCTGTAGGGCAGAAAAGCAAAGGCGACCGTTATCGCCGCCACGCCAATGGCGATGCGTTTGGCAGCCTTGTCCCCGGACACGGCCCACGCCATGCCCAGCAGCACCGATACCAGCAGCAGGGAGGCCTGTGGTCTCCAGAAGCAGTTCTGACCGGGGCAGGCGAACTCCGTGTTGTACTGGCCAATGATGAGCCGGCCTCCCAGGGTCGCGATGACCTTCCAGTCGGCCTCCAGGACTATCCAGCTCAGCCCAAACCACAAGGCCACGCCCAGTAAAGCGGCGTATATGAAGGTCAGGACAGTGTTGTACCAATTGCTGAACAGGTTGGCATAGGCCCAGCCCACGCCGCCGCGTTCCGTGATGGGAGGAGGGAGTACCACGCCTGGCGGCGTGTCCGTCGCAGATGCCATTCGCCTAATTTCCTACCAACCGAATGCTCCGGTTATAAATGTTGCCGATCAAGGAATAGGTCAGGCTCATGGCCAGGTAGGCCGCCGCCAGCAGGACATAGATGGACACTGCCGGAGCCGTCTGTGTCATGGTCTTGGCGACATTGGCCAGATCCGAGTAGCCTATGGCTCCGGCCAGGCTGCTGTTCTTGGTCAGGTTGAGGAATTGGCTGATCAGCGGGGGGATGATAACCCTCAGGGCCTGGGGGAAGGTAACATGGCGCAGTGCCGCCATGGGCGCAAGTCCCAGCGACCGGGCTGCTTCCGTCTGACCTCGGCCTACCGATTGGATGCCGGCCCGGACAATCTCCGCAATGAACGAGGATGTGTAAATCACCAGTCCGGCCAAGAGCGCCATCAGGCCGCCGGAGATTGTGAAGCCCCCGGCGATGCGTCCGAAAGTCCCCTGTGGGGCCGGATCCGAGATGCCAAAGGGAGCGTCTCCAAACGCCGTGCTGACGAACAGCCACCCGGCAACCGCGATTGCAATGGCTGTGACACTGCCTGAAACCAGGGGATAGGACGACCTCCCGGTGAGGGCCTCGCGCTGGGTCAATGCACGGTACAGCACCATGGCGGCAATGATCGAGGCCAAGGCAACAGCCAGCCATACCCAGGCAGCGTCCCAACTGGACGGCGATGGCCACGGCAGAGACAAGCCCGCATTGTTGATGTATATCTTGTCCGCGATGACGTATCCCTGGCGGACCGGAGGCAACGCCAGTACCACGTAGAACCAGAAGAACAGTTGCACCAAAAGGGGAACGTTGCGGAAGACCTCAATGTAGATCAGAGAGGTCTTGGACACCAGCCAGTTTCCCGAAATGCGGGCCACACCCACCACGATCCCCAAGGCCGTGGCCAGAATGACTCCCACAATGGAGACGATGATGGTGTTGGTAGCGGCAACCCCAAACGCGTAGAGGAAGGAGTCTGAGGACTCGTAGGGGAGAAAGTGCTGCCCGATGGGGGTCTGGTACTCGCGGGACAGGAAACTGAACCCGTGGGGAATCTCCCGGTCTTCGATGGTGTTGGTGATGTTGGTGAAGAAAGTGGCGACCAAGACCACCACTATGACGCCCGATATTATCTGCAACGCCCACTGTAGGACAAGGGCGTGCCGCCAGAGAGGCACGCCCTTGTAGTAGGTAAGTCCTCGAAGCGCCTCAATCATGATCATGGCGCAGAGGATTACGACAGTGGAGCGAGAGGGTTACCGAAGAGGAGCGGAGTAAATCTGGCCGCCCTTGGGACAGTCCGAACAAGCAGCGTCGGCCCACAGGGCATTGCGGCCGCCTTCACGAGGGAGATTGATGCCACCCGGGCCAAGGTTGCGGTCGTAGATTTCACCGTAGTTGCCCACGCTCCCGATCACGTCCTGGGCCACGGTCTGGCTGAGTCCCAGGGTTTCCTGGCCGAAGGAGCCTTCCAGTCCGAAGAGACGGTCAACCTTGGTGTCCCCGGTACTCTCGGTCGGTACCGCGTCGGAAGTTACGCTGTACGCCTCGGAGTAGATCAGGATGGCCATGACGGTCTTCACGATGTCGAACCACTGCTCGTCACCGTGAGGGACCACTGGGCCGAGCGGCTCTTCCGAGATGGTCTCGGGAAGGATTACATGTGCATCCCGGTCCTCGAAGGCACTGCTAATAGCGGCCAACTGGGAGCGATCGTTGGTGAAGGCGTCGCACTGCTGGCTCTGATATGCGGCCACCACCGCGTCGGTGTCCTCGAAGGTGAGGGCATTGATGTTCAGGTCGTTCTGGTTTGAGAAGTCCTGCAGGTTCAACTCGGTGGTCGTTCCCTGAGTCACACAGACAGTGGCGTCCTTAAGCTCCAGGGAACTGGAGATGCCCAGGTCCTTCTGCACCATGAACCCCTGGCCGTCGTAGAACATGGTCTGGGTGTAGTTGCCCCACTGGGCGTCCCGGGACGTGGTCCACGTGACGGTGCGAACCAACAGGTCCACTTCGCCGGACTGGATGGTGGGTCCGCGTTCGGCAGCGGTGATCAGTCGAATCTCGAACGCATTTGCATCGCCTAGGACGGCGGCGGCAACCGCGCGGCAAAGGTCGATATCGAAACCGACGTTATTGCCGGCATCGTCCAGGTAGCCGTAGCCCGGCACGTCGTTGCGGCTGGCACAAATGAGCTTGCCTCGGTCTTGGACTGTTTGGAGACGGGAACCGGCCATCTCGGCCGGCATCTCGCCTGTCGCCTCAAGGTCCATCACCATGGCTTCCAGTTCGGCGATTTTCGCGTCACGTTCGCTTATCTCGTTTTCCAGGGCTGATGTGTCGACAGTCTCACAACCAATGACAACCAAGGAGATGGCCATCAAGAGCCCTGCCAGAATTAGCCACTTTCGGAACATGGTAAACGTACCTCCTGAAGTAGTGATTTGTCACTATACAACAGTGTAGGATTGTTGCAATGAGCGCGGGAATGGTTCCGGGAACGCGCAAGGGGTGGGCGACGCGGCATCGCCTTGGTTGGGCGACAGCCGTCAGGCGCATACGGAGCTGATGGCCTGGAGGCAAGGAAGTTGCGCGTCGGCCTCCGTCTGGAAGCCCTGTGCACCGCGCACGCGGGGATTCGGCCGCCAAAGAGTCTTTTCAGGTCTTTGGCGCTGGTCGACACTCCTTGAGCGTGCCCGTGGATCCGCGCATCCGGTTCCACCGGTCCGGGCAGTGCTGCACCGGCTACTGCCATTCCTCGGGTGCCGACGCGGCCGGGTTCATGGCCTCCGCCAACCAAGCGGGCAGGAGCCCCGCCCCTTTGGCGGGGAGTTCCCACAGTTCCCAGCGCACCGGCTCGAAACGGCCGCATGTCTCCCGGGCCGCTGCCACTGGACTCGCGGCACAGCGGATACAAGGCAGGGGGTATTGACTGTTCGCTGAAACTTGATGGTTTCTGAGAGGATGGGGTGTGACGGAACCGGATCCCTGGCGGCCGCGGCTGGCAATGCGGATATGGAAGATGTTGTGGCTGTGGCCGCCAACATCCGTACACAGGCCCGGTCCTGTACATTGGCCGATTCCGAACTTATCGGCCTCGGACGGAAGATTGGGATGCTTTCCGGATCCAGAAATCGACCATCGAGCCCGCGTTTCGCCAAGGTTCCGGGATATACTGCTGTTGCGCCGCGTTCGAACCGGCCCGGCGGCCGAATCGCAGCCGGTATTCCCGCCGAAGTTCCAGTCCCTGCATGTCCCCCGAATTCATCAATACGCTGGGTGTCTGGCTCGAAGTGGCTGTCACCGTCATGGGTGCGATGCTGTTCGCGCTGTGGGCGGGGACCGTTGTCTGGACCATTAACGACATCCGGGCCAGGTCCTGGGATGTACTGGCCATGATCCTGGCAGCTGTCCTGGTAATTCTGGTTCCATTTGCTGGCCTGGTGGTCTACATCCTGGTCAGGCCGCGCGAAACCTTGGCGGATACCTACAACCGGGCCCTCGAGGAGGAGGCGCTGTTGCGCGAGGCGAACGTGTCGTTCTTCTGTACCGGCTGCAGTCGTCCGGTGCGCGACACATGGGTGTTTTGCCCCCATTGCCAGGTTCAGTTGTTGCAGGCGTGCCCGGCCTGCGGCCATGCGGTCCGTCCCGAGTGGACGGTCTGTGCCCAGTGCGGAACCGCGCGCGGTGTCCAGCCCGCACAGCAGTATCCGCAGGCAGAGGCCGGGGCGGAACCTTGGAACCAAGCCTCCGCCCCCGATGCCCGGACCGCGTCTGCCGAGCAGGTCCCCGGGCGCTGATTTCTCAGGTCCCCGGGCGGGATCACCGACCGCGGCGACCGTTCACAACATCGCGGCGCAGGCTGAACTGCCTTGTGCCGATCTGCCATATCCATGGCGTTGATGCACCATGGCAAGGCCACCGGATGCACACTGGTTGGACAGAATGCATGCCCGCGGAGCCTTGGTTTTGTAACATATGCCCAAACCCAATTCGTTCCGGCGGCTGTAGGATTGTGCAATTGCAGCCGCGACGGGCGGAGCCTTGCCCGCGTACCAAACCAGGAGTACTACTGACATGGCCCTAGATTGCAAGACCGGCGCTGACGTCATCGAGGCCATCAAGGCCAACGGCGTCAATATTGTGGATGTCCGGTTCACCGACCCGTTCGGCCAGTGGCACCACTTCTCATTGCCGGCGGAGACCTTTGATGCGGAAGAGGCATTTGAAGAGGGTCTCGGATTCGACGGCTCTTCCATCCGCGGTTTCCAGAGCATCGATGTCAGCGACATGATCCTGAAGGGCGATCCGACGACCGCCCACCTGGATCCGATTGCCGACGACCGGTTCCCGACGCTGGCCTTCATCGCCAATGTCTACGACCCGATCACCCACGAGCCCTACGGCAAGGGCCCCCGCAACGTGGCGGAGAAGGCCGAGGCCTATCTGAAGTCCACCGGTATCGGCGACACCGCCTATATCGGCGCGGAGGCGGAGTTCTTCATCTTCGACAGCATCTCCTACGCCACGGGCCGCAACTTCCAGGGCTACGAGATCAACAGTTCGGAAGGCCCTTGGACCGGCGGCGAGGTCAGTGGCGGCCACAAGGTTGGCTGGAAGGGTGGCTATTTCCCCGTGCCCCCAACGGACTCGATGCAGGACATCCGGTCCCACATGGTGCGAACCATGATCGACTCCGGGCTGGAGGTTGAGGTACACCATCACGAGGTGGGCACGGCCGGCCAGGCCGAGATCGATCTGCGGTTCGACACGCTGCTGCGCTCGGCCGACAACATGCAGCTGTACAAGTACATCGTCAAGAACATCGCCAAGGCCAACGGCAAGACCGCGACCTTCATGCCCAAGCCCCTCTTCGAGGACAACGGTTCCGGCATGCACACCCACCTGAGCATCTGGAAGGACGGTCACAACACCTTTGCCGGTGACGGCTACGCCGGGCTGAGCGAAACGGGCTTGCACTACATCGGCGGCGTGCTCAAGCACATCAACGCCCTGCTGGCCTTTGCGGCACCCCTGACCAATTCGTACCGGCGCCTGGTGCCCGGCTACGAGGCCCCGGTGGTGGTGGCCTACTCCGCCCGCAACCGTTCCGCTGCCTGCCGCATTCCGATGTACTCCGGATCGCCCAAGGCCAAGCGCGTGGAGTTCCGTTGTCCGGACCCCGGTGCCAACCCCTATCTGGCCTTTGCGTCCCTGCTGATGGCGGGCCTGGACGGCATTCAGAACAAGATTGATCCGGGTGAGCCGGGTGACATGGACCTGTACGAAGAAGATGCCATGTCTCAGGTGGATTTGGTCAAGGGTTCGCTGGGCGAGGTCCTGGACGAACTGGAGAACGACCACGAGTTCCTCCTGCGGGGCGGGGTCTTCACGCCGGAGCTCATCGAGTCGTACGTCGAGTACAAGCGCTATGAGGAAGTGGACGCCATTCGCCTGCGCCCGCATCCCGAAGAATTTGTGATGTACTACGGGATTTAGTTCGTTCCGACAGTCTGATATTGGTATGCAGGAGCCCGGTCCGATCGGACCGGGCTCCTGCATAATAGGGGGTTGTACACCCCTTTCGCTTAGGCATCCGGACCATGGCCAAGGCCATTACCGTACCCACCAACAAGAAGTTGGGACAACTCCTTCGGTCCGAAGGGGTTGACTTCGTCTGGCTCCAGTTCAGCGACATTGAAGGCCAGATCAAGCAGATCACGATTCCTGCACGGCAGTGGACCGAGGTGGTGGACCACGGTCAGTGGTTTGACGGGAGTTCCATCCAGGGGTTTGCGCGTACGGTCGAGAACGACATGTACCTGATGCCCGATCCCTCCACCTTCGCGCTGATTCCATGGGAGTCGGGAACATGTACGGCACGGGTCATCTGCGACGTGCTCCTGCCCAACGGTGATCCCTTCCCCGGCGATCCCCGCTATGTCCTGAAGCGGCAGCTGGAACGGGCCCGCGGCATGGGTTTCGAGTACAACATTGCACCCGAACTGGAGTTTTTCCTGTTTCGACGGCACGAGGATGGAGAGGTTCTGCCCTTGCAGCCACTGGACCAGGCCGGCTACTTCGACATCTCCATCGACATCAGCCGCAGCATTCGGCGCAAGATTGTCGAGTCGCTGGCTGAGATGGGTGTGGTCATCAACGCCTTTCACCATGAAGTGGCGGAAGGGCAGAACGAACTGGACATGCGCTACGGTCCGGGTCTGCAGTTGGCTGACAGCACGGTGACGGCCCGCATCGCGGCCAAGGCCGTGGCCCACCAGCACGGCCTCTTTTGCTCCTTCCTGCCCAAGCCGATGACGGGGAAGTCCGGCTCGGGCATGCACGTGCACCAGAGCCTGTTGGATCCGGTGACCGGCCGAAACCTGATGTACGACGACGGGCATCCGTACCGGTTGAGCCAGACCGCCCTGCATTTCATCGCCGGCCAACTGGAACATGCCAAGGCCATGGCCTGTGTGGTGGCTCCACTGGTCAACAGCTACAAGCGCCTGGTGTCCGGATTCGAGGCTCCGGTCAAGATCTGCTGGGGCCGCACTAACCGGGGCGCCCTGATCCGGGTGCCGCGCACAACGCGCGATCGAAGCATCAGCACCCGCTGCGAACTGCGCAGTCCCGATCCAAGTGCCAACCCCTACCTGGCCTTCGCCGTCATGCTGGCAGCGGGCCTGGACGGAATCGAGAAGGAGATGCAGCCGCCCAATCCCCTGGAAGAGGACCTGTTCCAGGTAACGGACCGCCGCCACGGCTACGAATCCCTGCCGGACAGCCTGGGGGCCGCGATCGAATATCTCCGGGACAATCATGTTCTGGCGGACGCGCTGGGACCCCACCTGCACGACACCTACGTGGAAGCCAAGACCCAGGAGTGGATTGCGTTCCGCACACACGTCAGTACCTGGGAGCTGAATCAATACCTGGCCACCTACTAACCTGTGCTTCCGGCCCGTGATCGCAGTTGTCGACTTCGGGAGCCAATACTCCCAGCTGATTTGCCGCCGCATCCGCGAACTGCAGGTCCCGGCGGAACTGGTCTCCTGGCCAAAGGCGGACACCTTCCTCGACACCAGGGAGGTTCGGGGTGTGGTCCTTTCGGGCGGTCCCGCAAGCGTCTATGTGGACGGGGCGCCGTCGCTGCCGGCCTCCGTGCTGGCCCGGGGAGTGCCGGTGCTTGGCATCTGCTACGGCATGCAGCTGCTGATGCAGGCCCTGGGCGGACGGGTGGAACCGGCCACGACCAGGGAATTTGGGCAGGCCTCGGTTCGCCACACCGGGGAGTCGGCGCTGTTCCAGGACATCGAGACCGAATCAAGTGTCTGGATGAGCCACGGCGACCGAGTGGAGTCCCTGCCCGACGGCTGTCGGTCCATCGCCGCCAGTCAGGGCAGTCCGCATGCGGCCGTGGCCGCGGAGGATGGCCGGATCTTTGGTCTTCAGTTCCATCCGGAGGTTAGCCACACCGTCCGCGGGATGGACATCCTGGGCAACTTCGTGTACGGGATTTGCGGTTGCGACACAACCTGGACCACCGAGGAACTGGCGGATACATGCATCGGGGACATTCGGGCGCGTGTGCCCGAGGAAGGGCACGTTCTGCTGGCACTCAGCGGCGGCGTTGACAGCAGTGTCGCGGCGGCACTGGTCCACCGGGCCGTGGGCGATCGCCTGACCTGCATCTTCGTCAACAATGGCCTCTTGCGGATGGGAGAGGCGGACCAGGTGCTGAGGGATCTGCGGGAGTGGAATCCACGGCTTCGCATCGAGCCCGTCGATGCCGTGGAGGATTTCCTGGAGGACTTGGCAGGGGTCGCGGACCCTGAACGCAAGCGAACCTGCATCGGCCACCGCTTCATCCGCATATTCGAGCGGGAGGCTGCGCGGCTGGCAGGGGCATGGGGGGCCGATGTACCCCGCTTCCTGGTACAGGGCACCATCTACCCGGACGTGATCGAGTCCGCTTCGGGTAGTGGAGAGGCGCATGCCCAAACCATCAAGACCCACCACAACGTCGGCGGCCTGCCGCCCGACCTGGACTTCGAGTTGATCGAGCCGTTGCGCATGCTGTTCAAGGACGAGGTGCGGCGGCTGGGTGCCGGGCTCGGCCTTCCCGCCTCGTTGCTCGAACGACATCCCTTTCCGGGTCCCGGCCTAGCCGTGCGCATACCGGGGGAAGTCACGTGGGAACGGTTGGAAACACTGCGCCGGGCCGACGCCATCTTCCTGGAGGAACTGCGCCGGGCGGACCTGTACACCGCGACCGATCAGGCGTTCGCGGTGCTGCTGCCCGTGCAAAGCGTTGGCGTGATGGGGGATGGCCGGACGCTGCAGAATGTGGTTGCACTCAGGGCTGTCAGCACGAGCGACTTCATGACGGCGGAGTGGACGCGGCTCCCGTGGGAACTGGTGGCGCAAGTGAGTACCCGCATCGTCAACGAGGTGCCGGGAGTCAACCGGGTGGTGCTTGACGTGAGCACCAAGCCGCCGGCCACGATTGAGTGGGAGTGAAGTCCACAAACAATCGAGGCCAAGTCGCACCGGTCATTGAACTGTCGGTGTTGCCTGCGGTGCGCGAAGACGGGTTCAGAAGCGAGGCTGTACCGAATCCCCCAGACAGGCGTGCCGGAGGGGTAGTAACCGTTCGCTGCAATCTGTGTTGATCGTGTACGATGCCCACTAATCAAGAGAGAGCCCGGGTGCAACCGGACTCTCAACCGCCTATCAGCAATCGGAGGTTGCCAATGGCAGAACCCCATTCTACAGTCCAGACCGTTCGCAGTCGGCAAAGTACGGTGCCATAGCCACGCGTGCCGGAAGGCATAACCAGGCCGCGCCGTCGGCTGCGGACATCGTGCTGGACGCGCTCACGGGTCACCCGGGGCCGACCCGCGATCTCAACGAGTCCCACAGGCCGGCCAGGTCTGCCGGCGGAGAAATGGACGTGGAGACCTGTAAGACGCCAAGCCGAGAAGCTGGCGCGCGGTCCGTGAAGCGTCTACCAGACAGCCCATCATGGACGTTCGATTGGTTCGGACCATGCCAGATTAGCGTAGGTTCTGGAGACCGGTGCCGAGTGGGCCCACTTTGCATCCCGGCCCTTCTACATGTCGGGGGGGGGGGGGGGGCGGGCGGCGCGCCGCCCGGCGGGGGCGGGGGGGGTGGACGGGGGGGCGGGGCCCCGCGACAGGGGCAGGGACAGAGTGGAGGGGGGGGAG
>VXMJ01000021.1 GCA_009841145.1 Caldilineaceae bacterium SB0661_bin_34 | reverse complement strand
CTTGGCCGACTTCATGGGGGCCGTCAGGTCCTCGCAGGCGATGGTGCCGGCGCGGTCGACGACGCTGTGGGCGGCCTGGCACAGGAAGTCCCTGACCTGTGCGTTGTGTTGCTTTTGGCGGCGGGCCCACTTCCGGTTGCCGAGGTTGTGGCGGAGGATGTTGTCCGCCTTCTTTATGTTTCCGGCATCCCGGTGTTTCTGCTCCAGGTCCCGCATCCGGTTGCGCCGTTGGCCCTTCACCTTGCGGGCATCGCTCTCCGCGGCCAGCAGGTCGCCCAGCCCCTGGCCGTGGCGTTTCCCGTCGCTGTCGGTGTAGGCCTCGGTGTAGCCCTTGTCCACGCCGACCGTGGCCTCCCCGCAGGGACGCGTGCTGCACACCTGAGTCTCGTCCACCGCGTAGTGGACTTCCACCTGACCGTTGCCCTGCAGGATGATGCGGAGCTGGCCGGAGGGCGTGTGCTTTTCCTTGAGCGGAATGGCGATGCGCCGGCCGCGCTCCATGCCCTGCATGTGGACCCACGCGCGCCCGTGCCGGACCTGCGCGGTGTAGGCCCCCGGCTCCAGCACAATCTGGTTCGTCACGCGCGAGGTGCCGCCCTTCCACCGCTTCCGCATGTGACGGTGCAGGAACGAGTCCTCGGTCCAGCGGTTCTGCTTCAGCAGCGCATACAGGCGCTTGCGTTCCTCTTCGTCGCCTTCCGTGCGGTGCCAAACGGCCTTCCTGACCGGCACCTTGGCCGCTTCCCGGCTGGCGTGGATGTCGCCCAGTGCGTCCAGCAGCGTAGCGCGGCCCAGACGGGCCGGCAATCCATGCCAGTCGTAGCCCTCGGCCATCCAGTCGTCGCGGATCTCGCGGGGCGACTGCTGTGCCGTGGACCACCCGCTGCAACGCTGCCAGGCATCACCCCGCACGCGTCCACACAGGGCGGCGATTTCAACCAGGCGGTCGTACTTGGCCCGGTTCAGATCCCGGCTGTGCAGGATGCGCGTGACCTTGGCCGGCCTAGCCATGGTTGACGGCATCCCGGATCTGCTTGCGGTAGGCGCGCAGTCCGTACAGACGACAGGAGAACGCTGGCACGACGGCCATCCAATCCTCGACCATCGCCTCCTGGGGCGACAGGCTCTCCTGGTTGACGACCGTGATGGTGCAGCCGTGTTGCGTGGCGAAATGCTCGAACCAGTCGAAGCCAAACCGGGTCAGCCGGTCCTTGTGGGCCATCGGCAGGTGGGCGATTTCCCGCTTCTCGATGCGCTCCCTCAGCGACAGGAACACCTTGCGCTTGCAATGCAGGCCGCCCCCGACTTCCGACCGCCGCTCGTCCACGGCCACGCCCGCACCCGGGCCGTACGCCTCCATCGCGGAAACCGGACGTTTCAGATCGTCCCTCTGTCCCCGACTGGACACCCGGCAGCAGACCACGGTCAAGCCCTGCGGGGCCACGTCGCCCCCGACCGGGAACCGCAAGGCATCCGCCTCGGTGTGGTACCGGTGCCCGGTCGCGTTCCCGCGGGCCGGGAACGTGCCGTTGCGGTCCATGACGCGCAACGGGGGCGCCGAACGCCCCACGCGGGCGCCAAACTGCGGGATGCGATGGATCTTGTCCATGTCAAACATAGTACAATACAATAAAAATTGAAGGCTTATCGATGCACTTGGGCCTTACCGATGTTTCGTCCCCGGGACCGGGGGCTCCAGGTTGCACCGTGAAGCAGGTTTCCAGCAGCGTGAAGTCCGTTGGCCATCGGATCGGCTGGGAGAGTCGATCCGTTCCGTTCGCTCCGGTGGCTTGGCCGGGCGGATTTCGGGGAAGTTTGACTAGCCGGAGCTGGTGGGTAGCGGGCCTGGAATGTCAGGTACAAAAAAGAAGCAGTTGGTTCTGCTGCGTCAGTGGCTCCGGGCAACATCCAGGCTCATCGAGACGCGGGCCGTGGTCGACCGAAACCCCAGAGCCCAATTCAACTGCAGCATGGGGTTGTCTTCTTCGTTGAAGGTCTCGATTTGCCGGAACCCCATGGCGACCGCCGCGTTGATGGCAGTGGTCTTGAGTGCCGTGGCCACACCATGCCGACGCCAGGTTGGGCGCACACCCGTGACATGTGTCTCAAGGCGGTACGCCTCGGGAGCCGGCTTCCAAAAGCCGGTCACCCCGATCCAGGATCCGGTCGCCTCCTCGATTGCAATCCAGCGCAGGTCGGGCGAGAACCGCGGGGAGCCAAGGGGATGCCGCACGAACTCTTCCAGCGAGGTGCCGGGATCGGGATGCAGGGATGGAATGTCCTGCCTGATCGCGGCATCCATATGCCAGTACCGGGTTTGCCAGTCCGGCATGTTGGGGATCAGGTTCTGCAGGTTGTGGATTACGATCCCTTGTGCCGCAGCCTTGGCAAGGCCGGCTTGGCCACGCGCCGGATCCCAAGTGCCAAGATCCAGGCTTGATACCGGTTCCCGCATCGCGACTTCGAACCCCCGCTTGCACAGAAAGTGCAGCGCGGCCGGGCGGCTCTCCAGCGTTCGGGCTGTGACCTTGGTGAATCGATGCGTGGCTGCGGCCAAAGTCCAGACCCTGTCGTAGAGGAGTGTTCCCAGACCAAGGTTTCTCCAGTCCGGGTCGACCATCATGTGCAGGTGGAACACATCCGGACGGCCACTCCAGAATGCCTGTCCCAGCGTGGCATAGCCGATCAGGTGTCCATTTGGGCATTCGAGGACGCGCTCCACCCACCAGCTGTCCGCCGGAGTTGACCGATGTACGTGTGCCTGCTGCTCGGCCGTGGTGAGTTCCTCCGGCTGGGCGCGGTTGTGCAGTCGCGCCAGCGCCTCCCAGTCCGGCAAGTCAGGAACAAAGGGTCGCAGCTTGCATCCGCGGAGACTGGACGTGCCTGCCGCCGGATCTTCAGCCATGGTCCGCCAGCGTCAGTTGCCATCCCAACCAGGCCGGTTTGACCTTGAAGCCGAGCATCAGATTGATTTGGAACATGGGATTATTTTCCTCGTTATCCGTGGTTACCCGCCGGACACCCCTGGCCTTGGCCCTCCTCAGCACTTTCAACTTCAGAGCCGTGGCTAGGCCCTTGCGTCGCCAGGAACGGGCGACTCCCGTTAGCCCGGTGCCTCCGACTTCCGGATGGTTGGGGTCAATGAACAGTTCCGATATACCAACCCATTCATCTCCGCTGACTGCCACGTGCGTTGCGTCCGGCGAGAACCCCGGGTTCCCAACGTGCTGGCGGATAAAGGTCTCCAGCGTGGGGGGACTGGATGGATCGGGAGTTGGAACATCCCGAAAGATGTCCGTTTCGAGTTGCCAGAACCGCTTCTGCCAGTCGGAATATTCCCGGGCCAGGTCTGCCAGACTGGCCAATCGGATGCCGTAGGCTTCGGCTTGTTCAATTTTCTGCACGAAAGGAGTTTCGTCGAATGCCGGCAGATCCAATTCCGAAATGGGCTCTCGGATGACCACTTCAAAGCCCCTTTCCTTGAGGAAATTGCCGGCTTCCGCCTTGTCCTCCCGCGTGTCGGCAATCAGACGGTGAACAGGGCCGCGTGCGCGCGCCAGTGCCTCAAGGTCCGCGAACAGCCGCGTGCCGATGCCTCGGTTGAGGTAGTCGGGATCCACTTCGATACTGAGGTAAACCTTGCCCTCCTGAAGCGACCAGAACGGCTCGCCCACGGTACCCAACGCCGCAAACTTCCCTTCGACCTCCGCAATGCGCTTCCGCCACCAGACATTGGGTCTGCTTTCATCTTCAAAACGCTGAAATTCGACCGATGTTGGTTCCTGCGGGTAGATCTTTTCCATCAGGCCCCGAAGGGCCTGATAGTCGCTGTCGTCAAATCTGAAGTCGCGGATCAGCATTGCCGTTTCGGGGATTTTCGAGGGTTGCGGGCGGCAATCGGCGGCGTAGGGCAGGCAAACATCCTGGCCCTGCCCACCTCATCAGACCTGATACGAGGTTTTGCCACCTTCGCTTACGGAGTACGGTCAGGTCTGCTGCCGGTTGTTCAGTCCTTTTCCGACAGGTTCAGTTGCCATCCCAGCCAGGCCGGCTTGGCCTTGAAGCCCAGCATCAGGTTGATTTGGAACATGGGGTTGTTCTCCTCGTTGTCCGTAATGACCCGCCGAACACCCTTGGCCCGGGCCTGGTGCAGGACCTTCAGCTTCAGCGCCGTGGCCAGTCCCTTGCGCCGCCACGGCCGCGTGACGCCCGTTAGGCCGGTGCCGCCGACCTCCGGATGGCTGGGATCGATATACAGTTCCGAAATGCCTACCCATTCGTCACCGTGGACCGCCACGTGTGTTACGTCCGGTGAGAATCCCGGGTTGCCGATATGCTGGCGGACGAACGTCTCCAGTGTGCGCGGACTGAACGGATCGGGAGTTGGTACATCCTGCATGACGGTCGTGTCAAGCTGCCAAAACCGTTCCTGCCAGTCGGTATATTCCCGGGCCAGATCCGCCAGGCTGACCAGCCGGATGTCGCTGGTCTCAGCCTGTTGGATTTTGTGAACGAACGGAGTTTCGTCAAAAGCTGGCAGGTTCAACTCCGAGATGGGTTCTCGGATGGCTACTTCAAAGCCCCGTTCCCTGAGGAAGTCGCTGGCCGCTGTCTTATCCTCCTGCGTTCCGGTGATTAGACGGCGCACGGGTCCGCGTGCGCGCGCCAGCGCCTCAAGGTCTGCGAACAGCCGCGTGCCGATGCCCCGGTCCAGATAGTCGGGATCCACCTCGACACTCAGGTGCACCTTGCCCTCCTGCAGCGACCAGAACGGTTCGCCCACGGTGCCCAGGGCCGCAAACTTGCCGTCGACTTCGGCAACGCGCTTCCGCCACCAAACCTTGGGTCTGCTGTCATCGTCCCAACGCTGGACTTCGACTGATGTTGGTTCATCCGAATAGATCTTTTCCATCAGGTTGACAAGAGCCTGATAGTCGTTGTCATCGAACCTGAAGTCGCGTATTAACATGGCGATATCCGTTGTACCTGAACGTGATGGACGGCAAGGGGCGGAACGGCAGGTAGGCAATCACCCAAACCCGAGCAACGGACATGGGAACCGCCGCGGCAGACGGCCGCAGGTCCCGAAGTTGCAGCCGTGCTCGCGGCTGCCGGCACGAACCCACCGGAACCGCGGTCCGGGACCGGGATTGGGAGCCGCGGTTCAGTCATCCTCGGCCAGATTCAATTGCCAACCCAGCCAGGCCGGCTGGGCCCGAAAACCGAGCATCAGATTGATTTGAAACATCGGGTTGTTTTCTTCGTTGTCCGTTATCACCCGCCTGACACCTTTGGCCTTGGCCCTCCGTAGCACCTTCAACTTGAGGGCGGTGGCCAGGCCCTTGCGCCGCCACGGCCGTGTGACTCCCGTCAAGCCGGTGCCGCCGACCTCCGGATGGTTGGGGGGGATGTACAGTTCCGACAAGCCGACCCATTCCTCACCGTGGACCGCCACATGGGAGGCGTCGGGCGTGAACGCGGGATTCTCGACCTTTTGTCGGAGGAAGTCCTCCAGCGGCAGCGGCCTGAAGGGATCGGGCAATGGCACGTCCCCATGAATGGCCGTGTCAAGCCGCCAGAACCGTTCCTGCCAGTCGGAACATTCCCCGGTCAGGTCCGCCAGGCTGACCAGCCGGACGCCGTGGCTTTCAGCCTGACGGATTTTGTGAACGAACGGGGTTTCATCGAACGTTGACAGATCCAACTCCGAGATGGGCTCGCGGATGACCACCTCAAACCCTTTTTCCCTGAGGAACTCGCTGGCCCCCGTCTGGTCCTCCCGAGTGTGGGTGGCCAGCCGGCCAACCGGCCCCTGTCCGTGTGCCAGGGCCAGGAGATCTGCGTACAGTTGCGTGGCGATGCCCTGGTTGAGGCAGTCGGGATCCACATGGATCCGGAGGCGAAAGTCGCCCTCCCGATGCGACCCGAAGGCCTCGCCCACCATGCCCAACGCCACGAAATGGCCATCGATCTCCGCCACGCGTTTCCGCCACCAGACCTTGGGACGAGTGGCATCTTCGAAGCGCAGCATTTCGACCGGAGCTGGTTCCCGGGGATAGACCTTTTCCAGCAGGATACGCGTTGCCCGATAGTCGCAGTCGTCGAATTTGAAGTCGCGGATCAACATGGCTGTTTCGAGCGTTGGCGAGTGTCATGGGACGGAAACCGGCGGATCCTATAGCAGGCGGCCACCCAAAAGCCCGATTTTGCCTTTGTCAAGACGGGAATCGGCGCGCTCCGCGGCTGATCGGCAGTAGTTGCAGCCGGGCTGATGGACCGGTACCGGCGCTTGAATGCACCGGCAGGTTCCGATTCGATTACTTGGAGCGGTGGTCCGGGCTGTAGGGCTAGTCCGGATCGTGGGGGGAAAGCGACTCTACAGGAGATAGTCGGTCCGTCATGTATTCCGTCTCCGGTTGGGGTGCCCACCTGGGATTTGGCTTCTCCCGGAAATGCACAACAGGTCGTCTATTAGAGGTTCCGGCTGGTGTCGGTGCCGGAATGCCGATATCGCCCAAATCAATGGAGATGGCGGCGAGCTGCGCCCGCGTGATTCAACCGGGACATTCACAGACCATCCCGATCCACGCAGGCCGTGGTTGGAAGCCCAGTTCCAGGTTCAGGCGGTACATGGGGTTGTTGGAGCCATTGTCCGTCCGAATGTACTCAAATCCTTCGTTCAGAGCCCATTCAATCGCGTGCAGTTTGAGGGCTGTCGCCAATCCTTTCCGTCGCCAGTTCCTTTCAACCCCGGTAAAGCCGGTGTCAAGCCCCCTGGGGTAGCCGGTCTCTTCAAGCAGGTTGGTAAATCCGATCCAGTCGCCTGTGGCTTGGTTCAGGGCCAACCAGCAAGCGTTGGGGCTGAATCCGGGGCTGTCCATTCTCTGGGCCAACCAGTGACGGAACTCCAGGGGCCGGAACGACACCGCGGAAGGAACATCCCGGTACAAGCGGTGTTCAAGGTGCCAGAGGCGTTGCTGCCAGTCCGGATACTGTTCCATGGCTTCCTGCAGGCTGCAGATGGCTGCTCCGCCCTTCGACGGAGCGGTGCGTTTGTGTTGCCAGTTTTCGGGATTGAATCCGCCGAGGGCGAGTTCGGACTTCTCAACCCGATCCTCCGGTTCAAAGCCCCTTGCCATCAGGAAGTCAAGCGCATCGGGCCGATCCTCCCTTGCGCCCGATTCAAGCCATCGGATGCGTTCCGTGGTCGCTGCCAGCGACAACAGGCGTTGCCAGATGCGGGTTCCGATGCCACGCCTCCGCCAATCCTTGTCCACCGATATGTATATCCGGTAGCGTCCGGGTTGTTCAAGCCACCACGCCCTGTGCAGGGAACCGTACCCGATCATGCAGTCTCCTGACCACACTGCCTCTTCGCGTGCAAAGTAGAACGACTGTCGTTCTCGAGCCCGGTACCGCAGGACCTCGACGGTTGTGGGTTCGTCGGGGAAGTTGCGGTTCTCCAAACGGACCAGGGCTTCGAGCTCCGCTGCAGAGCCGTCCATTGCGGTCGTGGTCCAACAGTGCACAAAAATTCCCGAGTGGCTCAACGGGCCTATGCAACATGCATGGGGGCAGGCAACCGAGCCGATGCCGCAGTCACAGTCGACACCACTCAATGGGCTGTGACCTGTATCCGGTGCAGTTGCCTGCGGGCGAACAGGTGCAGCTTCAGGTAGTTCACAGTGGCGCCGATGGCCACACCGATTCCCAAGGGCAGAGTCTTCGCCAGAATTCGGCCGGCGGATTCCCGCAGTGCGGCAGAGGCCCCAATCCTTACCAGGAAGCGGTCCAGGGATCCGGTGGCGGCTGTCACCGACTGGCGCAGTCTGGCCAGCAATCTTTGGGCGAAGGCCTCTCCACCCTTGTTGATCCATTCGTAGTTCAGGAAGCCTTCGGACAGCAAATCGGCATCCGCCTCAGAGTAGGCCAGGCCGTGCAGGTACAGGAGTTCCACCTGCAAACACCAAACTTGGTACCGGATCAGATCCATTTCGGGCCATGTTGCAGCCATGCCCAAGACAAACTGGGCCGCGGTGCCGATGCCCGGTACCGTGCCGGGCAACGCGAACAACCCGCCAAGGGCTGTACACAGCCGTGCCCGTTTGGCGATGGTTGCCTTGACCAAGTGGGTCCGTGCCATGTCGGCCTCGAGCTGTTCGTCCAGCGTGCGCCGGAGCCGTTCCCCTTCTTCCGACCCGGCCATGGATATCGGGTCGGCCTTGACGGGCATTCGCCCCAGATTGGCCCTCAGGTAGCCCACCGCATCTTCCGTTCGTTCCAGGATTCCGGCCAACCAGTCCAGGATGCGGTTTGGCGGGGGCAGGCCGTACTTGCCCGAGGTGTTTTGGGTGGCCGGCTTGTCTTGGCCCAACCCGATCCGAATGGTCGGTTTGGACCAGTTCGGTAATCTCGACGGCTTGGCGAGGCCGGCCTGAAGTTGGTCGCTGGGAACCGCAGGCACTGCGGCATTGGTTGTGTGTTCCATGTGCCTGTCACGGGTCGGGGGCGCGGCTTGGTTTGTTATCAAGTCCAACGCATTGGGATTTTCACTGTCTGCGGCCTCCGGGTCCGCAGTACGACCCACTTTGTCTCCAGCCATCTGGTTGTTCATGTCCAACCTGTCCCAAACCAAGTTAAGTGTGTTGCCGGCAACAGAAGCGGTTTGCCCCGGTACAAAAACCCTATCACCCCTTACTGCGCATGTGACTTCGCCGGTGTCCTCGAGACATGCCGCGCTTTTTTCAACAACCTTGGAGGTTCCCGCGCCACAGCACAAGCCGCGGCCTCCTGTGTACTGGAGGGGACCTTGTCCACAATTGAATCCCGACCTTGGATACAGGCCATGGATTGATGACGCACTGGAGACACTTGGGGGATGGTTGTATCGGGATGTCCAATTCACTCCGGTGATTTTGGCATTCACTGTCATGCGAACGTATGATTGAATTTTCAGGTCGACGATCCGAATGTTGAGGCCGTGGGATTGACCGGCAACTGAGCAGCCCCGGTCATCGGAAGCCGGAGGATCCACCTTCAGCGAGGTCATCGTGTCGCAGCCGTCGGAACCCACACCGTCCTCCTTCTCCCACGACCTGACGGCCAAGTCCATCTTCGCCGAACCTGAGGCGGCCAGGGACCTGGTGGTTCTGCTGGCGGCACGTGAGTGCCCCGAACTGTGGAGCTGGACGCCCGTGCGCCTAGTGGCGGGGGGGGGGGGGGGGGGGGGCGCGGCGCCGCCCCACCCCCACCCCCCCGCCCCCCGCCCGCCCCCGCGGGCGGGGGCGGGCGCGCCGGGCGCGGGCGGGGCGGCGGCG
>VXMJ01000080.1 GCA_009841145.1 Caldilineaceae bacterium SB0661_bin_34 | reverse complement strand
GGGACCACGGTGGGGACGGCTCCACCCGGACTCGAGTCCGCCCACGCGGCCCACGTCGTCTGACGGCCGAGAGCGAATGACCCCAAACCCATAAGGTTTGGGGAACTGATACGATCGAAGCGTCCCTCCCCTCCTCAAAGCCAAGGGCATGGCTCATGGACCTTGTCACAATCGATGGCGAGCGCGGTTGCCGGATTGTCAGCGAACCCACACCCAAGGCTGTCGACGACTGGGTGGTAATCAAGGTTGAGACCACTCCCATGTGCACGGAGTACAAGGCCTACCAATCCGGATACAGCACGCACTGGCTGGGGCACGAGGCCGCGGGCACCGTATTTGAAACGGCCACCGGAGCTGGCCGCCTGCAGGTGGGGGACCGGGTCCTGGCGCTGCCCTTGATGGCCTGCGGCAGTTGTCGGCACTGCAATGCCGGCGAATACATCTTCTGCAAGAACTGGCGCCAAAGTCCAGGGCCGCTCAGCACCTATGCCCAGTACCATGTCAAGCCGGAATGGATGTGCTATCGGTTCCCGGACGACATCGAAACGGAGAAGGGGGCGCTCGCCGTCTGTGGCCTGGGACCGTCGTTCGGTGCGCTGCAACACATGGCAGTTGACGCATACGACACGGTGCTGATTACCGGCCTGGGGCCCGTAGGCCTTGGCGGCGTCATCAACGCCAAACACCGGGGCGCCACAGTTATCGCCGTGGAGGCGCAGCCATTCCGCAAGCAATTGGCGACGGATCTGGGCGCGGACCATGTTCTGGATCCCACGGACGGCGGCACCCTGGAGCACATCCGCGATCTGACCGGAGGTGAAGGTGTGCCCAAGGCCGTGGACTGCTCAGGCAATCCGGTGGCACACCGGCTGTGCATCGACGCCGCCGCGATCCGCGGCCAAGTGGCCTTTGTGGGCGAGTGTTCGGACGACACGATCATTCGGGTCTCCCCGGACATGATCCGCAAGGGCCTCACCTTAATCGGCTCTTGGAACTACAACCGCGGCGACATGGAAAAGATCATGCAGGTAATCAGGGACTGCGACTCGGATCTGGACAGGTTCGTAACCCACCGCTTCCCGTTGCGCAAGGCCAAGGATGCCTGGGAACTGCAAATGACCGGCAACTGTGGGAAAGTCCTGCTCAAGCCCTGGGAGAAGGTATGAGCGACCGATATCGATGCGCCATCGTGGGGGTCAGCGGCGGGCGCGCCCGCGGGCATGCGGAAGCCTTCGCCCACATACCACGCGGGGAACTGACGGCGGTCTCAACCCGCACGGCCGAGAACCTGCGGCGGTTCGCCGACCAGTGGAACGTGCCGCACGCCTACACCAACTACACAGAGATGTTCCGTGAGCAGGATCTCGACCTGGTCCTCGTCAACACCCCTCCCGACGTGCGTTTGGAAGTACTGGAAGCCGCCGACCTCAACGGAGTCGGATCTGTGATCGTCGAGAAGCCGCTGGCCCTGCAGGGAGAGGACTGGCAAGCACTGAAGGGGTTTGCCGAGCAGAGCAGCCTGAAAGTGGCCATCAACCATCAACTCCACTACCAACCGCGCCGCCTGGCCTTGCAGAAACTGGTACGGCAGGGCGGAATCGGGTCCATCCGTCACCTCGATGCCAGTGCGCGCATGAACATGGCCTACCAGGGCACCCACGTACTGCAGGCTGTTCAAGCCTTCCAGCCCTCGCCCCCCATTGCCGTATCCACATCCCTGTTGCGGGGTGCCACAGGACTGGAACCCAATCCTCGAATGCACTTGGCGCCGGACGAGTGCGAAGCGGAAATCCAGTTCGCGGACGGTTCCACGGCACGGTTCAGGTGCGGAACCAATGCGCCTGCGGACAACCCGGACGACACGCGCATCAGCCACCACAAGCAGGTCGCGGTGACCGGGGAAACCGGGTCGGTGTAGTGGACCATGACCCGGTGGGAAACCCGGCAGGGCGACCGGCACCGGCACGGCACGCACGATTACCACGAAGAGGACATCGTGGGCCAGGCCAACATGTGCGAAGCGATGTTCGACTGGCTGGAGGATGACACTGCCGTGCATGCCCTGAACCTTGATTCCGCATTGCAGGACTTTCGGCTCATGCTCGCGATGTACATGAGCGGGTTGTCGGGCCGGCCGGAGAGTTTGGAAAGTCCGCCGATGCCCGACTTGTTGGCAGCGATGCGGTCCCGCCTGGCTTGACCGGGACCGTCCCCGGCCGGCCCTTTGGGCGTCAACACCCGTCGGCAGCCGTGCCGGCGGGTCATGTATCATGGGAGCCGCGACTTAACTGTCCGAACCTGCTCCCGATCATGAATTGCGGCCTTCAGTGCCGCCTCCCTGCATGGAGGAGGACCGCCGGCAGCAAGCGGTACCCTGCTGCAACCAGGGGATCCGGTGGTGCCGGCCGGCCGTGTACAAAACTTTGTCGAGCTTCCCGTGAAATCCACCAAGGCCGCCACTGATCCAATACTCAGCGTCGCCTCGTTGTGGAAAGTGTTCGGGGACCATCCCGAACGAGCCTTGGAACCGACTCACCGGGGGCGGTCCAAGCGTTACTTCCAGGATGAGCTGCAGTTGGTGGTCGGTTTACAGGACGTTTCGTTCGAGGCCGCCCGCGGCGAAACGTTCGTCATCATGGGTCTGTCGGGAAGCGGCAAGTCAACCCTCGTACGCACGCTCATCCGCCTCATCGAACCGACCTCCGGACATATCGTCATTGACGGCGACGATGTCACCTCCATGGACCCCGCGGAGTTGCTCCAGTTCCGCCGCACCAAGGCAGCCATGGTGTTTCAGCACTACGGCTTGCTGCCCCACCGCAACGTCTTGGACAATGCGGCCTGGGGATTGGAGATGCGCGGCGTTCCCCGTGCCGAACGCCGTGCCAAAACCATGCCCATTCTGGAACTTGTAGGTCTGGCCGGCTGGGAGTCGGCCCACCCAAGTCAGCTGTCGGGCGGCATGCAACAGAGGGTGGGATTGGCTCGCGCACTGGTCTCGGACACCAACATTCTGCTGATGGACGAACCCTTCAGCGGACTTGATCCGTTGATTCGCAGGCAAATGCAGGACGAGCTCATCCGATTGCAGGAGGAGTTCCGCAAAACCATCATTTTCATCACCCACGACTTGGACGAAGCCCTGCGCCTTGGGGACCGAATCGCCATTCTGCACCACGGGCGCGTGGCCCAGATTGGCAGCGGCACGGACATTGTGCTGAACCCGAGCAACAGCCACGTGACGGAGTTCACGCGCGGCGTGAACATGACAGGCGTCCTGACTGCAAGTCACGTGATGAAAAGGCCGTCCCGGGCCTTCGACTGCAACGAAGCCACCGCATCCGTTCTGGATTACCTGGGATACGACCCGTTTGGGTTTGTCTGGGTCACCGGGCCCGACAACAACCTTCAGGGTCTGTTGGGCAGCGGCCACCTGGAACGAATGTACGCAGAGGGCCGCGGGTCGCTGCAGGATGGCAACGACATTATCGTGCGCTGTCCCCCGATTACACCCGACATGTTGCTCGACGCACTGATTCCGGTGGCCATGGCCAGCGAACACCCGGTTCCGGTCACCGATGCCGAAGGCGCGCTGGTAGGTGAAATCCACCGTGCCAACCTCGCCAAGGTCCTAGCGCAGCACGCGCCCGACAAACGGGAGGTTCACAACCATGTGGCGACATGAAGGCTGCACCAAGTTTCCGCCGTCGTTGGTTTACCCGGGGATTGGCTGCCATCCGCGCCTGAAGCAGACCGGTCCCATTTTCGCCCTGCGTCCGACTCGCGCTGCGCAGGACGTCCGCACTTCCAGGCGACTTGCCTGAATTCCATGTCCCAAACCCTCAACCTCGCCGCCAAGGCCGCCGCAGTCATTGCGGCGCTGGTGATTTCACTGGCCCTGTGGGGACCGGCCATGGAGTATCCGACCACCGTTTCACGGGTCGAGTCATCCGGCGGGGGGGACGTGGTCCTCACTCTGGACAAGTCTGTGCGGCAGGTAACGGCCGGGGCCATCGACGACTTCGTGGACTGGCTTACCGTCAAGGGCAGCTGGCTGTTCGACGGCCTCAGCGATTTCGTGACGCGCGTCCTGGTCTTTATTTCCAGATCCCTGCTGTGGATTCCGTGGCCGGCCCTGGTCCTGTTGTTGGCCCTGTTCGCCTACGGCGTCGGCCATTGGCCACTTCTGGCCTTCACCCTCGGTGCACTTCTGTTCATCGGCTTCATGGGTCTGTGGAATCAGATGATTGACACGATCGCCCTCATGGTCGTGGCCGTGGCCATATCGGTCCTGATTGGATTCCCAACCGGGGTGGTGAGTGCCCGAAATCCCTGGGTGGACAACATTCTGCGGCCTGTGCTCGACGCCATGCAGACGATGCCCAGCTTTGTATACCTGCTTCCGGGCATCCTGTTTTTCGGCCTGGGCAAGCCGGCGGGCATCTTCGCGACTATCATCTACTCCGTGCCGCCAGTGATCCGTCTGACCAGCCTCGGCATACAACAGGTGTCACCCGCAGCCATCGAGGCCACGCAGGCATTCGGCTCGTCGCCCTTGCAGACCTTGACCAAGGTCCAGATTCCCATGGCGCTCCCGACCATCATGGCCGGAGTCAACCAAACCACGATGATGGCGCTGGCCATGGTCACCATCGCCAGCATGGTAGCCGCAGGCGGACTGGGCGACACAGTGCTGCGAGCCCTCCAGAAAAACGAACCGGGCAACGGCATGATTGCCGGACTGGCCATTGTCTTTCTGGCCATCCTGCTGGACCGCATGACGCAGGCCGTAGTCAAATGAACACCGTCCACATCACCGCGGTGCGGCCCGGGCGCAGTACGCATGGCCCCAATCTCCCGCCAAGCCGGACACGGACATGCTGGCAACCCGGGTCACACCCGGCACCTGCCGCCGGCACGCAGCAGCCCGAACCCGCAACTGTGACATTGTCCGGACAGACAGGGGATCATCGCACCCTGTCCGCCTCTCTATCCGTTTTCTCAACGTCGCATGCCTGGAGTCCAGGGGTTTGCCCCTCTGGACGTACAGCACCAACGCACAAGGAGGTATACCTGTGCATCAAACCATGAGAATTCCCGGCCATTCCCTGGCCCTGACAATCCTGTTGACATTGGCCGCTCTGATGGTGGCCGCCTGTGCCATGCCGACCGACTCCACGGAGTCGGACATGGCGGGAGCCGCAGAACCGGTTTCCCACGACCCCATCATCTTCTCCGACCTGAACTGGCAGAGCGCCTTAATCCAAAACCGCATTGCGCAATACCTGGTGGAGAAGGGATACAGCTACCCCACGGGTGCCACCTTCGGCGCCACGCTGCCCCTGTTCCAGGGGCTGCGCAATGGGGACACCCACGTGACCCTTGAGATTTGGCTTCCCAATCAGCAGGAACCGTGGGATGACGCCATCGCGGGCGAGGAAGTCGTCGATATCGGAAAGACCCTGGTTGGCGACTGGCAGTCGGCCTTCGTCATCCCGGCCTACCTGCAGGAACAGTATCCCGACTTGGACAGTGTCGAGGATCTCAAGGACGAGAAGTTCAAGGCGTTGTTCACCACGGCCGAAAGCGGTGACAAGGCACGCTTGGTTTCCTGTGTGATCGGCTGGGCCTGCGAGGTGGTTAACGCCCAGCAGGTCGCGTCCTATGGCCTCGAAGAGCACGTGTACATCGTGAACCCGGGCGATGGGGCCGCGGCCAACGCCGACCTGTACGGGGCCTACGAGCGGGGCGAACCTTGGCTGGGATACCAGTGGGGCACCAACGAACCCGCCCTCGTGCTGGATCTTGTCCGGCTTGAGGAACCGTCCTACACCGAGGAATGCTGGGCCACCACCAAGGCCTGCGCCTACGCGTTATCCGACATTCGCATCGCAGTGCATCCCTCAATGCTCGAGCGGGCACCCGAGGTCGTGGACATGCTGCGCAACTTCAACATCGACATCACCCTGTTCAAGGACATTGCGCGCTGGACCCAGGCCAACGAAGGCGCCACCGAGCAGGATGCCGCGCTGTGGTTCCTGCAGGCCAAGCAGGATGCCTGGAGCCAGTGGGTAACCCCCGAGGCAGCGGCGAAGATTCAAGCGGCCCTGGACGCCGGCGAGGCCGCGGACGGCTGGCCGGACCAATAGACGGAGACTGAAGTCGGGTTTGTCGTCGGAGGACACGCAGGCACCGTCTCCAAACGCGCGGCCTGGGCTCCTCGCTCTACGAGGGGGTCCAGGCCGCCGCCGAAACCAGTCAAACGCGGTTTCTGGAACCGGTCGCATTCGGTAGTTGTCCGCAATCCAGCGATTTTGACTTGCCGACCCTTCCAATCCACCGACGCTGTGGAAAAAGCATTCATGATGTAGTGTGCCAACCCACAGGGGGTGCACAGATGCGCCAATCCATGGGATTCGTCGGCGTTCCCCGGTCCTGGTGATACTGCTGATATGGATTGTCCCGGCCATCGCCGCCTGCAGCAATCCGTCCGCATCCGCGGACTCGGCGGCACACGCCGAGCCAGTCTCCGGCAATCCCGTCGTCTTTGCCGACCTGAACTGGCAGAACGCCTTGATTCAAAACCGCGTTGCCCAATACCTGGTGGAAAAGGGGTACGGCCATTCCACAGCTGTCATCTTCGGCACAACCCTGCCCCTGTTCCAGGGACTGCGCAATGGGGATGTCGATGTAACGCTTGAAATCTGGCTGTCCTACCTGCCGGAGACGTGGGACGCAGCGATCGAGGCGGAGGAAGTCGTCCTCGTCGACAAGACCCTAGTCGGCGACTGGCAGTCGGCCTTTGTCATCCCGGCCTACCTGCAGGAACAGTATCCCGACCTGGACAGTGTCGAGGATCTCAAGAACGGAAATTTCAAGGCGTTGTTCACCACGGCCGAAAGCGGCGACAAGGCCCGTTTGGTGTCCTGCATGATCGGCTGGGCCTGTGAAGCGGCAAACGCCCAGCAGGTCGCATCCTACGGTCTTGAAAGGCACGTGTACATCGTGCACCCGGACGACGGGGCTGCGGCCAACACCGACCTGTACGGGGCGTACGAACGGGGCGAACCTTGGCTGGGATACCAGTGGGGCACCAACGAACCCGCCCTCGTGCTGGACCTTGTCCGACTTGAGGAACCGCCCTACACCGAGGAGTGCTGGGCCACCACCAAGGCCTACGCCTACGTGGACTCCGACATTCGCATCGCAGTGCATCCCTCAATGCTCGAACGGGCACCCGAGGTCGTGGACATGCTAAGCAACTTCAACATCGACATTGCCCTGTTCAAGGACATCGCGCGCTGGGCCCGGGCCAACGAGAGCGCCACCGAGCGCGAGGCCGCGCTGTGGTTCCTCCAGGTCAGACCGGAAGTCTGGAACCAGTGGGCAACTCCCGAGGCGGCGGCGAAGATCCAAGCGGCCCTGGACACCGGCGAGGCCGCGGACGACTGGCCGGACCAATAGACGGAGACCCAAGGCGGGTTCGCCGGAGATGGTGGAAGGCACCGATCACCCGGTTAAGCGGTCTGGACACTCGCTATTCGGCACCGGACCTGATTGGTTGTCCACGACGGCACTGCAATCGGAGTTTTACAATTGACAATGCAATCCGACCCAACTCCATGAGTGACCTATGTTGGACACATTCCGCAGCGACCACGGCGGCAGCCTTTCGGACGAGCAGATACACTTTTACGACGCGGAGGGCTACCTCATCGTGCCCGATGTTCTTGACGACGCGGATCTCGAACCGGCGCGCGCCGCGATGAAGCGCAAGGTGGACATCATCGCCCAGAGACTGGTGGCCGACGGCCTGGTGTCGGATCCGATGGCTGACCGTCCGTTCGAGCGGCGCTTGGCGGATCTGTTCGCCGACCTGACCGACACGGACTTTCTGGTCTTTGGACGCGGTTGGCGGGACCGCGATCCGGGTTACTACGAGCTCATGGCCAATCCGGTCATTCTGGACGCGGTTGAATCACTGATCGGTCCCGAAATCTTTTCCAATCCCGTGTACAACACGCGCCCCAAGGTACCGCGCGTGGCCGCGGGCGTGGTGCCTTGGCACCAAGACAAGTCCTACTGGCCCGATGCCAACGCCAATCCGGTCATTTCGGTCTGGATCCCCTTCGTGAACTCGACCCTGGAGAACGGGTGCCTACACGTGATGCCGCGCACACACCGACAGCGGGTGAAGTCGTGGCACAAGGAAAGCTATTCCGGCACCGGATTCCTGGAAATCGACGCCGAGCACCTGCCGGCCAACCGCCAACCGGTACCGTTGATCGTCGCCAAGGGCGACCTGATCCTGTTCAACGACCGGTGCGTGCACATGTCCACGCCGAACAACTCCGACGAAGTGCGCTGGAGCCTCGACGTCCGCTACCAGCCGACGGATCAGGATCCCATGCCGGAGCACGGCGCCGGTTTCCTGGCCCGCAGCCGACTGTTTCCGGAGCGGGTCGCGACCAGGGAGGACTGGCTGGCTGGCAGGCCCGAGCGCGTTCCCGCCTGACCCAACCGACAAACAATAGAGCATCTTACTAGCACGAAATAACGGTACTGAAGGGAATTCTGTGGGATTCTGTGGATATGAAGATCCATCGGGCCGCCGCATTCGCGGCCAAGATTGGGGTGCACAAGAACACGGTCAAGGCCTGGAGCCTGAAGGGCAAGCTGCCGGACCGCCGCACGCCGGCCGGCCACCGCTACTACACGGAGGCGGACGTGGAGCGGTACTTCGGCGTGGAGCGTGCCTCCGAAGCCGGGCGCACCGTGGTCTACTGCCGCGTGTCCAACCGGGCGCAAGGGGACGAGCTGCGGTCGCAACAGCAGGCGATGGAGACGTTCTGCCTGGGGGCGGGCCTGGCGGTGGACGCGTGGCGGACCGAAATCGGGGACGGCCTGGACTTCCGGCGGCCCGTGTTCCGTGCGTTGATGGAACGGATCGGGAAGCGCGAACCGGGCCTCCTGCTGGTGGCCCACGAGGACCGTCTCTGCCGGTTCGGGTTTGACTGGTTCGCGTACTTTGCCGAGAGCCACGGCTGCGAGATCCGGGTGGTCAACCAGCCCAGCCTGTCCCCGCAGGCGGAGTGGGGCGAGGACCTGATGGCCGTGGTCGACATCTTCTCCGGCCGTCTGCCCGGCCTACGCCGGTACCGGAAGCAGATCCGGAAAGCCGCCAGCGATGGCTGAGAAAGTCGCGCGCATCCTGCACAGCCAGGGGCTGAACGCGGCCAAGTACGATCGGCTGACGCGGATCGCCGTCCTGTGCGGACAGGTGCGCGCGGATGCCTGGCGACGGTGCAGCGGGGTGTCCACGGCCTCTCAATCCCCCTACGAAATCCGCGATGCCTGGATGGCGGAGGGGTATGACTGGCACGGATTGCCGGCGCGTCTGGGTAAGGCGACGCTGACGGATGCCCTGGGCGACATCCAAGCTGGCAGGGAGGCGGCCAAGGTGCCGGTCAAGAAGGCCATCCGGCACCGCACGCGGGGGAACAGCGCCGAACGCGAGCGTCTGTATTCCCTGCTGAAGCAGAATCGCTGGGACGAGGATCCGTTCCTGCACCGGCAGATGCGGAAACAGTGGCGCGGCGGCCGGTCCCATGTGAC